>NZ_QJJN01000004.1:0-451503 GCF_003201515.1 Alteromonas sp. I10
TACCAGTTTTTCCTGGCAGCCATAGCGATACGGTACCACCTGACTCCATTCCGAACTCAGAAGTGAAACGTATTAGCGCCGATGGTAGTGTGGGGCTTCCCCATGTGAGAGTAGGACACTGCCAGGTCCCATTAAGAAGAACCCGCCTAACGGCGGGTTTTTTGCGTTTGGAAGAAAAATAATGGGGTCAGAGTACTTTATTACTTTAAACATCAGAACATAGTCATTCCCTTACCCCCAGTGCAGTTAAATCAGAGAAATGTACTCTGACCCCATTTCTTGTGTGCTTGTGCTGTAAGCATATTTTGACTGGGAGAGATCTAGTAATAACATCTCCTTCCTATAACTTATTCACAAAATACTATATAAATAATTTATCAGTGAATAAATCGGTAAAAATGTGAAACGTAAGGTTCTTTTAGGTTACTGCTTAATTCTTATTTCTTGGGCGTATTGCGCAAGCTCTGAAGAAAATTTAAAAACAGAAAAGTCTATTACGCTTGGTGTCGTTGAGTTCCCACCATTAGTGATTAAAGAACCCGACTCTTCGCGTTGTCATGGTGTAGCGATAGATGCAACTGTAGCTATATTGACTAAAATGAATTATCACGTGTTAGTTGAATGCATGCCTCCGGCCCGTTTGTTTGAACGTGTGAAGACCGGGAAGGTCGATGTCACAATTAATGTCAGAGGTACTTCAGCGTTAGATCAGAACGCTACATTTATAGACACTCCATTTGTTTACTTATCTATTGTACTTCTACATAACGGACAACTTGCGGATGATAAGTCAATTTCGGCAATTCGCGGCTATGACTATTTAGGAATTCGACAGGCACTTCAGCAAGAAGGTTTTGAATTTTTTGATATGCCGACAAGTAGCGACGCGATTCACCTTTTTGATGTTGGAAGAACGTCTTATCTAATTAGCTACAAACAACCCTATCAATTTTATACAGAGTCCTTAGGTAGTCGATTGGTTGAGGTAAGTATTTCAGACAAATTGACCGTACCTTCCTATTTTGCAGTTTCAAATCACAGCAGATACAAAGATGAACTTGTTGATAGTTTGAATCTGGTTACTACACATATAAGTGACTCTACAATATTAGAATCCTATCGAAGTGCGAATAAATAACTCTTTCCTTTTGCTTCCTAAATTTAATAAATCATTTAAAAACAGTAGTTTAAAGTGGAAGGTGTTCGGAAGGTACGTTTAATAATATCAACGTAATCTTGTATGCAATTCAGGGCCTATAGGGCGGCATATTGGAATGCGTACATCAATGTTAAGTAAAAACAAATCGACAACATCCCACCTTGAACTGTTCAATTTCTACAAAAACAGTTCTCTTGCAAGAATGATAAATTTTATCAATGAGGCAATAGTCGTCGTAGATAGCAATGGCACAATGGAAATGGTTAATACCAATGCCTCTTCACTCTTGGGCTTGTCTCGTGATGAACTTTTAAGTGAAAATTTACTTAATTTCATAAATGATGAAACGGGTCAAATACAAAGCCATGTCATTCAGTGTTTAGGTAACGCTGCGCAGAATGCTCTAGAAACGCCACCCTTCGAAGTTTCTCTTAAGCAAAGAAGTCAGTCGCACCGAGATATTAGTATAGAAATCTCAGTTTCATCGTTGCCAAAAGAGCTATCGTCTAATAACTCGTTATTCTTCTGCATTCTACGTGACCTGACGCTGCATAAAGCTGAGTACGCAGCTTTGAAAAGAAAGGCTGAAACTGATTTTTTAACAGGGTTAGCAAATCGTCACAAATTCTCGGACTACTTGAGCGGCCAATGGGTTAAATGTAGTAGTGAGGGTCTCCCGTTAAGCGTCATTTTAATCGACATAGACCACTTTAAAACTTTTAACGACGAGTATGGTCATTTAGCTGGAGATCGTTGTTTGAAACGTATTGGTGAACTTCTGAGTTTAAGTATGCCTAACCGTGACACCCTGGCGGCACGTTATGGTGGGGAAGAGTTTGCAATTATTTTACCCAATTGCGCTTCACAAACCGCCCAATTATTGGCTATACGAATAAAGCGTCACCTTGCCCAGCTGAGCGCCAGGCACTTCGTACTGGCATCGAATAAAAAGCTCACTGTTAGTATGGGGGTGGCAACGAATGAAAATCAACGCTATGAGAACACAACATCGCTATTGCAGGCGGCCGATACGCTTTTGTATCAAGCGAAATCTCGTGGAAGGGACCAAATATGCTTCCTCTAGATTTAAGTGATGGTGCTAGTTACTAATATAAAAAACGCATTGCTCTACGCAGAGGCTGGTGAGCTAGGATATTTATAATTGACTGTTAAAACACAAATTGCATAAAAACGTGAGTGTTGATTATTAATAGTTCAATGCCGAGCCCATGATGCATAACGCAGTATTCCAGCCTCAGTTAGCATCGATTAAACTAAGATACTCACGAATTTAAAATCATTTGGACTTGTTGCGTTGCCACTGGTTGTTAGAGGCTTCTCATAGCTTTAAGGTTTGAATTTGTCTATTTCAGCTCTGAATCAAACGGCTATCAAGCTCAAGCGCGATAGGTAAAGCCAATGGTTTTTTGATGCGGATGGTGTGCTCAAAGCTTAAATATGAATGCAGCTAAGTTATTACATGTCGCAAGTATTCAAGACGAAAATCCTATCAGAAAAAACACTCATTTTTAGGCATGAAGTTGATGTTGAGCGTTTAGTTAGTGCGTGAGAGGGAGAGTCTGAACGATAGTGGCAAGCACGAGCTGTTCGTGAAAATGTACTTGCTACGTGCTTTTTCAGATAAAGATAAGCGCGCCGAAAAAAATACCTAGACGTCATATCTTGTGGAGTAAAAATCACTTTGATAGGTACCCCAGAATCTACCTATTTAAACAGGCTCGTTTTTTACTTGAGGGTCTGGGCTAATAAATCCGGTAACTAGTTTTACGCAAATCGCGTCTTCTTCGTCAGCGTCTGAATCAGTAATAACAATGCACCTACCCGAATCCTTAATTTCCCAAGTTAAATCCCCTTCAGGATCATTCGTTATTTCGGGGGCTAAAAACACCATGGCAGCTGGGGTATCTGAGGTAAGAGTATAAGTTATAGTTGTATTCGGCACAGTAACGGTAATGGGCGACTCCGGCGCACCGTCCTCCGGTACAATGGTAAAAACTCCCTCTGCGTCAACGGAAACGCTGTAGTCATAATTCGGTGGTGTTGTCATTGTTCAGTTCCTTATTGATGTTGGTAAAATAAAGTGGCATTGGTACGTTCATAAGTGTGAGTTGCCTTCGAACTTTGGCTACTGCTGTTTGTTTATTTAAACAGTATCCCGCGAATACATGGGCTTGTAAGAATAAAGGGTGTTTACTTGTGTTGATTACCGAGTTTGTAAGAGAAAACAGTGTTTCACATTCCTTTTGAACTATATCTATATTTTTTCCCTCATCGTTGAGCGCTTGGCGAATACTCGCGATTTGGTATAGGACATAGTTTTCTAATTCCCTAACATTTATGAATTCTGCCTTAATATTCTTTTTTAAATTCTCTTCAATGGCGTGCTCTATATTTATTTGAGCTAACAAATTTCTACTGATTTTCCATTCGTGACGATATTGGTAAGAGAGAGCTGCATAAATTTTGGAAGAGAGGCGTGATCCATCTCTTAACAGTTCATCAATAGTGATATCTTGTTTTACATTTTGATTGTGTAATGCAGAGATTGGGTTTAGTGATCTGTGGTAGTCCAGTAACGTCCTGGCATGTTTATAGTACGACTGCCATGAACTGTTTGCAGGGTCCTGCTCAAGTAATTGAATCAACAATTTTTTAGCATCATTTAAAAGTTCAATGGAAGTATTAAGGTCTTCAGTAAATTGGCTACTCTTTGCGGCATTCATTTTAATCAAACTAAGTGTTTCGATTATCTCTGCATTCCCTGAGTAGGTAGATAGACTTTTCTCTAAAATAGCTTCTGCTTTCGCAAAGGTTAATTGTGCTTCGTTAATACGGCCCTTGTGAATGTGTGTAGACGCGATCCAAGAATAAGTATCTGCAACTGCGGTTGCGGTAATAATAGGTGACTCTGACTTTTCAAAAAGTTTTTGCTTATAAGCCAGAGATGATTCGAAGAACGAAAGAGCTTTGTCAAAATCTTGTCGACGAAACGCGACACTACCAATCGAGTTAGTTGCATAACTCAGCTCTAGCAAAGCATCCGAATTGTTGGGGGATACCTTCAGCATCTCCTCGCTAAAGCGCAAATAACGATTAAACTGCTCATCTGCCAGCGCAAAATTGTAGTTTCTTAATTCAATGTCTCCTAACCAGAATGCATTAGCGCCTGCCGCTAATAATAGTTTGAAGTTGTCGGGCTGCTCCTCAAGTAATGCGCCCAATCGCTTATCGGCTTCTTTATACAATTGCTGGGCAGTATCGGCATCATCGCGATAAAATCGCACTTCAGCCATTGCTTGCAAAGACAGAGCATGTTGGAAGCGAAGTTCAAAACTAGGCTTCGGCGTTGACGATCCAATCCATCCCGTTTGAATTTCTTGGGCTTGGGTGACGTATTTAAGCGCCTGTTCACTAATACCTTCTAGCAAATCCATTCGTTTTACGCTTCGAAGCTTATCGGCAAAATCGCCAATCATAAACCCCATCAGATTTTCGGCTTCCAATCGCTTTCGTTCAGCTAAAGCTTGAGAATGGTTACTGTGCAGCATAGCCGCAAAGGAAATAACAGATAGTGCGGCCAACAGTGCAGCAGTAAACGCTTTAAAGAGGCTTTTCCTTCTGAATTTACGCTGACTTTGATGAATAAGCTCCCGCTCTTCATTCGATAGTCGAATGTATTTCGCATCAAGAAGTGTAGAGGCATCTAGAAGCGGCTTTCCTGATTGAAGAAGATAGGCGTCATCTTTGTCATTCTCTGCCCATGTTTTTGCCTGTTCATAAAGGGCTGCCTTAATTGAAAGTGTATTTTGGTGCTGTGCTATCCATTGCTGAACCCGCTCCCATTTTCTTAATACTGCCTCGTGAGCAACTTTGAAGCTGGCTTGCCCTTGATTTAAAAATGAAACGAAAAGGCGCTGTTCTACCATGAGCTCGACGAACCGACGCTCATCATTGCCTTTTAGCTCATCCCAACTCGCTGTTTTACTTGTCATCGTATTGTCCATACCAGACAAGTTAACAATAAGAGGAAGTACTGTGTTTAACCCATTTTGCACTGATGCAGGCATTTGGGAGTAGGTTGATTCGGCTTTGTGGCCGATGGCCCCATCGATTTTTCCTAGCGCGTAGTAGGTATCCCGTTTAAGTAAATTACCGTCGCGTTGTAAGTAAAGCTCTTGGAGTGTGTATTGTAGAAGAGGAAGGCAATTCGGTTCTAAGCTTGCATCAGAAAGAATAACATCGTCGAGAGTGGCGTTTGTTGTCCCGTCGCGCTCCCATTGCAATTCTGCTGCCAGAGCGGGAAGTTTGATTATTTGACCAAGCTCACTTAACGAAGGCGGCGCTATATCTACATGCGCTCCCCGAGACTTATTTTTCATCAATACTTCGAAATTAGAAATAAGCGGGTAGAAGTCGTTTCTGCTAATTAAAACGACAAGAAAAAGGTTGCTTTGACTTAGTGTCTCTAAAAGTGTGAATACAGCCTGCTTGTCTTTGTGCTCTATTTGCGTGTCGGAGAGAAAAACTTCTAATCGGTCTAAAATGATTGCGTAAAAAGAGTAGGAGCTTTTTGTATGATGCTCGTGCTCTTCGCAATAACGCTCAACAATATCAACAATTGATTGCGGAGAAGTAAACAGTTTGTCGGCAAGAAGCGATGCACTATAACCTTCAAAAACCGCTTTTTCGTCATTGCCCCAATCCAACATGTGAGCCGCTATCTCGTCTATGATTGCAGATGGATTGCCGTTAGGGTTTATATCGGCAAGGTCAACGCTCAAGTAATCATGTGCATGCAACCCATTTACTCCTTGTTTTTCGAGTAACCTAGGTAAAAATCCGGCATGGATCAGCGAACTTTTGCCAGAACCACTTGGGCCAAGCACCATCAAAAGAGGTCGTTTACGATTGAAAAGTTCTGAACTGCGAGAAACTAAATCACGGATTAGTGCATCTCTGCCAAAGTAGACTTGGCTTTCGTTGGCAGAAAATGCATTCAGTCCAACATACGGCGAAGCATCTCGCCATTTAGTTTCAGAAGCTCGTGCCTGCTCATCACCTATAAAATGAACCTCAGCAACAATCCGATATCCTCGTTTCCTGATAGTTTCAATATATTCAGGTGCTGAAGCTTTATCTCCTAATGCACGTCGCAAATTGGTAATAGCTTTGTGTACAGGGTTGTCTCCAACCACAGATCTAGGCCAGCACTGAGCAACGATCTCGTCAGAGGATACTACTTCTCCTTTTTGCTGACACAACAGCAGCAGAACATCCATGGTTTTCGGCTCTAGAGTCCTCTTAAGCTTGCCGAGAGATAGAGTATTGCTGGTTACATCGACTTGCCATTGACCTAGATAAAATTGTTGCTTCACCGCGTTTACCCTGTACTTTTTGTAGGTACTGTACTTAACTTTTTCTGTTAACTTATTGTAAAAGTATGCAGATGCACTTTTGTTAATATAAAACCTTTTAATATCAATGTCATAAAAATTAATTGTAAAAAAATTAATTTTTGTGAAATATCCTTTAAGCCCACAGGGTCTTTTAAAGTACACGTGCTTACTGTACGTCAAACATGACTAATATTATTGAGGGTACATCAATGAAACAAATCAAAAAATCATCAGTAGCGACAGCGTTGGGTGCAGTTGTAATTGGCTCTTTGGCGTCAACGGTTGCAGTAGCAGATGTAAATCCATTTGGTATGCAAGCATTAGAATCTGGTTACAGCCAATTCGCTGCGGAAGGCAAGTGTGGCGAAGGTAAATGTGGCGGCGACAAAGCAGAGAAAGAAGGCAAGTGCGGCGAAGGTAAGTGTGGCGGCGACAAGAAAGCTGAAAAAGAAGGCAAGTGTGGCGAAGGTAAGTGCGGCGGAGACAAGAAAGCTGACAAAGAAGGCAAGTGCGGCGAAGGCAAATGTGGCGGCGACAAGAAAGCTGACAAAGAAGGCAAGTGCGGCGAAGGTAAATGTGGCGGCGACAAGAAAGCTGGTAAAGAAGGCAAGTGCGGCGAAGGCAAATGCGGTAGCATGTAACCGCCATTCAAAAAACATCGTGTAGCTTGAAAAAGAATGATGAAGGCTACACGAGTTACGCTTAGCAAAAAATGGCTGTCGAATGATGGCCTTTTTTGTCTAGTAACTTACGTTACTATTGTGCAATCCCATGCGGTAAAGGGGAAGATATGAAAAACATCTGTGGCGCAGGTCTTGGGTTTCGTCGGGAAATGCTAAAAGCGCTTTTACCTACATTGCCATCTGAAGTCGATTTTTGGGAAGTAGCCCCTGAAAATTGGATCCCACTTGGTGGGAAGTACCAAGAACAATTTCAGCAAGCGTCTTCGCAAGCTCCCTTTACAACTCATGGTTTATCTTTGTCTATCGGAAGTAGCGACAAACTAGATGTCGAGTTTGTAAAAACCGTTAAGCGATTTTTAGATGCAAACAATATTGCATTGTATAGCGAGCACTTAAGCTTTTGTTCTGGCAACGGGCATATGTACGATCTGATGCCAATTCCTTTTACTGAAGACGCGATTAAGCACGTAGTATCTCGAATTGTTCAAGTTCAAGATATCATCGAACGACCGCTGGTCTTAGAAAATGTCTCTTATTACATTGCGCCAGGCCAAGAGATGGATGAACTTGAATTTACCAAGAGCATACTAAATGAATCGGGTTGCAAAATGCTTCTCGACGTAAACAATGTTTACGTTAACAGTATCAACCATAAATACGATGCGAAAGCGTTCATTAACGGCTTGCCCTCAGACAAAATTGTGTATGGCCATATTGCTGGTCATTATGATGAAGCAGAGGATTTGAAAGTTGATACTCACGGGGCTGATGTCATTGAGCCAGTTTGGGCGCTGTTGGAGCATGCTTACCTTACTCACGGCGTATTTCCGACTTTGCTAGAGCGTGATTTTAATATTCCCCCGTTAAGCGAATTATTATCGGAAGTGAAGAAAATTAAGCAAATTCAAGCAAAATGCGAAGCTGTTCAAGCATCAAACGTTAAAGGAAGTGTCGCGTGACTCAGTCATTTCAAACCACTCAAAAAACGTTCGTTGATGCGATCAAAGACCCACAGACATTTTGTGATACCGACGCTGATCACATTCGTCGTATGAAAATCTATCAATCCCTGTTTTTTAACAACATCGATAATTTCGTCAGTACCGGTTTTCCCGTTTTAAAATCTATTGTGGTAAAACAGTATGGTGAAAAAGGCTGGGAGAGTATTGTGCGTCAATTTTTTATTGAGCACGAATGCCGCTCTCCTTATTTTGCTGAAATAAGTAAAGAGTTCGTTGAGTACCTTTCAACAGAGCCAACCTTCGATATTACTCTTCCTGATTTTGCAGCAGAACTCGCTCACTATGAGTGGCTAGAGCTTGACGTCAGTATTAGAAAAAACGAAGACAACGTTGAATTCTATCAAAAAGAAGACAATATCACCGCAATTAGGGTATCACCGTACGCATCTTTGGCAGCGTACCAATTTGAAGTTCACCTAATAGGCGAGGACTACATTCCCGAACAACCTGCCGAAGAACAGCAGTTCTACGTTGTTTACAGAGACCGTGAGTTTGACGTTCAATTTGCTCATGTTAATCCGGTGACGGCTATTTTAGTCAACACGCTGGAACAAAATGAACTGGGAATGGAAATAGAACAATTAGCTGAGTCGTTGTGCCAACAACTTCCCCAAATTCCTTCAAACGTGCTTATAAATGGTATGAACCAGACCCTCACTGACATGTTACAAAAAGGAATACTGCTTCCAGTATCCTAAGTAACCATTACTATTTACCTGCTTTATATTAAACTTTCGCCAGGATCTGGTCTGAAAGTGAGCGATCGATCATATTAGCGCTGTCAATCGGGCTTGCTTTCGATTAACATTTAGCACCATTTTTTTGTTCACAAAATTGTTTAGGTAGTGCAAATGGCTGACAATTCAGATTTCAAAGAAGTCTATAACAAGTGGTACTTTCTAGCATCGCTAGTAACTCTAATCGCGTTCCCGTTGATGCATATCATCGCCGGCTGGTTCACCTTCTGGTTATAACGCAGACATTCAAGGCATAATTGTGACTGCAGAATATATTAAATCAGTAGTGAAAACCGTACCCGACTATCCAAAGCCAGGTATTTTATTTAGAGATGTGACCAGCGTTTTAGAAGATCACAAAGCATTTAGTAGCTGTATCTCGTTACTTGTAGAAAAGTATCAAGGTATGGGATTTACCAAGATAGCAGGTACTGAAGCACGCGGGTTCCTTTTTGGTGCGCCATTGGCCATCGAAATGGGCATTGGTTTTGTTCCAGTGAGAAAACCCAACAAACTTCCTCGTGAAGTAGTTAGCGAGAGCTACGAGCTTGAATATGGCATGGATACATTGGAAATCCATAAAGATGCCATTGAGCCAGGTGATAAAGTCCTTCTTATTGACGATTTACTTGCAACTGGTGGAACGATAGCCGCTTCTGCGAAACTAATTCGTTCACTAGGCGGTGAAGTAAACCATGCAGGTTTTGTTATTAACTTACCGGACCTAGGTGGCGAGAAGAAATTGAGTACGCTTGATATAGAAAGCTACTCTATTTGTGAGTTTGAAGGCGAATAATCGCTATAAAGCATAACTAGCAAAAGGCGAAATACGTAATAATGAGTTATCAGGTACTAGCAAGGAAGTGGCGACCGGGCAAGTTCAGTGAACTTGTGGGTCAGGAACATGTTGTCTCTGCCATTTCAAATGCTTTGGATAACGATCGTCTACACCACGCTTATCTGTTTACAGGTACGCGAGGCGTAGGTAAAACTACCATTGCACGTATTTTTTCGAAAAGCCTTAACTGCGAAGAAGGACAAGGGGCAAACCCTTGCGGTCAATGTAACACCTGTAAAGAGATAGAGCAGGGGAACTACGTTGATTTGTTAGAGATTGACGCTGCATCAAGAACCAAAGTTGAGGATACTCGCGAGCTTCTTGATAACGTGCAATACAAACCCACTCGCGGGCGTTACAAAGTGTACCTTATCGATGAGGTACACATGCTTTCAAAACATAGCTTTAATGCGCTGTTAAAAACGCTGGAAGAGCCACCGCCACACGTTAAGTTCTTACTGGCGACCACTGATCCTCAAAAGCTTCCGATAACCATCTTATCCCGTTGCTTGCAGTTTAACTTGAAAGCCATGTCTCGGGAGCAGATTGTTGGACAGCTGCAGCATATTTTAGAGCATGAACAGCTGCCTTTTGAGCCACAAGCGCTAGCGCTTTTGGCAAGAGCCGCCCAAGGCAGTATGCGTGATGCGCTGAGTTTAACTGACCAAGCGATTGCACAGGGTGGAAATCAAGTGCTGGCATCGGTGGTAACCGATATGCTAGGGCTGATGGACAAGAACCAGTTGCTTAAAGTGGTTCATGCTGTGGTAAGTAAAAGTCCTGCTGCTGTATTGCAGTTGGTCAATGACATCGCAGAGCAAGCCCCCGATTATGACAACGTACACAGCGAATTGGCTAGCCTGCTGCACCAAATAGCATTAACGCAATGGGTGCCTGAAGCATGTAAGCTAGAAACCACATCGGCTAAAGCGATATTTCAATTAGCGAAAACTATTCCAGCAGAGCAAGTGCAGCTGCTTTATCAGATTGCACTGCAAGGAAGAAAAGACTTACCGTTTGCTGCGGATGGAAAAAGTGCGTTTGAAATGACATTGATGCGAATGATGTCGTTTGCTCCAAATACCCCCATCGACGACACGGCAAGTGAAATTGAAAACGGGAGGAGTGAGCATAGTTTACCTGTAGATCATGCTTCTTCCAGTGGTGGCCCGGGAAACGTCGGTAAGCAGGAGGAAGCGCCGTTAAGCGAAACTTCTGCAACCAATGTGCAGGAGGAGACGCCTTCACATCTATCGGTTGAATCTACCTCTGAACAGTCGTTAGAAAGTGCGCCATCTACCCCAGACTCACTTGCTACATCAATAATCGAAAAAGAGCAGCAAGAACAATCTACGTCTCCATTTGAATCACAGCAAGAGCAGGAACATGCAGCCGCTGATGAAAGCGAGTTGAGTGGAAGTGATACTCTGTCGGCGCTACCTCATGCAGAGTCAGGTGCAACGACAACTCAAACTACAGCACTTGAGCGTGATGCTTCACATGATGATGAATCCGTAAAGCCAGCTCCAACTTCGTCTTTTGAAGAACTACCCGTAGAAAACACCGCGGTACAAGCGGTACAAACAGAAAGCGTTGCTGCAGAGCTTGAACCAACGCCAAGTGAAGTCAGTGCGCCCCATAACGAAGCAGCGCAATATTTCGATGGACCTCCGTTAGATGCGTACATGGACGATATGCCACCTCCGTCAGAAGATGATGGTTCCTTAGGTTTTGAAGGTTTTCAAAGCGCTGAGGGTTTTCATAACGCTGAGGGCTCTTATGACGCTGAAGGTTTTCATAACGCTGAGGGCTCTCATAACGCCAAAGGCTCTGATAAAAACAGCGAGTCGTTGGCGCACGAGAACGAACCGTCCTCATTAACGGCCGAAGAGCAGCTTACCTCTACGGCTGATATGTTGGCACTTCGTCAAAAGTTAAAGCAAAGAAAAGCACAAGACGCAGAGTCAAAAAGTACCAGCGCAGCAAATGCTAAGACCGAAAGTGCAAGTGATATTCAAGCGCGCTTTACCAGAAGTAAAGCCGAGGCTTTGAGTACTGCACAAACTGCACATGGAGTTAACAAGGGTAGCGATAATAGTGCAGGGCAGGCTAGCGCTGATAACGAAATCAAGAGGGGCGATTTAAACCCCGTTGGGCATGAAAACAGCCGTGAGCTGCAAGACCATAGCCCTGAGCTTCTAAATAGTAGCCCTAAGCCTCTAAATAATAGCCCAGAGCTTAGAGAGAACAGCCCGGAGCGTATAGATAGCGGCTCAGAACATAAAGATAATAGTGTTGCGCGCGGAGACACTCCTCAACTGGAAAGTACAAATTCAGGCTCGTCTTTAGGTAATACTCACGCGCATTCTTCTAACACTATGCATACTAGCGAGTCAGAAAAGAGTCATTCTAGCTCAAACAACACGAGCGACTTCTTGCTTGATGAATTTGAAGAGGATATGCCTTTTTCAAATGACGAATCTGAGGCGCAATCAAACTCGGAAACACCGGTTGAGGATATGCCGCCTTGGGCTACTGATTACGATAATCAACCGCCTCAACAGGTTGAAGGTGCAGATTATGTTGAAGCGCCCTCTGATAGCAGTTCGAATTACGACAGTGCCCCTGAGCAGATGGAAAGTGCGGGAGATCGGTCTTTTGCGCGGGATGCTCTAAATTTTGATACGCCGCTGAGCAGTACCTATGACGGGCAGTTAAAGGCGTATTTAAATGACGGAAGCAAATTAACTCACGCTAGCCAAATTGACGAGTGGAGCAATCTAGTTGAGCAAATGCCAGTTGCTGGTCTACTCAAACAATTGGTCCTGCACGCATCATTTTCTCGAGCGGGCAATCAAGTGTCCCTTGAAATTGACCATAGTCAGACGCATCTATTAAATGATAGTGCGAAAAAGCAATTGGTTGATGCAATCCATCATGGGTTGGGTGAAAACGTTGAAGTAAATATCACGTTAGGCGAACCAGCATCTACACCTTTTGCGTTACAACAAGAGATTCATGCCATGCGCCATGCGCATGCACACTCGGTGATTAAAACCGACGATACAATTCAAGCATTGCTATCGACTTTCGATGCGTCAGTGCTAACCGATTCGGTTAAAGCGCGATAGCAGAATTATTAACACCAAAACGAAGCGAGACAAAAATTATGTTTAAAGGTGGAATGGGCAATATCATGAAGCAGGCGCAGCAAATGCAAGAGCGCATGCAAAAAGCACAAGACGACCTAGCCAAAATTGAAGTAACAGGTGAAGCGGGTGCAGGCATGGTTAAAGTAACCATGACGTGCAACCACAACGTGCGTCGTGTAGACATTGATGAGTCATTGATGGACGACGACAAAGATATGGTTGAAGATTTGGTTGCTGCAGCATTTAACGACGCGGTACGTCGAGTTCAAGAAACTAGCAAAGAGAAGATGGGTGATGTAACTGGCGGAATGCCATTACCTCCTGGCTTCAAAATGCCGTTTTAAATAATTATGTAAAGCTAGAAGCGATACAGCTTGCAAGTATTTTGCGAGTGAAATCATAGAAAGTCGCCGGCAACACGCCGGCGATTTTTATTGAAAACTTAAAATGTTGCCGATGGTCAGGCAAATGCGTTGCGCATTACTTTTCTATAAATGCTTGTTCAATTACATAATGCCCCTGACGACGCGAGTTAGCTTTCGAGAAGCCCTTGTCGTCTAGCATAGACATAAGGTCTTGTAGCATGTTGTCGTTGCCACATAGCATGAATCTGTCATTTTCAGTGTCTAATTCAGGCATACCTATATCATCCAGCAACTTTCCGCTTTCAATTAGCTTCGTTATCCGTCCTTCGTGAGCGATACCGTTTTTCTCATAACTTTCTCTCGTAACAGTAGGATAGTAAATGAGTTTCTCACGCACTTCGTCACCGAAATAAGGGTTGTTAGGAAGTTGGTGCTCAATTTCGTTTTGATAGGCAAGTTCAGAGCGCCAACGCGTTCCGTGAACTAATATGATTTTTTCAAAGCTTTCATAAATGAAAGGATCTCTGATAATACTCATAAATGGTGCTAGACCTGTACCAGTGCTGAGCAAATAAAGATGTTTTCCGGGTAACAAGAAACCAGGCACGAGCGTACCTGTAGGCCTAATATTAATCATTACCTGGTCACCAGGTTCAATATTTTGAAGGCGAGAAGTAAGCGCACCATCTGGCACTTTAATACTAAAAAATTCCAATTCCTCATCATAATTTGGGCTTGCGATGCTGTAGGCCCTCATCAGTGGCCTACCATCTACTTCAAGACCAATCATAACGAATTGACCACTTTCAAAACGAAAAGATGATTCTCTCGTTGTTTTGAAACTAAACAGAGTGTCATTCCAATGGTGAACTTGGGTTACGGTTGCGTTTATAAGATTTCGCATTCGTTTTCCTACTTACTTAGTCATCAAGCCATGCTGCCATTCTCGCACACTTTACAATATGATAATAGTTATCATTAACGTTTGTGGTGTCGGTATACGCACGTAAAATCTAACGTGCTATCAGTTTTAAATAAGTATTTTTAGCAATAGTTCAACCAGGCCTTTCTTCCGTAACATTAAAACACTGTCACATTCAGTCATTTAGCTTGCGCATGGCAAAGGAACACAAATAATAGAATGTGGCAGTTCGAAATGAGGGAGGATGCTGTGTTAGCAAAAATGTTAAAACGCTTTCAGGCCCAACGTGATTGTGCCGTCGAAAACCCGTCTATCAATAATACCGCTGTATCCCTTTGGAAGGACACAGGCCAAGTCTACTATCTAGAGAACACGCTGAAGCTTACTTATCAGTCCAACGCGGGAAAGATAACAATTGAAAAGCTCTCAATGGCGTCTTTACCTCAAGTTCTTGCTGAGCTTCAAGCATTGGATACCGTCTCAACGCTAGCGCGAAAGGAAACTGCTAATCAGGTAGATGCATTTAGTGTTAGTGTGTGTGGTGTAACTTGGCAAACCGCAGACAATGGTCAGAGCATCCGTATTAAAGCGCTTCCAGAAGCTGCTACTCTGCGCAGCCCTACTGCCTGCTTCACAAACTCTCAAGCAATTTTCAAACACCCCTTTATGCTTGAACATGATGACTTACTCACACCTGCATCATTGAGTAAGCCCGGGATCTTTACATACAATCGGATATCGTTAAATGATTTCATTAGTCAGTTAGCGCTGGCTAACGAAAAGTTAGCAAATGGGCAAAAAGCTACAGTGAGCGTTGGTCATCAAAATTTTGAAACTGCATTTACTGACCATGAGCAGTCAATCATTGAACAATTCATAAATCACGATGAAACTGTATTCAATAAAGATGGACGTCAACGTCTACTTACTGATAAAGGTTAGGCTTGTTTTCAGCATGATACGTTGATAATTATGGGCTGATACACAGCTTACAAATATTGAGCGCATGCCCAACTCATCGACATTAACAGTAAAATCTCATTTAACCGTTGTTCCGTAGAAAAAGTGTCCCAAATAGTTGAATGATCGTTGTATCATTGCGTTTTTTATCTTTCAGAAAACTTAACGTGTTCAGTTAACCGCTAATCGTGAAAGTTAACTCGTTAAAATAGAGGTTTTAGTAGTGCTAAGGAAAGGCTTAGTTATCACCACGGTTATTTTACTACCCATCGCAACCGTGTTGTTTTTTATGAGTATTCACGACCTGTTTAAAATGAAAATAGTAACGGTCGACCCGAAGCTTAAGGAAATTTCAGGTATAGAATACGATAAATACAAAAGGCTTTGGGCCATTAACGACAGTGGCGATGGACCTATCCTTTATATGCTCAATAAAGATGGAACTATTGAGAGGGAAGTTACAGTTACAAATGCCAAAAACGTCGACTGGGAAGACATGACACAAAACAGTTTCGGTCATTTCTTTTTGGGAGACTTCGGCAACAATGACAACAAGCGACGCTGGTTAACGATTTACAAAATTGAAAACCCCATTGACATAAAAACCGATACCACAGAAGCAGAAATCATTAAGTTTACTTACCCAGAAATGGGAAAAGGAAAAGTAAAACCGAAAGACAAGAACTACGATTTGGAAGCGTTCGTAGAGTACAAGCGTAACCTCTACCTGTTTACAAAAAATAGAACAAAACCCTTCGATGGCATCACCAAGTTGTATAAGGTGGGGGACCATGCCGCTAACTTTGACGCACAGCTCATCGGCGAATTTAAAACCTGTACCACCCTTGAAAAGTTATGCTGGATCACATCGGCTGCAATAAGCCCTGATAGGACTAAACTGGTGCTGTTAGATTCAACAAGCCTGTGGTTATTTGAAAATTTTGAAGGCGATAACTTCTTCAGTGGCGATGTGTCGCGTATTGATTTAGGCGTAGTCACACAAAAAGAGGCAGTGACGTTTTATGACGACAACACGCTGGTTTTCACCGATGAAGAGTACAAGGGGTTATTTGGGGGCAACATTTATGAAGTTAAGCTCGACCAAGCAAAGCGGAACGTGATTAAATACCGCGAAAGCTCGAATCAAAAAGAAAAAGCACCAAAGCAGTAAATACTATGAAGTTCAGTCCGCTACTCTCAGAATTAATTCAGGCGCTAACGTGTCTTCCCGGCGTTGGCAACAAGAGCGCTCAGCGTATGGCATTCCACCTATTAGAGCGCAATCGCACTGGAGCAATTGATTTAAGCAACGTATTACACAACGCCATGGAGCATATTCATCATTGTAAGCGCTGCAGAACATTTACTGAAGACGAGCTATGTGACATTTGTCGTCACCCTGAAAGAGAAGCAAGTGGCTTGTTATGTATTGTTGAAAGCCCACAAGACGTACTAGCAATCGAACAAACCTTAAGTTACAAGGGGCAGTATTTTGTGCTTATGGGTCATTTGTCTCCTATTGACGGCGTTGGGCCAGAAGAAATTGGTCTTACTGAGCTTGAAGCTCGTCTTGCCGCAGGTGGGATAAATGAAGTTATCCTCGCCACAAACCCGACAGTAGAGGGGGAGGCCACGGCACATTATATCGCTCAACTTTGTGCGAGTCATAACGTTGATGCGTCTAGAATTGCCCACGGCGTGCCGGTTGGGGGAGAGCTCGAGTATATTGATGGTAATACTCTCACCCACGCATTTTCGGGTCGCCGCAAACTATAGTACTGTAAATTAGGGTATACCCATTCTTAGTAATTAAAACACTCAACGTGGGTCCGCATCTGGCGGGCCTACGTCACGTTCTCTCTTATCGCTCGCCCACAAAATATTCAACATCAAACTTTATTGAAGAAAAATCTCCTTATAAAAAATAAATTTTCGTTCTAAACGTTGAAAAGTGCGTTGAGCGACCTTACCTGTTTAACATCAAACGTGATCCATTCAACGAGGAGATATTGGATTATGGCTGAAGCAGCCCACAAAGAAACCCACGGTTTTCAAACAGAAGTAAAACAGCTTCTTCATCTGATGATTCACTCTTTGTATTCAAACAAAGAAATTTTTCTACGTGAGTTAGTGTCAAACGCGGCAGATGCTGCGGATAAGTTACGCTTTCGTGCGCTAGAAAATGACAGTCTTTACGAAAACGATGGCGAGTTAAACGTAAAGCTTAGCGTCGATAAAGAAGCAAATACCGTCACCATTACCGATAACGGTATTGGTATGACTCGCGATGAAGTCATTGCGAACTTGGGTACAATTGCTAAGTCAGGCACTAAAGACTTCTTTAGCAAACTTTCTGGCGATAGCGCTAAAGACTCACAACTCATTGGCCAGTTTGGTGTTGGCTTTTACTCTGCGTTCATCGTAGCTGACAAAGTAACGGTGCGAACTCGTGCTGCTGGTGCAGATGCATCGCAAGGTGTTGAGTGGATTTCAGACGGTGAAGGTGAATTCACTATTGCCGAAATCAACAAGCCTACACGCGGCACCGAGATTACGCTTCACCTACGCGAAGACGAAAAAGAATTTGCTGATGCATGGCGTTTACGCTCTATCGTAAGTAAGTATTCTGATCACATCAGTATTCCTGTGCAGATGTGGAAAGATGAAGTGCCTGAAAGTGAAGGCCCTGATGGCGAAAAAATTGAAGGCCAGCCTGGTGAATGGGAAGTTGTAAACAAAGCCACCGCGCTTTGGACTCGCGAAAAGTCTGAGATTTCTGATGACGAGTATAACGAATTCTACAAGCATATCTCTCATGACTTTGCTGATCCGCTTGCATGGGCGCATAACAAAGTAGAGGGTAAAACAGAATATACAAGTTTATTGTATATCCCTTCTAAAGCGCCGTTTGATATGTGGAATCGCGACCAAAGTCATGGTCTTAAGCTTTACGTTCAACGCGTTTTCATTATGGACGACGCCGAACAGTTCATGCCTACTTATCTACGTTTTGTTAAAGGTTTGCTAGACAGCAATGATCTTCCGCTTAACGTGTCTCGTGAAATTCTACAGGACAATAAGATAACGCAAGCGCTACGCCAAGGTTGTACTAAGCGCGTATTACAGATGCTTGAAAAAATGGCGAAGAACGACAATGAAAAATATCAGTCGTTCTGGAATGAATTCGGCAACGTGTTAAAAGAAGGGCCGGCTGAAGATTTCAGTAACCGCGAGAAAATTGCTGGCTTGCTACGCTTCTCTTCTACACACGGTGAGTCTGATGCACAAACCGTATCATTAGCTGACTATATTGAGCGAATGAAAGAAGGTCAGGATAAGATTTATTATGTGACAGCAGATAGCTTGCAAGCTGCCAAGTCTAGTCCTCACCTTGAGATTTTCCGCAAAAAAGGAATTGAAGTGCTATTGATGGGCGAGCGCATTGACGAATGGTTAATGTCTCACCTTACTGAGTTTAACGAGAAGCAGTTTGTCTCAATTGCGAAAGGAAACTTAGATTTAGGCGACTTAGAAGACGAAGAGTCTAAGAAGGCGCAAGAAGAAGCAGAAAAGCAAGTTGAAGGTGTTCTTGAGCGAGCTAAAACTGCACTTGGCGATAAGGTTGTAGACGTTAAATTTACCCATCGCTTAACAGATTCACCTGCGGTCATCGTAGCAGATGACAATGGCATGACTACGCAAATGATGAAGCTTATGCAGGCAGCAGGGCAGACCGTGCCAGACGTGAAGTATCACTTTGAACTTAACCCTGAGCATAGCTTGGTGAAGCTGCTGGCAGATACCCAAGATGAAGAGCTGTTTAATCAGTGGGTAGGCGTATTGTTTGATCAAGCTGCATTGTCAGAACAGGGTAGCTTGAAAGACCCATCTAGTTTTGTACAGAACTTGAACACGCTTCTAATGAAGTTAGCTAAATAAAGCAATAAACCATTAGGTTTACATTTAAAAACGGGCGTAATGCCCGTTTTTTTATTTCTACGACTAACAAAAGTAAGTTTAGCCATTTTATTGTGCTATATTTTGGCGGTCTAAAATTTCAAGTTAATCATATTAAGAGTTAGCTTATTCATCTTAAATAGGATGAGTTGCTGAATGGGTGTAGGCGCAAATTTACAAAAGTGCCTATAAGCTGAACATATATTCGCCATTAGTCTTAAGATTAACTTTACGGTACTGCTTACACTTGTCACCCCAGTGTTGAATGTGTAAAGTGCCCGAAGTAAAAAGTTTAAAAATCATAAGCGGAGAACGCACTCATGCGAATCATTCTTCTCGGCGCTCCTGGCGCGGGTAAGGGCACACAAGCTCAGTTTTTAATGGGCAAATATGGCATTCCACAAATTTCAACGGGCGACATGCTTCGTGCTGCAATTAAAGCAGGTACAGAGCTAGGACTTGAAGCAAAGCGTGTAATGGATGAAGGCAAACTAGTATCTGATGAGATTATCATTGGCCTAGTAAAAGAGCGTATTGCACAAGATGACTGTAAAGACGGTTTCTTGTTAGACGGTTTCCCTCGCACTATTCCTCAGGCTGATGCAATGAAAGAAGCAGGTGTCACTGTTGATCATTGCATCGAATTTGACGTTCCTGATGATGTAATCGTAGAACGTATGGGTGGCCGTCGTGTACACCCTGCATCAGGTCGCGTTTACCACGTTGTTTACAACCCACCAAAGGTGGAAGGTAAAGACAATGAAACAGGCGATGACCTAATCGTTCGTGATGACGACAAAGAAGAAACAGTGCGCAAGCGTCTTGCGATTTACCATGAGCAAACAAAGCCGCTTGTGAACTACTACAGCGCTGAAGCGGATGCTGGAAACTGTGAGTACCACAAGCTTGACGGTACGCGCCCAGTTGAAGAAGTGAGTGCTGAACTTGCTGAACGTTTAGGTTAATTGCCAACAACGTCAACAAAAGGTCGCTTAGGCGGCCTTTTTTGTTGCTTGTAACTTAGTAGCGGATAACGTTTAATGACAACCATGAATGTTGAATTAAGCGCTGATTAATACAGCGCGATATAACTAGAACATGTGGAGTAGACCATGGTTTTGCCAATCACGGCGTTTTACGCCAGCTTACTGGGTATTTGCTACCTGTATTTGTCGTTTTTAGTCATTGGCGCCAGACGTCGCCACCAAGTGGGAATTGGCGATGGCGGTCACGAAGACCTGAGTCGTTTGACTAGAGCACATGGCAACTTTAGCGAGTACGTACCCATCACCCTTATTATGATAGCGTGTTTTGAAGCCAATACTGGCCAAGTGTGGGCTGTTCACGCATTGGGGAGCGCACTGTTATTTGGCCGTGTATTACATGCCTATGGCTTAGGTCGTCACTCAGGTGTTAGCTGGCAGCGCTTCGCGGGTATGATCCTGACTTTCCTTGCTATGCTGTGTGCAGCAATAGGTAATTTGGTGCTCATTCATTTCGGATTGTAAGCGTTGCAAAAGAAGTGAATACATACAGAAAAATGCCAGCTTAGCTGGCATTTTTTTTACCTCATTTCCAATCAGGTTGAGCTAATTCAGATATTGAGGACAGGTTCGCTGTGTGTGCTGCGAAGGTATAGTATTTGTGTCAGCTGGGTATTCTCTCGTTGTATTTACTTTGCTGGCTTATTTAAAGATACATACGCAAAGGAAAATGTTATGCAAAGAAATGTAGAGTTACACGCAAGTGAATTATCTAGAGATGAACTCGAACAAGTTAGTGGTGCTTGGGTAGTCAACATAATGGGAGCATTCGCAGGTGCGGTAGGAGGTGTTTACGGCGCCGCCATTGCGGCTGGTGGAGGTGCAAGCTCTAAGTCTTTATGGTCAGCAGGATTGGTCGGAGCGAGCACAGGCTTTTTTAATCCAGTAGGTAGTGTGGGGCGGTTAGCAGGTTCAATAGGCTTAGGAGTGGCTGGTGGCGCAATTGGCAACGCAGTTGATTCCCAATATGTCGATACTACAGAGGAATAAACGCAACGAATCGACTTGACGGAACTTTTGCCACCAAAGAGTTTGTCCTGTTTGGCCGTTTAACCAATTCGGTTGGAGTCTAAATGCTAAAGATTCTTATAATTTTGGTATTTCTAGTTTTTTACACCTACTTGCTGAAGCGTAGGTTTAAAGTGAAGATGATGGAGGCATGGCGCGCCGAAAAGGTTGGGTCTGAGGTTATGGTCTATGTGATGATTGTATTGCCTGTGACTCTCGCATGGCTCACTACGGTTCTTATTGAATATTTGTTCTTTTAGAAAACGTTGAATCGAAACTTAAAAAGCGCTCAAGGCATGCTATTGTGAAGCAATGCCGTTGAGCGCTTTTTCGTCTTACAGGCTTTTAGAAGCGGTAAGTTAGTTTAGAGTATACGAAGCGGCCACGCGGGTTGTGAACGCCGCCTACATAACCGTATAAGTCACCATCACCATCTCCAATAGCAAATGGAGGCTCTTCGTCAAGCAAGTTGTTTGAACCAATTACAAGGCGAAGGTTGTCGCTGTAGTTGTAACCAAACTGCAAGTCTACCAACATTTGAGAATCAACCGTTCTAGAGGTATTTTCTTCAAAATCCAATACACCGTCGAAATCAATGTCAGGCGTGTCTTCAAATTCGCCAATAAAGCTAATGTTCAAGTTGGCATCGAACGCGCCTTTAGACCACGTTGTACCGAACAACCAACGATTTTCTGGATAGCCGTATTCGCCAGTGTACTCAAGGCCGTCTTTTTCGAATTCGTTCATGTAAGACCAATCAAGATTGAAGCGTACGTTACCGAACTCTTGCAGTTCCATGCGATAGTTAGCGCTGAAGTCAACACCAGACGCTTCTTGAGATGATACGTTTTGGTAAGTGTTGAAAATCTTCTGAATTACACCTAGCGATTCGCCTGACTGTGGATCTAAGCGTACACAAATCGTGCTGTCTTGGTTATTACATTCTGCGTCGTAAACCAAGCCGAATTGCTGCTCATCAATCTTATTATCCTGCGTAATACTCCACACATCAATGCTCAGGCCTAATTCTTGAATAGGTGCGTAGATAACACCTACGTTCCAAGATTCTGACTCTTCTGCATCTAAGTTAGGGTTACCCGCAAACTCGATATTGTAATCCAACGATTCACAATCTTGACCTGTTGCATCACAGCGATATTTGTCTACGAAGAAGACACTTTTCTGTGACGGACCAAGGCCAACTTGTGCAAGAGACGGCGCTCTAAAGCCCTGAGCCCATGAACCGCGCACGGTTACTTCATCACTTGGCGCCCAACGTAATGCGATTTTAGGATTAGTTGTGCTACCAAAGTCGCTGTAATGGTCGTAACGACCAGCTAGTTGAAGCTCAAGCTGTTCAGCTAAAGGTATAGAAAGCTCTAAGTATGCTGCATACTGGTCGCGTTCAGCTGAGGCTGAAACCGATTCAGTACCGAAGATTAATCCGCGCTGGAACTGAACATCAGGAACGTCAGATACTTGCTCTTCGCGATATTCAACACCTGCTGCCATCATGACAACATCGTCGCCGAAGCTGAATGCTTCACCGGTAATGTGGGCGTCAACGCTGGTCATTCGAGACTCACCACGGCGCACAAGGCTAGTAGTAATGTCATCAATTACACTTTGTGGGTTAGTAACGCCACCAAACGGGTTGTAGTTACCAAGGTTAATTTGTTCCTGAAGCCAGTCAACGCGAACCCACCCTTGTGATTGATCACCGCTTTGCTCTGAACGGCTGCGGCCTTTTTGTACAGACGCTTCCCAGTCATAATCATTGAATGTACCACGAAGGCCAGCGACTAAACGAAGGGTGTCAGATTCGATATCCCAGCGACGGGCACCTGCATCAACAGGGCGGTAGCGACCAATTTCAATGTCTTGTCCAAACGGGTTATCAGGATGAGTACCCGGAACGGTTAAACCGGCATCTTCATCAAGAGGTGTTGCTGCACCGCCTGCTTCAGACGTATTGTGCTGCATTGCAACTTCCATAAATGCTGTGGTTTCATCGCCAACTTTATAGTCGAACTGACCAATAAAGCCAACGCGTTCAGATGCCGGTATGGTTAAACCGAATGGGCCATAATCGAACAAGCAGCTACCAGATGCCGTTGCGCTATCTTCAGGACAGTCAGGGTCGATAGTTTTAACACCATCCACATAGAAGTAGCCTGGGTAACCTCGCGACGAACGGAAGTCCATACCGCCATAAGGAGATTGGTTGGCTGTACCGTAACGACCCATTTCGTCAGCGCCAAGCGTGCTGTTGTTGAAATAGTCGATGATAACTGTAGCACTGCTTTTTTCGCTTTGAGAGCCCCATAGAATACTGGCGGTGGTCTCATCATAGCTTGGGCCTGTTGTACTACCATAACCTGCATTAATCTCTAAACCTTCGTAGTCTTTCTTTAGTACTACGTTTACTACACCTGCAACTGCGTCTGAGCCGTAAATCGCAGAGGCGCCGTCTTTTAAGATATCGATACGTTCGATAGCGGATACAGGAATAGAGTTAATATCAACAAATGAGTTAGTGATACTTTCAGCAAAGGCACTAATTGCCACGCGACGTCCGTTTATTAGAACAAGCGTTGCATCTGGCCCCATACCTCTGAGGGATACCGCTGCCGCGCCATTGGCTGTTGAATCTTGGCTGTTATTACGTGTCGAGAAGGTACCCGCACCTGTGGCCGGCATACGCTCGAGTAGTTGTTGAAGGTTTTCATAGCCCATGCCTTCAATCATTGTTGCATCTATTGATTGAATAGGTGAAGGGCCTTCCATATCTGTACGTTTGATACGAGAACCGGTGACTGCAATTCGTTCAAGGTTGGCTGCTTCTTCGTCAGCTTGCTGTGCATACGCAGGAGATAGAGAAGTTAATCCTGTAAGTGCTAATCCCACTGCAATTGCACTTACTTTACGACCTTGTTTCATTGTTATTTCCTTATGTCCATTTTACTTGTTGTGTGTGTCTGCAACATTACGTTGTTGCAGATTTATGAATAGCACTCCTGATGCTTATGTTGCAATAGCGTAAAATGCGAAAGATGTGACACTTGGTTACAAAGTGTGTAAACCGAGTATTACTAATGTGAATTTGAAATGAGGGAATAGGGCATTATTGCGAAGCGTAAAAGCCTTGGGACAATGCTTCTACGACAAGACTAAATAAAAAAGTGGAATAAAACCCGTGCGTTCTGACAAGAAACATAAACGCACAAATGGTCGTATTTTAGGTATTAAAAATAGTGCCTACTTTTTCGTATAGATAACTTTTGATGGCAAACGCAGCTGATCTGACCAGCAACCGAGTGTTTGAAAATTGAGCGTAGGTAAAGGTCTATTTGCGCTAATGTAAAGAGAATTTATCCTCGACATCTAATAAAGAGAAGTGAAAAACCTTTCTTTTCGAGGTAGATACATATTCTCTGTGTCTAACGAAAATGCAACAGAGTTGGCTTTGCCCTGGATTTCTTCAATTGGAATGAAGCCATAATAACGAGAATCAACGCTATTGTTCCTATTATCCCCCATTGCCAGCACGTGATCTCTAGGCACAGTGATCAAGTTAAAGTTTTTCGCAGGGCTAGGTAATGGGTTAAGCGCTATGGTTCGTGTTTGGCCTAAAATCTGCTCGGAATAAAGATTGTGATCTTTGGCGCTTACCGTTGCTTTTTCACCATTGATAAAAAGAACGTTGTTTTCTAATTTGACCTTGTCACCTTCAATGGCAACCACACGTTTAATGAGTCTGGTATCAGCTGCATTACTGTCAATAATTACAATGTCACCGCGATTGATGTTACCAGTTTTCGCGACAACAACGTCTGTGAACGGCAATTCTAGCGTGTAGGCTGATTTATCAACCACTACGCGGTCGCCTACTTGAATGGTGGGCTCCATAGAGCCTGTAGGGACATAATACCAATCAGCAACACTGCTTCGAAACGAGAAAAGCAAAACCATAAATAAAATGAAAGGCAGGTTGTTCTTAACGCTCTGTTTTAGATTTAACACGGCTTCGGTTCTCACTTTTCGTAGATTGCTCGTTAGATCAAAGTTTTATCACGACATGACTTGTGTAATAGATGTAGATTGTAAATTACCTAATTTGTTCAAAATTGAGGTGTGGAAAATGTAACGAACTATGTCGGTAGCTAATTAAGTTTGCTCTAGCTACAGGGTATTGAACGTTGATAAAAAGCAATAAAACACATAAAAATCAGGTGTTTATTTTTATCTCTGTAAAAAGTGAACGCTGCCTCTTTAGGCATGCTAAAAATGACCGAAAAAGGAATGTCATGGCACTGGTGGTGCACTTGTGGTACTTGTTACGTTTTTGATTGGCAAAGAACATACATAATGCTTGAAACATTCAAACGAACAAGAATGTACACTGCAATTGCTGTAATAACACTAAGTGCAGTTTCGACAGGGTGTACACATAACACCAATGATCCACAAAATGTACGAACTGCTTCCGATATAACCAGCGAAACAACTGCTAATGCAGATAATAGTACTGCTTCCCTAAATACGCCATCGTTCAACGTGGACTACGAGCGTTTTACTCTTGATAACGGGCTTACCGTTGTACTGCACGTTGACAGGTCTGATCCCGTTGCTGCTGTCGCCCTCACTGCGCATGTGGGTTCAGCCAGAGAAAAAGAAGGGCGAACAGGCTTTGCGCACTTGTTTGAACACTTACTTTTTCTCGAATCAGAGAATTTGGGAAAAGGCGGTCTTGATAAACTCAGCGCGAAAATTGGCGGCTCAGGTGCAAATGGCTCGACGAGTCGTGACAGTACCAACTACTTCCAAACTGTACCCATTGATGCTTTAGAAAAAATGATCTGGGCTGAAGCCGATAAGTTGGGATTTTTCATTAATACCGTAACAGACCCTGTGCTCGCCAAAGAAAAGCAGGTGGTGAAAAACGAAAAGCGCCAGAGTGTGGATAATCGTCCTTATGGTCACAATCAATATGTGATTGATAAAAACCTTTACCCTGAAGGGCATCCTTATAGTTGGCAAGTGATTGGGTCGTTAGATGATCTGCAAAACGCAACGCTTGCTGACGTGAAAGAGTTTTTCAAAAAATGGTATGTACCTAATAATGTGGTGCTTACCATCGCGGGTGATATTGACGTAAATCAAACTAAAGCGTGGGTTAAAAAGTATTTCGATGAAATTCCTGCGGGAGAGCAAATCAATAAATTACCGCCTCAACCTGCGAAGCTCAATGAGACTAAAAAACGATTCCATATAGATAATTTTGCACAAGCGCCACTTTTAACTATGGTGTGGCCAACCGTACCTGAATATCACGATGACTATTATCCACTTCAAGTACTTTCTCAGTACTTAAGCCAAGGCAAAAATGCTCCGCTGAACAAGGTGCTTGTTGACGAGAAGAAGCTCACCAGTGATGTTTATCTTTATGGCTATGATGCTGAGATCGCTGGACAGCTACAGCTGCAGGTTATGGCATTTAATGGCGTGAACTTAAACACTGTTGCAGATGGAGTTAACGAAGCGTTCGCCCGCTTTGAGAAAGACGGGATTTCTTCCAAGGATTTGGCGCGCATAAAAGCAGGTCAAGAAACAGAATTTTATCAAGGACTTTCAAGCGTCTTAGGTAAAGGTTTTCAATTGGCGCAATACGAAATCTTTGCGGGCGGGGCTGAATTTATCAGCCAAGATGTTCAGAAAATTCTGGGCGTTTCACAACAAGATGTAATGCGTGTTTATAGCACCTATATCAAGGGTAAGCCGTTTGTCGCCACTAGCTTTGTACCTAAGGGACAGCAAGAGTTGGTGTTAAGCGGCTCTACTGAAGCTAATGTAGTGGAGGAGCAAATTGTCGCGGGGGCGGAAGAGAGCTTTGATGCGTCAGTTGCGGCTGAATACGAACGTACTCCGTCATCGTTTGATCGCACGAAAGAGCCTGCTTATGGTGAATCAATAGAAATTACACCACCTAAGGTTTGGCAAAATACACTGTCGTCTGGCATCAAAATAACGGGTATTGCTAATGACGAAGTGCCATTGGTCGCGTTTGAGTTAAAGCTAGATGGTGGCATGCTTCTAGACTCAGAAGGTAAAACAGGAACCGCCAATTTACTTGCCGCAGCCTTGCTTAAAGGTACGGCGGAAAAAACACCCGAGCAGTTGGAACAGGAAATTGAGCTTTTAGGCGCTTCTCTGGAGGCCAGTGCTTCTGAAACTGACATTACTATTAGCGGAACGGTATTGTCTAAGCACTACAGTGACTTAATGCAGCTCGTCACTGAAGTGATACTTTCTCCTCGCTTTGATGAACAAGAGTTTGAATTAGCTAAAGACGATACAATCAACCAGATTGAACAAATAAAAGCGAACCCTAATGCCATTGCATCGGTTGAGTTTAAAACACTGCTTTACGGAGAGGCGCATCCGTTTGCTCAAACGGTTCTTGGAGATAAGCAAACTGTAGATGACACAACGCTCGAAGATGTTAAGAAGTATTACGAGAAATACTTCACACCGTCATTGGCAAAGTTCCATGTTGTGGGAGACATCAAACAACAGGACGTTGTAAAAAGCCTAGCGCCACTTAATGCGCGATGGTTACCAAAAGATGTTACCTTTGCGAAGGTACCAGAGCCCAAGCTGCCAGAAAGCGCCCAACTCTTTTTCTATGACGTGCCTGGGGCTAAACAGTCAGTGCTTTATTTCGGCCATTCCGCCCCGAATGTTACTCATGATGATGCTTATAAAGTCAGTGTGATGAATTATCGTTTAGGCGGGGGCGGTTTCGCCTCACAGCTTATGCAGGAACTACGTGAAAGCAAAGGCTACACCTATGGCATTCGTTCGTCGTTTTCTAGCGATCAATACACGGGTGAATTCACCATACGAAGCGCTGTAAGGTCGAATGTTACCTTAGAAGCAACGCAAGCTATCATGGATATATTAGCAGCGTTTGGCACAAACTATTCAGATGAAGATTTAGGCGTTACGAAAGGGTTTACACTTAAATCTGGCGCTAGGGCGTTTGAAACGTTAGGCGCTAAATTGAATATGGTTAGCGAAATTAGCGACTTTGGCTTGCCCAATGATTACGTTTTACAGCAAGAAGCTGAGGTAAAAGCGTTAACCGTGGGTGAGATAAAGCGCCTTTACGGTAAATATGTACATCCTGATAGAATGATTTATTTGATAGTAGGGGACAAAGATACCCAGTTTGAGCGTTTACAAGCGCTTGGGTTAGGGCAACCAACCTTGTTGAACCCTTAGTTCATGTTTTACGTTTTGCGAGCATTATAACGACCGTCAATAAAACCAAAGCCCGTGTGAACAGTGTTCATGCGGGCTATTTCATTAAAATGAGTGCTATATCTGAAATAGGCAAAATTATTGTGACCAAAAACGTGCTTAATCAACGTAACCGAATAGGGTGGTCTGTTAGTGCCTGTTAAATAACTGTGTCGTGGACCAAATACTATGTAATTGAGGCAAACGTCCTAGTTAAGCAAAGAGTTGCAGGAGGCATGAGTGACAGAAAAAGTGAAGGAGTCTGGGCATAGGGAGCAAGACGTTGCCCTTAGTCATACTGAAGAAAAAGATGTACGAGATAATCAGAGCTTAAATTCTGTTTCTTTGTATGCCATTGTCCACAGGGAAGGTTTAGAAGAACTCCAGCGTCCTATGATGTCATTGTGGTGGTCTGGTGTGGCGGCAGGCATTGGAATCTCGATTTCAATTCTGGCTGAAGGAATTCTGCATCACCTCTTTGCAAATTCTCCCAATCAGTTTGTCATTGAAAACCTGGGCTATACGGTTGGTTTCGTGCTGGTGATTGTTGGTCGACTTCAATTGTTCACCGAAAATACGCTTTCGGTCATTCTACCCTTGTTGAGTAAACCTTCGTTCAATATGGGCTTTTGCATTGCGCGCCTGTGGCTCATCGTTTTCTCCGCCAATATGTTCGGCACCTTTTTGGCTGCGTTTTTCAGCTTTTCGCTGCAATCTGTTCCACCAGAGCTGGTTGAAGGAATGACCGCTATTTCTGAACATTATGCCAAGCTATCACCATCAGACGCTTTCTCATACGGCATTACGTCCGGGTTTATCATTGCCGCTATTGTATGGATGAAGCCTTCGGTTAAGCATTCTCAAATATTGATGATAGTTATTTTTACTTATTTAATTGCTATAGGAAATTTTACGCACGTGATAGCCGGTTCAACAGAACTTTTCTTGTTAGCACTGCAAAATAAAATAAGCGTTCTTGAAACACTCTCACTAATTGGTGCAACATTACTAGGAAATATTGTGGGCGGAACGGGACTGTTCGCGCTGCTGGCTTATGGCCAAGTGGTAAGGGAAATCGAGAAATAGAGAAGCGTGATACAAAAATGCCCTTCGCGTAGAAAACGAGAAGGGCATTTTGAATAATAAACGAGTTTTACAACGGATTACTTGTGGCGCTCACGCAACACATCAAGTGCATCGTTTAGCGACATATCGCTAGCTTGAAGCAGTACCGTTAAGTGGTACAACAAGTCAGCGGCTTCGTTTTTAAGCTCTTCTTTGTCGTGCACAGTAGCCGCCAATGCGGTTTCTACACCTTCTTCGCCCACCTTCTGCGCTATGCGCTTAATGCCTTTGTTGTAGAGGCTAGCGGTATAGCTACTTTTAGGATCGGCGTCTTTACGGGCAGCCAATACACGCTCTAAATCTGCAAGAAACGTAAAGGCTGGTGTGTTGCCGTCGAACCAACAGCTTTCAACACCAGTGTGGCATGTCGGGCCGTTAGGGTTGGCAAGTACCAACAGTGAATCTTGATCGCAGTCACAAGCAACGCTCACTAAATCTAGCGTGTTACCAGATGTTTCACCCTTGGTCCAAAGACGCTGTTTTGAACGGCTGAAGAATGTCACTTTGCCCGTTTCAAGGGTTTTCGCCAATGCGTCTTGGTCCATGTAGCCCTGCATTAATACCTTGCCAGACAGTGCGTCTTGCACAATGGCGGGTAGTAGGTTGTCCATTTTGTCCCAAGCTAATTTATTGCTGTTTTCGTTAGTAATGATCACGGGTTTACTCCTTCTGCTTGCGCCGTTAATCCGTGACGCTTACGCATGGCAACGCCATTGCTGGTTAACTCTGCTTTTAACTCATCAATATTGATGATGCCCTTGTGAAATACTGATGCTGCAAGCGCGCCATCTACGTCAGCCTGTTGAAACACATCCGTAAAGTGGGCAATTTCACCTGCGCCACCCGACGCAATTAGCGGCACTTCACAGACATCGCGCACAGCTTTCAGCTGCTTCACATCGTAGCCTTTGCGCACGCCGTCTTGGTTCATGCAGTTCAGTACAATTTCACCCGCACCGCGCGACTGAACTTCTTTAATCCAATCGATGGTTTGCCACTGGCTTTTTTGCGTTCGCGCTTCATCACCAGTGAATTTGTACACTTCGTATTGGTCGGTTGCTTCGTTATAAAAGCTGTCGATACCAATCACGACGCACTGTTGACCGTATACGTCGTGTAGCTGGTTAATTAGATCTGGGTTATTAAGGGCAGGGGAGTTAATCGAAATCTTATCTGCACCCATTTCCAAAATGCGCCCGGCGTCTTCAATGCTCTTAATGCCGCCCGCTACGCAAAACGGGATATCAATAACCTGTGCTATACGGCTTACCCAGCTTTTGTCTACCACGCGGGCATCAGAACTTGCGGTGATATCGTAAAATACCAACTCGTCGGCTCCCGCTTTCGCGTATTGCTCGGCAAGAGGCACAATATCACCAATAATTTCATGATTTCTAAACTGAACGCCTTTAACGACTTTGCCGTCGCGTACATCCAAACAGGGAATTATGCGCTTTGCCAGCATGCAATAGCCTCCTTCACCGTGAATTTACCTTCAAGTAGTGCGCGGCCTAAAATTACGCCACCAACGTTTGTGGGTTTTAGCGCTTCGATATCAGCGATGCTGCCAATACCGCCAGACGCTTGCCAGCTAACGTGTGGGAAACGGGCTGCCATTTCTTGATACAGCTCAGTGTTCGCACCTTGTAGCGTGCCGTCGCGGCTAATGTCGGTACACAGCACATGCTTTGCGCCTACTGTAGCGAAGTCTTCAAGCAAGCCTTCAAGGGCTACGCCAGAATTCTCTTGCCAGCCGTGGGTAGCAATAAGCTTTTCACCGCTGTCGCTAATATTGATATCAAGGGCCAATACAATGTGCTCTGGGCCGTATTTTTCTACCCAAGACTTCACAAGCTCGGGTTGTTTTACCGCCAAAGAACCAATAACTACGCGGCTTACGCCCGTTTCTAGTAATTGTGCCACTTCTTCTTCACTACGGATACCGCCGCCTGCTTGAAACTGCATGCGCTTGGTGTCCACCATAGACTTAATTAGTGAAAGCTGACGTTTACTGGTGTCTTTAGCGCCTGTTAGGTCAACAATGTGCAGCCAGGTTGCACCTTGGTCGGCATAGTCGTGAACCACGTCTACTGGGTCCAGTTCGTATTGGGTTTTCTGCTCGTAGTCGCCTTGATAAAGGCGTACTACGCGTCCGTCAATAAGATCAATCGCTGGAATAATCATTATAGGTTCACAAAGTTAGTCAGTAATTGTACTCCGGCCTCGCCAGAACGCTCTGGGTGAAATTGCACCCCGTAAAAGTTGTCTTTATTTATAGCTGCTGAAAACGTATTACCATAAGTGCAGCTTGCAAGCGTGTGCTCGTATTCAGGAACGGCAAAACTGTGCACAAAGTAAAAGTAGGTATCTTGTGGGATGCCCTTAAATAAACTTTCTTCTTTATGAGAGACTGTGTTCCAACCCATATGAGGTAAGCGCACGCCTTTTGATTCCATGCGAGCCACATGACCTGGCATTAGGTTTAAACAGTCGATGTTGCCTGTACCTTGAAAACCACCTTCAGCGCTGGTTTCAACCATAAGTTGCATGCCTAAACATACGCCTAGCACAGGTTGGGTAAGCGACTGCAGGGTTTCCACTAGCGCTTTTTGCTTAATGCTTGCCATCGCTGCTGCCGCTGTTCCTACGCCGGGTAAAAACACTTTATCAGCGTTTTTTATCACGTTTACATCGTCAGATACGTCCACTTCAACGCCTAAGCGCTCAAGGGCAAAGCGTACTGATGAAATGTTCGCGCAGCCGGTATTTACTATGACTATTTTTTGTCGCTGGCTGGGGTTTACCACTGACATTACAGGGCTCCTTTACTACTTGGTAGTGCATCGCCTTGGCGCGTAATGGCTTGACGTAGCGCACGGCCAAATACTTTAAACAGGCTTTCTACTTGGTGGTGAGCATTACCTTCGCTGGTGGAAAGGTGTAGCGATAGCCCCATGCTTTGTGCAAGTGAATAGAAGAAGTGCGGCACCATTTCTGTGGCCATTTCACCTACTTGGTCGCGGCTAAATTCAGCATCAAATTTAAGGTGAGGGCGGTTAGAAATATCCATGATACATTCCGCACGACACTCATCCATTGGCAACGCAAACCCAAAGCGACCAATGCCCCGTTTATCGCCCAAAGCTTTTTTGAGCGCCTCACCTAATGCAAGGGCGGTGTCTTCTACACTGTGGTGGTCGTCAATGTGTAAATCGCCATTGGTAGTAAGATTTAGCTCGAAGCCACCGTGGGTCGCAATTTGGTCAAGCATGTGGTCAAAAAAGCCCATGCCGGTTTGAATTGTTGACTTAGCCTGCGAATCAAGATCTACACGCACGCGAATGTCGGTTTCAGAGGTGGTACGTACCACCTCAGCAATACGTGAAGACGCTAACAAGCTTTTCTGAATATCGTTCCAGTTTAAGCTTTCACGGTTGTACTGAAAGCTGCGAATACCCATGTTTTCAGCAAGCTGTACATCGGTAATTCTGTCACCAATAACAAACGAACGAGTGAAGTCCACTTTGCCTTGCTGTAGGTATTCTTGTACTAAGCCAAGCTTTGGTTTGCGGCATGTGCAGTTATCAGCATCGAAGTGCGGGCAAATAAGCACGTCGTCAAACACTACACCCTGGCTTTCGAAAATGGCCATCATGGCATTGTGTGGCTTGTCGAAGTCTTCTTGCGGGAAACTGTCTGTACCCAAGCCGTCTTGGTTACTTACCATCACGAGTTTAAACCCAGCTGCCTTAAGTTTAAGTAGCACAGGAATAACGTTTGGCTCGAAAACAAGCTTCTCTAAACTATCTAATTGCTTATCTACTGGCGGCTCTTCTACGAGTGTACCGTCGCGGTCAATAAATAAAATGGCTTGCTGACTCATGCCGCGTCCTCATTATTTTTAAATTCGTTAATTAGCTGCATTAAACGCTGGTTTTGCTCTTCAGTGCCTATGCTTACGCGTAAACAGTTTTGTAAGTTAAGCTGTTTTGATTGATCGCGAATAAGCATGCCTTGGCTTACCAAGTACTGCATTAGGGCTTGCGCTTTTGCGTAGCGGAATAAGATAAAGTTTGCTCGTCTATCACCCACTAATTCAAAGCCTTCGATAGATTCCAGCGCTTCGGCTAGGGCCTCTTTTTCCCGGTTAATGGTAGCCACCTGAAGCTCAAGTAACGTTAGCGATTCAGCCGACAAAGCTTGTGCAGCAATCTGCGCTACTGGCTCTGGAATGGGATAGGGCGCTATCACTTTAAGTAGTGCCTGGATGACGGGTGCCTGAGCAAGTGTAAAACCACAGCGAAGACCGGCAAGAGCAAACGCTTTAGACAGCGTACGAAGTACCACCAAGTTTCGATAGTTGTTAATCTCATTTGCCCACGTATTGTCGGCATCGAACTCAATATACGCTTCATCTACAACAACCAGTGCTTTATCGGCAAAGTGATTGAGCACGGTTTTAATATCTTCACGAGCAACTGGCGTACCGGTTGGATTGTTGGGCGCACAGATGAAAATCACGTTAACGTCATCTTCAGCGCATACAGCATTCACGTTAAGGCTAAAGTCGTCGTTAAGCGGCACTTTCTTAATGCCCACATCACAGGTTTCAGCACTGATTGCGTACATACCGTAGGTAGGCGGGCATATCAGAATGCTGTCTTTACCCGGCGTGCAGAAGGTGCGAATAAGCAACTCAATGCCTTCATCTGCGCCGCGGGTAACTATAAGCTGCGATTTGTCTAACCCGGCGTAGTTAGCGTAACCACTCACTACCGCTTCGGGCTGACATGACGGATAGCGGTTAAAGTTACTGCTATCTACGCTGTATTCGTTGGCATAAGGTGACTCGTTGGCATTAAGCCAGTCTTGACCGCCTGAAAACAAGCGACGAGCCGATTCATACGGCTTTAGCGGCACTAAATTTTCGTTAATTAGGTTATCGATAAGTGCCGACATTAGGCGTCTCCTTGCTTAAGTGCCTGCATGCGAAGTGCAACGGCCTGTTCGTGTGCATCTAAGCCCTCGGCAGCTGCCAGTGCCATAATCGCAGGGCCTAAATTACGCATGCCGTCTGCGCTTAGCTCTTGAATAGTGTAGCGACGCATAAAGTCTAATAATCCAAGACTAGAGTAATTCTTAGCATAGCCATAGGTTGGCAGTACGTGGTTAGTGCCCGACGCGTAATCACCTGCAGATTCTGGTGACCACGGGCCTAGGAATATAGAGCCTGCGTATTTAATTTTTGGCAAATAATCACGGGCATTCTCTATTTGTACAATTAAGTGCTCAGCAGCGTAGGCGTTACTTGCTTCTATGGCTTGCTCAATGGAATCGGCCAAAATATAACGCGCATTTTCCATAGCAGGGCGTGCAATCTCAGCGCGAGATAGGGTTGCTAATTGACGTTCAACCGCGGCTTTTGCTTCTTCAATAAGTGTAGCGCTGTTAGACACCAAAATAGCCTGCGAGTCTGGACCGTGCTCGGCTTGGGAAAGCAGGTCGGCCGCTACAAACTCAGGGTTTGCGAACTCATCAGCAAGTACCAACACTTCTGATGGGCCGGCCGGCATATCAATAGCTGCACCATCAGCACGTTGGCTTACTTGCTGTTTAGCTTCAGTCACAAAGCTGTTACCCGGGCCAAAAATCTTATCTACTTGAGGAACGCTGTCTGTTCCCAAGGCCATAGCGGCGATTGCTTGGGCACCACCACACAAGAAGATCTTGTCGATGCCGCATTTTCTGGCCGCATATGCAATTTCAGGCGCAATTAGCTGCTCTTTGTTTGGCGGTGTGCAAAGCAGTTTATTTTCACAACCTGCCACCAATGCAGGTACGCCTAGCATCAATACGGTTGATGGAAGTGGAGCACTGCCACCTGGAATGTATAGACCCACTGCATCAAGGGCGGTGAAGCGCAGCTCACATTTTACACCTGGCGTAGTGGTTAATGCGATGTCACTTGGCATTTGCGCTTCGTGAAACATTTTTATGTTGTTGAACGCAGTATCGATAGCACTTGCTACCTCTGGCGTTACCTTCGCAGCAAGAGCATCAATGTTTTCTTGTGAAAGTACAAGGCTAGTTAAGTCTGGGCAGTCAAATTTACGTGTGTAATCAAGTACTGCCTCATCGCCTTCTTTTTCAACGCGGGCGATAATGTCGCCCACGGTCTGCTTTAACTGTTGGCTATTGGCCATAGCCGGGCGGGCTAGCGCCTGTTTTTTCTCATTTACCGAAAGAGATGACCAAGTAATCATAATTGCCTGCCTTTTAGCCCATCATTTTTTCGATTGGCATTACAAGAATAGAGCTACAACCAAGGGCTTTAAGTTTCTCCATGGTTTCCCAGAACAAGGTCTCTGTAGAAACAACGTGGATAGCAACTTGTTCTTCATTTCCAGCAAGTGGTAGAACCGTAGGATTTTCAGCACCTGGAAGTAGGCTTTTCACCTGCTCTAAATACGCTTTTGGTGCGTGTAGCATGATGTACTTGCTTTCTTTTGCTAGTAATACGCCATCAACACGTGGCATTAGTCGGTTAACCAGTGTTTCTTTCTCGTCGCTAAGCTCGCCATCAGCGCGCTTTATAAGTACCGCTTTACTGCGGAAAATAACGTCTTTTTCAACAAGACCGTTAGCTTCAAGGGTTGCACCGGTAGATACAAGGTCACAGATAGCGTCAGCTACACCTGCTCGTGGGGCCACTTCCACAGAACCTTGTAGCATTACAGCCTTTGCATTTATGCCCTGTTCTTTGAAGTAGCGCTCAAGTAGGTAGGGGTAAGTTGTTGCTACTTTTTTGCCTTCTAGCGACTGGATTCCTTGATAATCCATCTCATTAGGTACCGCAATAGACAGGCGGCAGCCGCCGTAGTCTAGACGACGCAATACTTCATATTCGAATGGCTTGCCCGCAGCTTTACGCTCTAGCATTTTCTCTTCTAGCTCATTTTCGCCAATAAAGCCTAGGTCTACTACACCATCCATAACAAGACCTGGAATATCGTCGTCACGCACGCGAAGCAAATCAATAGGCTGGTTCGTAGAATGCGCAATCAGCAGGCGATCACGAATATTGAGTTTAATGCCTATAGCTTTCAGTAGGGCAATGCTGTCATCGCTCAATCGACCTGATTTCTGTACGGCAATTCGAAGTCTTTTGCTGTTACTCATTGAAACGTTCCTTACACGTTGTGTTTTAACTTTTGATTGCGCCTAAAACGAAAAAACCCCGGAAGTTTCCTTCCGAGGGTCGAGAATTTGTTTTATCTGCGCCACTGGAAGGATACATAGACCTTCCAGCACGAACCTGAAAGGTTATGCTTTGTGGTGATGGTGATGTTTCGTCGCGCAGTTAATCATTTTGAAAATTTTAATTCCTAATTTCGAACGGCTGAAACATTAGCGTTTTGAATTAGGATTTGCAAGGTTAAAGTGAACTCTTTTGGCACATTAACTCTAATTTAATGTGTATATAATAAAACAATTCGTTATGAATTAGTTTTGAACCGTAATTTTAGGCAACTCGTTGCCGATAAGTTATAGAGACAAATGCAAACTTCTGGAGGGCGTATGAGCAACGATCTACTGTTTCCCATTTTGCCTCGCAACACAAAAGTGCCGATTGAGACGGACGACCGCGTGAAGAAAGTGCAAAAGACCAAAAAGTCCGAGCATTTCAGTGAAGAAGAGCGCGATCAGTTTCAAGACGTGAAGCGGACTGAGATTATCGAAAAATCAGCTGAAAACTCGAAAGATAAAGAGCGAGGTAACAGCGAGGGTGGGCTTAAGCATATTGATATTGATGTTTAGCGAAACTTGTTAGCGTTAGGTTTTGCTCGCATTGAGTTCTTCAAATAAAGCCGCAATTTGATTCGTCACTTTGTGCTTAGGTAAGTAAAAAGGCAGCGGCATTCGCTTAGAGTGAGACTCTTTCACTTTTACCGTGGCACTTATATAACTTTCTAACACTGGCAAATCTTGCTGCTTAAGTGTCTCAATTAACTCTCTTGGAAGCTTTGCTTGGCTATTGAATTGATTAACAACAATACCCAACAAACGCAGTTCAGGGTTGTGGTCTTCTTTTAGTTCCATTGCATTTTCAAGTAAACGCTCAATCGCCTGTGCCGAGAAGTCGTCGCAATCAAAGGGGACGCAAAAGCCATCAGCAGCAATAAGTGCCGCTTTAGAATAAAAATTAAAATTAGGAGGCGTGTCGATAAAAATGTTGTCGAATTCGTCTTTTAACTCCTTTAACGCGTCTTTAAGTTTAAAAATTTTGTATCGTGACTCGAGCTCTCGCTCGACTTCCGCCAACGCAGAAGAAGAAGGCATAACGAAGAGGTTTTCATAAGGCGTTGCATGCACGAACGCGTTAGGCTTCTTGGCTGTTCTGAAAATGCCAACTACTTGTTTGAACATATCGGCCACGGTAAGGCTTTGTTCTCTGGCGTTAAATCCCACGTAGTGAGTACTATTTCCCTGAGCGTCTAAGTCTACCAATAAGGTCTTATGACCCAGCTTAGCGCTTTGCGCAGCTAAATTGGTGCTAATGGTCGATTTGCCTACGCCACCTTTTTGATTAAACACCACGATTATCATAAGAAATCCCTTTGTCAGTTGTGTTTAAAATATGCCCAATTAAAAGTCCTTATGCAAAATATTGTTTGTGGTTTAATGCAAACTGAATACAGTTGTCCCAAACAGTGAAAAAATCAACACCGCAAAACAACGTGGTTTTATACACCTAGAATGGAAAGCGTTATGGTTAATATAAAAAAGTCTGTATGGCGGCTTGCAATATTGCTTCTGGCGGTTTGGATGTCCAATAATACTTACTCAGCCGATGTATACACTGCGCAATATTACGCGGATAAAGGATTGAAAAGTGCTAGGCATTTTTCTGGATTGGCGAGTCTTTGCGATATTAGTCAAGAGCCGCGGGATATGTTCGTTATTAACGAAAATCGGCGCGAGAGATCCAAGCGCAGTAATGGTGATAGCGAAGTAAAAGGAAATGCTAAAGTCCGTCGTCAAATTCCACCTCAACAGGTCTTCGATAACCTTTATTATGTCGGCGCTGGAAACGTGGCGAGTTGGGCAATAGATACAGGCGAAAGTATAGTTTTAGTAGACGCGCTAAATAATGATCAACAAGCTCAACAGTATATTCTTAATGGACTTTCGGCACTGGGTTTGGGAGATAAGCCTGTTTCCCATCTAATCATATCTCATGGACACGGCGATCATTACGGTGGTTTTGGGCTGATTAAATCAGTTTATAGTCCACGTATTGTGATGAGTGAAATTGAGTGGCACGTGTTAGAAAACGACGCGTTTGCAAGCTATCGCTGGGGAGCAAAACCTGAAAAAGATTTACTGATTGAAGATGGGGATGTACTCAACGTAAATGGCACTGAGTTAGCGTTTTATGTAACGCCTGGACATACACCGGGTACGCTTACTATCGTTCTCCCTGTGATCGATGGAGATGAACGGCATCGCGCTGTATTATGGGGCGGGACAGGGCTCAATTATGGTCCGGATGTCGCAAGAATAAAGTCTTATACAAACTCGGCCAATGCAATGAAAGCGTTGGTGAAAGAACAAAATATTGATGTATTTTTGTCAAATCACCCTGGAAGAGACGGAACAAGAGATAAGCTTAAGGCGTTAACGGATAGGAAAGATAATCAGGCACATCCATTTATACAAGGAGAAGATGTGGTTGTTGAAGCATTTGAGCTTCTCGAGAATTGTACAAGAGCACAGTGGATGCAGATTGAGGAAAACCGTGCTCAGTAAAATGTGAGCGATATGATTCTCAAGGCAAGAAAGAGAGAAACCGTAGACTTGCTCCTTCTGCCTTGAGATTTTCAAACGTTATTTCTGTAGCATTTTGTGCTTATTAAATCTTCTTGCACTCAATAAACCTACTGCGAAAATAAAAATTGCAAACGTAGAGGGTGCACTTACCTCAGTTGAAGAAGAGGTTGTAGCAAACGAGCTAGCTAAAATGATCTCGCCGTTGACAATCGGGTTGTTGGTCAAGTTAAACACAGGCCCGGTTAACGGCCCGCCAGCAGGGAATAGCGCATCGTAAAATGCATTTAGTGAGAAATCATCGAAAGATACTCTAACCGCGTTGCGTGATTCTGTGCAAGAAGTGTTGGAACACGACTTTTCGACTTCATTAACAAATATTCCCAAGCCAAAGTCAGCGATATTCAAACCCGCAAAGAGAGACTGATTTTCAAGTGCAGTAGCCGTTACGGTATTTCCCCAAAGATTCACTTCCACATCCACGATGTCTGATGAACCTGCTGTAGATAGATTCACGTTTGAGCCGGTCGTGGCGTTTCCGTCAATTTGCGAGACTGTGGAAAGTACATCAGCACTTAGCGTTAAAAAGCCACTTATTCCAAGTAAGTCTGAAAATAAGTCAAGATTAAGGTCGTTTATGGTTCCGCGGCCTGACGTAAAAAAGCTTGCCGGAACAACACTCGTTAAAGACGATTGAGATTCGCCTTCAATAATGGCGGTGGATAGCGCGCCATCAAACTCTGTAACGTCGATGGGGCTGCCCAACGTACCCGAAGCATCTGCGCTTGCGCCAATGATAGTGTCAATCTGAGAATAATTTTCAGGAGCACTACCGCTGGTATGAGCTAAGTTGATAGTTGAGTTAGCGATTGCAGAGACCATACCTCCTACATTACTTGTAATGGAAAGATCGACATGGACTGCATTCCCATAACTGCTGCCTATTATTGCCGCGTTAGTTGAAAAGCCTACCGTCGCCGAAGCGAACAATGCGCTTGTTAATAGTGTTCTTACTACTGCTCTTATCACTTTGTTGTTTTGTGGTTGCATGATGAAACCCTCGTTTATGGCTTAGCGTGCTGCTAAGCGAGCCTTTTACAAGTAAAGCGTAGTCACGAGTGTTCAATTCAGTTATGAGGGGTTCCCCCTAAATTTAGACTTTCGTATACACGGCGGTGGTAAGAAATGCTATGGGGAACACGACACTGCTTATTACTGTGATTCAAACAGCCTAAAGATTTAGAGCGGTAGCGGGCAGTTGTGCAGAAAAAATAAAAAGGCCTCTTGCATTCAAGAGGCCTTCGGTGTGTTGGAGCGCTAATCGCTAATATGGTTAGGAATAGTTAGGGCAGAATTAGTTTAGTTCTTTATCTACCCAAAATTTCGTGCCTTTAACAGTGGCCTGTAATGTAAGGCCGCTTTCAGTCATAGTATACACTGTGACGTTACCCAAGTAGCCTTCGCCTTCTGCAGATGCACCTTTGTTACCGGCTTTCGCTGCTACATCCGCGTTACCACCTACGGTCCATCCATTTTCAATAAAGTGATTCATCGCTTTATGTGTGTGGAAAACCATAACAATTCGGTAATCTTTTGCGCCTAAGCCAAGGCCTACACCACCTTCGGCCATATTCATATATGTTTTTGCGCCGGTTACATTATTGTTTACAACACCGTAGCCTGTGCCCGCCGCCACAAAGAATACGTTGATGTTAGCATTGGTAAATACGGCGTAGCCGGCAGCGTCTTTTACCTGAGAGCGCGTATCGGGCTTTTCAGAATAAAGGCGGGCGAGCGCGTTATCTTGCATATCTAAAATAGCTTGTCGCTTTTCAGCAACAGTTCCGTCGCCCATCGAAGCGCACGCCGTCAAGGCTAACACGGCAGCCACAAACACAGATTTTATAGCTAACTTACTTATTTTCATGCAATTCTCCTTAGCATGTAGGTATTTTATTAACTACAGAAGAAGACCATTCTTACTGTTTCTAATTCAATAAAATACCGTTTTAATTTACGTCACATTAGATGTACGCAAAAAACGTGCTAAGTGGTGCATGGAACATTGAAAACTATTGGTCTTACTTGCTAGTACACCTGCAAGTCGCTACCACTCAATTTCAAGCTCTAACGCACCGGGATGATCGGTTTGACCAACCATTTCTTCATACGGTGTACTTTGACGGAGCCAAACTTTCTCAAAGGCTTGAGAGTCAAAATGCTCCCTAATCTCGTTCAAACAGTGAAACGTTTTAGGTTGTGACTTGTTGTCGCGAACCAAGGTGCGTGAGGCGCCCATACCGGTTGATGCGAGGTAATTGCCGCCTTCTAGTGACTCAATGTATAAGTTCATAGTGTAACCCTCATTAGGTCGCAACTCGTTTTAGCTGCGTCTTATATCTAATTAGTCGAAAATAGCCACAATGATCATTAATTTTGTGTCATGCACGATAAGGAGCCTTACGCATTGGTTGCATTTCAAAGCAACACGAATTACCACCACTTATTCGAACATACTGCGATCCCCGCCTTTTGCATACATTCATGAACACGCTCTTTGTCTTCTAAATTTAAAAATGATCCCACTTCAAATTGCTGCAGAGGGGCTTGTAGCACAAGCTGTGGCGCACATTTTAAGCTCAAGTCTTTTTTATAGTACAAGGACGTATCAGGGCGGAAGAATTCTATGCTGATACCGTTCGAGCTAGTGACTTGAATGCTGTTTGATGAAATTAAGAGCGTCTCCCAGCGGTATGTTGCTTTAGAAACCAAATACATAATCAGTGCCAGTAACCCGACCTCCAATCCTGCAAAAGGTAATATGACCCACGCACCGGCCAGTGACCAAGCAATAGCTATCGAGCTGATAAAAAGGGCAAAAGCTGCAATAAGGTGCTTTGTCTGTTGCCATGTTGCTGAGCGGTTTGGCGAAAGATGCAGTTGCACCTGGTGCTCAAATGTAGATACTTCAACCATGTTTTTTAAAATGCTGTATATGATATCTGTGTAAGTAAAACCTTATACGTAGTGGGATAACAATAGTTTGAAAATTGTACAGGTGCTAGTTGGCTGCGTACTTAGAAAAGTCATGCTGTGTAACTTGCCGTATTTTCTGCCTTAAGGACGTATGTGATTTCTCTCATCAAGCAAAACGCTGGTAAAACAGCGTTGATAGTACTTTTATTTTTATGGATCGGCAGTTTGCTAGCGCAACCAGCCCCTATTGAGCTTGTTAAAGAGTTCGGGCTTTTCAGCGTTCTTGGCGTTATTGGTGCTATATTTGCGAATGCCACTGGAGCTGGCGGTGGCGTGGTTTTCGTTCCGTTTTTTAACTACCTGTCATTTTCTGCGCAAAGCGTTGTGGCAACGAGTTTCGCCATCCAATGCTGTGGTATGACCGCGGGGGCACTAACTTGGGCCGCGTATTATAAACACCAACACAAGTATGATCAGTATTGGAAGGCATTACCCAGTGTACTGATGTTAACGGTTCCCTCGTCAATATGCGGCATAGGATTCGCTCAGTATTCTTCACAAAGTACAAGGCTTCTAGAGCATTTGTGGGGTGGGGCCAATAACCTTCACATCGCTTTTGGTAGTTTTTCTATTCTATTAGCAATCGCAATATTTGCTTCTATTCCGCTAATGAAGCGTACCCATTTCAAAAAAGACTTACATACGAAAGATCTTTTGCTTTTACCTTTCATTGGTTTTTTAGGCGGCATTATCACCGCGTGGCTTTCGGTAGGAGTGGGAGAGTTAGTCGCTGTTTACCTCATAATTCGAGGGTTTAATGTAACTTTGTCTATTGCCAGCGCGGTTATCTTGTCGGCTTTTACTGTGTGGTCTGCATTGCCGTATCACGCTTTTATAAGCGAGTCTGTGGTATGGCAGGTTGTTTTGTTTGCTGGTGCGGGCGCAATAGTCGGTGGAATGATTGCCAAATATGTAGTTTTGGCTTTTTCCGTTCAGCGTCTAAAACTTTTTTTCGGTATTTGGGTACTAATTTTAGGTGTTACAAGTTTACCTATTCTTTAAGCCACGAGCTTACGGCAGTTAAAAGCCCAGCTCGCTGCAATTTGAAGCCTAAAGTAACGCGACGCAGAACCAGATTCTTCTTCTAAACGCTAATCTCGATAAGGAAAGATAATATGGATATCAATCCTGTTCCTAAGAAACGATATAACGTACTTCAGCCAGAATGGTCATCTCACGCTGTTATTTATCAGGTCAACACTCGACAGTTTTCAGAGCAAGGTAATTTTGAAGGAGTGAGAAAAGGGTTAGCTCACATTAAGTCACTCGGCGCGGATATTGTTTGGCTAATGCCTGTACATCCTATTGGGGAAAAAAACAGGAAAGGGGAGCTTGGTAGCCCCTATGCGGTAAAAGACTATCGGGCCATAAACCCAGAATTTGGTAGCGAAGAAGATTTCAAAGCGCTGGTGGATGAAGCGCACAAGCTTTCGCTAAAAGTCATCATAGACTGGGTGCCAAATCACAGTGCGTGGGATAATCCTTTGGTTGAACAGCACCCCGAGTGGTACGCCAAAGACTACAAAGGAGATTTTCGTCCATCTCCGTGGTGGGATTGGAGCGATATCATAGAGTTTGATTATGAACATGTTGGCCTTCGCAAATACATGATTAACGCGTTGTGTTATTGGGTTGAAAAGTTCGACATTGATGGGTTTCGCTGTGATGTAGCGGGCTATGTCCCCAACGATTTTTGGCAGCAAGCAGTGCAAACGCTAAGCGCAATCAGACCAGTCTTCATGTTGGCTGAATGGGAGAATCGAGATCTTCACGAAAATGCGTTCAATATGACATACGCATGGAGTTGGAACGAGACGCTATACGAACTCGCACACGGACAATGTTCGCTGGATAGGTTGCGCAAGTATTATTCGTGGAACGAACGCAGCTGGCCTCACTCCGCTTACAGAATGACCTTCGTTAGTAATCATGACAAAAATGCTTGGGATGGCACTCAGCGCGAACAATTTGGCGATGCGCTTGAAGCCTGCATTGCGTTGTCTGTGGTAGGTGAAGGTATGCCGCTCATTCACAACGGGCAAGAAGCTGGGGAAACCAAGCGTTTAGCGTTCTTTGAGCGCGATCCAATACACTGGCAAGAACATGAAATAGGCAACTTGTACCGCAAGCTAATTGCTATTAAAAAGTCCAAAGCCGTGCTAGGGAACGGAGAGTACGGGGCAAGAATGATACAGGTGCCAAACTCTAAGATGGATAAGGTTTTTAGTTTTGTACGTTGTAGTGAAAATGAAAAAGTGTTCGTTGTGATTAATTTCTCAAATGAGCAGCTTGATGTAACGTTTGAAGAACCATTGTTTGAAGGTGAGTATGCGCACTGGGAGCGCGACGAAAAGAAAATCTTCGGAGCTGATTCAGTGTGTAAACTCACGCCTTGGCAGTTCGAGATATGGATTGCTTAACCGTGTGATCGTTTAGTGTTATCTCCAACTACTAAAGGTAAAGAACTTTAATACTTTTTTACTAAGTGAAAATTAAGGATGAACGATGACTGTGAATGATTCAGCTGAAAAAACAGAAGACCGCTCGTTAAATAATCATGCAGCGCTTAAAACTTCTATTGCCAATGGTGATGTTGAAGAGGTAAAAGCGCGACTTGAAGGACACACTTTGGATAAGCTAGAAAAAGGTTATCTTATCGATCTCGCACGCTTGAGTGGTAACAGTGAAATCGAGGAAGTGATTAAGTCCACACCCGAAAGTTAGATGCTAAAGAATCTAGCTCAGATCTAATCTGAGCTAGTACAACTTAGTCATTACTCTTCAGAACTATCACTTGAGTTACTTTCAGACTTACTCTGATAACGCTTAAATTCCGTACGCGTAATTAATTCATCGTCATTTGCGTCAATATTATCAAAATCACGTGTTACACCACTTCTCGAGGCTTCAGCTTTAGTAAGCTTACCGTCGCTGTTAGCGTCCATCATCTCAAATTTACTGCGCGCAATGACCGCTTCATCTGCGATAACCGTATTATCGTGAACAACAGTATCTTCAGCCACTTTGTCAACGTTTGTCTTTTCTAAGTTTCCGTTAGCCTTCAACTCAGTCTTAGCTCGTAGTTCGTGAGTCAGCCTTTTGTCTTTCGTCGCGGCAACCACTTCATCGACATCAGTATCAACTTTAACTTCCGTTTCCATTGTACCTTCTGTACCCATACTCTCTTTCATCGATTTTGCCGTTGCAAGCACGTCGTCATCGAAATGTTGAGGGTGCTTCGTTACATGAGCATTGAACTCTTTAATTGAAAGCTGCATGTCTGAATTGGTATCAATTTTGGAAAAGTGCGCATAAATCTCATCGTCGTCAGCTTCTTCTCGTGAAATATAGCCGTTGTCATCGTTATCCAAATCGGCAAATGTGGTGTCTATTTTTTCGATACCATTGCCGGCAAACGCGGCAGTCGAAAGTGCGGCGCTGATTAGTGTAGCAATTGTTAATTTTTTCATATCTAACTCCTTGGTTTTTCGGCCTCCATACTGCTTAAAAACGGAGGAGAGTATTCACATGGAGTTATTCATAGCATATGCCATTTCAATAAAGTGTTTTTAGATCATTGGTTTATGTTTTTTGAAAGGTTGGGGGACGACAGGCGGAATTGTGAGATCTATAGAATTTTCTGAAAAAGTTACTCGCTATTTTTGACAAAAACGGAACACGTTAAGCGGAGAATGTTGTGAATGCGAGCAACAATCGACCTGCCGTTATTCAAGCAGCGAATTTTGTTTAGTATAAAGCCATTAGGTTTCGAATGAGTATTCAATGTTTGTTACGGTAAACGTTCAAATTTTGTGATGGTTTCTAAGTTTTCTTCCCACGCAGCTTTGCTTACGCCGAAGATATGTGCAGTAGGTTTAATCAGTAGTTTTGTATCCAGACATCCAGCGGGTACGGCTAGAATGTCACCGAGTTGAGTACAAGGAAGGGCTGAACCGCAAATTTTACAGAAACTTTTGCTATGACGCGTGTTTTCTAGCGTGAAGTTGACTACAGCGTCAACACCCGATGCCCAAGTTAACATAGCCGAACTTGAAAACAGGTTGGCTGCGAAGGCCGAACCTGTATCCTTTTGACAGTGTTTGCAGTGGCACAGATAAAAACTGTCAAAATCACCCTCAATTTTAAAAGTTACCGACCCGCACAAACAAGACCCTTTGTAATTGTTCATCAAAACTCCTTTTTTGTGAAATACCACTATTTAGAGCACTAAGACTGCTACTGTTTAGCAAGCCAATCGTAAAAGTGCGCCACGCCCGCTTCTAAAAACGGTTCTATGAACCCGTGTTCTTCTTCGCCTGATAAATAAAGTGCACGTCGACCTTTTTCTAGCAATAGGCAGGCTTCTTCATCTTCTACCGCTGTTTCCATATAGGCCGCTTTTTCCGCTGTAAAGTAGTCTGGCATATCTTTATAAAGTGCTTCGGGATAATAAAATTCAACGTGGTTTACACATGCGCCGGCGCCCTTGGGGTAAATCGTGCTGACGACAATAATATCTGGGTACCACTCAATCATAATATTAGGGTACAAAAAGCACCATATTGCGCCAAAGCGAGGAAGTGTTTGCCCAAATCGTGCCAATAATGCGTCTTGGAACTCTCTGTAACGCGGTGTTGTGCGCTTAGTAAGCTGGTCGCCTAGCCCAACTTTTTGAACTGAAAAATCATCGCCAAACGACCATTCTAAATCATCGGGTTTAACAAACTGGCGAAGCCCAGGGTGCATGGAGTACACGTGATAGTTCTCTAGATAGATTTCGATGAATGTCTTCCAGTTAAATTGATATTCCGTGGTTTCAGAACCGGCGTAAAAGTAATCGGTAAAGTCGAGATAGTCCTCAAGCCCAAGGGCAGATAAGTCCATATTAGGAGATCGCCCTCGAAATAGAAGACCGTTCCACACTGACAGTGATTCCTTTTTCAACTGACCGCTAGGGGCATCCTTAAAGTGGGGCGCACCTTTAAGCTGGCCTGTATTGTCATAGCCCCAGCAGTGGAGTTTACAAACTATGCTGCGTGCCCGGCCTTGCCCTTCAAGAAGTTGAGCTTGTCGATGTAAGCAAACATTGGATATAAGTGCATAATTCTCACCTTGATTAAACAACGCATAACGGTCGTTAAAGTGAGGCAGTACTTGATAGCTAAACTTCTCTGGCACCATTAGGGAATGGCCCGCATAAGCAAGCCCTCGAGAGAATGCCTGCTCGACTTCCTGCCGGCTTTCATCAGCATCAAAGTAACTTTTTATAGAAGGATGGGTAACGATTTTCATAGTTTAAAACGGGTGCTAAAAACGCAGTGCGTTGAGTCGAAATAATATAGGCGCTATGTATCACTGAATTGCTTAAAAAAATAGCAATATTTTATTTAAAGCACTATTTTTTTTAAAATATAGGAGTAGAATCCGCGCACCTTAATTTCGAAGTGATTTTCATGGACATTGGCTTCCATCACCTTGAAGAGAAGCGTCTATTAACGCTTTCTTTTTATATTGCCGGCGCATTTGTCATTATTGCGCTTGGTTTTGCCATTTTAACGAGCTCAGGCGCTATTTTATTTGATGCCGCGTACTCGTTAATCGCTTTTGTTATGTCAATGCTAACGCTTAAAGTGGCCAATTTGGTTCAACGCCCTGACGATGACCGGTTTCACTTTGGTTACACGGCAATTGAACCTACGCTAAACATGTTTAAGTCGCTTATTATCATTGCCACGTGTGTGTATGCCGTCGCGAGCTCTGTTCAGAGTTTATTAGCAGGTGGGCACGCAGCTGAGTATGGTATTGGTATGGTCTACGGTGTTGTGGCAACGGTTGGCTGTTTTAGTATCTCTCTGTACATGCGAGTAAAAGGTAAGCATTTACTGTCTGATTTAGTAAAAGTGGATTCTCACACTTGGATGATAGACGGCGTGCTAAGTGCATCCATCTTGTTCGCTTTTATTTTGGCCTACGCGTTAGAGTTGACGGAATATAGAACACTGTCGCCGTACGTTGATCCTGTTTTATTGATTATTCTTGGTTCGGCAATGTTGCCGGTGCCTTTTAAGATTTTGCGTGAAAGCCTTAATGAAGTAATTAACAAAGCGCCGCCTGAAGCTATCTCGGCGGTAATCGAGAAAAAATTCAAAAAAACGTTGGCTGACGTCCCATACGAACATGTGGAAGTGAGAATTAGTAAGCGGGGTAGGGATGTCTATCTGTTAGTCCATATTATCGTGGATGACGCATTCTCGATTGCAACGATCAGTGAGTTAGACGAAATTCGACTGAAATGCGAAGCAGAAATGCGCGAGTGGGATCCTGCAATCATCATGGACATCTTGTTCATAAAAGATCCTGAGCTTGCAGAGTAATGATACGGGGGAGTGTGAAATTTCTCGCATTCTCCCCTTACTTGGCTGGCAAAATCCTCCAAACTTTCCGATAATCAACTCTTTAAGCAAATTGAAGATGTGATGGAAACGCGACTTCCGCTATATAAAAAGCTGCTGGTAATGTACCGCATAGAACCGGGATGTCTTGGGCCGCAAGGTGCTGACTACGTCGAGGAGTTTTGTGTATTTGCCAAAAAAAAGCTAAAAGACAACCATGGTCATTGTTTGCGATGGACCATTAAGCCCCGCTACGACAAGACACTGCCTGAGCTTGAGTTCCAGATAAAAAATGCCGTACTTTCCCGTGACAATGCGGCTAAGTATATGGATAGCTTTGGTATTGATATCGATGCTTTCGAAGAAGAGCTAGAGGAGTCGCTCGCCGATTTGGTTGATGCATTTTTCGAACGCTGATGCGCTTAACTAAAGCCACCTTCGCATGCATTGCTATATACAATGCTAGGGAACTCGAAAAGGCACTTCAAAAGCAGAGCACAAAAAAGCCCCGCCATTTCTGGCGAGGCTTTATCATTCATTCAGTTAAAGTGAATCAGTAACTCACCTTAATAGATCAGTTTAAAGATTTCAGTTTCTGGTAACCTTCAGCTTCTAGCTCATCATTTACGCACTCTAATACAAATACGTCTTCCGACTTGCCTTTTGTACCTTCTTCTTCAGCGATTTCTTTACAGAACTGGGTTAATTCCGCTACCAGCTCTGCAGGTGCTTCTTCTGACGCAGCTGCAATTACAGAGAACGCCATTGCGCTTAAACCTACTAAGCCTAAACCTATAAAGCGTAAACCTTTCATAATTACCTCGTTTAATAGTTGAGTATAAACATTTACGAGCTGGATATTGCGCCTAAGTGTTAAGATTAAAAAGCTAATTTTTTTGTTCTAGAAGACAAATTCTTTTCATCAAAAATTTAACAATTGTTTTGACTCTAAAAGGCGTCAGGTAGCAAATGCTGACGCTAAAATGCAAACCTTTAATGGGCATTCCATAGGCTTTTTGGCATAATGCGCGGCCTAAAGTAGAAAAGTAATGACAGCGCTTAAACCATGCCCACAATAAATAACGTATTCTCTTCAGATGGCCTCCTTGCAGGTGCTATCAAGGGGTTTGTACCTCGCGAAGCTCAAACTGAAATGGCAAAGGCGGTTAAGCGCGCTATTGATACCACAGGTAGTTTAATAGTAGAGGCCGGTACAGGAACGGGAAAAACTTTCGCTTATCTCGCTCCGGCATTGTTGAGCGACGGAAAAGCCATTGTTTCTACAGGGACTAAAAACTTACAAGAGCAGCTATTTCACCGCGACTTACCGCTGGTAAAAAAGGCCTTAGGCAGCAAGCGAAAAACTGCACTGTTAAAAGGCCGTTCAAACTATCTTTGTCTACACCGTGTAGCGCAGCACAGCGGCAACTCTACGCTGGTTGAAAAAGATGTATTGGGTCAGCTTTCAGAAGTGAAACGTTGGTCTAGTACTACGAAAACAGGTGACATGGGGGAGCTTAAGACCCTTCCCGAAGATGCCCGTGTTTTACCGCTGGTTACCTCTACAGTGGATAATTGCTTGGGCCGCGATTGCCCAGATTATGAAGATTGCTACTTGGTAAAAGCGCGCAGAAAGGCGCTGGATGCTGATATTATTGTGGTAAACCACCACCTTTTCTTTGCTGATATGGCACTGAAAGACACAGGGTTTGGCGAACTTATCCCAGAAGCTGATGCGATTATTTTTGATGAGGCTCATCAAATTCCCGATATTGCCAGCGATTACTTTGGCGAGTCACTTTCGACAAGACAAATTCACGATATTGCGAAAGATATCACGCTGTTGTTCAGAACAGTGCTAAAAGATGCTGGGCAGCTAGATAAAGCGGCTGACAAATGCAGGATGATTGCCTCTGATTTACGGTTATTGTTCCCGGATACGGCTGAACGCGGCAACTGGGCTGAGGCGTTAGACCGTGACGACGTGCGCATGCAGGTGGGCAAGCTGGCCGAAGCGCTAGGTGTACTGCATGAAGTGTGTAAACTCCATATTGGCCGCGATAAAGATTTAGACAACATGTACGAACGTGTTGTGGCCGCAAGAGAGCAGTTAGATGCGTTAAGCGACAATAAGCAAGAAAATGTAAGTTTGTGGTATGAAACTACTCAGCGCCACCTCATTATGCATTTAACGCCCTTATCAATTGCCGCTAAATTCAGACGTTTCGTATCATCGCCGCCGCGCGGGTGGATTTTTACCTCAGCAACCTTAATGGTAAACGGCGGTTTTGATCACTTTCAGCGCCGTATGGGCTTAGAAGACGCAGAAACGTTAGGATTAGATAGCCCGTTTAATTACCCCGAACAGGCCATGCTGTGCGTGCCCCGCTATTTACCAGAACCAAACAGCTACGCTATGCGCGAAACTTTGCTAGAAACAGCCAAACGGCTAATCAAAGCAAGTCGCGGGAGATGTTTCTTGTTGTTTACTAGTCACGCTATGCTTAGAGAAATTGCCCAGAAGCTAGAAGATGAGATAGATAATCCGCTACTAGTGCAAGGGACTACCACCAAGCAAGCATTGCTGGATGCGTACCTTGCAGATGAAAAAGCGGTATTAATGGGCACAGGCGCTTTTTGGGAAGGAGTAGACGTACGCGGCAACGACTTGGTTTGCGTGATGATTGATAAGCTGCCCTTTGCGTCACCTGATGACCCGCTGCTTCAAGCCCGTATGGAAGATGTAAAAAAACGTGGAGCGAACCCGTTTGGTGTTATTCAAATTCCCCAAGCTGTTATTACGTTAAAGCAGGGCGCAGGACGACTCATCCGAGACCCATCAGATAAAGGCGTATTGGTAATATGTGACAATCGACTTGTGACAAAACCTTATGCCAAAACCTTCGTCGGTAGCTTACCGGATATGAAGCGAACAAGAAGCTTGGACGAAGTAGAAAAATTTTTAGCCGGCATTGATGAAGCCTAAGTTAAAGCACTGAAAAAGCGGTAAGCGTATTTACGCCATTAGCCCCATTTTCAGCTTATATGAAATAAGAGATAAACATGAACATTTTAGCTATAGACACGGCAACCGAAGCTTGTTCGGTGGCACTTCAATACAAAGACGCTGTGATTACGCGTTTTGAGATATGCCCTCAGCAGCATAGTCAGCGTCTTCTCCCCATGGTTGATGAAGTGTTAAAGGAAGCTGAGGTTTCGCTAGGCGACCTAGATTTATTGGCTTTTGGTCGAGGCCCAGGCAGCTTTACCGGTGTTCGCATAGCGACGGGAATGATTCAAGGTTTAGCGTTAGGGACAGGCTTAAAAGTAGCGGGCGTGAGTACGCTTGAAGCTATGGCGTTTGAAGTAGCGTCTAAAACTCAGCATAAAGATGCATTGATTGCCGTCGCGTCTGATGCGCGTATGGGTGAAGTGTACTTCGCGGTTTACTCTCAGTCGCAAAATGGGCTTGTACTTTGCACTGAAGAGCAAGTTTGTCCGCCCGAATTGGCTATTGAACAGCTAAAAGTACTTAGAGAAGAAAACGGCGCGACTGTAATTGCAGCTGGCACCGGCTGGTCTGCCTACGAGGAGCTTGATAACTGGAAGTCTGAAGTATGTGGTGAGGTAGCGTCTGACATCACACTTCCAAACGCGCAATACATGCTTAAACTTGCAATAGATGCACATAGTAAAGGCGAAGTATCTGACGCTGTGAATGTAGAACCTGTATATCTGCGCGATAAAGTTACGTGGAAAAAATTACCAGGCAGAGAGTAGCGACACGCCGCCAAATATTGGGCGCCCATTATTAACAATAAGATAAATCGAGCAACGGGGAAAAGAGGGGCGAGTCTTAAGGTTAATGCTCGCCTCCCAATGGTATGATTCTTGCTTCAGTTAATTTCGTATGATTATCAATAATAATTTCGCCGTACCGTCTTCCGAACCTTCGCAAGGCCGCGTCGCTAAAATTAACAAAGACCCTGAACAGCAAAGTAAAGGGCAAAGCGAATCGTCTGCTAGGGCGATTGTTGTTGCGCCCGACGAACAGGGAACGGATAACGCCAAAGCGTACCAACAATTTATTCGTGAAGATGGCAACACGTATTCTCAAAATGCCATAGCGTCATACACAAGCTTTGAAAAGCAGCAGCAACGCGAGTCTATTCAATCTATGTTCGGCGTGGACATCTACGCGTAGTCCAGTCTCATTCACAATCACTTACATTTTCTAACAAATTGTTAAAACTCGTGGTGTATATAGAACAAAAGCCTACCCTAGACACTCTAAAGAGTGTTGCTTGGGATGATCTATCTGATTTAAGCGACATAGCGATTGAACGGCAGTGGTTGTACATACGTATTAGTGCTACTGTTTAATTGCTGACGTGCGGTTTTTCTTTTTAGCATAAAGAGATACATGAAGATAAAAACGGATTTGTAATCGTGATTCCGCAGTTCTTGTTTTGAACAAATCAACGCTTGCAGGTTAAATTGCGATCAGGCGTAGCATATTTTCTAGGATATAAAGGAGCAGTTTAATGTATCGGTATTTGGTTTTACTCTCAGTCTTTTTATTTGCGGGATGTACATTAGTTCCAGACAGTATAGATGTGCCTGAGGGTACGCAGCTAGTTAGCTATTCTAAGGCGGTTACGTCTGGTGCAAACGCGCAAGGTCAAAGAGCCCGTTGGGGAGGCATGATTGTTGGTGTTGAAAATAAGCCTAACAAAACTCTGATCGAGCTCGCTCATTTTCCGCTGAATCACTACGGCAAGCCTACAACAAATGGAGAGACGTCGGGTCGATTCAAGGTACAAATTGATGGCTTCGTAGACCCAATAGTTTTTGAAGAAGGTCGCGCGGCAACGTTTCTAGGCACTATTACTGCGCCAACCGCAGGCATGGTGGGTGAGCAACCCTATATTTACCCAACAATCACTGTTGATGACTATCATATGTGGAGAAAACAAGAAGTTTATGATGTAAATACTTACTTCTTTAATTATCACACTGGTTGGTATTCACCTTTTTATCGCTTCAATGGCCCTTGGATGTATCCCCAATTTAATCACTCGCGCGTAATTCGCTATAAAAACGCACCAAGCAAGGCTACGCTTCCCTCTAAGTCGAGTCGGACAAAAAGCAACATGAAACCCACTATACAGCCAGCAAAGTTAAATAAAGAGAAATAAACAATTAATGAGAAGGGCGGCATGTTATTGCCGCCTTTTTTTGTTTGTAAGACAAACACGGAGCGCGAGCGGCAATATTTTGCCATGAGGGGTGAAAGATGATTGAGACAGAATTTAACATTGGGGCATTACATTTAGCTGCGTTAGATAATCAAGGTGCCGGAAAAGTCGTACTTGGTTTACACGGCTACTTAGATAACGCAGAGAGTTTACGGCTGTTAGCACCCTACCTACAAACTCACCGCTTTATTGCGCTAGACCTAGCTGGTCATGGTCGTTCTGGTCACCGTGCACTAGGCGCACATTACAATCAAGCTGATTACCTGCAAGACCTTTATGCGCTAATAGAATCTCAAGAGTGGGAAGAAGTCATTTTATTAGGACACTCTCTCGGCGGAATACTAGCGAGCCTTTTCGCTGCACTTTTTCCGGAAAAAGTCACTGCTGTAATAAGTATTGATGCTTGTGGGCCGCTTACCGAAACTGAAGAAACAACCGCAGCACAAATGCGTGACGCAATAATGAGTCGTCACGCGAAGTCGCGAAATAAACTGCGAATCGTTGATTTAGACGACGCAGTTAAAGCCAGGTGCAAGGTATCAGATATTCCTGCCGAACACGCGCGTTCTATTTTATCGAGAAATTTGACCCAAGATGCAGGGGGGCATTGCTTCTGGTCGAGCGACCCGAAGCTTCGTACAAAATCTACACTAAGACTCACAGAAAAGCAGGCAGAATCGCTAATGCGTGCTATTGTATGCCCAATTCTTTTTATTGGTGCATCTAACAGTTTTAAAAACCTTGAGACTGTTTTCCCCAATCGCAAGGGGTGGTTTTTAAATGCGCAATACGAACAATTAGTAGGCGGCCACCATATTCACATGGAAAATACTGACGATGTAGGGGTATTAATTCGTCATTTTGTTGAGCAATTGTAAATTGTGCCGTTTATTTTTTTTTACACATCCTATACTATTCGCAAGTTATCAGACCAGTTATATAAGTGCAGCTCCCCATGCGCTTATAAAATAGTATAAGAATAAAGTAGAGGAGGTTTTGGTGGAAAAAACCTGGCTTAAGCATTACGACCCTCGCGTTTCCGCAGAAATTGATGCCGATCGTTACGCATCTGTAGTAGACATTTTCGAGCAGTCGGTAAAGAAGTTTAAAAACAAAGAAGCCTTCATTAATATGGGGCATTCAATCACGTTTGAAGAGTTAGATACTTTATCAGCTCAGTTTGCCGCTTATTTGCAAGCAAGCGGACTAAAACGCGGTGATGCTGTGGCAATTATGATGCCCAACCTTCTTCAATACCCTGTTGCTATGTTTGGTATTCTGCGCGCAGGGATGGTTGTGGTTAATGTAAATCCTCTCTATACAGCTCGTGAGTTAAAGCACCAACTAAATGATGCTAATGCAAAAGCCATCGTTATTGTTGAAAACTTTGCGTGTACTCTAGAAGAAGTCATCGCAGATACAAATCTACAAGAAGTCTTTCTGACTGCTTTAGGCGATATGCTTCCGGCACCTAAGCGCTGGATCGTGAACGCAGTAGTGAAGTACGTTAAAAAGATGGTGCCTTCGTTCAATCTACCTGAAACGACATCGTTTATGTCTGCGGTTAAAAAAGGGCAATCTCTTGAATATAAACGCCCAGATATCGATAGCGGCGATTTAGCGTTTCTTCAATACACAGGTGGCACAACGGGTGTTTCTAAAGGTGCCATGCTTACTCATCGCAATATGGTAGCGAATTTAGAGCAAGTGTCAGGTATCTTAGAAACAGTGATTGTAGAAGGCGAAGACTTTGTTGTTACCGCGCTTCCGCTTTACCATATCTTTGCGCTACTGGCGAACTGCTTGATGTTCGTTAAATACGGCTGCCGTAACTTGCTTATCACCAACCCGCGTGACATGCCGGCTTTTGTAAACGAACTTAGCAAATATCCGTTCACCATTTTACCTGGTGTAAATACCTTGTTTAATGGCCTGTTAAATACGCCTGGATTCAGCGAACTTGATTTCAGCAAGTTTAAGTTTGGTTTAGGCGGCGGTATGGCTGTTCAGCGCCCTGTAGCAGAAAAGTGGGAAAAGGTAACCGGTACTGTGCTTCTTGAAGGCTATGGGCTAACAGAGTGTTCGCCTGTGGTAGCGGTTAACCCACCACAGATTGAAGCTTATAAAGGCGCAATCGGTATGCCTGTTCCTTCTACAGACATTAAGCTTCTTGATGACGACGGTAATCCTGTTGAAAAAGGTGAGCCTGGTGAAATGTGGGTGAAAGGCCCTCAGGTAATGAAAGGATATTTGAACCGACCAGAAGCAACAGAAGAAATTCTAAAAGACGGTTGGTTAGCCACAGGTGACATCGCAACGGTAGATGATGAAGGTTACTTCTATATTGTTGACCGTAAAAAGGATATGATCCTAGTTTCAGGCTTTAACGTGTTTCCTAACGAAATTGAAGAAGTGGCTGCAATGCATGAAAACATTGTTGAAGCAGCTGCGGTTGGGGTTCCTCATGAAGTCAGTGGTGAAGTTGTGAAATTGTTTGTAGTTCGAAACAGCGACTCACTTACTGAAAAAGACGTTATCGCGCATTGCCGTAATCACTTAACGGGTTACAAAGTGCCTAAGCAAGTTGTTTTCAAAGACGACTTACCAAAAACCAATGTAGGTAAAATACTGCGTCGGGAGCTTCGAGACTAATTTCGTTGAAATAGTTTTGTGAAAGCCGGCGTAAGCCGGCTTTTTTATTACTGTGCAAAAATATGCAATATCAATTAATTACAACATCTGAACAACTCGAAAAAGTGTGCACTGCCGCACAGCGTCAAGAGGCGGTAGCCTTAGACACCGAATTCGTAAGAACGAAAACCCTTACTCCGCATCTAGGCCTAATACAGCTTTACGATGGCCATCAGCTGGTACTCATCGATCCGCTTGTCATAGACAATATGCAGCCGTTTATCGACCTCATGGAAAATACCGAAGTCGTGAAAGTACTGCACTCGTGTTCTGAAGACATAGAGGCTTTTCTTACTGCCTTTGATACCGTTCCAACGCCTGTGTTCGACACGCAGCTTGCGGGAAGTATTTTGGACATGGGTCCGTCACTTGGCTATGCAAAGCTTGTAGAGTTGCTGTGTGATATCACTTTGGACAAAGGGGAGTCGCGAACCGATTGGTTAGCCAGACCACTACGTGAAGCGCAGCTGAGCTACGCAGCGAATGATGTGCTGTATTTACTGCCTTGCTACCAACAGTTAGCCAGTAAAGTACAAGAGGCGGGGAAAGTGCACTGGATTTACCAAGAGATCGCTTTGCTAGTTGATAAGAAGCGCGCTCAAATGCCTGAAGATTTTGCGTACTTAAGCATTAAGAATAACTGGCGATTAAACAGCGAACAGCTCACTGTATTACAGGCACTAGCGGCATGGCGTTTAAATACCGCGCGCAAAAAAGATCTGGCCCTAAATTTCGTGTTCAAGGAAGGACATTTGTTTGAAGCGGCGCAGCGGCTTATCGATAGTAAATCTGGCCTTTCTCGCATTAATGGCGTGAATCATCAGTCGGTACGCCGCTACGGCGACACCATCATCACGCTAATCGAAGAGGCAAGAGCAAAGTACGCGCAAACGCCAGAAAAGCTCAGACTTCCGGTTGTGCTGCGGTTAATTGATATCGCCAAGTACAAAAAAACGCTGGCCGAGCTTAAAGTTATCAGCGACCAGATAGCGAAAGACAATGCTGTAAATAGTGACGTTATTGCCTCTAAAAAACAGCTGAATCAACTGTTAAAATGGTACTGGTTTTCGGTTGATGAGACCCGCGTGCAGGGACTAATGCCCGATGTACTGTCAACGTGGAGAGAGCCATTGTTTCGCTCTCACGTAACCCGTTTACTTGGCGACGCTCCGGCCCAATAGTGCTTTAAAAGCAATATGGGTGAGCAGTATTGGCGAGAGGTGTATGCTGTCTGGCCAATTAAATCTGCATAGTGACCCCAAAAGAACTAAACAAACGAATTAAGAAAGAGCAAAAATTCTATGTTATGCGCAGTTTATAAAACGCGAAAGAAAGACGGCATGTATTTGTACGTGCCAAAGAAAGACCATTTTGAAGACGTGCCAGAGCCGCTTATGGCAAAGTTTGGTCGTCCAGAGCTAGTGACTATCATCGCCCTAGAAAAGCGCGAGAAACTTGGCCTGGTAGACAAGCAAAAACTTATTAACGAACTTAATGAAAAAGGCTTTTACCTTCAAATGCCGCCAAAAGAAGATAATTTGCTAGAGCAACACCGTGAATCTCTAGGGCTTTCAAAAACGCCCGATAAGAAGTTTTAAATATCCATGTTATTAAAGACTCTAAACCGCTTAGTTAGCCGAATTGCCTATAAAGCTAAGCGTAAAAATCGTAGCTTATTTACTCAACCGCGCAATATTGCCCTAGTTTTATCGAGTATAACCTTAAGCTTTTCACTGGCAGCTCATGCCGAAAATCAGCCAAGTAATGACAGTGGCCTTAGCGAGACGGGTTTCAAAAGCTACGTTGCTCAACTGAAAAAAGAAGCGGCCGAAAAGGGTATAGATAAGACTAAGTTAGACTTGGCGTTTGCTGACATTACTTTCAGGCCTACGGTCGTCAAGTCTGACAAAAGCCAGCCAGAGAAAAAAATAACGTTAGATGACTATCTAGCAACGCGAGTACCCGACTGGAAAGTGAAGCAGGCGGTTGAGCAGTACAATGAACACAAAGTACTGCTTGACGAAATTGCTCAAAAATACGGGGTTCAGGCACGCTTTATTGTTGCGCTGTGGGGTAACGAGTCTAACTTTGGTAAAATTCAGGGCAACTTTAGTGTGCTGTCTGCACTGGCATCTTTGGCTTATGAAGGGCGACGAGAAAAGCTGTTTAAAGACAATTTTTTTGCGGCACTTCAGATCCTAGATGAAGGGCATATCTCTGTAGAGGCGCTTAAAGGCTCTTGGGCCGGTGCGATGGGACAAACACAGTTTATGCCCATATCCTTTCTAAATTACGCAGTGGACTATGACGGCGACGGCAGGAAGGATATTTGGGGGACCAAGGCAGACGTATTTGCGTCAATCGCCAACTACCTATCATCTGAAGGTTGGGATAGTGAAGGGACGTGGGGACGCCAAGTAATACTAACCCAACCAGTACCTTTTTCAGGGTTAGCGAAATCTAACATGAAGCCCTTGGCCTTTTGGCAGCAGAATGGCGTCAAGCGCTACAACGGAAATGAACTCCCCAATGCAGAAATCAGTGCATCGCTTATTATGCCAGATGGTGAGCAAGGTCGAATTTACTTGGTGTATAACAATTTTCACACACTGATGAAGTGGAACCGCTCGTCTTACTTTGGCGTTTCGGTTGGGTATTTATCAGAGCGGATAAAACGAGGTTACTAATGGCTTATCGTCACATCGATTCTCAAGGCAATGAAATATCACTACCCGTTAGTAAAGTAGTGTGTATAGGTAGAAATTACCTCGACCACATTCAAGAAATGAATTCTACCGTATCTGAAGCACCCTTGCTGTTTATGAAGCCAAAGGCTGCCTTATGTTATATGCAGAAGCCTATTGCCATTCCTACCGACAAAGGCGAGTGTCACAACGAGCTTGAAGTCGCTGTGCTGCTAAAATCATCATTGAAGAATGCGAGTGTAGATGACGTAAAAGCCGCGATATGGGGTATTGGACTTGGTCTCGATTTAACCCTTCGCGAGGTTCAAGCCGAGCTTAAAAAGCAAAGCCAGCCTTGGGAAAGAGCGAAGTCTTTTGATAACAGTGCACCGCTGTCAGGCTTTGTGCCGTTAAGTGAAATAGAAAACTTGGAAGACCTGCGTTTTACCTTAACCATAAACGGGGTGGTTAGACAGCAGGGACATACCGAGCTGATGCTGCACAAAATCATCCCACTTATCGCTCATATGTCATCTATATTTACGTTAGACAGCGGCGACGTGATTCTTACAGGCACGCCCAAAGGGGTAGGTAAGCTTTGCTCGCAAGATACGATTGTTGCAACGCTAGACAATCATTTAACCGTGGAAACCGAGGTAATAGCAGAATGACAGCCGCGTTTTGGGAAACCAAATCTTTAGAAGAGATGACCCAAAAGGAATGGGAATCACTTTGTGATGGATGTGGTAAATGTTGTCTGCAAAAATTTATCGATGATGACGCGGTAGAAGAATACGAAGTCACCGATCATATTAACGATAATGAGAAGATTCACTATACCAATATTGTGTGTACGTATTTGAACACAAAAAAATGTGAATGTACCCAATATGAAAGGCGAACAGAGCTGGTGCCTGATTGCGTGAAGCTGACAAAAGAGAATCTGAAGGATATCTTTTTTATGCCTAATAGCTGCACCTATCGCCGTCTTTATGAGGGAAGGGGCATACCATCGTGGCACCCATTGTTAAACAAGGGGAAGAAACACGTGATGCACGCAAAGGGAATGTCGGTACGCAATAAGACCGTTTTTGAAACCGACGTGGATTTAAATAATTTTGAAGACTATATAGCCATTTGGCCTTTAGAAGACTTAGATTAACGCGCAGAACGCGCGTTAATCGCCATTAACAATCGCATAAAGCAACGCATCGCGCCCGAATACGCGTTTGCGACAAAGCCCTTCTTTTGTACCACCAATTCGCTCTGCTACACGTATACTTGCCTTGTTGTTAGGCTCTATAAAGCACTCTAATCGATGCAAATTCATTTGAGAGAACGCAAGCTTCTTCAAGGCTTCACAAATCGCGGTAGCTAAACCTTTTCCGCATGCGTCTGGTCTGAGCCAGTAGCCAAGGTTAGCGGTAAGGTGCGTGTGATGAATATGGTTGATAATGCCCATACCTAAGCATTTTTCTTCGTGCATTAGTAAGTAGGTAAGCCCATATCCTGTATCTCGTGCCTTTTCCATGTTGGTGATGCACTGCTTGGACAGTGCAGGCGTAACAGGACAAACCGCTGAACCAAACCAAGGTTTTACGTGATGGATAGACTGTTGCCCAGCCTCACATAGCGCATAGCAGTGTTTCTCTGCAATGCGCTGAATGGAAATGGGGCCTTGTTCCGTATGTATCGGAGGTAGGCGAGACGGTAGAATGGATAAGTCGATCAAAAGGGTTTCTTATCCAATAATCGACATGCAAACACAATAGCGAACACAGCAAAGTAGGCAGCAAAAATAGTTTGCATCCACTCAGCCATTCCCATAGACAAAAACTGCCACGAATCTTCTAAACAGTCACCTTCAGCAGCAAATACAGCGGGTAGCCACTCGTGAAGTTGTAACCACGAAGGGAAGTTTGGCACAATTTCGCAGCTGGCAAAAAATGGGTTCGCAGCATTGAGAATGCCAACGTGTTCTTTGGCAATTAAGAACCCCCATCCTGCAGACACAGCCCAACCAGCGAAACCAAGCATGCGTGTAAAGCCATTGTTTTTAATAACGACAATAAGTGCTGACAACACAATACCGTACATGGCGGTTCGTTGATAAATGCACATAATGCACGGCTTTAAACCCATGCCATACTGAAAGTAAAGCGCAGCAATTTCTAATGCCAATGACGTGGCGAAAAGCACAAGCCATGAAGACTTGTGCTCTGCCCATTGGCTAATGCTGTGAATGATTCCGCGCATAGACTAGTGACCTACCGCTTGAGCACCCGCTTCAGCAGCGGTGTGGTGTTCAATGAGGTGCATGTCGTAAAGCACCTGAGTAGCATCAGCAAGTCCAATGTAAGTTGCTAACAAACCAACGATGGTCAGCACGATGGTATATGGCAATGCCATCATAACCATACGGCCGTACGACAAACGAAGCAGTGGCGCGATGGCTGAGGTTAGCAAGAATAGGAAAGCAGCTTGACCGTTTGGTGTTGCCACGCTTGGTAAGTTGGTTCCCGTATTGATTGCTACAGCAAGCATATCGTACTGGTCACGTGTGATTTGACCGGCCTGTAGAGCCGCTGTGACTTCAGTGATATAAACAGAGCCCACAAACACGTTGTCACTCACCATCGAAAGCACACCGTTAGCAAGATAGAACATAACCATTTGCGTTTCGCCTTCAAACGACAGTACCCAATGGATTACCGGCTGGAAAAGGCCTTGGTCAATGATAACGGCTACTACACCAAAGAATACGCAAAGTAATGCGGTAAATGGCAGTGCTTCCTCGAACGCTTTTCCAAGTGCGTGTTCTTCGATAACACCGCTCATAGAAGTAGCAAGCACAATAACTGACAGACCAATAAGACCCACTGACGCCATGTGCGTAGCAAGACCAATGATTAACCAAACACCTATTAGTGCTTGTACTACCAGCTTAGCAGTTTCACGCTTACTGCGGCCCTTGTCCATATGGTCGTTATAGTCGACCAAAATCTGTCTTACCGCTGCAGGTAATTTTGCGCCGTATGAAAACATACCGGTTTTTTCCAGAATTACGGTGGTAAGTAGTCCAAATACGAATACTGGGATAGTAACAGGTGCCATACGGATGAAAAATTCAACGAAGTCCCAGCCGGCCTTGTCTGCAATAATCAGGTTTTGTGGTTCACCTACCATGGTCATAACACCACCAAGGGCAGTACCTACCGCTGAGTGCATCATAAGGTTGCGTAGGAAAGCTCTGAAGTCTTCTAAGTCGTGGCTTCCCAGCTCGTCGTCGCTTGTGTGGTCGTGATCAGAATGAAACTCCTTGCCCGACGCTACTTTATGATAGATAGAGTAAAAGCCCAGACCTACACTGATTATTACTGCAACAACCGTTAATGCGTCGAGAAACGCCGATAGAAATGCAGATGCAAAAATAAACGATAGGGATAAAATTAACTTGTTGCGAACCTTAATCACTAATTTGGTGAACAAGTACATAAGCAGGTCTTTCATGAAGTAAATGCCCGCTACCATGAATACCAGTAGCAATAGCACTTCTAAGTTAACTTCAATCTCATGCATCATATGGCCAGGCGATGTCATGCCTATAAACATCGCTTCGATGAGCAACAGGCCGCCTGGTTGAAGCGGGTAACATTTCAATGCCATCGCTAAGGTAAAGATGAATTGGATTACAAGCGTCCAGCCAGCTACATATGGGTCCACCATAAAGATGAAGGGATTAACAATGAGAAAGGCAATAATGGTTTTTTTATACCAGTCGGGCGCATGTCCCAGGAAATTCTTATAGATCGCCGCGATCATTGAGGTTTGCATGAGTTCCTGTTCCTTTTACAACAAAGCACGCATTTTTGCGCATCTTTATACTGTGTAGTTCCGGTTATTGCATACATAAACTGCTGGCGCTATGCGATTTATTTCGCCTTACCGCGGTTTTGCTGCTGTCATTATAGTCGGAAATTAAGCGTACATGATATTAACGTCTTGAGAAAGCAATTCACAGACCCCACCATGTGAAAGTCACTGAATATTTATCACTTTTTTTATGATAGTTATCATTGAATTTGAAAATACGTAATATTTCGAACATAAAATGTACAAGCAGTGTTTAATGGTGTTTGAAATAACACTTTAATTTTAACAAGTTGTTAAAAGCTTTAGTGGACGAGGCATAATTCATTGTGATAATAAAACAGCATCTGGTACAATCAGTTGCAAAATAACAATAACGTGCAGGCGATTAGTTATGATTTATAAGGCACAGAGTCCAGCTGGATTCGCCGAAGAATATATTGTTGAATCTATTTGGAGTGGAAGGTTTCCACCTGGCACCATTTTGCCTGCAGAAAGAGAGCTTTCTGAGTTAATTGGTGTAACGCGTACTACACTGCGTGAAGTACTTCAGCGTCTAGCTCGTGATGGTTGGTTAACAATTCAACACGGCAAGCCGACCAAGGTTAACAATTTCTGGGAAACGTGTGGGTTAAACATTTTAGAAACACTTGCTCGTTTAGACCAAGAAGGGATCCCAGAACTGGTTGATAATTTATTAGCAGCGCGCACTAATTTAAGTGCGGTTTTCATTCGAGGCGCAATTCGAAACAACCCTCAAGAGTCTGCTGAAATTATTGCCCGTTATAAAAACGTGGAGCAAGAAGGTTTAGCTTTTGCCCAGTTCGACTATCAAATGTCTCATGACTTGGCGTTAGCATCTAACAATAACGTATTTGTTTTGATGATGAACGGCTTCCGTGGCTTGTACTCGCGTATTGGTGGCTATTTCTTCTCGCACCAACAAGCACGCGACGTGGCAAACAAGTATTACGCAGACTTGCTTGATGTTGCTGAGAAAGGCGAATACGACCGTGTGCCTGTAGTGGTAAGAAAGTACGGTATAGAGAGTGGAAAGGTGTGGCTTGCTATTCGTGATGACATGCCTAAAGATTTGGTCGATTAAACTCTAGCTGCCAAAGACTGTTGTTTTTAATACGACGGCTTCTACAGTACACAACAAAAGCGCCGCATTATTTCTGAATATGCGGCGTTTTTTTATCGCTTTCTACTAATATTCGTTGGTGAATTTACAGCGATGAAATACAGCTTTACATATCTTGTAACATTTTAACCTTTAATTAAACTCATTCGCGTTAACTATCGCTAGACCCTAAATCGTATTTATATATACTCAGTCTACTTATAAGTTCCGCTTAGTTTAGTTGCCTCCCTATATTTTCAATCACCATAAGTCGATTGTCTTCAATCGTTTGGCGGTAAACAAAGCGCAAATAAAAGTGCACAACAGGAATAATAATGAAATATCTATGGATAGCACTTGCCGCAGGTGGCTTGGTAGCAGGCTGTGGCGTCGAAAATAAAACTGAAAATCCTCAACAAGTAGCTGAAACTGCAGCGCCATCCGTTATGTTAAATACCAAAGTGAGTGCGCCTGTGGCGAAAAAAGTGCCGCATGAAATGACCGCGCATGGTGTCACCCGTAATGACAATTACTATTGGATGCGTGATGACTCCCGCACCGACGAAGAGATATTGTCCCATTTAGAGCAAGAAAACAGCTATGTTGAGACTGTTTTGGCTCCTCTTAAGAAAAACCGAGAAGCGCTTTATGAGGAGCTCGTGTCTCGGATTGAGAAGGACGACTCAACCGTGCCAGTTCTCGACAATGGTTACTGGTACTACACCAGCTACTCAGGTGAAAACGAGTATCCTATTTATTTAAGAAAACCTTCACTTGACGCTGAACCGCAAGTATTGCTTGATGCAAACCGAATGTCTGAAGGGCATGATTATTTCAGTATTGGCAGTTACGCGGTGAGCAGCAACAACAAATTGCTTGCATATTCTGAAGATACGCTTAGCCGACGCATCTACACTGTGTATGTCAAAAGCCTAGAGAGTGAAGAAAAGCTTGATGACGTTTTAGAAGGTACGTCTGGAAGTGTAGTTTGGGCGAACGATAATACCCACCTCTTTTACGTGAAGAAAGACCCGCAGACTCTTTTAGGATACCAAGTCTATCGCCATAAATTGGGCACGTCTCAAAGCGAAGATGTTTTAGTTTATGAAGAGAGCGACCCTACCTTTTATACCTATATCAGTAAAAGTAAAGACGATAGTGTCATATACATTCACCATGACAACACCGAAAAAACAGGTGTGACTTTGATTGATGCGAATAACCCAACGTCTCAAACAAAAGTATTCTTGCCCATTGAAGACGGACAAGAATACAGTGTAGCAAAAGCGAGTGACGGTTATTTTGTGTTGACCAATATTGGTGCGAAGAATTTTAGAGTGATGAAAGCACCATTAGGCGCCACTAACGATGTGTCGAAATGGCAAGAAGTGATTGCACATCGTCCAGACGTTTTCCTTCAAAGTATTGAAGTAATGAACAACCACTTAGTGGTTAAAGAAAAAGAAAACGGCATGCTGCGCTTGGTCGTTCACAATCTAACGTCAAACGAAGAGAAAGTTATTCCAACTCAAGACCCAATTTACGGTGCGTATTTTAATGCAAACCCTGAAATGGATACCAATAAGCTTAGAATTTATTACAGCTCGTTGACTACGCCTGGTTCTATCATTGATATCAACTTAGATACCCTTGAAAGCGAGGTGATGAAACAAACCCGTGTATCTGACACTTTTGACTCCTCTCTCTATGCCTCTGAGCGCGTGATGATTGAAGCGAGAGACGGTACGTCAGTTCCCGTTTCGTTGGTTTATCGCAAAGATAAGTTTAAGAAAGACGGCACCAATCCATTATATCAATACGCCTATGGCTCATACGGTTCGACTGTAGACCCAACGTTTAGAAGCAGCTGGTTGTCTTTGATAGACAGAGGCTTTGTTGTCGCGATCGCACACATTCGCGGAGGTCAAATGTTGGGGCGCGAGTGGTATGAAGACGGCAAAATGCATCAGAAGATAAATACCTTTACTGACTTTATTGACGTTTCAAAAGGACTTGTGGCAAAGCAGTACGCAGACAAAGACCGCGTCTTTGCTATGGGCGGCAGCGCGGGTGGCTTATTAATGGGCGCAATCGTAAATATGGCACCTGAACTCTATCAAGGTGTGAGCGCGCACGTTCCATTTGTTGATGTAGTGACCACAATGAGCGATGCGTCTATTCCGCTGACTACCGGCGAATATACCGAGTGGGGTAACCCAGCCAACAAAGCTGAGTTTGACTATATGCTTTCCTACTCGCCTTACGATCAGATTGAAGCAAAAGACTATCCACATATGTTGGTTACAACCGGACTACACGACTCACAAGTGCAGTACTTTGAGCCAATGAAGTGGGTGGCGAAGCTAAGAGAATACAAAACAGACGATAATTTACTGCTATTCAAAACCGACATGGAAGCGGGTCACGGTGGAGCTTCAGGACGTTTCAAACGATTCGAGTCTACCGCGCTTGAATATGCGTTTGTATTGCATCTTGCAGGTGTTCCACTCTAACTCTACACCCACCTTTTTAAACCAGTCTCCTCTGGTATTTCGCCCGAACAAGTTAGCGCTTTTTCGGGCATTTTTATTTTTTGTGTTTTTAGTATGCGGATTCTAATTGTTAATCGTAAAGTAAAGCCATGGTGTTGAAATACACTCTCATTTAGCATTCATAGGAGCTGAACATGACTACTACTGACACAATTAAAGGTAAAATCAACGAAGCCGAAGAAATGGCACGTAAAATTTGGTTAGCAGGCCTAGGCGCTTATGGTAAGAGCGTTGAAGAAGCGCAGGGGCGCTACGAGAAGCTAAGCGAAGAAGCGAACAAAATGTTTGACGAGCTAGTGACAAAGGGCGAAACGCTAGAAGAAGACGCAAAAAGTAAGTTCAAATCTACGACTAACGATGTTGAAAATCGCGTTGCAGACGTGCGCAAGAAGCTTGGCCTTGATTCAGAGCCAGCTGATCAGCGCATCGAAGAGCTTTCAGCAAAAATCGATGCCTTGACTGAAGCGGTTGCAAAGCTAGCTGCCAGCAAGTAAAACGGTTTTCCTTCCGGGCACCATTTTGTGGTGCCCTCCATGCAGTTTTCATAAGCTTTTCAGTGCTGAAAGCGCGTTTTAAAAGCTGCAATTGAGTGACAGCGAAGCATTTTTACAAAGTTCAATGACTGTAGAAACCGTTTTATGCTGTCATGCTTAGTAAATCTCCGTATTGGAGGCGTTATGAGCAACAAAAAAATTCCATCTACAGAATCTGTGTCGACAGTCGATCAAGATTCATCAGTACTTAACGGTACTGCTACTTCACCTCTTAAATCGTCACCTCTATTTGGTTGGCTTTACGCTGGCTCAGATTTGTTATCGGCGAAATTAGACCACGCTGCAGGCGTTGTTAGTCAGAAAATTGATGACACGCAAGAAACCATAAATTCGATGCAGGCGAAAGGGCTTGAGGTTGAAAGCGAGTTAAGACGAACACTTAACCCCTTTGCCTTGGTTGATGCTGCTCAGAAATTAGTGGCGTCAACGCCGCTTTTTTCTGCATTCTCAGGCGGCCAGAAGCGCCAGCAAAAAGAGCAGCAGCTTGAACTATTAAGCGCAAAAGTTGACTTGCTTGTAGAGCAGGTAGCCCTTTTAGCAGCAAAAGAGGCTGCTAAAAAAGCCGAGGCTAAAAGCGCTGCTAGCAAGACTGCAGCGCCCAAGAATACCTCACCAAAGTCTCCGCAAGCAACGAGGAGTACATCGACAAAGTCGTCTTCGACCGCTTCTTCAACTTCTCGTGCTCGCAAAGCCAATACAACCAAATCGGCATCTGCATCATCAAGTACGACTAAAAAAGCTTCTGCGGGAACAACTAATAAGCGTACTGCGGCCAAATCGACAACTACTAAGAGTGCGGCACAAAAGAAAGCGGCTAGTGCAGAAGCAACGTCGACCAAGAGCGCGACTGATACAACCAAGAACGACGAATAAAAGCACTTCCTAAAGATAAACCTCGCTTTCGGCATGAGCGCCAATTAACTACATATGTGGTTAATTGGCGCAGCTTCGTCCAGAAACGCTTTAGATAGACATAGTGATAGCTGTAGCTAAGTTTAGTTTTACATTTTCTTGAGAGGTGTTTTGTAGAAGTTGTACTATGAGCTTTTATTGAAGTGAAACTTCAATTTTTCCATCACAAACTTCACGTAACTAAGCCCACTATTTATTTTTCGCCCACAAATTCTGATGCTTTTTAAAACCGAAGAAGTCATAGGGTTCCCAGAAACTCGGTACTAAATCGTCAAGTGCGTCTGGAGTGAAGTTGCTCGACAATTGACTCATAATTTCACTTAATCTGTCTTTCCCTACGCGCATGAGTTTCTTGCGGTTAGCTGGGAAATAAAGGTTTCTTCCTTTGGGAATGATTTCTTGCGTACCGCTGGTAATGTACTTCTGATTTCTTGTTACCACTTTACATAAAGGCTCAGCTGGATTTGCAGGGTTGAGGCCAATCACTATTGCACATTCGTACTGGTCCTTTTCATGACCTTTCTCATTCATCGGTATGTAGGTAATGCCGAACCCTTGTGGGAAATACCCCACAAGCTCAACAAAGTCCTGCGCTAACTGCTTATTTAAGCCGCCTTTTTTCGCTAATTGTTCAATGAGCATGTAGCCTTTAGGCAAGCTCATACGTGAGTAGTCAGACTTAGTTGAAAGCACAATCGAAACATAAATTTGAGGGATCTTTACAATCTCTCCCAGCCCCGTTTTCGACACAAATGCATCTTTTACCAGCTGCTGCAAAAATTCATTGGCTTCTTTGTGAGTTTGAACAAAGCGATCCCTGTCTTCTTTGTTGTTTCCTACATACTTAGGTAGGCCTAACCCCTCAGACAAGTACTTTAAAGTGAAGTGATAGTTTAGCTTCAGAAGATCCTTTCGCTGCGACTCTTCCAGCAAACGAAATTCGTCTAGATCGCCATTTTCCCCTTTCAAGATAGTGAGTGCGGCAGGGCTTTGCAGGCCAATATCTTGAAGTAACGCTGCGGTAATTAGCGGTCGTCCAAGCTCAGTTTTCCATTTATCGCGCCAATAGCGGTTCCCACGAAACCGGGATGCAGCTTCGCGATACTTCGAGAGATATTTGTGAGCAATCGTGTCGTGCTCTAACAGTCTATCGACTAAGCGCAGTGTAAGCACCGCTTTGTAGAGCGGTTTGAAGCGCATGTGCACACGTGCAAAGTTGCCCTCTGGTCCTCGTGTGAGCAGCATAAGTGTACCAAGCAACTTAGCGCTGAGCTGTTGTGTTTCTTGCCAGTTGTCGCCCTCACAAAGCTCAATAATTTTGGTGCTTACAGCGTCAAGCCGCTCTATCCTTGCCAGACGCTCTTCTTCAAGCTTTTCAGTGCTGTTTGTTATTTGCTTGGTCAGTTGCTCTGCAAGCACCTCTTTGTTTTTATTTCCCTCAATTTTCTTAAGCTGAGCTTTCAAGTCTTCAATGTGCTGCTCAAGAGAGGGGGTAAGCGAAAAATAGTGACTCGCATCCTCGAACACCGAACCGTAGCCCGTTTCTTGAGGATAAATCATATTGATTAGTTGTTTTACTTGCTGCGTGTAAATGCTGTCGGGGCTTTGGCTTTGTGCGCTCACCGTTTTCCTTTCAAAAGATGCTGCGAATTGCCATTACTTTGCTATTGGCAATTCAAGACAGGTCAAGCGACGCACACGCTATCTTACTTCGTGCCCAAGCTCTACTGCCTCACGTTTTTTCAATTGGCCTAAATGATACCGTAAATTTTCGCTAATTTTGGTATTTCTTTTAATAACATGAAGTTGCGGCCATGATGCCCGTTCGCCACTGACAATCAACTGATTGATGCTTTCGCGCGTTGGATTAGACAACACCTGCGATAAATTTCTAATTTGGCGCTTGGGTAAAATATTGATGTTACCTACGTATTGCTGATCAATGATAGAACGAACTTTATGAATAGCCAATTTGGCACTTTTATTACCGGTTAACCTTTCAATGATATCAATGGCGAAAATACTGTTAGTTTTCGCTAGTTGGCCAAGATGGCGCGCAGACATGTCCCACAGCGAGTTGGGGTCAATGCGGTTTGCGGAAATGAATGGCACTGCCAACGGGTTTGTTTGGCTCACGATACTGTGATTTACGCCATATAGCCTCGCTAAGCGCTCGAAGGGAAGGTCGGCCATTAATGAGCCATCGGCAAAACGACGGTTAGGAATATAAGGCACAATCTCGCCTGAGGGCGTTTTCGCTCTTAACTGTACAGGGCTAAAAATGATGGGAACTGCACAGGATGCACGTACCGCTTGAGTAATAATTGCATTCGGTGAGGTTTTAGCATTTAACAAGCGCGAATGTTGATGGAGGTCGGCAGGGGATACCGTCACAGTAATGTGTCGACCTGTTTTCTTAAAAGCTTCCTCAAAAGTGGTGAGGTCGAAAAGTTCAATCAGCGCATTTTCGAGCACGGAACTATCAAATAGCCCTTTCTTTCCAAGACCGGCAAAGCTTCGCCAGTGTTTAAAAGTCTCGTAAATAAAGTCGGCGCTGAGTGCTTCTAATAACTGGTCGTGAGTTCGTGTACCCAACATGGCTGCGATGATAGAACCAGCGCTAGAGCCAGACACTACGGTAGGTAACAAATTCTTTTCGTTTAATGACTTAACCACGCCAGCATGGAAGAAGCCTAAGCCTGCGCCACCTGAAAGCATAAGGCAGCTGCGCCCGAAGGCGTGTGCAGTCTCTTCAAAAAACGACAGTTTCTCGTAAAAGTCTACATCTTGTTCATCGGCGTGATAAATTTGCTCTAACGCCAATATCACTTCGTCAATAAACTGTTCAATAAGATATTTAGTGCCTATTTTACACTGGGTAAGTAATACGGGGTTGGCAATGTTGCCTAAATTGCCGTGTAGCCCCTCGTGCAGAATCGACATAAGCGCATGTAAATCGCCTTTGCCTCTGGCAAGCTGTAGGCGCTGAACCCGTTTGCGAATTAGTTTGTAGTCGTAGTCATCGCTAGCGTCTTCGGCTTTCCATTCCTCAGCACCAGACAATGCATCGTGCGCTAAGCACGCGGCCTCATATTCATCATAATTACCTGCATGCTCGATTTCATGTTCAAGCTTTTTTAACCGCAAGTCGAATACTGCCATGACGAGTACCTATTTTTGATTGATGAGGGCTGTGCTTTCTACTCATTTGAAAAAGTACACTGACCCGAAAAACACCAGCAAAACGATAGTTTTCACTTAGAACGCAGTTCTCAAAAATTACAGGTCTTTAAATGTCCATATAACGAAGACTCAAAGCAAGGGCATGAGAACAGCGGTTCATACACTATTTTGAGTGTATGGCGTAAATTTAGAATTCACTACCTAATCACTTGTTGTTGAGAAAACTGATGCACTTTAGGTGAATCACACAAGGTCAAACATTCTAACTTTTAGACTTTCATTTAGCTGTTTTCAATCAACAATTAGCAGTAATTTCACTTTTTACATTGACCATTTCATAAGCACTCAGTAGCCTGAGAGAGAAAATAACAAATTGGACCACATGTTCGTAGTATGGAATGGAACTTTGAAACGCTAAGTCTGCTATCAATTCCTTTAATTAGCGCTATTGTTGGATGGCTAACCAACTATCTGGCGGTAAAAATGATGTTTTACCCCATTGAGTTTGTTGGTATTAAGCCTTTCTTAGGGTGGCAGGGACTCATTCCTGCGAAGCGCCGCCAAATGGCCGAGATTGAGGTTGAGCTAGTGCTAGGCAAACTGCTTAGTGTTGAAGAGTTAGCACAGCGTTTAGACGCGGACGAGCTCACTAAAGCAATTGAGCGGCGTTTGAGTCAAGTCATTCGCAAAGTCGTTAACGATGTAATGGCAGAATCTGCGCCTCAACTTTGGGCTGCGTTACCTGTACAGGGCAAAAATTTAGTCTATCAACGTATCGAAAACGACATTCCTAATGTGGTTCATAAAATGGTGGACGACTTTCAGCACAATGTTTCAGAAATTTTAGATATTAAAGAGCTGGTGGTAGAGCAGCTGGTGAATGCGCCCGAGCTCGTTAATGAAATTTTCTTAACGGCAGGCAGCAAAGAGTTTCCGTTTATTGTGCGTTCTGGCTTCTATTTTGGCTTTTTATTTGGTTTGCCCACCATGCTACTTTGGTATTTCTACCAAGCATGGTGGATTCTGCCGTTAGGTGGGCTGCTTGTGGGTTATGCCACTAATTGGATTGCTATCAAAATCATATTCGAACCCAAACGCCCAAGAAAACTGGGGCCTATTACTATTCAAGGTATGTTTTTAAAGCGCCAAAAAGAAGTGTCCGAAGTCTATTCAAACATTATTGAAGAAAAGCTTATAACGCCTAAAAACATCACCCATGTAATCTTGCATGGTTCAGGCTCAGCCCAGCTTTTAGAACTCATTGAGCTTCATGTCAACGACGCTATTGAACGCTATGTTGCTATAGCGCAACCGTATTTTGCGTTGGGTGTGGGGTCAGAAAATTACCATAAAATGAAGGCACTAGCGGTGCGTCAGATATTTGATAATTCTGATAAGTATCTGCTTTATGCGTTTGATTACGCTAATAATGCTATGCAGATTGGGCACGATTTAAGTGAGCGCATGCAGGCGTTAAGTGTTGAAGAATTTGAAGGCGTTTTGCGCCCAGCGTATCAACAGGATGAGTGGAAGCTCATCGTAACCGGCGCTATTCTAGGTATGGTAGCTGGTATTGCTCAACTCTATCTGGTGTTTATGTAGCGTGTTTCACGAATAAAAAAATTAACGCACTGGGTTGGCAAAGGATTGAACTAAATTATGAAAACCGCGCAGAAAATACTACTCACCGCGCTAACCTTATTTAATGAGCACGGCGAAAACACCGTTACCAGTGTTGATATCGCCATTGAGCTGGATATTAGTCCGGGGAATCTCTACTACCACTTTAAAGGCAAGGACAGCCTGGTTAACGCGTTGATGAAAATGCATGAACAGCAGATGCAGAAGATACTAAGCCGAGAAAAGCTTGATACACTTCATCCTGAAGAAATTATGTATTACCTCTACTTGCTTATAGACAGTATTCATGTGTTTCGCTTTTTCTACCGTAGCCCGGCTGACTTAGCAGAAAAATATCCTAGTATCGTGCGTCCTAGACAGCACATATTGTCTAGCTTAAATAAGCAATTAGCGTTTCTTTTTGAGTCACTATCGAAACGCGACATTCTTATTGCCTCAAGGGCAGACAGGGCACTTATGGTGGATTTAATGTCCTTAATCATCACACAGTCTTGTCAATTTGATGAATTAAACAGCCATATGGATAGTACGCTGCAGCGCTATCATGCCTTGTCGCTAATGATGGTAAGCGTATTGCCAAGATTGGCACTGTCCGATGAACAAAAACAGCAGTTAGAACAGATGCTCGACTCTCATGACTTTATGAGAGATGCCTCAACCCCGTCACCCCTCGACTTCGCGTAAAGGAATAGTAATGGCAAAAACGCTCAGTTTCTTAGATAAGTCATTTTGGATAACCGAATCAGACGAGAATCCAAAACACGTAGCTTGCTTGCAGCTACTTGCCATACCTAAAGGGGCAAAAGGTACCGAATATGTCCCTCAATTATTCCAAGAAATAAGAAGCTTTGCCCGTGCTACTTCTCCCTTCAACTGTGCGGTAAAAACGGTATTGGGGTACCCAGTGGGGTTTGCGCCGGTAAAAAAGCTCAACATGGATTATCACGTTCAAATTCATCGTGTGGCTGATGTTACAAACCGCGAAGCACTCGATGCGTTTGTAGCAAGATTACATGCTTCGCGGTTAGATCCCGACAAGCCCCTTTGGCAATACCATTTCGTCTTTGATGACAACAGCGAGACGTTTGCTATTTATGCGCGGGTTCATCATATGTATGGCGATGGGGCAACCTTAGTGCGCTGGTTCCAAGCGGGATATGTATCAAACTCTCATGAGACTAAGTTCACACCAGTATGGGCAGTAAAACGACTGCGCCATAAGCGCAGAGAGCCTGTGAGCTTTTACAAGCGCTTAGTGGGAGTGGGTTACGCGCTTAAAACCGCGCTCGATTTGCTAATTATCTTTATTCGTATATTCATGAAAGTGCTGCGAGTGAACCCACATTATATGCCTATTCCTTTCACTGGTACGAAAACAGTGCTGACTGGACAAGTGAAAGCGGGAAGGGCTGTGGCTACCATGGACTTAGACTTTAAGCGTGTGAAAGCCCTGGCAAGGCGAACGCGCTCTACGGCAAACGAGGTGTTGCTATGTGCCTTCGATATTGGCGTACATAAACTGCTGCAAGACCACGGGCAAGTATTTAAAAAAGCCTTGTTCACCAATATGCCAATTAACTTGCGTAAACCCGGCGAGAAAACCACAGGCAATAAGATAGCTATTGTGCCGGTGCAGCTTGCTCACGGCGAAACCGATCCTTATTTACGTTTGCGCCAAATTGTAGTGAATCACCGCATTGTAAAACATGCAGCGCAGCACGCGCGGCCCGCAGCATTTAGCGGCTATACTATTGTTATTCAATCGCTTGCGCTGGTCTTTGAGTGGTTAAGGCTATCTAGCGTAGTCAAACCCATTGCCAACATCTTGATCTCAAATGTACCTGGGCCAAAAGATACGCGGTATCTAAAAGATGCAGAGCTTCTGGCTTGTTACCCCATTTCTACCATGACGCCTGGTGGCGGGGTAAATATTACGCTTATGACATATGCAGGCACGGCAAATGTGGGATTAGTGTGCTGCAATAAGAATATTGAATCGCTACAGCCGTTAGCGCGCTACGTCAAAGAGGCGTTCGATATGCTTGAAGCAAGTGTGGACGATCCTAGGTTAAACATCGACGATATTGGTGAACAGGTGGATACCGTCCCTGTTTCTATTGTGTCAGATCACTAGCGTGCATTGTTCCAAACAGTAAGCGTTGTCATTCAATGAGGTAAAAGCGCAGTACGTCGTCTTCTACACGCACGTTTTGGCCAGCTTTTGAGAACAGAACCTCGCGCCAATGATCGTTACGCATGGTATGGCTTAAGTCTTCCTGCTTAATTTGCTTTTTAATGGCGTTGTTAATGAGAGGGATGTGGTAGTCCAACACTGCTTGTTTCGAGCCAGATAAATAGACCTTTAGATAGTCTGCAGCCATATCGGATGTGCCGGCGCTAAACAGTGATAACGCTGATTTTAAAGAGCCACCAAGCAAAGAATTAACGCTTTTGGGGAAGAGTCGCGACATCAGAAATTGCGTGTCTTTAATCAACGCGTAATCATCGTTAACTAAGGTGACGTTGTCAGTGGCGACGCCTGTCAAATAGAGTGTACTCATATTTTTGTCGTAATAGGGTGAAGCTGACACGGTAAATACAACATGAGCGCGATAAATAGTCGTGGTGGCAACCACAATGTTAAGCGCAGCGAGGCACTGCAGACCAATACGGTTGCTTTCACTATCTAGCGTGATATTTCCTTCAAGCACGGTAACCGTTCCAGTTCCCATGGGGATATCGAAAGTGAATGAGTAAGGAAAGCTGCCTTTTACGAGGTCATGAAGCTCTGATTTCGTGAAGTCGTCGTGCGTCAGCTTGCCCCATTTCACAAGCCATTGTGCAAGGTAGACTTTACATTTGTCTTTAAACGATAGGTTTTTGGTCAACGTTCATTCTTAGCCTAAATCTACTAGGCGGTGGCTTGTTGTTAGTTTTTTCAGAGCAGGGGCTACTTCGATATAGTACTTAAGTTATCAGGATTATTAGATTTTTTAAATCTTACAATTAAAGTCTTTTCTTGGCGAAGTGTTGTTTGGTAATCTGGTCGTACCACAACGTTTTTTTAACATTTAATAGTCTTGCCCTCAAGGAGTTGGCGAAATGAGCGAAGTACTGAGCAAATACGATTACATTATTGTAGGCGGCGGTTCTGCGGGCGCGGTGCTTGCCACCCGTTTATCAGAAAACCCCGCGTTAGATATTTTGCTATTAGAGGCTGGCTCAAAGGACACTAATCCGCTTATTCATATCCCGTTTGGGTTGTCTTTACTCAGTAGATTTGAGGGGATTGGCTGGGGTTATCACACAGCACCCCAAAAAGAGATGTATGACAGAGAACTGTTCTGGCCCCGCGGTAAAACCTTGGGCGGCAGCAGTTCGGTTAATGCGATGTGTTATATTCGCGGGCAAAAAGAAGACTACGACCGCTGGGCCAACGAAGAAGGGGCTGAAGGTTGGTCGTTTGATGATGTACTGCCTTATTTCAAACGCTCTGAGAACTTTGAAGAAGGTGCTGATGAATACCATGGCACAGGCGGCCCACTCAATGTTAGCAAGCTTAGGCATACCAGCGTGCTGTCAGACGCATTTGTGAACTCAGCGTCGATTGCAGGCTATCAACAGCTGGACGACTTTAACCGAGACGACAGGGAAGGGTTAGGCTACTACCATGTTACACAGGCCAACGGGCAACGCTGTTCAACGGCGAAGGGGTATTTAACGCAGGCCAAGCATCGCAACAATTTAAATGTACTTACTAGAGTCGCAGCCGAAAAAGTGCTGTTAAAAGAGGGGCGTGCAATTGGCGTTCAGGTACGTGAGAAAGGCGTAGTAAATCGCTATTTTGCTAAAAGCGAAGTTATCCTGTGTGGCGGCGCGATTAATTCACCACAACTTCTGATGCTTTCAGGTATAGGACCCAGAGCAGAGCTAGAAGAAAAGGGGATTTTTGTTCAGCAAGATTTGCCTGGTGTGGGCCAGAACTTACAAGACCATCTTGATGCAATTGTACAGTATACCTGTAAAGCGAGAGAGGGCTATGCCGTGGCGTTAGGGGCATTACCTTCCTACGTAAAAGCCACCGCAGACTATGCGTTTAGGCGCAAAGGGATTTTCTCGTCCAACATAGCCGAAGCAGGTGGCTTTGTTAGCTCAAGCTTAGCGACACAAGGCCCAGACATTCAGTTTCACTTTCTACCGGCAATTTTAAACGACCATGGAAGGCAGTTAGCTTTTGGTTACGGTTATGGCCTTCACGTATGCTGTCTATACCCCAAAAGCCGCGGCACTATTTCGCTTCAAAGCAACCACCCTGCTGATCAAGCCCTTATTGACCCTAATTATTTGACTGCAGAGGAAGATCAGCAGGTCATGATTGAAGGTGTGCGCATTGCCCGTAAGCTGCTATCTGCACCAGACTTCGACAAGTTCCAAGGCAGTGAACTATATCCTGGGGTAGAAGCACAAACAGATGAAGAAATATTAGAGTTTTTACGTGAGCGTGCTGAAACCATCTATCACCCAATTGGTACCTGTAAAATGGGCAGTGATGACGATGAGATGGCCGTGGTTGATACTCAATTGCGGGTAAGAGGTATAACAGGTCTTAGAGTGGTAGACGCTTCGGTGATGCCCAGCCTAATTGGCGGCAATACCAATGCGCCCACCGTCATGATTGCTGAACGTGCTGCTGAGTTTATTAAAGCGACGCACGAAGGTCAGCCAGTATCTATGGCTAAAGCGGAATCGGCGTAACTAAAAAGTGCCAGAGCGAGTCTTTGTCTCGCTCTGGCAATTCATCCGTTCTAAGCATCCATTTGCTTTTGCATAAACAAATCTGCTGCACAATCACACATTTCCTCGATATGACTGCTGTCAGCGTAGATACCATCAATGAGCAATCGTGCAATCCCGTGTAACGTGCCCCAGGTAACCTGTGCGAGTCTCAGCGCATCCTGATTATTTGGGAGAAGCCCTTTATCTTGCCAATAGCGCGTCATCGTCACCTGAAACTGAAAGCAGGGAAATGCAACCTCTTTCAGATCGTTGGTCGCCGCTTGGTTTTGCCAAATAGTGCGACCAAACATCAATTCGTACATCTCTGGGTTGTCGGCAGCGTAGCCAATGTATTCGTGCACAAATTCGCGGAAACGTGCCTGCGGTGTTTTGTCTTCTTGTTCGAAGATTCGTTTAGCTGCGGTATGCCAATCGCTAAAGCCTTTGGCTGCAATGGCGCTTAAAAGCGCACTCTTGTCTTTAAAGTGGTGATAGGGCGCAGTACGTGACACTCCGGCATCTTCTGCCAGCTTTCTGAGAGATAAACTATCAACGCCGTATTCAGACAGACGCGCCGTTGCCGCCTCTATCAGTGCGCTGCGCAAGTCGCCGTGATGGTAGCTTTGTACTGCATTAGCCATAAACCCGATGTTTCCATTTTCAAAATTGAGACGAATAGATAACGTTTTATCTTGACACTGTCAACATAGCCTTTTATCTTGACGCTGTCTAGTTTGCAAATTTGTTAACAGGAACAGCCCAAGGAGACAGCGCAAACCATGAAGTACTCTACATTAGAAGTAAAACAAGAGGGTCATATTGCCCACGTAGTACTAAACCGCCCCGACGCAATGAATAGCATGATCCCAGAGTTCTGGACCGAATTGCCAGCAGCTATTCGTGAAATAGACGATGAAGGTAACGCCCGTGTCATTGTTATTTCATCAACGGGTAAGCATTTCTCTGCCGGTATGGACTTATCGGTGTTCCTGAATATGAAAGAAGACTTTAAGGGCGACCCGTCGCGCAGAGCAGAGCGTATGCGCCGTATGGTGATGTTGCTTCAAGATAGCTTTACCGCCATAGAGCAGGCACGTATGCCGGTTATTGGTGCCGTGCAGGGCGGGGCAATTGGTGGTGCAGTAGATTTGCTTAGTGCATGTGACATGCGCTATTGCACACAAGATGCTTTTTTTACTATTAAAGAAACCCAATTAGGCATGACAGCCGATGTCGGCACGCTTCAGCGACTTCCAAAACTCATTCCCATTGGCATAGTTAAAGAACTGGCTTATACAGGTCGCAATTTTGGTGCAGCAGAAGCGCAGCAGCTTGGCTTTGTGAATCAGGTATTCGATGACCAAACTGCCATGCTAGACGCGGTAATGAAAATAGCTCAGCAGATTGCAATGAATTCGCCGTTAGCAGTTTCAGGCACTAAGACTATGATTAACTACGCGGTAGAACACACGGTGGCAGAGAGCTTGACCTATATGGCCACATGGCAAGCGGGCATGTTCCAAATGGAAGATGTGTTTAAAGCCATGGAAGCACAGAAAACCAAAACGCTGCCAGAATATCCGCCATTGCACCCAGCCATCAAGAAAATGAATTCGTAAGTTTATGTAATTCTTTGAATTACATAGCGCCTTCAGAGAAAGAGCGCATTAGATAAGAATATTTAAACAGGCTTTTTAACGGCTTTTACCAAGCCAAAACGACTTTCAGGAATGTATCATGAATCAGACCGTTACCGATCATCCCGTTTACCCTCATTTATTTCGTCCGTTAGATTTAGGTTTCACCACCCTTAAAAACCGCGTGCTAATGGGCTCTATGCATACAGGCTTAGAGGAATTACCCGACGGCCATAAGCGTATGGCGGCATTTTATGGTGAACGTGCCAGAGGTGGCGTAGGGCTTATCGTTACAGGTGGTATAGGACCAAACGAAGAGGGTGCTACCCATCCGTCAACGTTTCGTTTAGATACAGACGAAGCAGTGAAAAATCACAAAGAAGTGACTGACGCGGTGCACATTGCTGGCGGTAAAATCTGTATGCAAATTCTGCACACGGGGCGCTATGCGTATAGCCCTAAGCTTGTTGCACCTTCTGCGGTACAAGCGCCTATTAATCCGTTTAAGCCCAAGGCACTTGAAGCTGACGAGATTGAGAAGCAAGTTAAAGATTTCATTACTGCCGCAACTCAAGCCCAGCGCGCGGGTTACGATGGCGTTGAGATCATGGGGTCTGAGGGCTATTTCCTTAATCAGTTTATTGCAAAGCGCACAAACCACCGTGACGATCAGTGGGGGGGCGAATACGAGAACCGTATCCGTCTGCCTATTGAAGTGGTACGCCGCGTGCGCGAGGCGGTAGGTAAGAACTTCATCATTATTTATCGCTTATCGATGCTAGACCTAGTGGAAGGTGGCTCTACTTATGATGAAGTTGTGCAGCTTGGCAAAGAAATTGAAAAAGCCGGTGCAACTATCATTAACACCGGCATTGGTTGGCACGAAGCGCGTATTCCAACCATTGCCACTAAAGTACCGCGAGCGGCATTTACGTGGGTGACCGCTAAATTCCGAGAAGCGCTATCAATTCCTGTTATTACATCGAACCGTATCAATACGCCTGAAGTTGCTGAAGAAGTGCTGTCTCGCGGCGATGCTGATATGGTGTCTATGGCACGTCCATTCTTGGCAGACCCTGATTTTGTGCGCAAAGCCCAGCAAAATAAGGCCGACGAAATTAATACCTGTATTGGCTGCAACCAAGCATGCCTTGACCATGTTTTCAACGGCAAAATGACTAGCTGTTTGGTAAACCCTCGTGCCTGTCACGAGCTTGAAATTAACGTAAAACCAGCAGAAACCAAAAAGCGTGTTGCAGTGGTAGGCGCAGGCCCAGCGGGATTAGCAGCGGCAGTGACTTCAGCCAAGCGCGGCCACGATGTTGTGATTTACGATGCTTCTAGTGAAATTGGAGGGCAATTTAATATTGCCAAACAAATTCCGGGCAAAGAAGAGTTTTACGAAACGCTACGTTATTTCAAACGCCAAATCGAGCTTCATAAAAACATTACCCTTAAATTGAATACTTATGTTGATGCGGCTGCGCTAAACGACGAAGGTTTCGATGAAGTGATTATTGCGACGGGGATAAAGCCGCGTACGCCAGCGATTGAAGGCATTGAGCACGAAAAAGTGCTGACCTATATCGAAGTATTGAAAGAAAAGAAACCCGTTGGCAATAAAGTGGCTATTATCGGTGCTGGTGGTATTGGTTTTGATACCGCTGAGTACTTGTCTCATGGCAAAGAAACGCCAAGCCAAGATATTCCTGCATTTATGAAAGAGTGGGGTATTGATATGACCTTCTCTGCTCGCGCAGGCATTGAAGGCGTTAAGCCACAGCCTGAGCCATCGCCAAGAGAGATTTTCCTATTGCAGCGCAAGACAACCAAAGTTGGCGCAGGTTTAGGTAAAACAACGGGGTGGGCGCACAGAGTAGGCCTGCTTGCCAAAGGCGTGACCATGATCCCAGGTGTAAGCTACGATAAAATTGATGACGAAGGGCTACATATTACGGTTGATGGTAACAGCCAAGTATTGCCGGTAGACAACATTATCATCTGTGCAGGCCAAGAGCCGATGCGTGATATCGTTGAAGGCTTAAACATGCCTTACCACTTGATTGGTGGTGCAGACGAAGCACTAGAACTAGATGCTAAACGGGCCATCGATCAGGGAACGCGCGTGTGCGCTGAGGTTTAACGAGCTAGTAAACCCAACCTTGTTAGCATTATAAGCGCCTCATGAAGAGGCGCTTTTTTCTGTTTATATCAAAAGTGAACCTGTTGTGGCCTTTTGTAAAGACATAGACCTGTTATTATCGTTTTCTTTTTTTGAGATAAACATGGCATACAGCAGCACCCAAGACTTAGTTCAAGCAGTCACTAATTCCCCAGATACTATCGAATTTAACGACGTTATCACGCTCGTTGATAGCGCGTTTGTTTTCACGCCCACCGCTTTCACTAATGGTGACGTGAAAAACGAAGCCAATCAGAACAATGGCTCTTGCAAACTGCTCGCACTCGGTCAGCATTTAAACCTAAACAAAGCGCAAACCCTAGCCTTATTTGGGCGTTTTTATCGAGAAGACGTGCTCAATAATCCGAACGGTAGCGATCACGCTAATATCCGCAATTTTATGAAAACGGGGCATGAAGGGGTGGTGTTTGAGACGTTTCCTTTGGTACCAACTCCTGCTATGTAGTGGTTGAATCTAGTATAGCTCGGCCGCTAGTTTCCCTCACAGTCAAACTGAGGGAGCAGGCTATTGTCTCATTTTTGATTGAAAAAAGAGGGTTGAGGCATCATCGCCGAGTTTCCGTGACAACGACAAGCCTAGTTTAACAAGAGAGCTGTCTGGGGTTGTGATAATGACATTTTTCAAAATACTAATCCCAGTTTCAGTTTCTCCGATACTATCAAGTGCAAGTGCATAGATATACCAGTTTTGTGGATTATCCGGTGCAAGTTCTGTGGCTTTCTTAAAGTAAGTAATCGCAGTTGGCTTTTCTTGATTTCGAATATAAAACATCCCGAGAGCGTAATTAAATAGATCGCTTTCGGGCATATTTTCTGTCCCATTTAGTAAGATCTGCTTTTCCAACTGTGTTTTGTGTTGAGTACGGTAAAGCTCTGCAAGATTTATATAGTTGGCTTCAAAGTATGGGTCTACTCTGACACCTTGTTTTAATAATACTTCTGTCTGACCAACATTTCCTAGTTGGTATTCAACTAAACTTTGATTCAGGCTACCTTCACCACGCCATTGATTTACCTTATTTGACAGCGTAAGTTCCGACAGTGCGCTCTTAAAGCTTTTACTTTTTTTATCGGAGCCAATTAGGTTGTTTGCCGCCGCAATGCGAATGGCTCTATATTGGTCATCAAGCAGTTTGACATACGATTTCATCCGTTCATGAAGTGGAAGAGCTCGGCCGGCTTGCGCTGCTGCTAATCTAATTAGCGGTTCATTACTTTGAATGAAATGTCGTAAATCTTTGTTACTGAGCGGCTGATTTGTTAAAGGGAGCATGGTTATCGCCGTTGCTCGCTTTATTACAGGCAACGATGCTGAATGTGCAATACGTAATATAGCTTGATTGCTAAAACTATCGCCGTGCATAAGTGACACGTAATCTTCTTCAATACTACTTAGCGTAGAATCTCTTCCGTACCATTTTGTTAGCTGCTTCGATACCCACGCGTTGTCTTTGTTATGGCAATTCAAACATGCATTGGGTGAACCTGTTATAGCAGAAACCTGCGGAGTTGGAATACTGAAGCTATGATCTCGTCTAGCATCAACCCCCATATAAGTGCGGCTAGGCATATGGCAGTTTATGCACTGATTAGCACCTTCACTTTCAGCATGTCTACTGTGGATTTTACCTTGATACGTGGCGACTGAGTGGCATTGCAAGCATAAGCCGTTACCTTCTATTTTAAGCTTCATAGAATGGGGATTGTGGCAGTCATTGCAGTTAACGCCTGCCTCATACATCCGACTTTGCAAAAACGAGCCATAAACATACACCTCTTCTCGAATCTGGCCGTCAGCAAAGTAAAGAGGGGAAAGCAGCAGCGAAGGGGAAAACTGGTCTAAGAAAGGCTGCTGTGGCTCGATACCATCAGTAAGTGCACTGCGAAGTGAATGACAGGCGAAACAGGTATCCATAAACGAATTGTCCCGGGAAGCTGGAACAAATTCGCCATCTTTTTCTTCATGCCATGTCGCAATACGACTTCCTTCTTTTAACAGCCATTTTCCTAGCGACTTTTGCTCATTTCGGGATAACGTGGGAGAAGTATTGGCAAGCGTGGTACCTGAACTTTTGTGAAATTCATCAGCAGGTTCACTTAAGCGGTAGTGGTTCCCCTTGTTTTTCTCAAATTCACTGTTTTTAACGTCAACGTGTGACAACATCTCGCCGTGGCAAGATTTACATGAGACGTTGATTTCATCAAACTGGCTATTAAATGAGAGGGAGTCTGTATCAAAATTACGCGTTAAGCCGCTAGAATGGCAGTCAGCACACATACCGTTCCAGTTTTGCAATGGTTGTTTCCAATGCAACCTGTCGTTGGGCGCTATATCTTCTGATGAATAATTGGGATACCAGCGTTGACCGCCTTCTTTCTCGTCACGTGCATCCCATGCGAAAGGAAAAACCTGAAATTGCCCGTTCTGTGTTTCTACTAGATATTGCTGCAGCGGATAGTGCCCAAAGACATAGGTGATGGGGTAGGTTGTTGTAACACCGGCTTCAGTTAATTTTGCGAAGAAATCGCCACCGTTTTTGAAGAAGTACGAGGTTTGTGTGAAGTGTGTGATGGTCGCTTTTTCAAAGTTACCAAGTACTGACGAGTCGGTAGCATGGTCCATCGCTTTGGCATGGTCAGATATTTTCCACTGTACAACTTGCTCTTTGTGGCAGTTTACGCAATTTGCTGCTTCTTGTGCTTGTGCAACAACAAAGATATTTGTTGTTAGCGTTAATAAAACGAAGAGTGAGAACAACCGCGACACTACTACATCCATGACTTTCGATTACAGCTAATATTTTATCACAATATTAGTTTTTATATTGCACGCTTTCATTGATTAGAGTGTTACTCATCACGCTCTGTCAAAATCAACTCACTAGACTGGGGCATTATTGCAAAGTCAAACTGACCTAGAACGTTCATTCCCAACAATCCGTCGGCATCGGGTAGAGCGTCTTCGGGCAGCACGATGGCAGAAACATCGTTGAACTCGTAGCCAGCAAAGTAAAATCGGGGTATTTGTACCAGAGGGGCTTCAATGGTTCCTGACGCGGTTCTAATGTTGAAGTTACCAATGAACGTGAGGTTTCGCATACGGCCTAAACGCGCAAAGAGTCGCGATGATATTGCGGTGGTACTGGCACCCGTATCTAAAATCATGGTGGCTTTTTGGTTAAGCGCCTTTACATCAAGGCGATATTGATCGCCAATGCGCTCTAAGGCTACACGGGTTTGATAACGTGCGGCTTCAGCGCCTGTTGGCTCTATTTCACTCTTGTTCGGCGTAGCGTCTGCGTTGGCAATACCGCGCATTTCATAGGCTTTATTGCGAATGATATTAGCGTCTCTGTCGTTTAATGGAAGGGCAGCAAGCACGTCTTCCATTAACGTAAGCTTTTGCTGATAAGCGTAAGCTTCAGCTAAATTAAGGGTGTAGTGCCTAGCGTCAGGTATGCGTTGATACAGTGGCTCATTTAATCTGGCAACCAATTCCCATTGTTCGTCTTGACTTAACTGCGTCTGCGCCTGTTGATACAAAGTAGCAATTTTTGCGTCAATAAATGAGAGAGTTTCAGTTGGAAGAGGCAGTTCGGCCAAGTCGTAGTAGTGCACTATGGCCGTTGAGAGAGGCTTGGTTAACTCAATCAGTTCACCCTCTAGCAACAACAGAGATTCGTTGAGCGGGTCATATTTTAAAAGGTTTGTTAATTCAGTGGCGAGCAACGCGTATTGTTCGTTATTGAGTAGGGTAGTCAGTGACTCTAATTGCTCTTGATTAACGAGTGGTGAAGAGGTGCGTAGATCGTCAAGTGCGTTGGGTGCCGTGTTAGTGCCTGTCATAGGTGAAAAGTTGGCGGGAGAGCGTTCATTGTTGAAGGGCTCAGCTTTTTCGTTTACCTGAGTTTCATCCACCAACTGTGCTTGGGTTTCTAGCTGCTTGTCACTATCTAAACGGTGTTCATAACTGGCCTCTAGTGCATAAGCTTTATCATTGTGCTGCTTTAAACTAAGCCATAGGTAAACGTTTATGCCTAGCGACACAATAAGGAAGAGCGAAAGCACTATCGCTAGCCACGTTTTCATTGTGCCACACACGCCTTGCCGTATATGTCCACAAATTGTTTAGGCATTCGCTTTGGGGCACCAGTATCAAGGCTAACACACACGAATGTGGTCATAGCATCAAATACGGTTTTGCCTCGCTTTGGGCAGATAAATTGAAACTGGCGTTTCAAAGTAAGTTTGCTGTCGCAATGCACTATCCAGGTAGCGCATTCTAACGTATCTCCAAGATGTGTTGGCAGGTGGTAGTTTAGCTCGTGGCGCTTAATGACCATGCCACGGTTAAGCGATTGATAATCGGCAAACTGCAAGCCAAGCGCGTTTGAATGGGCCCATGCTAGGCTTTCTAACTGCGACAGGTATGCCACATTATTAACGTGCTGATAGTGGTCGATGTGCGTTTCATCAATATGCCACTGCTGCACATAGGGGGCGTCTAACATCCAATTAAGCGTTGGGGTGCTCAAATCTTTTCCTTACTCATATTTTTGCTTTGATCTACTCTGCTTCTTCACGTTCAGGCATTGTGCCTCATACCACAGGCAGGGGATTATCTTCAGGTAACGTTAAATCATCGCTTAACAATAATTGCATTATCGCTTTTTCTCTCACCAATACGGGGTCAATAAAGCTCTGCACGTCACCTATCGCTTTAAACGCATCAAACCCTCGTTCCAAAAATTCATGCAATGCGAGTAATCCTGCTAATTTAGCTGGACGACGGGACAGTGAAATTAACATACCTATACCACGAATTTTTATAACGTCGGCGAGTTGATCGCCCAAATGGGAAATTATGTCGATTTGATGCTTTCTATCCTCAATTCTGCCCACACTTCGATAAGCAACGGCGTAGTTGTCCCGATTGATAGGTTCTCCAGGAAAGTGGGTTTGGAGATACTGTGCCATCGCCATATCTAAATCAAACGACAATGCGTTTAACGATAATGCATCATCCATGGCGTTCATGGCTTTATCGGGCAGTACTTTTGCGAGTTTTGGAATGACTCGCACTAAATCAGCGTCCCGTTGGCTAAAATCTTTTGGCCCGTACAATTCATCTACAAAAAAAGCCATGGCTTTTTGGTAACGTTTTTGCTGTGCTAAATCGTCGTGGGTGACCAGTAAGCGTTCGCATTGCCAGTGTTGCAATTGATGAATGATAGGCATTACACCCAACTGATTGGCTAAGTCACGAAGGGCATTGACCCGATGAATATGTTTAATTATCTCTTGCGCCAAATGACAAACTCCCTGTTGAGATAGTGTGGCTAATTCGTTGTTGTAAACCTAGATTGACCTAAGCAAGCGAGCCTTTCAAGTGAGAAGACAAAGTTTTACTGGTATACTCCACCGCCATTGAAATAGCTCTGTTGTGTAGAATTTATTAGCCGCCATGAACATCGCAAGTCATCACGCATTGTTTGCCAAGACTGGAACTAAAAATACCGATACTAAAGGCTCAAACGTTGAAAGCCTAAAAAGTGAATATCTGGGCATGCACCGAGAAACGACTACGGGGTCGGATCACTCAGAAGCAGACGTTGATGTACCTGTGTTAATCGCGTTGTTTAATTCGACATTTGAAGATTTTAATACGCGCTTGGTTTTAGGTGATGACGAACCCATTTACATCCCAGCAGACAGCGCAACACCTTATCATCAAGTCGTGTTTGCTCATGGATTTTTTTCAAGCGCTTTGCATGAAATTGCGCACTGGTGTATTGCGGGTGAAAAGCGTCGACTATTAGAAGATTACGGTTACTGGTATTGCCCAGATGGCCGCGATGCATCACAGCAAGCTGACTTCGAAAAAGTAGAAATTAAGCCCCAGGCCATCGAGTGGGCGTTTACAGAAGCAGCAGGAAGAAAGTTTCAGGTAAGCACGGATAACTTAAACGGCGCTGAGCCCGACAGAGAAGGTTTTACGCGAAACGTAGCCGCTCAGCTTGAACGCTATAAATCTGAGGGCTTTCCGCCTCGGGCTGAACAATTTGTTAATGCGCTGTCATCTGCGTTTGGTAAAGGTAAGTCGTCTGGTTCATGTAGCAGCATAATAAATAGCACGGTTACAGACACGTCAAAAAATACGCTAACAGCAAATTAGGTGACGGGATAGGAGTAGATGCCGAATGAATCAAACTGATCTTAACCAATCGACGTTTGATAACAAACCCAAATTCAAACTGGGTGTTGTGGTAAACCCCTTTGCCGGCATAGGCGGAGCACTCGCGCTTAAAGGCAGCGACGGTGCAGAAATTCGCGAAAAAGCACTGGCTATGGGAGCAGAGAAAAAAGCCAACGAAAAAATGGCGAAAGCGCTCAGTATTCTAGAAGCCTTATCTGGGCAATTTACCGTCGTGACAGCATCGGGCGATATGGGTGAAACAATCTGTGAATCTCTGGGTATTCCTTATGAGGTAATCTACACGGCTGATGCCGTGCAAACCGAGGGCGAAGATTCAGAGCGTGCAGCTAAAGCAATGGTGGACGCCAACGTCGACTTACTGCTTTTTGCCGGTGGCGACGGCACAGCCCGTAATATCTGTAGCGTAGTTGGCACACAGGTGCCCGTGCTAGGTGTGCCTGCAGGTTGCAAAATTCACTCTGGCGTTTACTGCGTGTCGCCGTCAGCGGCAGGGCAGGTAGTAAGTCAGATGATCGCAGGCGAGCTTGTGAGTGAAATGGACGCCGAAGTACGTGATATTGACGAAAACGCGTTTCGCGAGGGCAAAGTTATTGCCAAACACTATGGTGAAATGCGCGTACCCGCAGAGCTCACTTACGTTCAAGCAGTAAAAATGGGCGGGAAAGAAGACGAGGCCTTAGTGCTTGACGACATTGCCGCTTGCGTTGGTGAAATTATTGACGATGAGCCTGATACCTATTTTGTCATGGGATCCGGCTCCACCGTAGGTGCGGTCATGGACTTTCTTGGCCTAGAAAATACCTTGTTAGGTGTGGATGTGGTTAAACAAGGTGAGCTAATCGCAAGTGACGTTACTGCGAGCGAATTGATTGCGCTGACTCATGACAAGCCCACCAAAGTCATTTTGACGGTGATCGGTGGTCAGGGACACATATTAGGTCGCGGAAATCAGCAGCTTAGCCCTGCTTTTATCCGTCAAATTGGCAAGCAGAATATGCTCGTTGTTGCCACTAAACAAAAACTACAGGCATTAAACGGTAAGCCGCTTCGCTTAGACTCAAGCGATGCAACGCTAGACGCTGAACTCGCAGGCGCGTTCACGGTTATCACTGGGTATAAAGATAAAGTGCTTTGCCAAGCTATTTAAAGACGTAGTTTGATATAACACGGCACATGTATAGCCATAAAAAAGAATTTATCTCGAACTAAGATTTGATATTGAAAAACAGGAAGGAGTAAGACGTGTTACCACCTGCTGCAGCACCAGAAAGTGTCGTTAACGCCATCGCAGATATTGAGGCATCGCTTGATGACGTGGTAAATCACGGTAGTGATGACGAATTGTTTATAGCCAGCTACTTGCAAGGTCACTTTGCAGTAGAGGCTCGCCAGTTAGAAATGCAAGAAGATGCTACGGTTGCGATGCTTAATGATAAAATGCTCGAGAGCCTTAATAGCGCATTCGCCAACAACGAATTAGAAAGTGAAGACGCTAAACAAGTTAAAGCGCTTTGGGCACGGCTAGTCGCAATATAATTGCGACTTTCTTCTCTACTTTTCCCCTAGCAATATTTCTTCGTTCGTCGTTTATCCTCTCTTTTACAATCCGTTACAGTTTTCTGCATCGTAACTCTTTATAAACTACCAAATTGATTTATGTTTAGTACTGGCGTAAAGCCGTTTTGTGGTGCCTGGCACATTTTGGTGTTCAGCACAGATAATAAGATTAAGGATGACGAAATGACTGTACTTAAGCATCTCACCAAGCGCTTAAAAGTAAGTGTAGGTGTGCTGGCAGTAAGTAGTACGCTGGTTGGCTCAGCGTTTGCTAAAAACGATATCAATATCGACTACGAAAAGTTCACTACCGATAATGGGTTAACCGTAATTGTTCATGAAGACCGCAAGGCCCCAGTGGTTGCCGTTGCGGTTTGGTATAAGGTGGGTTCAAAAGACGAACCAAACGGCAAATCAGGGTTTGCGCACCTATTTGAACACTTAATGTTTAACGGCACGGAGAACTATGACGATGAATGGTTTGGGCCGTTACAAGAAGCTGGGGCAACAGGATTAAACGGTACCACAAACTTTGACCGTACTAACTATTTCCAAACCGTTCCGACACCTGCACTAGATCGTATTCTCTGGATGGAATCTGATCGCATGGGGCACTTGTTAGGTGCGGTGACACAAGAGAAATTAGACGAACAGCGTGGCGTTGTACAAAATGAAAAACGTCAGGGCGAAGACCAGCCTTACGGAAGCGTATTCACGCATATTTTTGAAGGCTTATTTCCCATAGGGCATCCTTACCATCATACGGTGATTGGCTCGATGGAAGATCTTAACTCCGCCTCGTTAGATGACGTTAAGGGCTGGTTTAACCAATATTACGGACCGAATAACGCAATACTGGTGCTAAGCGGCGATATTAACGCAGAAGAAGCCAAACCTCTGGTTAACAAATATTTCGCTGACATTGAGCCGGGCCCAGCACTGTCTAAGTGGGAAGCGTGGGTACCAAAGCGTAGCGCAAACACCCGCGAAGTGATTCAAGACAAAGTACCTCAATCGCGCATTTACCGCCTTTGGGTTTCACCTGAAAATACCTCTTCAACCGCAACAGACTTGTTCATTGCCGCGAGTGTCATGGGCGATGGTAAAAACTCACGCCTTTACAAAGAATTGGTGTACGACCAACAAATTGCTACCAATGCATCGGTGTTTAACTACGAGCTACAAATGGCGTCCATTTTTGGTGTGACGGTTGACGTAAAAGACGGCGTTGACGTTGCGAGAGTGGAAAAAGAAATAGATAAAGTCATTAGCGAGTTTTTGCGTAAAGGTCCAAGCAAAGATGAAGTTAAATTGGTGTCGACTAAGCGACGTGCTTCAATTATTCGCGGGCTTGAAGAGGTTGGGGGCTTTGGCGGTAAAGCCGATACGCTTGCTAGTGGTGAGTTCATTGCTGGCGACCCTAACTACTTCAAAACTGAATTGAGTGAGCTAGGACAGGCTACTCCTAAAGGGGTTAAAGCGGCTGCGAATAAATGGCTAAAAGAAGGGTGGCATCAAATCACGGTTGTTCCATTTATTGAGCACACAGCATCTACCGAAGGCGTTGACCGCAGCTCTGGCTTGCCTTCAATCGATGCAGAGACTCAACTGAGCTTTCCTGAGGTGACAGAAACTACGCTTTCTAACGGTGTAAAGGTAGTATTTGCAAAACGCTCTACGGTTCCATTGGTGAATGTTGCGGTGCAATTCGACGCAGGTTACGCTGCTGATGCGGGTGGCAAGTTAGGACTTGCGAGCTTCACCACACAGATGCTTGACGAAGGCGCGGGAAAATATGACGCGCTGGAGCTTGCGGCAGAGCTTGAGCAGTTGGGTACTGATTTAAACGCCGGCTCAAACCTAGATACCACCACAGTTACCATGTCAATGTTAACAGAAAACATGGAGCCTTCTTTGGCGCTGATGGGGGATATCTTGAAATCACCAACGTTCAAAGAGGAAGAGATTGAACGTCAACGAGCGCTTATATTAAGTAATATTGCACAGCAAAAAACGCGCCCTGTAAGTATTGCGCTTACGTTACTTCCGCCTCTTATTTATGGTGAAGGCCATGCGTACGGTATTCCGTTTACCGGTACCGGAACTGAACAAGACGTACAAGCGATTACGCGAGATGACCTTGTTAACTTTAAAAATACGTGGCTACGCCCAGACAATGCGACAATTTTTGTTGTTGGCGACACCACGTTAGGTGCCATTAAACCCATGCTTGAGAAAGAGTTTGGCAAATGGAAGGTAGAAGGTAGCAAAGGTGCGAAGCAAATTGCTGAAGCGTCAATGCCTGAGCAAGGCCAAGCGATTATTATCGACCGCCCTGGTGCACAACAGTCACTTATTCTGGCTGCACATTTAGCGCCACCAACAGGGGCTGACAACAATATTGCAATTAATGCCATGAATTTAACCTTAGGTGGTGCTTTTACTGCTCGCGTTAATATGAACCTGCGTGAAGATAAAAGCTGGTCTTATGGCGCGTACACCTTCCTGCAAGATGCTAGGGGACAGCGCCCGTTTATGGTTTATGCGCCGGTGCAAACCGATAAAACAGGTCCATCACTGCTTGAGCTTAAGAAAGAGCTTAACGCTTACTTAGGTGAAAAGCCGCCAATGGCGAATGAACTTGAAAGGGCGCGGTTAGACGAAGTTCGCTCTTTGCCAGGTCAATTTGAGACGGCTAACGCGGTATTGTATAGCTTACTGTCGAGTGAAAGATTTAACAGACAATATAGCTACCCAGAGTCTTTGGTCGAGAAATACAACAGCTTGTCTTTAGACGATTTGAGTAACGCGGCGAAAGAAGTGCTGCACCCAGAGAAATTAACCTGGATAATCATCGGAGATGCCGAGAAGATTAAAGCAGAAGTTGAAGCGGCTCAGCTCGGGCCCGTTAGCGTGCAAAGCATGAATTCACTGTAGTTGGTAAATAATTAACCAAGAGAAAAAGGGCCGATATCATTTTCGGCCCTTTTTTATGTGACAAATGCGTCTTTTGTAGAATAGATTGCGTTCAATAGATGATTTATGGTTAAGAAAGTTTAATTTAATGTCTTGATTCCACTTTGAAGAATGCCTTCTTTGCGAGCATAACAAATCCTATACTTGCACCAGTGCGCTTGTTTGCAATAGCTCTTCTCTGCCTGTTTTATATTCCCTGTGTTTATCCATCTAATGCAGACAAGCTGATGAATGAGTATTCGGTTGAGCTTTTAACTGCCGAAGATGGCTTCGTCTCATCAGAGATTTATTCCATTATCCAAGATCGCCAAGGCTTTTTGTGGTTTGGTACTGCCGAAAACGGTGTAATGCGTTACGACGGTCGTAGAGTTACGTTGTTTGAGTCTGACAGCGATCCTAGCCAAGGGCTATCACACAACGACGCTGGCAATTTGATGTTGGATGCAGAGGGCAATATATGGATTGGAACGTGGGGAGGTGGAGTTAACAAGTACGACCCAACAACAGGTCGCTATTCTCGTTACTTGAATGATCCAGACGACCCTCGCTCCATATCTTCAAACCGAATCCAATCACTCTTCCACGATAAAACGGGCCAAATTTGGCTAGGTTCGTATGATCAAGGTTTAAATCGTTTTCTAGGAAATGGGGAATTCGAAAGGGTTCAGAAGAAAAGCAATGAGGACCACAGTCTGTCTCATAATCGCATTTGGGACATTATGGATAATAATGACAACAGTCTGTGGGTAGCCACCAGTTTTGGCTTGAACTTGCTAGACAAAAGAACTCTCGCCACCAAACACTTCTTTCCCGACCCTGATAATCGTACTGCAACAGGAGCCAATGAAATACGTAGCTTGCTGCGTACGTCGTCAAGCCAATTCTATGTGGCGACTCAGGAAGGCCCTTTTCTTTTCTTTCCAAGTTCAGGCGTGTTCCTTGCACAAACTACGCGAGACGGCAAAGCATTAGGCCAAGTGAACTCAATGATTGAAGATCACGAAGGGTGCATTTGGTTTGTGACCACCACGGGTCTTTATAGACATACAGGTGAGGGAAATTACGTAGAGAAGATGGACTTCGGCTATGACAACGGACTTCGCATAATATATGAAGACCACACTAAAACAAAATGGGTAACCAGTGAAGTTCACGGCATATTTAAACTATCTCCTCGCCGTAAAATCAAGCAGATCAATAGTGACTCATTGGTTTCACCCAGTGGCATTGAGCTAGATACCTTCAAAAATAGTGGCGATGTATTGATTGCTACAGCAAATGCTGAAATTTATACATGGAAAGTGAAAGAGCAAATACTCCAAAAGGAATTCGACTCGGTATTTAAAGAAGAAAGTGAATATTCAAATAGGGGAGTTATAGAACGACCTATTATTGTTCCCGATAAACACGGCAATATTTGGGTGGCACAAGACAACTTTATTGCACGTGTTAACAGAAAGAATGGAAATGTAAGTCGCTTAGAATATCCCAGAGAAAACAGCAAATATCGCCAGTTCAGAGAATTCAGAGCGTTAGCGCTAGATAACGAAGGCAATGTATGGATAGGTACCTACAAGCATGGTGTTTATATATACAACGTGCAATCTGGCGCCTTTGAGCATCTTTCAACGACTGACGGCTTAGCTCACCCAGAGATTCACGCCATTGTTAATGACTCTCAAGGAAATATGTGGATTGGCACTGGAAGCGGCGTAAATTTATGGTCCATTCAGGACAATACTTTCACTCAGATTGAATACAATAAAGATCACAATGCAGGTCTGTTGGGCAGCATTGTCGAAGATATTCATGAGACCAAAAACGGCCAAATTTGGATTGCAACCCAACGGGGGTTGAACCTTTATAAGCCCGAATCGAAATCCTTCGAGTGGTTTGGGGAGCAGAAAGGGTTGCCCGCTACCTTAGTAAGAGCGATTGCAGACGGCGACGAGGGCCAGCTCTGGCTTACCACGAATAAAGGGATCTTTCTTTTTAATCCGGCTACTGAAAGTGCCATTAATTACACTAGCACTGCCGGGGCTGTAAGTCAGAATTTCTATTCAAACAGTTTACTTAGAGCCACTAACAACACGTTCTTTACCAGTAGCCAGCGAGGTATTGAATACTTTGAGTATGTGCCAGGACAGTCTGAGTTGGTCGATTCTAAAATTGTGCTAACTGGCTTCAACAAAATGGGCGAAGCAGTAAGCCTTGATAAGCCACTATCCTACGTTACGGATATTAATCTTTCCTACGAAGACTATTTCTTCTCATTAGACTTTGCTCTTCTAGACTTCTCTGATCCCAAGCGTTCTCATTTTTCCTACAAATTAGAAGGGTACGATGAACAGTGGATTGATATCGGAAATCACAACAACGTTTCATTTACTAACCTAAATGGCGGCACCTATACATTGCTGGTCAAAGCAATGAAGCCCAATGGTGAATGGGGCAGCGAAGTCATGTCGGTTAATTTGCATGTAGCAGCAGCTCCTTGGAAAACATGGTGGGCATACAGCATTTACATTGCGTTTTTACTCGGCATTGTTCTGTTGATCATTTACTTAAGAACCCACTTACAGCAAACAGAAATTACCAAGCAGAAGCGCTTTGTTCAGGCGTTAGAGCAACAAGTTTCAGAAAAAACAGCCTCGTTGAAAGCTCAGGCCAACGATTTGAAAAAAGCGCTGGAACAAGCCGAAGAAGCAACAAAGTTGAAGTCTGAATTCCTTGCAAATATGAGCCATGAAATTAGAACGCCAATGAACGGCGTGATAGGGATGCTGGGTCTGCTTAAGAAAAGCAACCTAACTACTGAGCAATCACAGCGCGTCAACATCGCAAGCTCAAGCGCTAATTCTCTACTGGCCCTGATTAATGATATTTTGGATTTCTCTAAAATAGAAGCGGATAAGCTCGAGATTGAGTCCGTTGAATTTGATGTAAGGGAATTGATTGAGAGCATTGCTCAATCGGTCGCGCATTTAGCGCAAGAAAAAGGGCTGGATGTTGTTGTAGATTTGTCAAAGGTCAGTGAGTCGAAAATAAACTCAGATCCCAGCCGAATTCAACAAATCCTCACAAACCTTTTAAGTAACGCCGTTAAATTTACCGAGCAGGGAGAGCTCTCTGTCACGGCAGAATTGCTTCCTACTAACAATCAGAATACTGCGCTTATGCACATTGCGGTGGCAGATACGGGCATTGGTATTCCCGCGTCAAAACTACCTCACTTGTTCGATGCGTTTACACAGGTCGACGCTTCTACAACTAGACGCTATGGCGGAACAGGGCTTGGGTTGAGCATTACCAAAAAGCTATGCCAATTGTTAGGAGGAGACATAAGTGTTACCACCGAGCTTGGCAAAGGCAGCCGTTTTGATGTGACATGCGAAATTCGCTACGCCGAGCAACGCAACGCTGTGCGCCCTCAGCTTGCTAAACAAGACATGTGTTGCCTGATTATTGACGACAATGCTTCAACAAGACGTGCCATGCAAAGCCAGCTGAAACTTTGGGGACTGCTTACGCTGACCGCATCTTCGATTGAGGAAGCGATTAGCTTATATTTGAAAGACAGCGAGCAAGAGATACCGGCAATACCCATTGATGTTGTATTTCTGGAGAAAGCAGAAGAGGAGGAGTTTTCACAACACTTCGGCCAGATACTTTTAAATAACCCCAGAACAAAACATACGCGTTTGGTATTAATGACACAGCTAAGCGACATGGAGAGCTCTGTTGTCTATGGCGGAGTAGACGTTGATGAGAGTCTTCCTAAGCCACTGACCTCTTCAGATTTAATTCGAATTGTAGAGGAATCAGTAAATACATCTGACTATGAAGCTAAACCACGCTTTAAAAAACGGGAGGATGATCCGGTTCATATTATCGAAGGCAACACTCAGCACGTTCAATCACCTGAAGAAAACGCAAAGTCCACCTCTGATGATAATGCTTATCGAATCTTGTTAGTAGAAGACAATGCCATTAATCAAATAGTGGCCACCAATGTTCTAGAAAGCGAAGGGTATGTGGTTGACGTTGCAAACAACGGTGTAGAAGCGTTAGAACTGTTAAAAAGCAGCAAGCTTAAGGCGCATTACAGCGCAATTGTCATGGATTGCCAAATGCCGGAAATGGACGGGTTCGAAGCAACCAAGCTTATTCGCTATGGTGCAGCCGGCGAAGTTTACAAACGTGTACCCATCATAGCGATGACGGCGAATGCTATGCAGGGCGACAAAGATATGTGTATGAAAGCCGGTATGGATGATTTCCTCACCAAACCCATAGAGCACAATAAAGTAACTTCAACATTACAGCACTGGCTCAACAAAGTTAATTAGACCCTCGCCAACGGGGAAATAAACGCGTTAATATGCAACAAGTTTTTAACATGTTGTGAGAGCGTTAATGCTAAACCGAGCATCAAAACCCTTCGTCAAACTCGTCGAACGATATCTTCCTGACCCCTACATTTTCGTTTTATTACTCACCCTAATTACGTTTGCGTTTGCAGTGGTCATTCAAAATCAGTCTCCACTTACAACTATTCGACAGTGGGGTGACGGATTTTGGGGGCTGCTCACATTTTCAATGCAAATGCTCTTGGTGCTAGTCACTGGGTTTATGTTGGCATGCACGCCATTAGTAAAAGCCTTACTTGAAAGGCTTGCGAGCTTAGCAAAAAGCCCTGGGAGCGCCATTGTGCTGGTCACGTTGGTGTCGCTTATCGCAAGCTGGATAAACTGGGGCTTTGGTCTTGTTGTAGGCGCGTTGTTTGCTAAAGCCTTAGCAAGAAAAGTGTCGGTTGATTATCGGTTATTGGTGGCAAGCGCGTACTCAGGCTTTATTGTATGGCATGGCGGTTTAGCGGGCTCTGTGCCCTTAACTATTGCAACGCCGGGTCATTTTTCAGAAGCACAAATTGGCGTAGTTGGCACTGGAGAGACTATTTTCAGTGGGTTTAATTTGCTGTTATTGGCAATCATGTTCGTGATTATTCCTCTTGTTAATCGTTTAATGTTACCGCCTGAATCTGAAAGCATTATTGTCGATAGCGCCAAGCTACAAGACGACGACGCTTTGCCGTCGGCAACGAACGAGCGGCCCGCCGACAAACTTGAAAACAGCAAGGTGCTTGGATTACTCGTAGGCTTTGCAGGGCTTGCTTATCTCACCAACTACTTTGTTTCAGGGGGCGGGCTTAATCTCAATATCGTTAATACGCTATTTCTCTTTCTCGCTATTGTCCTTCACGGTACACCACGCAATGTACTGCACAGCCTGCAGCAAGCCGTTCAGGGCGGTAGTGGTATTGTTATACAGTTCCCATTTTATGCGGGGATCATGGCGGTAATGGTTCAATCAGGGTTGGCCCAAACCATGTCAGAATGGCTGATTAGCTTTGCATCTGCAGAATCGCTGCCAGTATGGAGTTTTATTAGCGCAGGCATTGTTAATATCTTTGTGCCGTCGGGTGGAGGGCAGTGGGCAGTGCAAGCCCCAGTAATCTTGCCTGCTGCCGCTGAACTTGGAGCCGAAATAAATAGAGTTGCCATGGCGGTAGCGTGGGGTGATGCGTGGACCAATTTGATTCAGCCATTTTGGGCGCTACCCGTACTTGCCATAGCTGGCCTGAAAGCCAAAGACATTATGGGCTTTTGCTTAGTTCAGCTTATCGTAACCGGTGTCATTATTTCCTTGGTATTGCGGTTTGTGTGAGGATTTCGAGAGCAATTTAATGCCGTAAAACAAAGCGAAAAGAGCCGAATGTGAAGCCACAACTTAAATACAAGCGGTGTGAATGATGCATTTAGATGAAGAAAAGGTAGGATTGTTGATCGTAGATGTTCAGGGCGCGCTGGCTCGAAAAGTCAATGATAGCCAGACAATGATCTGCAAAACAGTAAAGCTAATACAGTGTTGTAAATTGCTCAATATTCCCGTAGTTGTACTTGAGCAAAATCCTGATGGCTTGGGGAAAACGGTCCCTGAAATTGAAAGTCATGTCGCAAGCGATCCTCACTTTAAGAAATTTACTTTTAACGCAGTAGCGGGTACTGACCAGTGCTCGTCCGAAATACTGGCGTACATTGGTGAAATGGAATTAAGTCGATGGCTGGTTGTGGGAATTGAAGCGCACGTATGCGTTTATCAAACGGTAACGGGTTTATTGGAAAATAATCACACTGTGGAAGTAATACAGGACTGCATTTCTTCAAGAGAGTCTTCAAATGCTGTGCTCGCCATCCAAAATATGCGTGAGCAGGGCGCACGGATCAGCAGTTTTGAGATGACACTTTTTGGCCTTTTAAAATCATGCCAACATCCAAAGTTCCGAGAAGTGTTAGCGCTCATCAAGTAGTCGAACAACGTGATGAGCGAAACAAGTCGAAGCTAAGCGAATGCGGTTTCAATCGATACAATGTCAATACCGCGCACTTGCATAGAATCCAGCGCCAATAGATGACCAATGGCGTCACGCGTGCAGGTGCAAGGTTCAATGACTTTGGGGGAATACTTGGCAGCAGCTGGTGATAATGCTGTGTGAGTTACGCAGTTGTGGGTCATCATACCTGCAAGAAGAATTTCATCCACGCCCAATGACTGTAAGGTTTCGTCTAAATTGGTGTTTTCAAAACAATCGGCGTGTTGCTTTGTGATGATGGGCGCATCCGGGGCAGCGGCTATCACTTCTTTATGAATTTCAGCGCCATGAGATCCTTCATAGAAAAACAACCCTTCTCCGGCCTCAACAGGCACAAGGTGCTGTATGTGAATAATCGGAATGCTCTTTTCCTTTGCAATAGCCATCGCTTTAAGTGTTTCTTGCATCGCAAGCTCTGGTTTGTGTAAAGGATACTTCCCTTCAGGAAAGTAATCGTTTTGAATATCTATAACAATAAGTGCTTGTTTAACCACGGTCTTACCCTCTTTTTCCAAGAAATAGTCTCTAGCACGGTTTAAGTTGTGCTTACTCGATATTGACTATTTTGCGGGTTTTCACGTGTAATAGAGAGTGACGATAATGACAAAAAGCGCGCCAAATGCGACAGCGTTCACAGAACGACAATGAAACGATGAAAGAAATAAAAATAGCAGTAATAAACTATCCAACCGCAAGCCAATCTGCGCTTTACGGCATAGTTGAGATGTTAGAGTTAGCAAATACGGTGTGTGAGCAAATCAACGCTGATGTGGCATTTAGCGCGAGTATTTACAAAGCGGAACAGTTGAATTCAAATGCACTGGTTGATGTCGTCATCTTGCCGCCAAGCATGAGTGAAACATTTTTTGAGCATGACTTCACATCACTTATCAACTATATGGAAGTCATGCAGTCCCAAGGTGCATTGCTCGCATCTGCTTGCGTAGGTGCATTTATTCTTGGCAAAGGGGGCTTTTTAGATAACAAAGTGTGTACTACACACTGGCGAATTGCCGATCACTTCATGGCAACCTTTCCCACTGCAAAGCTAGATGCTAAGGCTATCGTGGTAAACGGGGAGGGTGTAATAACAGCTGGTGGAAGAATGGCGTGGATTGATCTTGTGTTTGAAATCATATCGACCTTGAGTTCACCCACCATTGCCTTGAGTCTTTCTAAAGAGATGGTGGTGGATACAGGTTACAGGGAGCAAGGCTTTTATCACCAGTTTTCACCCAAAAAAGATCATGGTGATGCTCTCGTTGTTAAAGCGCAAAATTACTTGGCAAATCATTACAGTCAGCCAATTTCTCTTAGCGATTTAGCCAGCCACACTTTCGTTAGTCAGCGAACCTTACAGCGAAGATTTACGCAAGCGTTAGGTATGTCAGTCATCGACTATCTGCAGAAGCTGAGACTTCATCATGCTTGTCAGCAAATTGAAGTATCTACGCGTAGCATTGCTGATATTGCATTCAACGTGGGCTATCAAAACGTCAATGCGTTTAGGAAGATATTCCGTAAAGAGTATGGGCTTAGTCCGGTGGAATACCGCAAGCGTTTTGCAATAAATTAATCATATCGTTATTTTCATTTTAATTGTTATGTTATAACATTTGTTAAATTCGAGATCTAAAATGAAACTTAGCGAGTCGTTATGTCAATTCAAACTCAGCTTCCCGTTACCGTACTTTCGGGCTTTCTAGGCGCCGGTAAGACCACGGTTCTAAATCATATTCTGAATAATCGTGATGGATTAAGAGTAGCCGTTATTGTTAACGATATGAGTGAAATCAATATCGATGCTGCAACGGTGAAAAATGAAATTAGCTTTAATCGAGCCGACGAAAAGCTAGTTGAAATGAGCAATGGCTGTATTTGTTGCACGTTGCGAGAAGATTTGCTTGAAGAGATAGAGCGTTTAGCGCATGAAGGTAAATACGATTATCTGGTAATAGAGTCTACAGGTATTTCGGAGCCTTTGCCTGTAGCTGAGACCTTCACGTTTGCCGATGAAGACGGTAAAAGCTTGTCGGAAATATCACGCCTCGATTCGATGGTTACCGTTGTCGATGCATTGAATTTTCTTAAAGACTATGACGAAGCTAAGTTTCTCAACGAAGTGGGTGAGAGCTTGGGGGAGGAAGACGAGCGAAGCGTGGCAGACTTGTTGGTCGAACAAGTGGAATTTGCTGATATATTGCTAATAAGCAAGACTGACTTAGTCTCTGAACAAGAGTTGGCGCGCCTTAAAAGTATTCTGCAAACCCTTAATACCGAGGCTATTCAAATTCCTATCGAGCATGGAAAAGTGCCCCTCGACAAAGTGCTGAACACAGGGCGGTTTAGCTTCGAGCGTGCTCAGCAGTCGCCCGGTTGGCTGAAAGAAATGCGTGGCGAGCACGTACCAGAGACTGAAGAGTTTGGTATAAGCAGCTTTTCGTACGAAGCGCGACGTCCGTTCGATCCGCAGAAGTTTTATGATTTTATTCATAGTAAAGACATTGCAGGTAAGTTAATTCGTTCAAAAGGCTTCTTCTGGCTGGCAACACGCCCTCAATTAGCTGGCAGCTGGAGTCAAGCTGGCGGTATGGCGAGATACGGGGCTGCTGGGCTGTTTTGGAAAGCCGTACCCAAAGAGCAGTGGCCTGAAGACCCTGAATACCTTAAAGCGATTGAAGAACAATGGATGGAGCCCTTCGGTGACATGCGTCAAGAACTGGTCTTCATTGGACAAGGGCTTAATAAAAACGACATTATAGAGCGGTTAGATCGTTGCTTGTTAACAGACGATCAGCTTATTCAAGGCCATCATGTTTGGGCTGAAATGCCTGACCCATTTCCTGCGTGGGAGCACTAGTATGCAGGCGTTACAAGACCACATTACTTCCTTTGAACACAGCGTCTCTTGGCGTTCAAGCGCCGATGCTATGGTGTTGGGCGATATCTTTGATAAAGGGGTCAGCGTTGCCATCTGGACAAGGCCCGAAACGCCACTCATCTCGCAATATTATGACGACATTTTTAAATCATTAGGAATGGGGATTCGCGGTGTTTTCTCTTTAACATCACTGAAAGAGGAAATCGCAATGCTTTTACCTGATGGAAGAAATAGTGCCGGGAAGCAGGCTGCCATCGACGATATTTATTTGCTGTCTGACATGCTCACCACGTTATTTGACTGTGACAGTGTGGGCGTAAGGTTAGTGCCCCTTTCATCAGCAATGTGCCCAAGCTTTCATGTGGACAATATTCCTGTTCGGTTGGTGAATACTTATTTAGGCGAAGGTACAGAGTGGCTGCCGAAAGAAAGTGTGGTTACACGCCCAATGATTGGTCTCAACGACGCGAATACACAAGGGCTTACTAAGAATAGGTTGGGCCAGCACTATCGAGAGAGCAGCGTTAGGCAAATGAACGCGTTCGATGTGGGTTTACTTAAAGGTAAGTCGTGGCAGGGCCATGAAGAATTTGCCGCCGTGCATCGGTCCTGCAAAGTCATCCCTGGTACTCATCGCGTGCTGCTTACCCTGGATCCCATGTAGTTTTTAAGTACTCATTGTACCTCACGTTCGGTTACTTCGGCGCTATCACTTTTTCCATGAGTTTTCCCTTGTGATAGCGCTTTTTTCTCTTTCGGTACCTAGCCTCTCTAATCTTCTTAAATATCCGCTTTTAAGCTTCCAGCGTTAAGGCGAGTTGTCTTACAGGCAAGTGCCACACCTTTTTAGCGAAAACTTGAAAAGCCAAGGTTTTCAATATATACCCTTAAACATTATAGTCTTTCATATTTAACGTATTGTGAATGCTAGGAATGCGTTCTTCTGCATGGTGATTTACATACAGCAGTGTACTTGTGCCTGCTTTAGCCAATATATCAATAAGCTTAAGCGCTTTTTGGCGGTTGAAGTCGTCTAAACCATTGCAAGGTTCATCCAAAATAAGCACGGCGGGGTGCTTAACCATAGAACGTGCAATAAGTACTAATCGCTGGTCACCAAAAGACAGTGACTGAAACGGCGAGTTCTTTTTCTGTTTCAAACCCAGTACTTCAAGCCACTGCTCTGCCACCATGCGTTCCGCTAGCGTGGGGCGAGTGTACAGACCAATACTGTCGTGAAAGCCTGAAATGATAACGTGCTCAACACTTGCATTCACTTTGTACTGCATGTGGAGCGCATTCGACATAATTCCAATGTGCTTTTTAATGTCCCATATGCTTTCGCCTGTGCCACGTTTTATGCCAAACATTGTTAAATCGTTGGTATAACAATGGGAATTATCACCGGTAAACATTTGAAGCAAACAGGTTTTGCCTGACCCATTTGGACCAGTGATCTGCCAATGCTCATTTTTGTTAAGCGTAAAGTTAAGCTTTTCAAATACGGTTCGCTCATCGAAGCGCACGAATCCATCTTTAAGCTGAATTAAGGTATGAGGTAGTGAATCTAACTCACTGTTTTGATCATTGAGGTTTCGGTTATTGCGATTGGGGTCATCGCCGTGTTTGTCCTTAGCGTTAAGGGCTGAGGGAACATCGATATCATCAGACTCTAGTGCAAACCAGGTGCTTAGTTCTGAGCGCAAACCGTCATAGTTAAGTTTATCTTCAGATTTCCACGTAATGGCCAAGTCATCCATGACAATCAACTGGGCTTGCATATTCTTGGGAATATCTGCGAGTTTGTTGGCGGTAAGTACTAAAGAAGCTTGCTGCTGAGAGACAAGAAAGCGACTAAATGCGCTTATCGCTTCAACATCTAAACCTTCGAAGGGTTCATCAAGCAAAATAATAGAGGCATTACTTAACCATGCCAACATGATAATAATCTTGCGGGTTTCACCTGTTGAAAGTGAAAGAAACCCATTATCTAGCAAATGCTCAATTCTAAGCGCAGAGGCGAGTTCGTCGTAATAAGGGTGGTTTTGATAATCCTCACTAGTCTGTGCGAATAGTTCGCGAACCTGTGTTGGCTCAGCTATTACGTCTAAAATATCTGCACTGTCTTTTTGTTTTTCTTCTTCAATTATCGCTTGCTGTTTAAAAACCGATACCTCTGCAACAACCGAACTACATTCACGACTACCGCTTGCTACCTTCCCATTACCGGCAAGCGCGGAAATTAAGAGTGACTTTCCGCTACTGTTTCTACCTGCGATAAGGAAGTGCGACGGCGCACTTTCAGTACAGAGCGCTAGCGAAAATGCAGGAGTAATGTATTGATTAGGAAGCTTTATTTGAAATTCAGAAAGGTACAGCATTAATGATCGCGAGTGAATATAAAGTAGAACCATTGTGAAGTTTTCTGATTACGTGTCAATGGTGAATAAGACTTTCTGAAGCCAGAACTAGCTGGTAAGTTAGTCTTATAAAGTTAGCGCCACGTTCAATGGCCAGTTTAGGGAATCAAATTGTGGGCAAGGTAGTTATTGTCACAGGTGCTAGTCGTGGTATTGGTGCCGCAACTGCTAAATTGTTGGGAAGTAACGATTATAAGGTTTGCGTTAATTACCTATCAGATAAAAATGCTGCGGGTAGGGTGTGCGCGTCGATAGCTGACAACGGTGGCGTTGCATTTGCTCATAAAGCCGATGTTTCCGATGAAGCGCAAGTACTGGACATGTTCGAATATGTAAGGGAACAGTGGGGCGAGGTAACGCATTTGGTTAACAATGTGGGTGTTTTATTTACCAAAACTGAGTTAATTAACGTCAGTGCAGAGCGCTTCACCAAAGTACTTAATACCAATGTGCTTAGCGCATTCTTGTGTTCAAAGGCTTTTGTAAAACAAAACGTTGCAGGGGGCGCAATCGTTAATGTTTCGTCCATTGCCTCTCGTACTGGTGCTCCTTTTGAATACGTCGACTATGCGACGTCGAAAGGGGCAATGGATTCATTCACCAAAGGGCTTTCATTAGAACTTGCTACGAAGAACATTCGTGTAAACAGCGTCCGGCCTGGTTTTATTAAAACAGACATTCATGCCGATGGTGGTGAACCTGGCAGAGTAGAACGGTTAAGCTCACAAATTCCTATGCAGCGGGGCGGTACAGCAGATGAAGTCGCACAGGCGATAGCCTGGCTTCTATCACCTCAGTCTTCATATGTTACAGGGTCGTTTATTGATTTAGCGGGTGGGAAGTAACGCGCGTGATAACACTCAGAGATTTTAAAATGAGCGATGTAGGTAGACTGGTAGATATTTTGAATCAACCGTCGGTCACGCAATTTCTGTCGACAAAAATTCCCAGCCCTTATACAAAAGAAGATGCCACATGGTGGATTCAAGAGGGGAGCAAAGAGGGTTTTATAAGAGCTGTAGAGTACGATGGCGAGTTAGTAGGGTGTATTGGTGTTAACCCAGGAAACTTTGAATATGAAAGAGCCGGAGAGGTCGGATACTGGCTTTGTTCATCACATTGGCGAAAAGGAATTATGCGTGACGCGCTGCGCCAAATTATCGCCCTTACTTTCTCAAACACAAGTATAGAGCGCATTTTTGCCTGCGTATTTTCATCCAATCTTGCTTCGCAAAAGCTGCTGTTAGATGCAGGGTTTAAGCAAGAAGCGATATTGCAACGCGCCATTTTTAAAAATGGACGGTTTTACGATAGCCATATTTTTGCCATTTTGAGGTAGCTCTGCGATGGTGACTTTAGTACCCGCAAAGCGTTGAGTGGTTTCCATTGATACGGATATTTATTTTGCTGCCTTATTCGCGGCAACGCCTTCAATCACCCCTGCGGCTGCAAGGTTCATCAATCGACGAAACCTCGGACATTCCAAATGACTCGGTGCTGTGCAAGCAGCTGCATGCTGCAGACCATCACGCATTGCTCCTAATTTTTTAATTGTTTCATCTAATTCGTCCGCTTTTTTAAGTAGCAGAGCGCGGTCTATATCAGGCTTTGCATCGGTTCCTAATATTCCTGCAATTTCTTCCAGTGAAAAACCAGCTGCGCGGCCTAGTGCGATTAATTCAAGGCGCTCTAAAACGTTTGAGCTAAATACGCGACGTATACCTTGTCGACCAATAGATTTGATAAGGCCTTTTTCTTCATAAAAGCGCAGTGTTGATGCCGACACTCCTGACTTTTTTGCTACTCGAGATATTTCCATACTTGTTACCCATAAAGGCACTTGACTTAAAGTTAACTTGAAGTTGTAGGCTAGCATCTCATGTTAATTGAAACTAGTTATTGAGAGTGAATATGGAAAGTATTGTTTTTATCTTGCTGATAGGTATTGGAGCTACTTTAGTGATGGATTTATGGGCCTTGTTGAGAAAGCAATTGTTTGGTATTGCCCCTACTAATTGGGGCATGGTGGGGCGCTGGATAGGGCACATGAGAAAAGGGCAGTTTCGTCATACTTCTATTTCAAGTGCCCATGCTGTTCACGGGGAAAGTACTATTGGGTGGACAGCCCATTACCTAATTGGAATTGCCTATGCAGCAATGCTTATTTTCATATGCGGAGAATCCTGGTTGTTCGAACCGACGCTAGGTCCAGCAGTGGCGCTCGGTATCGCTACGGTCGTTGCACCGTTCTTTATATTGCAGCCAGGTATGGGCGCTGGTGTTGCCGCATCGAAAACGCCTAACCCTAATACCGCTCGGTTACACAGTATTATTAATCACGTCGTATTTGGCGTTGGGCTGTACCTTTCAGCTATGATACTAAAGCTCGTCTTGTCATTAGAACTATTGAATTGATCGAGCGATGAATAAAAGTGAAAGCTGCAGAATGCTAGACAGAGCCTGACAACAGTGAGGCGTTGATTCGTAGAATAAGCAATTAGAGAGCATTTAGTTGGCGATTCTTACGGTTGATGCCTTACCTTTTCTGACGCCAAGAAATGTAGCAAAGTGTTGATTATCTTCACTGTATAGCCTAACAAAGCCTCCTTGCATACTGGAGGAAATTTCTGCATCAAACATTAAGTCGTCTACTAGACTATTTAATATTTCAGCGTCATCTGACGCCACCTCTATTGCACAAAGGTCATTATTGCAAACGGCCTTTTGATACAGTGCTGCGTCTCGCTCATTTAATTTGTCGATAAGTGAATCTTGCAGATCGCTTTCTATTAAAAGGGTCTCACTAGTTTTGGGAGCGAACTTTATTGTCTCTACGAGTCCTCTTAATTCTGTAATAGTTAAAGAGCCTAAGCGCTTAGTATCCAATATGGCAATGTCGTTATTGACCTGCAAAATGTGACTTGTATCGTCAATGGGTTCTTCTGGTTCAATTAGAGGATGAACATTGGTTTCATTACTAGTTAGCTTTTCATTTTTTAGCTCAGCGTCAGTACCAATTTTCGTCACGATAAGTTCTTCCGCTGAAGTGTGTTCTTGGGACGAAGTTGAATCTGACTTATCCGCGTGGGGAACTGCTGTATTGTTCAGGTTAGTTGCTTGGTCTTTCTTCTGAATACGTGGCTCACTGGTTAACGAACCGATAAAGTAACCCACGGTAGTGAACAATACTACGGTCAAAACAAAAGAGAGTTTTTTCAATATAAATATCCTTATTTCAATAACTGAAAGAGATTGTGCTTGTTGTGGGGAAGATTACTTCTGTCAAAAAGCGCTATTCCTTATGCTCTTAACCAACAGTTCCTATAAAGCGTGTCACTATTTTATAAAGATTAAAACACGAACCAAGAACAACATATCACAATGAATAACGAAATTACTTACCTCAATTGCTGATAAGAAAGTTTAAAATACCAAAACAGCCACAATTATTTATTTGTTCTTAATAATTAACCGGAAAAAGAAGACAGGATGAAAATTTCACTGGAAGAAATAAACAAATCTAACTATGAGCAGGTTTGTGACTTGGATGTGGCGGATGATCAACAAGCGTTTGTAGCGTGCAATATGTGGTCGTTGGTTGAGTCTTTCTACAACGAGAACCATACCTGCAAAGCCATTTATTGCAATGACCAGCCCGTAGGGTTCTTGATGTGGGTTCAGGAAACGCCAACCAAAGTGTCCATTTGGCGCTTTATGATTGATGAGAGCCATCAGAATAATGGAATTGGCAGAGTTGCTTTATCTCAAGCTATCACGCTTATAAAGCAAACTTCTGAGCTCAAACAGATAGAGATATGCTATAACCCCAATAATCCTGTCGCCAAAGCCTTCTATTCAAGCTTTGGTTTCGAAGAGGTGGGGTTAGATGAAGATGGCGAAGACATGCTTGCTGTTATTGCCATTTAGCCACGACTTAAATTTAAAGCAGCGAAATGCGAGGGATCTCAAGATATGGACGTCATAGATATTAAGACTTTTATTCCAAGCAAAAACTACGACATTTCTAAAGCATTTTATTCTGAGATTGGATTTAATGCAGAATACGTAAATGAAGACCTAACACTGTTTGAAAATGGTGATTGTCTCTTCTTTCTTCAGCGCTTTTATAATCCTGAATTGGCGAATAACTTTATGCTACAAATATGTGTAGCAGACATTCAGGACGCTTTTGATCTGTGCTCACGCTCATTACATAAAACGAAAATTTCATCAATTGAGCAACAACATTGGGGAAGTGTTTTCTATCTATGGGGCCCGTCGGGCGAACTACTTCACATTACCGAATTAGGTAGCTAGCTTTTGCGAGAACGAAGGGCGGAATGACGAATGATGCATACGAATTACACCATTAAAGAAAGCCCTCCGTCAGTTGAAGACTTTGCCAATTTAAGAAAATTGATTGGATGGAGTAACCCGTGTTTATCGGTTGTTCAAAAAAGTATTAATGCCTCGTTGTTTTGGGCAACAATTTACCTCGACAACAACCTTGTAGGCTGTGGTCGGGTGATTGGCGATGGCGCAATGTATTTTTATATTCAAGACGTCATTATTCATCCAGAACATCAGAATAAAGGCTTGGGATCGAAAATAATGAACACGTTGATTGCACATTTGGAGTCTTGCTGCGCACCTGGCGCAACCATTGGCCTGTTGGCTGCGCATGGTAAGGAAAGTTTTTATCTTAAATTCGGTTTTGAACCTCGTGATGGTGAAAGTTTAGGTTTAGGCATGTGCAGGTTTATTTAGCTAATTGGTCATTAACGTGGCATGAGAGTCCCGGGAGTTCTCACGTTTTTTAATCACTTGGCATTGTGATCATTGCCTATTTAATTATCGGCAGCTTTCTGTCCTAAGGCGGCAAGTCGCCTCCGCTTTTCATGCACGGCCTGACGATAAACATCAAGTTCTTTTAACACTGAGAAAGGTATATCTCCTGAAACTAGGCTCTTTACGTCACTTGGTTATCAGCAATTTTTTTCAATGTAACCTCCAATGTAACGGTCAATGCTGCTTGTAGCCTCTCTTTGGTGTGAATTTTGCAGCAGCCTGTTTAAAGACACTGAAAATGTCGGTTTGCGTAGTAGCTGATCACTGTTTTTCGATGAGTTTTTGCTTCTTTCCGATAGAAATTTGACGTTTTTCACTGGACACGTGTAATGAAAAGTATGACAAAACCTGTCTCTCACGCTTTGCTGACAGAAAATGGTCGCTTAGTCGCGAAAGCCTTGGCATATACCGCGCTTATCTTGGGCTTACTCTCTGGTTGCTCTTCATCTGACGAACCTAAGAGTCAATTTGCGCAAACCGATGCCAGCGACGTATCTGCATTGGGGAATGTGGAATACCATACCTATATGTTGGCAAACGAACTTTTTGCTGATGTGGGTCCATCACGTCAGTCTCGCTATGCGGTAGTTGGCTTTGTACCTGCCGATACTATGAAATACAGTGCTGATCATCAACATCCGCTAATGTTGTTGGGCCATCAACTTGAACAGGGAATGATTACTGAGGCCACGAAAAGAGGCTTTTCTACTCAAGAATTTAAGCTTTCGAACGATATAATTGTTAGTGACGAAAGCGACAGAGTATTAACCCGCGATATCGGCCAGCTTTCCAACATTGAGCGCGTCGATTTTTATATAACCGGCACTATGGTGTATCAAGAGTCTGGCGCGGTGGTTAACGCTCGAATTATCAACGCTAGAAATAAAAACATTGTCGCTGCAGCAACACGCTTTTTCCCTGCCGAACTGTTTTGGCGCGAAGAACAAGTAACCACCAGAAACGGCAAGTTATACAGAACTGAAGGTACGAGGTAACCCCATGAAAAGACGAAATCAATACGCGGCGCTTTCGCTTTGTGCTTCACTACTAAGCGTCAGCGGGTGCTCTATGATGATGGGGGAAGAAGAGGTAGCCGAACAAGCGCCTCAGCGCCCGGCCATGAACGTGATTGATATTACTGCCGCCGACCGCGCTCCCTCAAAGCCAGTTGAAAATACCAGTGATACCCAGTCTCAGGGTATGGATGCGTACGGCGCTATCGGTCAACCTCCTTTGTATTCGAGCGTACAGGGCGCGTATAAGGGTCGACCTCTAACCAAGCATATTGGCGACTATGTGAAGAACATGGCGCAAGACTTAATTGCTAATATGGAATATGTGAATAACAAGACACCTATTGGTGTAACCCATTTCGCACTACTAGATACTGACTTGCAGAAAACAGATTTGCTTGGTCGTCAGATGGCGGAATCTTTTGTTCACGAACTGCATAAATTCCGCGTGCCGGTTATCGACTTCAAAGCCACCGAGTATATTCGTATTACTGACGATGGCGATTTTGTATTAAGCCGAGACTATTTGGAATTGAGCAGCAGCCTTCCTATTGAATATGTGTTAACCGGAACAATGACCAAGCACCAAGGTGGCGTGTTAGTTAACGCCCGTATTTTAGGCATGGAGTCGCGCGCAGTTGTGGCAACTGCGCAAATGTTAGTGCCGTTCTACGTAGTAGATGCACTTATTCCAAGTGACGGTAGCCAGCAAAACGGTATGCGCGATGGCGTTAAGCTAAGTCGCGGCTAGGAGTTTCAGCATGGTGTTTACAAAGAAGCTTATGTCAAGCAGTTGGGCAGCCGTTGGCGTAATGCTGAGTGTATGTATGACAGGGTGCACTAGCACAGAGTCTATTGGCTCATTTTGGTTAGGTGAAGACGGTGAAATTACTCATCACGCCGAGCCAGTGCCTGTACCAAGCCGTTCAGGGCTGGAGTACACACCAGATTCTCGCGATAGACAATATCAACAGCACGTGGAAGTCGAACCCGGCTATAAAGACCCACTACACCATGGCTATTCACCTTCACAAACGCATAAGCGCTTAAATGATTACGCCTCGCAACTTGCGATGGAGTTAATGGACAATGCAACCCGTCTTACGCAGCAAGATATGGTGGGTGTGGCGAGTTTTGTGAGGCTTAATCAGTCGTTGAGCGACAGCACCGTGTTAGGCAATCAGCTTTCAGAGTATCTAATAGCCGAGCTACAAGACTTTGGGTTAGCGGTTGTCGACTTTAAGCTTGCAGGTGGAATTACCGTAACGCCAGTCGGCGATTTCGTACTTACTCGAGATGGTACTGCACTCGCTAAACAGGTTGAGATGGACCATGTTGTAACTGGCACCATCATTGAAGATGACAGAGGCGTCCGCGTAAACGCCCGTATCGTGTCGCTGGAAAATAAACAAGTGGTGGCAAGCGCCAACGTATACATTCCTGCGTTTATCGTGATGGACTTAAATAAAATGGCTAGTGTAAACTAGCCATTTACTTCTATTGCGCTCTGCTTTTTCAAAGCGAATTCCTTTCATGTTCGCTTTAAATCCTCTAAACGTCCGATCTTTTGTGTCTAGGCACAGTAGAATTTTCACAAAGATCTCTCCGTTTATTAACCCTGGCTTCTAATCGCTTCGCGAGTCATAAAGCGGCTTGTGTTTACAGCATTAAGCAGTTCATTGCTTAAAGGTAGCGGCTCCTTACATAGACTGCTCACCAAGACCTCTGCCATTAAAGGCGCTGTGGTTAACCCTCGTGACCCTAAGCAAGTAAGGGTGGAAACTACGCTGCTTGGCAACACTGGCGCGCTAGTCAACGGTTTGCCCACGCTTAGCATAGTGTAGTGTTCTTTTAATGAGTCAAAATTATGTAGTGCACCGACAACAGGCTGGTGGTCGGGTGAACCTAAACGCGTAGCCGCTCTGGCTTTACCGTCATGTTGTAATGCTTGCACGATGTCGGTGTTTGCCAGCGCCTGTTCGTGGGTGGCGAGGTTCATTTCAGTTTCACCGCCTCGTACATCGGTATTTAAGTCGTTTTTAACGTAGGTTGAACCTAACGCATGCCGGCCTTCGAATACAGGTGTCATATAGCCTTTGTGACACAACACAGTGTTAAGCTGTTCAATTGGCATTTGGGTGGGAATAGCTTCAACCTGTCCGCGAACAGGGCGAAGGGACAGACTGTCAAAATCGCTAGCGTTTACCGCACCTGCACCAAGGGCAAGGATAAGGTGATCGGCAGTAATAACTTCTTCATTCTCAGCGCTATCTAAGTTAAAACGAATCTGCACCCGCTGCTTTGTTGTCTCAACTGCCTCATGAGACACATAGGTATGGTTGGGTTTCAGCGTGAGTTTGCCACTTTGAAGTGCTTCTTCAATCATGGCAGTAACTAGCTGTGGAGGAGAAAGCCAACCACCAAGGCCAATGTATAAGCCTGAATAGGGAAGGGGCAGGTTAGCGATATCGCTCACTTCTTTGCTGTCTACGGGCTTAATTAAAGTTTCAGGCCAAACGTCGGCTGCTGCCAGTTTATTTTGGCGTTCTGCTACCTTGTCGTTAAAGTTTAGTTGAATAACACCACAGAAATCATGGGCAACGTCGGCTAGGCCACAGGCTTTTACATGTTCAATAGTGTGGTCGTAGGCTTGTCTAGCATACAAAAAACTATGCGCCTGAATGCGGCTGGCAATACTTGCTTCGCTATGGAGCTGCGGGTAAAAGCCGCCTTGCGGGTTGCCAGAAGCGCCGCTTGCAAGGGTGTCACCATTAAAATACAAAGTAGTGTTAATGCCGCGTTTTACTAAAGCCAGGCATGCCGTAGCTGCTGCAAGGCCGGAGCCTACCACTGCGACTTTACTTGTTTTATCTAAACTGTCGTTCGCGTACCTGTAATAGGGGCCTGCAGGTAGGCGAAGTTTATGCTGCACATTCTCATTGTCTTGGTTAAAAACGCCGGTCAGCATGTCGCGCTTACGGCCAAAACCGTTGCGTTTTTTAATGGTAAAACCCACACCAGCTAGCCCACGTTTTACGATGCCTGCGGCGGTAAAGGTTCCAAAGGTTGTACCTGTTTTTGACAAGCGAGCCATTTGGCTAAACAGAGCATCGGTCCACATATCAGGGTTTTTGCTTGGTGCAAAACCATCTAAAAACCAGGCATCGATGAGGCCATTTACAGGGGAATGCCACTGAGGTAGAAGTTCGTGAACATCACCAATCCACAAGTCGAGTGTGGTTGAATGGTTATCAAAATGAAGGCGATGACAACCTTCTAGGCCCATGGGGTAAAGTGAGGCGAGTGCTTGCGCTTCGTCTTTAAGAGCAGGAAAAGCTTCTAGCGCACGCTGCATATCCTGTTGAGGCAGTGGAAACTTTTCCGTGGTAATAAAATACAGGCGCTTTAACGGATGATCAGGGTTCGCTGCTCTAAATTCGTTAAAGGCACGCATGGCGACCAAAAAGTTCAGCCCAGTTCCAAAACCTGTTTCGGCGATGACAAAAGTAGGGTTGCGCCACTGTTGCCAGCGCTCAGCAAGGTCGTTGCCTGCAACAAAAACGTGTTGGGTTTCATCAATTCCGCTGTCGTTAGAAAAATAAACGTCGTCAAAATGGTCGGCGACAGGCGTACCGCTCTCATTAAAATGAACCTGTGCATGCTTAGATTTCACTGTTTATTTTTCTCCGTTTATGTCGTTGTTGTGTTGGCACTTTGAAGTGGAGGCAGTTTTCACTACTTCAACAGCTTGCCCATCCGATGCTTGTTTTGAAACGCCAGAGCTAGCCTGGCTTCTAGATGGACAGTACACTTCTGCAGGTGTTGAAAAGTGCGATGTTACTTTACTGGTCACGAGCTGTACGCCAAGCATACCGCCAATAGTAACCCAAGAACCGTTAACGTTAATTAATCCGCGATGATCCATCGTAGGCGCTTCAGCTTCTGTTTTCGAGATAACCCAAGTGCCTTCGGCAATATCAAAGGTCCATATGGCGTCATCTGCAGTTGAAGGCTCGCCGTTATAGCCAATGCCATTATAGTTGTACGGATTAGTTGAGCCGCCAACAAAATAGATTTTATTGGTGGCTTCATTGCCCGCTGCCGCCATGCGATAGCGCGCAGCACCCGTTGGATGGTCAAGCGTGCGCCAATCAATCTTAAAAGGGTTTTGCTTATCAATTACGCCTTTAAAGCAGGCAGTTTCTGCAGCAAAGCTACGGCGTTTATCGCTGTGAGGTGTTACAGAAACGCCGTCACAAATTACCATAGTGTTATTAACGATGCCGCCAGCTTGCCCGAATACTGGATTGCCAAGAAAAGGGCTCGCCTGTTGCCATTGGCCGGTTTGCGTATCGTAAACCTGCACAAGGTTTACGTTGCCATCGTTGTGCCAGCCTGAAACTAAGTAAACGTAACGGTCTTGGTAAACTAAAGCAGTTGCATCATCAACAGGCACGGGCATAGGCGTTAATAGCGTATATTCCCCTGTTACAGGAGCGTATTTATAAACATCTGGCGTACTAATTTCATTGTGATCTTCATCAACCGTGTAACCGCCAAAAATATAAACGCTGTCATTAACGCCCACTGCTACGGAAGCCAAACGACCTTTTAGTGCAAGGCTGGATGGAACTGGGGGAAGGGCTTGCCACTGCAAAGGTTTATCTTTGCTATCAATAGGAAGCTGCCAAGCACGATTGTGCACGTCTTTATGGGTCTTGCCTTTGCCCAGCCCCATAAAACTAAATACATATTGTGTGTCGTCTATGGTTACAGAAGCTACGGCATTGTTTGAAACTGGCTCTGGTAGCGCGGGGAGGACGGTATGCGCAGCTGTTACTGAGACAGTCGCTGCAGAAGCAATGATAAAGGCAGCCACCACGAAAGAAAGTCGGGGTACCGCACTTTGAAAAATGCGTAGAGCAATGGTTCTTGGCTTTTTTAATAACACAGCAATCTTCAGTTTTATCTAAATTTCGAACGTTTGGCCGCGTATTCTACCTGTCACCTTTTTGTTTTTCCGCAAAAGTTTGTACCTGCTTTAAACTCTTCTTTTCTTATTGCTTCTGCAAATAACAATCTATCAGTAAAAACAATACGCTTATTTAATTGTTTTTGTAAATAATTTGTTAAATTTGGCGCTAGGTCTATTCAAGATAGTTCAGGGAGAAGGTATGGCGGGCGTGTTTCACCAATGTGGTCAAAGCATTTGCAAACGCACTAGAGACGAAATGGATGATCGTGCACGTATCATAGCACGTGCACTGGCTGAGCAAGGTGTGTGCGATAACGATGTGGTAGCTATTTTTATGCGAAACCATGTCGATATATTTGAAATAGTTGAGGCATGCCGATATGTGGGTTCGCGCTATGTTCTGCTTAATTGGCACAGCCCTGTTGCCGAACTTCTGCCTATTTTAGACGACTGCAGCGCTAAAGTGCTGTTCGCTCATCGCGATTTATTAAAGGGGGAGAATGACCGCTAAACCTTATTACAAGTTTCCACCTTGTCAGTGATATACACGATTAAAACGCCGGAAAGCATTTTAGAGCGCTATCATTTAACAGATAATTCACTGTTAGCATCAGAGGCGAAAACTGGGGAACAGTATCAGTGCCTTGATACGCTATTAGCTGCCCCAAACGCAACGCGCCACAATGAGCCGCCAAAACGCTTTAAGGGCATGTTTCCCTACACATCTGGCAGCACCGGAAAACCCAAAGGTATTAAGCGAGATGAAGACCTAACGCGGCCAGACCCTTATTTGATATTTAAGGGGCTGTCTGAAGCGTTAATGCAGCTATCAATAGGTGATCGCTTTTTCGTCTCGGCACCGCTTTATCACAGTGCACCACATGCGCTTACGCTCTGCTGTTTAGCAGCGGGTAATATTGATGTATACATTGAGCCTCAATTCGACCCCGAACGCTTTTTACAAGACATAGAGCGGTTTAAGCTGACTCACGCCTATATTGTTCCCACTATGATGGTGAGGCTACTTAAACTGCCCGAGTCGATAAGAAGCAAATACGACACTTCAAGTTTGCGATTTGCTTTATCAACCGGGTCCGCACTGCCGAGCGACGTGAAAGAAGCAATGATTAACTGGTTTGGTCCAATTTTCTATGAATCTTATGGCGCTAGTGAATTAGGCTTTATGACCCTAATTTCATCTCAAGAAGCATTAGAGAAGCCAAATTCTGTGGGTAAGCCCATTCCCGGTGCCGCGATTAAAATACTGAGCGACGATAAAGAGGAGTGCGAAGTAGGTGGTGTTGGTGTTATATATGCGCACCTTTCCATGTTCGCGCCATTCAAATATACCAATACTACGGGCTCGCAAAGCGACTTACATGTTGGTGAATTCACGACATTAGGTGATATGGGTTATGTGGACGAAGATGGCTACTTATATATTTGCGATAGAAAAAAAGACATGATCATCTCAGGTGGCGCCAATATATTTCCTGCTGAAATAGAAAGTGTCATCATAGAAATGCCTGAGGTTGCAGACTGCGCGGTATTCGGGGTGCCTGATGCTGAGTATGGCGAGAAAGTGGTGGTGGCTGTTCAATGCTCACCCGACAACGCGCTGTCGATTGATGCGCTACACGGGTATTTAGATGGCAAACTGGCGCGGTTCAAGTGGCCTAAAATGTTGCAAATACTCGATACTCTGCCCAGAGAAGATACGGGTAAAATATTTAAGAACAAACTTAGAGCTCACTTTGGTCAATAAAAGAAACCGCTAAAGCTATTTTGAAGGTTTTGTGAAGGTATAAATTAACGCTGGTCATGACCCTGTGCATTCGTGCTACATTGGAATTATTCCGAATAAGAAAGCTTAGACGAAGACGGCAAAAACGAAAAAGAAGGGAAGTGGGAAACTACCTGTTTATACACATAAGCCCAGAATTGAAACAGGTACTGCAACGCTGAAACTTGGCAAATTTGAGTATGGCAATTGGCAGAGCAGACCACTTTACCATTCAAAATCGTTACCATAAGCCGCAACAACGCAAAGGGTAAACTATGAGAAGAGCAGTTATCACCGGTCTTGGTATCGTATCAAGCATCGGCGTAAATAAAGAAGACGTACTTGCTTCACTTAAAGCGGGTAAGTCTGGAATTACATTTTCAGAACAGTTCGCCGAAATGGGCCTTCGCAGCCAAGTTTGGGGCAACATCGACATCGATTTGAAAGACCATATTGACCGTAAAGCTATGCGCTTTATGGGCGATGCGGCAGGCTACGCATACGTGGCGATGCAACAAGCCATTGCAGACTCTGGTTTAGAAGATAGCGACATTTCAAACGAGCGCACAGGTATTATCGCAGGCTCAGGTGGCGCGTCTTCTGAAAACCAAGTGCTTTCTGCTGATATTCTTCGCGAAAAAGGCGTTAAGCGTGTTGGTCCATACATGGTTCCTCGCTGTATGGCATCTACGGTATCGGCTTGCTTAGCAACACCGTTTAAAATTCGCGGCGTGAACTATTCAATTGCTTCTGCGTGTGCAACGAGTGCCCACTGTATTGGTAATGCGCTAGAGCTTATTCAGCTTGGAAAGCAAGACGTAGTATTCGCCGGTGGCGGTGAAGAACTACATTGGTCACTATCAAGCCAATTCGACGCTATGGGCGCACTAAGCTCTAAATATAACGACAATCCTGCCGTTGCATCACGTACTTATGACGCAGCACGCGACGGCTTTGTAAGTTCAGGCGGCGGCGGTATGGTTGTTGTTGAAGAACTTGAGCACGCGCTTGCACGCGGCGCAAAAATCTACGGCGAAGTAGTAGGTTACGGCGCTACATCAGACGGTTTCGACATGGTTGCACCGTCGGGTGAAGGCGCAATTCGCTGTATGAAGATGGCAATGCAAAATGTCGATGCAAATATCGATTACTTAAATACTCACGGTACATCAACGCCTGTAGGTGACGTGAAGGAACTTGCGGCGATTCAAGAAGTGTTTGGCCAAGCGGGCGTACCTATTAGTGCAACTAAGTCACTGACAGGTCACGCACTAGGTGCAGCGGGTGTAAACGAAGCTATCTATAGCTTGTTGATGATGGAGAATAACTTTATTGCGCCATCAATTAATATCGACACGCTAGACGACGCGGCACAAGGGCTAGATATTGTTACTCAAGCACGTGAAGCAACGTTAAACACAATTATGTCTAACAGTTTTGGTTTCGGCGGCACTAACGCAACGCTTGTTATGCAGCGTTACAACGGTTAATTGAAACCGCTCGAACCAGTAAGCTTTTTTAGCTTTAGTTAAGAAGTTTCAAAGAAGACAAAAGGGCGTAAACCTGAGCACCGTGGGTGTTTGTGTTTACGCCCTTTTTTGTTCCATTTTTCTATGAAAAGTGCCTAGGTATTATAGAGAAGACAATACCAATTACTTTTTAATTCTCTATTTAAGCTAACGCATCGGTCAGCTTGAGCATTAATAGGTACATTTATATAGTGAGCAATAAATCAATTCAAAAAAAGATAGGAAATCATGAATGTAGCAGGGAAGTTTTTGTTTGGCTTATTCTTATCATTTTGTTTTTCAAGTTCGATATTGGCGCAACAGCTTACTTTAGAAGAGCATGTGTTAAATTCAAAAGTACTCAACGAAGAACAGAAAATAAGTGTTTACCTTCCTGAGAAGTATGGAGAAGATCCCACTCACAGATACCCAGTAATATATGCTTTGGACGGCAAGTATTATAAACAAATGGTAAGTGCGGTAATTGCACGCTTTTATGATGACTGGCTAATTCCTGAGACTATTGTGGTTACTATAGATAATGAAAACCGCATCAGAGATTATACACCTACTCCACACGCAAAAGCTGATGTACTTAGCGGTAAAGCAGATGTTTTCCTAGACTATATCGAAAAAGAGCTTATCCCTTTTGTAGACAGTAATTATCAGACTTCTGAATTTAGAATTTTCGAAGGTCACTCTCTTGGAGGATTACTTTCGTTATATGCCGTTCAAGCTCGGCCTGAACTCTTTACAGCGCATTATGCTTTCAGCCCATCCCTTCACTGGGGAGATAATAAAACAGTAGAAAAAATTATTACTTACCTTTCATCTCGTAAATCCTTAAAGCAATTCATATATATGAATTTAGGTAATGAAATAGTAAAAAGTGAGTATGAAACAACTAATACAATGGCCGCTTCTTTTTTAAGGTTACAAACCTTTTTCAAAGAACACAGTGTTCCAGGGTTAAGGGTGAAAAGTGAAATTTTAAAAAAACTTCCCCATGCTGCAACGAATATATCCGGTTTGGTTAATGCAACAAACGAACTCTACAGGAATTGGGTTTTACCATTTGATGCAATAGAAGGAGGGCCTGAAGCCATTTCTGAACACTACGAAAAGCTATCTTCCGACCTTTATCAAGAAATTCAACCTCGTAAGGGGTCAATTAACTTCGCCGCAGACTACATGACCAATGGTGTTCACTCTCCAGAGAAAGGTATGAAGTTATTAAAATACAATGCATCATTATATCCAGACTCTGCGTGGGTTATTTTTAACTTAGCCAAAGGTTACGAGCAACGTGAGCAGGTGGATCTTGCAAAAAAATACGGACAAGAAGCTTTGAATTTGATAAATCAAGATGACGAAGAGTTAAAATCTTCAATTGCTAGTTTTCTAGATGCTCTATGATCCTAGATGACCCAACCGTTTGGTATATGTGATGGAAGATACATCAATTACGGTTATCTCATGTCGTTACCATTGCTAGCCACCATGTTTGTCTGTAGTTGCCAGAAAAGACTATTCTTCGGCTGCGTACATTTACCCGTCACTCAAGCTGCCTGTGATAATTTTGGCTCTTGTCTTCTCTAAATTAAAAAATGCTGATGTTTAACCAAGTCTGGTGTAATATTGCACCAGATAAGATTTATTGGAGTAAATGTCATGCCTCGTCAAAGTATCACTCTGACTGAAAAAAATGATGCGTGGCTCAAAAGTCATATTGAAGATACGCGAGAATATGCAAACAAAAGTGAACTCGTGAATGATTTAATTCGCCGGGCCAGACGCGCTGAGGAAATAAATCAAAAGCTCGTCAGTGCAGAGAGAAGCGGATTCATTGAACAATCGCCTGAAGATATGCTGAAAGAATTTAAGGCTGAATTAAAAAGATAAATGGAAAGCTACAAGTTATCGCTGAATGCCAAAGAGGATCTCAGGCGTATTTATACATATGGATTTGTAGAATTTGGCGAACTCCAAGCAGATAAGTATTTCGAAGGTTTTTTTCAGACATTTGAAAGAATTGCAAGTAATCCATCCGCATACCAATCAGTTGACCATATTCGACAGGGGTATAGACGCTGCGCTTATGGTTCAGACAGTATTTACTATCGATACAATGGTATTGAAGTTGAGATAATGGCAATTCTGGGTGGGCAAGACATCGTTGAATGGCTCTAAATCAAGCCAACAAACAAAACTCGGTGTCCGCTCTTTTTTTTGGCAGACCTTAAAGACGGAAACGAAGTTGCACCGCTCAATACATTTCGTCACGTACAAATCCATATCTGACTAAGTAAAACCCTAAGCTCACCCTAATATTAATAGAGGGCTACTGTGTTATTACTAAGTTTTCGGAAAATTACTACAAGGCATTCCATAGCGGAATTCTAGTATTAGTTAAAGCTTTTCAGCTAACTTTTGAATTGCTTCAACAACTATTTCTGGCTGCCTTTTCTGAATAGAATGCTGACGTTCCCCTGAAAAAATGATTGTGCTATTGGTAGAGCGAGTGGCAATGTCTTCCTGCAAAGTCGCCCATACCAAATCTCTGGTTTTTGTATTATCGATTTCAGAAGATGCTTTATTTCGCGCAACAACAACCAAAGGCAAATTGCCAAAGTTAGGCGTTAATTCATTTAATTCACTAAGGCTTCTTGGAAAGTATTCGGCTTCATCTAAGCTGGTATATTGATGTTTGGTTGTACTTTTTTTAGCTTTTTCTTCTGGATTAGTGTTGGAAAGGTACAATCTGGGAATACCGACAGGGGCTGCCCACATTCCAAATTTGAAAAGGTATTTTTGAAGATAATTCGTTTGAGGCATCTCCTCTATCTGATCTTCATGGGCAGAGTCTACCAACACCAAAGCGGCTATATATTCAGGATAGGTAAGGGCATAGCGCTGCATGTTAACCCCACCAAATGAATGGCCTACAAGGATAATTGGTCCAGTAATATCTTTGTCTTTTAGAACCGAGTGAAGTTCAGCGACAATGACTTTACTGTCTCTATCGTGCGGGCTTTCCTCACTCCACCCAAGGCCAGCTCTATCATAGGTAATAACCCGAGAAAACTGTGAGACTTCTTCTACTACTTTGTTCCAGACTGATGAGTCATCACCCATACCAGCGTCAAAAATTACGGTAACTTTTCCTGTTCCAGTGTCCTCGACATAAAGGCTATAGCCACCGATATCTATCATTTCTCCACGCTTGTCAAAAGAGGTGGAATCGACATAGCTTGAATATGACTGATATACAAAACCGACTAATAAAAGCATAACGATGCTGACAGATAAAATTTTCAACGCGAACTTTCCTTTTCTTTGCGTTTCCACGACTTTATTAATATTCCACAAATTCTTTAGCAATTCAGCTAGTTATTTCGGTTAGATAAACTGGTAACGACTAAACAAGGTATCTGGTTCGGGAATAGTGATTTTCCCGTAATGCCGTTTAACCAAACCTTCTTGTTGAAGTTCACCTAATAACTGGTTCACCGTTTGCCTACTGCTATTTATCATTTGCGCTAAAGATTCTTGCGAAAGGGTAAGTGTAATCGCGTTATGTTTGGGCAAATGCTGACCGTAACTGGTGGTAAGCATTAAAAGCCGTTTTACCAGCTGGTGCTTAAGGCTAAGACCCGCACTTGAGTCAATAAACTGAAACGCGCTGCGCACTCGCGTGCATAAAAGGCGAGTAAAATGCGGGTAGAGTTCAGGGAACTGTTCAAGCAGTGCTTTAAACGCGTTCTTTTGAATAATCGCCACCGTGCAATTTGTCTCGCAGAAGTTGTCGTGAGTACGAGGGAGGTCGTCAAACATCGATATCTCACCAAACCAGGTGCCGGGGCCCAGTAGTGCAAATAGCATTTCGCGACCATCTACGCCCACAGTGACAACTCTTAAACGGCCTTCGCATACGCCGTAAAAACCGACACCGTCTTCACCTTTGGCATGAAGTTGCTGCCCTGCTTTTAGGTGTTTTAGGCGCATCTTGTCGAACATGGCTTCCTGCAAATAGGGTGGGAGCGCGCCAAACCAAGTAGAGCTAGCGAGAACAGGTTTAAATTTTTCCATTTAACAAATTTCTTACAATGTCGTATATCCGACAGTGTATAGCAATTACTGCGCGTAATGTAGGTGGTAAGAGAAAGTTAGTGGAAGTTTCATTGAAACGTTCAAGGTATCGAGCCTTCCACCTAGGGCTCCCGCCTCAAATGAAATTAATTTGTACGTTAAAAGAGTAAATCTATGACAGATTCAGTAAAGTCGAAAGTTAGCAGTGAAGAATGGCAAACCCGTGTTGACCTTGCCGCATGTTATCGCGCAGTTGCTATGTATGGTTGGGACGACCTTATTTTCACCCATATTTCTGCCCGTGTTCCTGGGCCTGATCATCATTTCTTGATCAATCCTTACGGTTTAATGTTTGATGAAGTTACTGCATCAAGCTTGGTTAAAGTTGATCTTCACGGTAACAAGGTAATGGAAAGTGAGTACGACATTAACCCAGCAGGTTTTACTATTCATAGCGCCGTTCATGAGGCTAGAGACGATGCAAAGTGCGTGTTGCATTTGCATACAGCAGAAGGTGTGGCGGTATCCATTTTAGAAGAAGGACTGCAGCCTTACTCGCAACAGTCGCTTTTTCCGCTGGCGTCGCTTTCCTATCATGCCTACGAAGGCGTGGCGCTAAACCCAGAAGAAAAAGTGCGATTGGTTCGCGACCTTGGTGATACCCAATTTATGATTTTGCGCAATCACGGGCTTTTAACCTGTGCAGACAATATTCCCGATGCATTCTTGTTTATGTTTATTATGCAGCGCGCCTGTGAAATTCAGTTAAAAGCGCAGGCCACAGGCAAGCCGCTTATTCCAATTCATTCGGCAATTCTAGATGGCATTCGTACACAAGCCGATCAAGTCACTCGGCAGGCTGGTGGTTCGTTAGCATGGCCGGGTATTAAACGACGCGTTGAACGCCGTTTCCCTGGTTACGACAAGTAACTATTTAAAGTTAACGTTATCCAATACCACGTTCGCAAAGGATGAAGTGGACAAAAAACGTGAGCTAAAGCGGTTTGCTCTAAGCATTCCCGTTTTAAAGGATTGTATGAACTTCGGCCGTCTCTTTAATGTTGCGGCCAAACGTGCATCAAAATGACGTAAATTAAACGAATCACCGATAAGATAAATCAAGGGCGCTGGGTTACTAAAAGCCTAAGTTAAGGTACACTTAGCGCCATGAAAATACTTCTTGAAGATACCATTCCGTTTGGCACCGATTACCTTAATAGCGTAGGTGAGATTGAAACCTATGCGTGGCAATCTCTTGTGCCTGAAATGCTGCGCGATGTAGATATTCTTGCGCTACGTTCTACTACCAAGGTTACCCCTGAACTGCTGACCAGCGCTAGCAAGCTCAAGTTTGTTACTACGGCAACGGCGGGGACCAATCATCTAGATAAAACGCATTTAGATAGCGTGGGTATTATGCATAGCAGTGCAGCAGGCTGTAATGCCGTAGCGGTTGCCGAGTACGTGTTGAGTGTTTTGCTGCACGCGCAAAAAGCCCAAAAGCTCGATTTATATAATGCGACAGTGGGAATAGTAGGTGCTGGTAATGTGGGAACTGCATTATCAAGAATTTTAATGGCAATTGGCGTTAAACACTGTCTGTATGACCCACCGCTACAGCAAGCGCTAGCAAAATCTGGTAAGAAGGAGCATAACGGTCAGTCATTTGTAGACTTAACGCAAATAGCAAAGTGCGATGTTATCTCGCTTCACGTGCCTTTTATTAAAGGCGGCGAATATCCTACATATCAGATGATAGACGAAGCGTTTCTGGAAGGATTAACGTCAAACCAGCTGCTTATAAATGCATGCCGGGGTGAGGTTATTGATGAAGTGGCACTACTTAGCGTACTTCAAGGGGAAAAAGCGCCAACGGTGGTACTCGACGTATTCGATAATGAGCCTGCCATAAATACAGCATTATTTGACTATGTTTGGTTCGTTACACCACATATCGCGGGGCACTCTGTAGAAGGCAAAGTGCGCGGTACGCAAATGATTTACGAGCAAATTTGTGACGTAGTGGGCAAAGCCCCAGACAAAGTGCTTAGCGACTTTTTAGAGAAAACCAATCCGATCAAAGTTGCGTTAAATTCGCCTGAGGCGGTGCGGTTGTCGGTTGAGGATCTCATTGCCGTATTCCACAATGTGTATGATGTAGCTATTGACGATGAGATAACGCGAAACGCGTTTGCGTCAGGCCATAATGAAACGCCAGAGACACACATAGCAAATACGTTCTCTACATTGCGCAAGCAATACAGAGTGCGTCGCGAGTGCAGCGCCTATGCGTTACACTTGCCAAAAAACACCAGTAAGCAAATCCAAGACACATTCACCAAACTGGGCTTTCACGTAAGTCTGGTTTAGTTATTTTAATATTAGGAGCATAAAGCATTATGTCGCAAGCGTTTGACGTAGCGGTACTTGGCGCCACAGGTTTAGTGGGCCAAACCATGATTGAACTATTAGAAGAGCGAGACTTTCCGGTAAACCGTTTGTATCCGCTTGCCAGTAAACGTTCAGCAGGTAGTACCGTGTCGTTTAAAGGCGAAGACATTGAAGTATTAGATGCTGATGATTTCGATTGGTCATTAGTGCAATTTGGCTTTTTCTCAGCTGGAGGCAGCATTTCTGCAAAATTTGCTCCGCTAGCGGCAGAGGAAGGCTGTATTGTTATCGACAATACTTCAGAGTTTCGTTACGAGCCAGATATCCCACTTGTGGTGCCAGAAGTTAACGCCCATGCACTGGCAGAGTTTCGCAATAGAAACATTATTGCGAACCCAAATTGCTCAACCATTCAAATGTTGGTTGCACTTAAACCTATTCAAGACGCGGTTGGTATTGACCGTATTAATGTGTGCACATACCAGTCAGTTTCTGGTGCAGGTAAAGAAGCCATGGAAGAGTTGGCTAAACAAACCGCAGGTTTGCTAAACGCACGTGAAGTAAAGCCAGAATCGTTTAGTCGCCAAATTGCCTTTAACGTTATCCCTCAAATAGACGTATTCCAAGACAACGATTACACCAAAGAAGAAATGAAAATGCTGTGGGAAACCCAAAAAATTATGGGCGATCAAAGTATTTTGGTAAACGCGACGGCTGTGCGCGTGCCGGTTTTCTACGGTCATGCTGAAGCCATTCACTTAGAAACGCGTTCGCCAATAGATGCGCAGCATGTTAAAGAGCTTTTGGCCGATGCGCCAGGCGTAACAGTTTACGACGGAAATGAGCAATTCCCAACGCAAGTAAGCAGCGCTAGCGGCAACGACATTGTGCATGTGGGTCGTATCAGGAATGATATTACTCATCCTTGTGGTTTAAATTTGTGGGTGGTGTCAGACAACATTCGCAAAGGTGCAGCGACAAACAGCATTCAAATTGCTGAGACACTTATTCGCGACTACTTGTAAATGCTCTACAGAGACACAGCCTCTGATTAATTGGATAAGCACAGGAAAAGGTAAACATTTTTCTGTGCTTGCCGATACGCAATGAAAGGGCAATGCCTGTTGCAATGAAGCAGCACTGTTCAACGGGATAGAAAGACAGCACTCGAAGCTACTGAATGACGGTTTTTAGCGAAAATTTGAGCATAAGAGTGGTTCAATACTACTGTCTAACTAGATCACCCTTAATAACTGGTTTATAGTTTGTAAAGTTAGGAATAGAACAACGTTAAAAACAATACTCAGTCAGACACTTAGGCGAAGGGTAAGAACTCTAAAAAGCGCAAATAAATCTTACTGCTAAGTTCATAAAGACTGTAAAACGCTAGCTTGATTATTAATGGTTTCAAGGTGGCTTAAGAATAAAAATAAAAGCCAATATTTTCTTCCGTACTGATTGGCTAGAAAATCCGCCCATACGTCTCGGGTGGTAAAGACGCTTGAGGGCATATAGGACTGCTATGAAATTGCATTTGACGGGCTTACTTTTACTAACACTTTGTTTGTCTGGCCCTATTATCACTGTAGATGCACAAGAACGCGCTACCTTCTTAAAAGGTCCCAAAGACGCAACTGATCAGTATTCGGGCCTAGAATATGGCCCTATCGACGCCAACGATACTCTATGGCGTATTGCCGAGCGTTACCGCCAAAACAATAACCTGAGTGTGTATCAGGTTATGACCGCTATTTACGAGCTCAATCCAAACGCATTCGAAAACGGCAATTTAAATTTATTAGTTGATGGTGCGGTATTAAAGTTACCATCAGAGCGGTATATCGCCAGAATTGATAAGCAAAAAGCCCAGATGCGCGCTGAGCAGGATGATAGAGCATTTGCTGAAATGCTTAATAAACCTGGCAGTAGCGTGAGAAACATCAAGCCTGCATCTCCTTTAGTCAATCAACAAGACTTGACGCAAACCCAAACTGATATTGAGCAGAAAATCACTCGCTTGGATCAGGAGCAAACCCGACAATTCGACGAACTGCGTATGCAGTTTGCAGCCTCACTGGAAAATGTTGAAGCGATTCTTAACGAAAACAGACGCTTGTACGAGCGGGTTGAGGCTGTTAATGGCGAGCTAGAAACCTTGCGTGGGCAAGTCGAAGGTGATGTTAAGAGCCAGCTTGATATGCAAGTGGCGCTTCAGCAAGAATTGCTCGACATGATCAAGGCCGAGCAAGCGCAGCGCGAAGCAGAAAAGCAGTCTTCATTTTTAAGCGCACTTACCAGCCCTTTGAGTCTAATTATAGGTTCGGCAATTCTGTCACTATTGTTGGTTGGTGGCCTTATCATGTGGCTGCTCAAACGCAACAGTAAGCCTGAAGAAGCGCCTGCAGCTGCCCCGACAATTACAGCTGATAATGATGAAGTGCCGGTACCTGATTCTGACATTGGCGATCTATCAAGCGCATTGGCATCCGATTTTGATGATAAAGCAGAGTTATCAGATGACGATTTATTTAATGACGACGACTTGCTCGATGACGTACTTACCTCAGATTTAGAAGAAAGCCTAGATGATGAGTTAGAAACCTTCGCCGATCTTGAGGACGATATGTTGGTGCCAGACGATGGCAGTGATGACTTGTTTGAGGCAGGCGATGATGAACTAGATCAAAGCGAACTGGATAGCCTGTTCGACGACGATGACTTGTCAGATAAAGTATTAAACGAAAACGACGCAGACGACCTTGAAGGCTTCGACCTTTCGGGGGATGACGACATCTTTGATGAAGATTCTGAAGAAAGCGAGTCAGAGACGGCGGGTGCTGAAGAGCCTGCATCGGCAGATGACGATGATTTTGACATTGACGACTTACTCGATAATGTTCAAAGCCAAGATACAACAGAATCTGAAAGTGACGAGCTAGATGAGGCGGGCGACGTAGACCCTGACGATATCCTTGCCGAGGTTAACGGAGCTGCAGAATCTGAAAATGTTGACGAAGACGATATCGACGCGTTGCTTGCTAGTTCGGTTGATTCATTGCCTGACACCGAAGAAGACGACGGTTTGGAAAGCGTTGCATCATTGCCGAGCGTGGAAGATGAAGACGATAAGCCTGAAATCAGTATTGACGATTTGCTAGAAGAACACGGCGTTGATGCAGGCCTTACTGATGAGCTAGATAGCAACGATGACCTTATCAATGAGGATATGCTGAGCAAGCTAGATGATGAGATTAATCAGCAAAATAAAGAAATAGATAAAATCACCGACGATTTGCTAAACGAAATTGAGCAAATCGAAATGATGGGTGGTCTAGGCGACGAATATGACGAAGACGAGGATGATATTGAGGAAGAAATAACAACGTCTTCGCCGTCGCCGCAGTCTATTCAGAGTCTTGATGCCATTACTGATGATTTGGACGAAATTGTCACTGACGAAATAGAAACTAACGCGGACTTCAGTGACCCTCTGTCCGATGAGCTTATTGCAGAGTTACAGGCGGAAGATGAGCTTGCTGAAGAGCCCTCAGCGGATCAAATGCCATCAGCGGATCAATCGACCTCAGCAGAGCAAGAGCATTTAGAGGATGAAAATAACTCGGCTGATGACGAGGCTGAAGAAAATGACCCAAGCGCATTACCTTCTGATAATGATGGAGACGGTGACTTTGACGACCCGTTTACCGACGAGTTACTTGCAGAACTAGAAGCAGAATTGGAAGGTGAGCCTGAAGTTAGCCCCGAACCCCATGATGAAGATTTGGACCTTGATGATTCAGAAAGTGAAGATAACGACGATGATTTTAGCGACCCGTTAACTGACGAGTTGCTTGCCGAATTAGAAGCTGAGGAGTCTAAAGGCAGTGAAGATGTAGATCTGCTGACAGACGAGCTACTTTCTGAACTTGAATCCGAAATAGAACCTGATGATGAAACAGACGCAGAGTTTGAATCTGAAGTCGAGATTGAGTCAGAAGGAGAAGTGGCACTTGATTCTGAGCCAGAGCTAGAGGCGGAAGCCGAAGGTGAAACGGAGTCAGAACTAGATTCAGAGCCAGAATTTGGCACTGAAGTGGAAGCAGAACAAGACGCTGAGATTGAGCCTGAATTAGAGGCGGAACTTGAGTCTGAGCCAGAGCCGGAGTCAGAGCTTGAATTTGAAGCTGAGCCTGAGCTTGAACCTGACTTAGAACAGGATTTCGCAGCTGAAACAGAACAGGACCACGAAGCTGAAGATAAAGCTGAACCTGAAGCCGACTTGGAAGATGAAGTAGAGCTAGAGGCGGAAGCCGAAGGTGCAACGGAGTCAGAACTAGATTCAGAGCCAGAGTTTGGCACTGAAGTAGAAGCAGAACAAGACGCTGAGATTGAGTCTGAATTAGAAGCGGAACTTGAGTCTGAGCCTGAGCCGGAATCAGAGCTAGAATTTGAAGCTGAGCCTGAGCTTGAATCTGAATTAGAGCAGGATATCGATTCTGAAACAGAACAAGACCAGGAATCAGAAGATAAAGTTGAAACTGAAGCTGAGCCTGAAGCCGACTCGGAAGATGAAGCAGAGCTAGAGGCGGAAGCCGAAGGTGAAACGGAGTCAGAACTAGATTCAGAGCTAGAATTTGAAGCTGAGCCTGAGCTTGAACCTGAATTAGAACAGGATATCGATTCTGAAACAGAACAAGACCAGGAACTAGGAGAAAAAGCTGAACCTGAAACTGAAGCTGAACCTGAAGCCGACTTGGAAGATGAACTAGAGCTAGAACCTGAAGCCGAGACAGAACTGGAGCCAGAAACTGACGTAGAGCTAGATTCCGAAACCGTTGATGAAGACGCCGAAGAAAGAGCGGAGGAAACGTCAGACGATCCACTAGATGACGCTATTGAAGCGTTTGAAAGACAGATGATGGATGATATTCCTTCGTTCAGTCAGATGGATACGGAAGAGCCATCAGCGCAGGAAAAGCCCTCAGCGCCAACAGAGCCAGCGGAAGATGCTTCAGCAGCAGACAGTGATGAATACGACGACAGCCTGTTAAACGCTGCGTATGACGAAGTAGAAAGCTTTGAATTAGAGCAAGAAATTGACGGTGTAGTAGACGGTGAAGATGAAGGTGACGAAATATCATCAGAATCTAGTGCTGCTGAAGAATCGAGTTCACCTGAAGAAACTGATTTAAACCAAAGCGATTCAGATAAGAACAGCGAAGAAGACTTTAACGAACTTGACGATGTTCCTGGCCTTGACGACTGGCTGTCTGCTTCCGATGACGACGATCATGTAGACGACAACGAGATTCTTGACGATCTTGACAGTGCGGAATTCGATGAGCTTCTTCAAAGTCTTGAGTCAGACGCTATTGTTGATACAAGTGATGTCGACACCAGTGAAATTGAAAGTGATGACGACGGTCAGGATCCAGAAGCATCTTCAGCAGAGAGTGAAGATACTTTCGAACTTGAGCAGGAAGATGATGAAGCCACATTCGAGTTAGAAGGGAGTGACGACAACCTTGGATTCGACGAAAGCGATGATACGTTTGAACTAGACGAAGAAGATGAAACCTTTGAGCTAGACGAAGATGGTGCTTTTGAGTCTGAGCAAGAAGACGACGAAGATACTTTCGCCCTTGAAGAAGATGATTCGGAACTTGCATTAGACGACCTTGAAATTCCAGATGATGTGGAATTGGATATTGCCACGCCAACTGAAATTGAAGAGGACGAACAAGAGGCTCAATCCGTTGAGACTGAAAAGGCTCAAGAGGATGATCTTAAACTCGATAACCCTGATTTAGATCTTGCCGCCTTACTTAGTGATGTCGATGGTGAAAGTGACGCGCAAACGCCACCAGAAGACTTCCTTGATGTAGAGGCTTTAATGGACGATGGCGATGATGCAGACGCTATTGACCCGGATAGCCAAGCGCTAGATCTTGATGTAAGTTTATCTGACTTCACAGGTGTATCTGATGAAGATACGGTGATTGATATAGATAAAGACGCAGGGCAGAACGCTAACCTGGACTTAGCTCGCGCTTATATTGAAATGGACGATGTGGACGCTGCAAAAGAGTTGCTTGAAGAAGTAATGAAAGAGGGTAGCGAAGAGCAAAAACAGGAAGCCGCATCGATTTTAGCGAATATTGCTTAAGTAGTTTGCTCTTATGCGCATAACCGCGCTCTCGTTTGAGATTTTGGACGGCCTGTGTATTTATAAGATACGCAGGCCGTTTTTGTTTTAGGTGAAGAACATTTATTTTCTATGACCTAAAAGGGTTTTGCGTATTAGCGGCATTGCATGTTGCAAGCGACATGACTACACTTAGCGCCTTTTCAGAAACGGGGTAATACAGATATGGGGCGAATTGCCTTAGGGATTGAATACGACGGTGCTGCTGTATACGGATGGCAACGCCAGCGTGAAGTACCAAGTGTTCAAGAACATCTTGAAAAGGCACTATCGACAGTAGCCAACGAACCCATTGAAGTGCAATGCGCTGGACGTACCGATGCTGGTGTACATGCTACTGGGCAAGTGGTTCACTTTAACTGTGATGCACCACGCTCAGAGCGCGCTTGGACACTCGGCGTAAATGCGAATCTGCCTAACTCTGTTGCTGTTACTTGGGCAAAGAACGTCAGCGATGACTTCCATGCACGTTTTTCTGCTACCCATCGCCGCTATCGTTACGTTATTCATAATGCGAAAATGCGTCCAGCTATTCTCCATTCCGGTGTTACCCATATCCACCGCGAATTAGACGAGAAAAAAATGCATGTTGCCGCACAAGCATTGCTAGGTGAGCAAGATTTTACCTCGTTTCGCGCAGCGCTGTGCCAAAGTAAAACACCATTTCGCAACGTTACTGATGTAAGCGTATATCGCCAAGGGCGATACGTTATTATCGATATTCGCGCCAATGCATTCTTGCATCATATGGTTCGCAATATCACGGGCGCGCTTGTTGAGATTGGGGCAGGGGAGCAAGATGTAAATTGGATAGCTCACTTATTAAGCCTGAAAGACAGAAGCAAATCTGCAGCCACGGCGAAGCCAAATGGGTTGTACTTGGTTGACGTCACATACCCTGACGAGCATGGTTTACCTAAGCCGCCTTTAGGACCACTATTCCTTCCAGAAGCCTAATCTATCTACCTTCGCCTTTAAATTTTTCAATCTGAGTTAGCTGCACATCGGCAAGCAGTTAACTCAGGTTGTATTGAAGCGTGTATCTTCAAATCATCCCTTGCCAACTTCTAAGACCAGTTTTGTTTTTTCCATTTCGTTGTATTGTGGTCTAATAGCGCGCTATATTAGGTAGCTGTTCTATTGTGTTACGTATTTTTTCTTTGTAATACAGTATGAAACTTAAAAAATTAATGTGTTGTTGACCACAAGTATGAACAAACATCAATCGTCATGGTCGGCAAACAAAAAACAAAGGATTCAATTTCCATGAGCTGGATTCAAAAAATTCTTCCTCGCACGCAAACATCAACCAAAGGTAACGTACCAGAAGGTATCTGGACGAAGTGTGGTTCATGCCAAGCAGTGCTGTATAAGAGCGAACTGGAAAAACTTCAGGAAGTTTGCCCTAAATGTGACCATCACATGCGTATTACGGCACGCCGCCGTATCGATGCGTTCCTAGATGATGGCGATCGCGTTGAGTTAGGTGCAGAGCACGAGCCGCAAGACGTACTTAAGTTTAAAGACTCTAAGCGCTATAAAGACCGTATCGTTGCTGCACAAAAGGCGACAAACGAAAAAGACGCACTAGTGGTAATGCAGGGCAAGCTAAAAGGTATGCCGGTAGTGGTTGCGTGTTTTGAGTTTGCGTTTATGGGCGGCTCAATGGCATCGGTTGTAGGGGCTCGCTTCGTTGCTGCTGTTAATGCATGCTTAGAAAACGATATGCCGCTTATTTGCTTTAGTGCTAGTGGCGGTGCGCGTATGCAAGAAGCACTGATGTCGCTAATGCAAATGGCTAAAACATCTGCAGCGCTTGCTAAAATGAGTAAGAAAGGCCTGCCTTATATTAGTGTACTTACAGACCCTACAATGGGTGGTGTATCTGCAAGTTTGGCGATGCTTGGTGACGTAAACGTAGCCGAGCCAAAAGCGCTAATCGGCTTTGCGGGTCCTCGCGTAATCGAACAAACAGTAAGAGAAAAGCTGCCTGAAGGTTTCCAACGCAGTGAGTTCCTTGTTGAGAAAGGTGCAATTGATATGATTGTTGACCGCAGAGATATGCGTGATAGATTACACAGCCTGTTGGTTAAGTTGCATTATAAGAATTAGTGAATAACGAAAACAATCTAAATACTGGCTCAGCGCCACACGCAGAAAACGCTTCAGCGTCTTCATCTTCGCAAAAAAGCCTGAGCCAGTGGTTATCCTACCTAGAATCTATTCATCCTAGCGCCATCGATATGGGGCTAGACAGAGTGAAAGAAGTGGCCAATGCCATGGCACTTTCACTTAGCCAGTCTTTGGTTATTACTGTTGCAGGCACAAACGGTAAAGGCACAACGTGCCGCTTACTTGAGCAGGCCATGCTTTCGCAAGGCAAAAGTGTTGCGGTATACAGTTCACCCCATTTAACCGACTATCGTGAACGCGTGCGTTACAACGGCGAATTACCGCCTGCCGATGAATTTGTAAATGCATTTGAGTTTGTTGAAAGCGCGCGAAAAGACACGGGTGGCGAACCTATTACTCTAACTTACTTTGAGTTCGGTACACTGGCTGCCATGAAAATGATGCAGTCATGGGCTGTTGATGTGGTCATTCTTGAAGTAGGCCTAGGCGGACGTTTGGATGCCACCAACATTATTGATCCCAATCTAGCTGTTATTACGACTATCGATCTTGACCATCAAGATTGGCTTGGTAATACCCGCGAAAAAATTGCTCGGGAAAAAGCGGGCATTATGCGCAAAAGCGGCAATGCAGTAGTTGGTGAGCTGTTTCCTCCATCATCGCTTTACGATGTGGCTAACGAGCTACAAGCTAACGTACGTTGGGCTACACAAGATTTCGAAACAGTGGTAGCAAGTGATTACAGTGAGTGGAGCTGGAAAGGGAAGAGCAATAGTTATACGTCGCTACCTTATCCTAAAATTCCACTTCAAAATGCGAGTACAGCGTTGGCCGCGCTGGAGCTACTAGATTTGCTGCCCGAAGAAAGCGTGGTAAGAGATATTATTGAGAACACCACCATGCCGGGGCGCCAGCAGACTATCAGTGATTCCCCGTTAGTAGTTGTAGACGTTGCCCATAATCCACAAGCGACGACAGCTATGCAAGATTGGCTAAACCGTTACGATGTAAGCCAAATGCGCGTTGTGGTGGGCATGCTAAAAGATAAGTCTATTGCAGAGACCTTAGCGCCACTGGCGACACTTAATGCCAAGTGGTACGTAGCGTCAACGAGTGGTCCTCGGGGCTGCAGGGCAGAAGTACTTGAAAATGCACTTGTTAATGCCGGCACAACCATAGAGAATATAGACACGTTTCAGGACGTGACCTCGGCATATCAGCGCGCGCTTGCAGATTATCAAACTGGTGAACTTATTCTCGTTTTTGGTTCTTTTGTTACCGTAGCAGACGTGCTTGCTGAGCAAAACTAACACGCGCATTGTAGAGTAAAACCGTGTATTCAAGCAGGAGAGCACAGTGACATCGGCATTAAAGAATAGACTGGTGGGGACAATTATTGTTGTCGCCCTAGCGGTAATCTTTTTACCAGACTTTCTTGATGGCAAAAAGCAAACAAACAGAGAACCTTTTGTCTCTGTACCTGCTAATCCGCCTAAAAAGCCCATCGTAGAGCCAGAATCTTTTCCATCAGAGCGCGTGGCGAAAGCTGCGGTGCCAGCGGTTGAAATTCAAGATGAAACGGCATTAGATGATGATCTGGATTCTTCTGGCGCAGGGGAAAGTGGTCGTGCAGGTGAAGCCACTACCGCAAAAGCGCCATCGGTGAAAACCTTTGAAGAAGAGGACAATCTAGCAAGCCAAACGGTGGTTAACACAAAAAGTGCCGCAGACGATGACGCTGGTTGGGTTATTCAACTTGGCAGCTTCCGACACGAGAAAAACGTGAAGGCACTGCTGACGAAACTGGAAAAGGCTGGGTATCGTGCGTTTAGTCGCAAAATTCAAACCAGTTCTGGCCCGCTTAATAAAGTTTTCGTTGGCCCAGATTTAGACAAGAAAAAACTGGAATCGGCACTACCTCACTTAAAGGAACTCACGAGTCTTAAAGGTAAGGTCACTACGTTCAAAGTTGAATAGTGCGCATTGTTCCTGGTGCTAGTCGAATTAAGCACGGACAGAGCAACAGGGATTGGTATTACAGACTAGTAATATTTTTATCTTCTGTTAGAATGCGCGCCATCTCGCCAAAGGCTCGTTGCTTTACGATAAAAAGCAACATCAACGCAATAAAGAGACGATGAACTGGGTAGACTTTTCCATACTGGGTATCATTGCGGTATCTACCTTAATAAGCCTGATCAGAGGGTTTGTTAAAGAAGCCATCTCGTTAGTGGTATGGTTTGCTGCACTCTTTATTTCAAGCAATTTCTACGCTGACCTCGCCGTTTACTTCACAGCCATTGACGATCCTTACTTAAAAAACGGTGCTGCAATTGCAGCATTGTTTGTCACCACGCTCATTCTTGGCGGCATGATCAATTACGTGATTAGCCAATTGGTTCAGGCAACAGGGCTGTCTGGAACAGATAGGGCCCTCGGTATAGTTTTTGGCGCACTGCGTGGCGTGCTTATAGTTAGCGCATTGCTCTTTTTTATGGATACCTTTACTGGTGCAGCTTCCTCAGATTGGTGGCAAGCATCGGTACTCATTCCAGAGTTTGGTGTCATCATTGAGTGGTTTTTCAGCTATGTGAAAGACTCCTCCAGTTTCTTAAATCCCGCTTGAAATAGGTAACGCACATGTGTGGTATAGTCGGAATAGTTGGTAAAACGCCCGTAGCTCAGTCACTGTACGACGGTCTAACGGTTATTCAACACCGTGGACAGGATGCCGCAGGCATAATGACTATCGACCAAAATATGTTTAATTTGCGTAAGGCAAATGGTTTGGTTCGAGATGTTTTCCATACGCGTCATATGAAGAGACTGTCTGGCAACATGGGTATTGGCCATGTTCGCTATCCTACCGCGGGTACATCAAGCTCTGCAGAGGCGCAACCGTTTTATGTGAACTCGCCGTTTGGTATTGCCTTTGCTCATAACGGCAACCTCACCAACGCCCATGAGCTGCAGGAAGAAGTATTCCGCATTGCACGCCGCCACATCAACACCACCTCAGATTCAGAATTACTGCTTAACATTCTTGCGCATGAACTGCAGCAGGTAGCAGGTTTAAGCGTAAGTGCCGAACACATTTTTGAAGTGGTAACGAAAGTTCATAAGAAAATTCGTGGTGCCTACGCAGTCGTTGCGGCGATCATCGGCCAAGGTATTGTAGCGTTTCGCGACCCGCACGGTATTCGTCCTCTAGCACTCGGTAAGCGTATGAGCGAGCTGGGTGAGGAATGGATGGTGGCATCTGAAAGCGTGGCGCTTGATGCTGTTGGCTTCCAGTTTGTGCGCGATGTAATGCCAGGTGAAGCGGTATTTATTACCGAAGAGGGTCAACTGCACACCAGACAGTGCGCCGAGAATCCAGTAACCTCTCCGTGTATCTTTGAGTTTGTTTACTTTGCTCGCCCAGATAGCTTTATAGATGGCATTTCAGTCTATGCATCGCGTGTAAACATGGGCCGTAAGCTAGGTGAAAAAATTAAGCGCGAATGGGCAGATCTGGATATCGACGTGGTTATTCCTATTCCTGAAACGTCGATGGATGTGGCGCTTCAAATCGCGAACACACTGGATTTGCCATATCGCCAAGGCTTCGTTAAAAACCGCTATATTGGTCGTACTTTCATTATGCCTGGCCAAACCATGCGTAAAAAATCAGTACGCCGTAAGCTAAACGCAATCTCATCTGAGTTCAAAGGTAAGAGTGTACTACTTGTCGATGACTCTATCGTGCGCGGCACTACATCGGGTCAAATCATTGAGATGGCGCGTGAGTCAGGTGCGAAGAAAGTATACTTTGCGTCAGCTGCTCCAGAAATTCGTTTCCCAAATGTGTATGGTATTGATATGCCATCGGCAAACGAGTTGATTGCTTATGGTCGTGAAATCGATCAAATTGCAGAGCTTATCCAAGCAGATGGCCTTATCTTCCAAGACATTTCTGACTTGGTGGATGCCGTTCGCGAAGAGAACGAAACCATTCAGCGTTTTGAAACGTCAGTGTTTGATGGTAACTATATTACTGCGGATATCGACCAAGAGTACCTTGAGCGAATTGATATGTCGCGCGGTGAAGCGTCAAGAAAAGCGCCAGTGGTACAAGCAGAGCTTAGCAATCTTGATGTGCATAATATTGATGCCGCTGATTAATGTAAGACGCTCTTTGATATAGCAAAAAGCCGCTTTTTAAAGCGGCTTTTTTAATGCTTTATTTCAATGAAAGAGGCTAGTGAACAAATACTGGTCCGCCGGACAGTCCCCATACCAAAACTGAACCTGTCATTAGAATAACGAGCAATACTAGCCCACATGTCACTACCGAGCTTGAGTAAATGAACCCTTTATCTTCTGGCATATGCATCAAAATTGGCACGCCAGAGTAGAGCAGGTATACCGAATAGCTAATACCGACTAACAGCGCCGTCATCACTACCCAGAGTTCTGGGTAAAGACCTGCGAAGCCCACCATAAACAACGGTGTAGCCGTGTAGGCCGCAAGTTCCAGCGACTGCGTATAAGTTGGCGTCGCATCAAACGCTTTAGCCAACTCATGAATAAGTACAGCCAATGCGACCACGCCTGCAATTAAGCCAAAATACATGCCTATACCCATCATAATGGCGGTATTTTCGCTAAGGCGAATTATGTCACCTGCGCCGATACTCCAGCCAGTATGGGCACTGGAATAATAGGCCACGAGTGATGGAATGAGAGATATAAAAGCGATATGGGTAAGCGCGTAAAAATAGGTTTCGTGTTTGGTATCAATGGTTTGCCACTCTTCTTTTGGATGAGTGTAAATACCAATTAGATGATTCAAAATCATAAAGTCCTGCCTTGTTCACCAACGTTATTATTTTAAAAAATATTGTTGTGAGGCAGGGAGAACACACGGACTAACCGTAAAACCAAGGAGACACAAACATAGCGCAAAGCGCCAAACACTGCCGTTAACAATATGTTTACAAATTGAGTGTGCAGCAGAATTACTAAACCGTCAATATAAATTGATTAATTTATAAACGGATGCAAAGCGTTAACTTAAGCGTGGTGCACCTGAGTGGAAACGCAATTCGTCATCGTCGCTTTCAATCAGCGATTTTTCCACGCTTCCGAAGTGGGCAACGCGCTCTGAAATATCGGTTTTAGCGATCTGCCCAGCAAGGGTGAGGTAGTCTTCAAAATGTCTGGCTTCTGAACGCAGCAATGACACATAGAACTTACCTAAATCTTCGGAAACATACGGCGCAAGTTTGGCAAAGCGTTCACAGGAGCGCGCTTCAATGTAGGCACCACAAATGAGCTTGTCGATGAGCTTTTCAGGTTCGTAAGTGCGTACGTGACGCAATAAGCCATTTGCGTAACGACTGGATGTTACCGACTTATATTCAAACCCCAACTCGTGCATAATTTCTAGCACTTGGTAAAAATGATGAAGCTCTTCTTTAATTAGCATGACCATTTTATCAAGCATGTCTTTTTTAAAAGGGTCTAGCCCTTCTGTGTTAAATACATTTTTGGAAAGGTGCTTAGTATTAAGCGATTGCCAATCGCCTTCGTGGCGGTAAGTGAAGTCTTCGTAAGGTTTCAACCAGCCCAGCAATACCTTACTGGTTTCCTCATCGGCTACATAGCGGCGAAGTAGGTACATAGCCGACTGAGCCGCTTTAAGCTCGCAAATTAGGTGGTCAGTAAGGATAACGCGAAGGTTTTCCTCTTTCTGCGCTTCGTCTATCCACGACTGTGGCGTCTCGCAATGTAAAAAGGCATTGATTGGTGAAAGTAGAGACGTGACTTCAGAAGTGGAGATTACAGACATGTTGAAACTCAATTTTAAGTGCTACGGTTTTTCAGTTACATTTGAATTTGGTTGCTGCCAACGCTAGTCTCGGCAGTTTCGGTTTATAAAAGTACAAAATTCAGCGTATCTAAATTGAACCGCAATTTTACTTGATACCTACAAGCCCTTACAACTTAAAATAGAGACCAATAAATTACAAAATGAATTATCTTGCCCATCTTTTCTTAGCCCGACCAACCGCCGATTCTCAATTCGGTAACTTACTCGGAGACTTCAGGCGGGGTGTTGATATTAAAGAGTTTGGACAAGCGGTACAGCTAGGTCTCAAAAACCACTATGAAGTGGATAGGTTCACCGACAGTCATACCAGCGTCTTAGCAGCAAAGGCGTTATTTCATAAAAGTCGTCGGCGCTTTGCACCTGTGGCGCTGGATATCTACTTCGATCACCTGCTAATTAAACATTGGGCGTCGTTTACAGCACAGGGTTTTGACGACTTCAGAAAACAGAGTTTCGCATTGTTAGAACAGCGATTGCCCACTATGCCAAGAACGATGCAGCACAGTGTTGGGCATATGATAACCCATGACTGGTTTGAAGATTATGCTAAGGAAGAGGGCATTGCTAAGGCGATTGCTGTGGTTGCTAAACGTATTCGTTTCCCCAACACGTTTCATCTTGCTGTGGATGATATTAATGCGAACAGAGACGAGATTGAAGCGAGATTCTTAACGTTTTTCCCTGAACTCATTACACACATAAAAATCAATGGCCCTGAGAATATTTGAAAGGCTTAACCGTGTTACAGAAATGTATCGAAGAAATTGGTCGTTTTGTCGTTCATTGCTAAGCTGTCATGTGAACAGCGATATAGTAAAGCGTGCAATACAAAGACAACACAAAAAAGATAAAATTAACGACACTCAAAGATAATAATGATGAATATTCAATCCTTAGTTAGAAATACATCGCCCGTATTATTAAGTCTGGGTAAAAATAAGCACAAAGCGCAATCGCACGCGACCCTAGCATGGTTAACGGCAGCCTTAATTGCTTTTGTAAGCTTAACTACCAGTGCTTCAGCGCAAGAAGAAAGCGCATCTGCCCATGCTCGTTCAATAAAAATTGATAGCAGTGTAGTGACAGAGCACGAAACTAAAATCCTAGGCAAGCGCGTAAAGTACAGTGCTACCACGGGTACTCAACCGGTTTGGAACAGTAAAGACGAAGCGGTTGCCACTTTGTTTTACACTTACTATCAGCGCACTGACGTAAAAGAGAATACTGAGCGCCCGCTTATTATTTCTTTTAACGGTGGTCCAGGCTCTGCGTCAGTGTGGATGCATGTAGCCTACACAGGCCCTCGTATTCTTAATATTGACGATGAAGGCTATCCAGTTCAGCCCTATGGTGTTCAAACCAACCCTTACTCCATTTTGGATGTGGCAGACATTGTGTTTGTTAACCCAGTGAATACAGGGTACAGCCGTGTGCTGCCTAAAGCTGACGGCAGCATGCCATCGCAAGATGAACAGCAGAAAATGTTCTTTGGTGTAAACGCCGATATTAGCTATTTGGCAGACTGGGTGAATACTTTTGTAACGCGTAATAATCGCTGGCGTTCACCTAAATATCTTATCGGTGAAAGTTACGGCACGACGCGTGTGTCAGGATTAGCATTAGAGCTTCAAAATCGCCAATGGATGTACTTAAACGGCGTTGTGCTTGTATCGCCAACCGATATTGGTATAGAGCGCAACGGGCCGGTAAAAGCCGCTAATCGACTGCCTTATTTTGCTGCCGCGGCGTGGTATCACAATAAGCTTGAACCCGCGTTGCAAAACAAAGATCTTACTGAGCTATTGCCTGAAGTTGAAGACTTCACCATCAATACGCTTATTCCTGCTCTGGCCAAAGGTGGCTTCATTGGTGAAACGGAAAAGCGCGATGTGTTAAAGCAAATGGCGCGCTATTCTGGGTTAAGTGAAGCGTCTATTGCGCAAAACAACTTAGACGTGAGCACTGCATTTTTCTGGAAAGACTTGCTGCGCGACGAAGGGAAGACGCTAGGTCGTTTAGACAGCCGCTATTTGGGTATAGATGCTAAGCAAAGCGGCGACCGCCCTGACTATTGGGCTGAGCTAACATCATGGCTTCATTCGTTCACGCCCGCTATTAATTACTATTTGCGTGAAGAGTTAAACTACAAAACTGATATTAAGTACAACATGTTTGGAAACGTGCACCCATGGGATAGAAGCAATAATCAAACGGGTGAGAACTTGCGATTGGCCATGGCGCAAAACCCGTATCTGAATGTGATGATTCAAGCTGGCTATTACGACGGCGCAACGAACTACTTTGATGCCAAGTATACGATGTGGCAGCTCGATCAAAGTGGCAATTTAAAGGACCGTTTGAGCTTTAAGGGATATCGCAGCGGCCACATGATGTATCTGCGTCGCGACGATTTAAAACAGTCCAACCAAGACCTACGCGAGTTTATTAAAATGAGCACACCAGGCAAAGGCATACCTGCTGAATACAAGCGATAGTGAAAGGCAAATCGCTTAGTTGATAATAGGTATTCTCACGTTATTGGGCTGTCATTACTTGATTAACGTAACGACAGCCGTTTGTCATTTGTGAGAGTACTGTGGTTTGCACCTCTAATGTCAGCTTAAGCGACTAGTTTTTACTCTCTACAACTACACCAGCTTCCTTGAGCTGCGCTAAACATTCAGCGCAGCGCTCTTTCAGCATATCTCTGAATAGTCTTACTGCTGGAGTAATAGATTGGCGGCTAGGGCAAATCAGCCAAAGCTGTTTCGGTTTAGGTTGATATTCGGGCAACAAGGTTACAAGTCGACCCTTTAAAATGTCGTCGCACGCATCTAAGCCAGATTTAACAGCAACACCTTTACCCGCGACGGCCCAACGCTTTACTATTTCTCCGTCGTTTGCGGTTCTGTTGCCTCGCATTTTTATCTTCAGCGGTGTCCCTTTGTGAAAAAACTCCCATTCGTTATATACCTTGTCATGTAGTTGGTAAAAAAGCCCGTTGTGTGTTTGCAAGTCTTCAAATTTTTCAGGGGCACCATGAGAGCTGATATAAGATGGGGAGGCAACAAGTAAACTTGGTACATTACAAATTTTGAAACCGTATACATTCGCATCGGTTGGAGTACCGTACCTTAGCGCTAAATCGACGGGATCGCGATAAAAGTCGATGTTGCTGTCACTCAGGTTGAGCTTTACGGTTATTTTGTCATGCAAATCCATAAAGTCATCTAGCCACGGCGCAATCACATTTCGGCCTAAATCAGACGATAAACCTAACCTAAGCTCGCCCTCAATCACGCCTGTATCGCCCTTTAAGTTCTGCTTGGCATTAGCCAGCATTGACATGGCTTCTTGGCACGTTGGCAAAAACCTTTCACCCGCAGACGACAGACGTAGTGAGCGTGTAGTACGAACAAATAATTCGGCACCAAGGGCCTGTTCTACGCGTTTGACCGCAGCACTTGCGGTTGCTGTACGCATATTCAAATGTGTCGCTGCTGCAGTAATGTTTCTAAATTCAGCAACTTTTATTACTACATTCAAGTCGTCGAGTAACATGGCTTTCAAAAACTATTTGATAATGTTTCTTTTATTGTGCTGTTTATCCAAATTTAATCAAGAGTATGATGATGATATTACTCAAAGGAGAGACAAATGATGAAAGCTATTGGTTATACCCACTCACTTGGTATTAGTGAGCCTACTGCACTGGTGGATATTGACATCGAAAAGCCCAGCGCGTCGGGTCGAGATTTACTTGTAAAAATAAGTGCGATAGCAGTTAACCCGGTGGATTATAAAATTCGTCATCGCGTTAATCCTAATGGAGGTGATCCCAAAATTCTGGGGTGGGATGCAGTAGGTGAAATCGTTGATATAGGCGCTGATGTTACCGAGTTCGCAGTTGGTGACAGGGTTTACTACGCTGGCGACCTTACCAGAGCCGGCTCAAACGCAGAGTTTCAATTAGTTGATGAACGTATTGTCGGTAAAGCGCCTAAGTCTCTGTCAGACAGCGATGCTGCGGCACTTCCTCTAACCACAATCACAGCATACGAATTGTTGTTTGATCATCTTGCTCTAAGGCAACAAAGTGAAAAGAGCGATGAGGTTGTGCTTGTGGTAGGCGCAGCTGGTGGCGTGGGTTCTATTATGCTGCAATTGCTTAAAGTACTAACGGGGGCTACCGTGATCGCCACTGCCTCGCGTGAAAGCTCAAAAAGCTGGGTTCAGGAGTTAGGTGCCGACTACGTAGTGGATCACAGCAAGCCTATGGCTGAGCAAATCAAGGCGTTAAACATTGGTGAAGTGACTCATGTCGCAAGTTTAAATAATACGCACCAGTACATTGAAAGCTTTGTTGAAGTTATGAAGCCAAAGGGCAAACTAGCGCTAATTGACGACCCAGAAAGTCTTGACGTAGCCAAGCTAAAGCAGAAGAGCTTGTCACTTCATTGGGAGTTCATGTTTACGCGCTCAATGTTTGAAACCGACGATATGGCAGAGCAAAGCCGTCTGCTTACTCATGTAGCATCGCTTATTGACGAAGGCAAAATTAGAACTACCGTTGGCAAACACTTAGGTAAAATTAACGCTGCTAACTTAATCGACGCGCACAAAATTTTAGAAGAAGGGCGAGCTATCGGTAAGTTGGTTCTAGAGGGCTTCTAAAGAAAGCGTGCTTGAGATGATATTCCGTAATACTATGCGCTAAATTAGGTGGTTTTGGCTAAGGTTTATAGCGCAAATGTTTGAATGGCTTGCGAGTCCAGAAGCTTGGGTGGCATTAGGCACCTTAATGGCATTAGAGATAGTGCTTGGTATTGATAACATAATCTTTATTTCAATATTGGTGGGCAGGCTACCTGAACATCAAAGAAATAAAGCACGTCAAATAGGCCTTGGTTTAGCCATGGGCTCGCGACTGTTATTGCTATTTAGTTTGGCTTGGGTAATGGGCTTAGTTAATCCGTTATTTAGCCTCTTTGGGAATGAAATATCTGGCCGTGACATTATTTTAGTGTTGGGCGGCCTCTTTCTTATTGCAAAATCAACCCACGAAATACATGCCAGTTTCGAGGTGACCGAAGCATCAACTACGGAAGTAGCAGCTTCTGGTTTTTTCTCAATTTTGGTTCAAATTGCGGTGCTCGATGTTATCTTTTCTCTCGACTCTGTTATCACAGCAGTAGGGTTAGTTGAACATTTAAGCATCATGGTTATTGCTATTGTTGCGTCAGTAGCAGTGATGCTAGTAGCTGCAAAGCCGATTGGCGACTTTGTGGATGCAAACCCAACCATCAAAATGCTGGCTTTATCGTTTTTGATTTTAGTGGGCTTTACCTTAATAACAGAAGGCTTTGATGTTCATGTACCTAAGGGGTATGTTTATTTTGCGATGGCGTTCTCGTTTATTGTAGAAATTCTGAATATTAAGGTTCGCTCGCGAAGAGCAAAGCAGGTCAGCACCATTCACTTGGCTAAAAAAATGAGTAACGACGGGAACTAGTCACTCGTAGGGGCGAGCCAGATAAACCGAAGACACCATATTAAGGTGCCTTCTTTTTATGTGCTTAGCCTTGAACATTAACCAAAGTACGGCCAGAAATCTGCCCTTTTAAGATTGCGTCTATTTTTTCATTTACCGCATCAAGGGTCACTTCCTCGGTAAGGTCATCAAGGCAGTTTAGCTTCCATTCACTAGCAAGCTTGTCCCACAACCTCAAACGGGGAGGCATTGGACACTGCACAGAGTCGATTCCAAGCAATGAAACGCCTCGCAAGATAAATGGAAATACGCTTACGTTAAGTTCAGCAGATGCGGTTAGGCCACAGCACGTTACTGTGCCGCCATATTGTGTCGCTTTAATTGCCTGCGCTAAATATTCACCGCCTACCGTATCAATAGCGCCAGCGTATAGCTCTTTTAACATAGGGCGTTCTTTATTTTCCAATAACTCGTCGCGGGTTATCACTTTGCTGGCCCCCAGTGCTTTTAAGAATGCCTCATGCTCCTTTTTTCCGGTGCATGCCACAACCGAAAAGCCAGCTTTTGCCAACAGGGCAACAGCGACAGAGCCCACGCCTCCTGTAGCGCCAGTGACTAGAATATCGCCTTTGTCAGGAGTCACGCCGTGTTCAACCAAGCCTTGTACTGATAGTCCTGCAGTAAAACCTGCGGTACCAATGATCATTGACTCTCTCAACGTAAGTCCATTTGGCTTAGCTACCGCCCATTCACTTGGAATTCTGATGTATTCGCCAAAGCCTCCAGCGGTGTTCATGCCGAGGTCAAATCCGGTGACAATAACTTCATCTCCTTCTTTAAAGCGATTGTCACCACACGATACCACCGTGCCTGCTGCATCAATTCCTGGGGTATGAGGAAAGTTTCTGCTCACACCTGGATTGCCGGTGGCTGACAGTGCATCTTTATAGTTAAGCGATGAATAATGCACCTTAATGAGTAGCGTGCCTTCAGGCAAGTCATCAGTTGAGCGCTGCGTTACGTTGCGCGTGAAGGATTTATCTTCCTGCTTTTCTACAAGCAAAGCTTTAAACGATGTCATACCTGTCTCCGTTAGTCGAATGATTACGCTACCCATTGTGACGATATATAAACTTTGCGCAAGTATGCACTTTTTAGTAGGGTAGTACCCTAAAAGATACTAGTGGCGTGATGTAAACCCTTTGTTCGATTGGTCGCTTTAACAAAGTGCACCGACATCAATGCTGACTTTAATAAAAATGCCTTTTACGTAGTGAATATGAACGTAATTACTCTAAGAGGGAGTAGTATGACCGCAACTTTGAACAGTGTAGTGGCAGAGGAAAGTGATGTGACATCAGACATTGATAATAACGCCGTCCTAAAAAGCCAGAAACAAGATAATGCGTCCAATGCTGTAGAAAATACGAACGGCTCAAATCAATACATTTGTGGCGTAGCAGTATCCCTTGAGATAATAGGCGGTAAATGGAAAGGGGTTATTTTGTGGCACCTTTGCCATAAAACGCTACGTTTCAGTCAGTTGCGTAGACGATTGCAAGGCGTTACCCAGAAAATGCTTACACAGCAACTCAGAGAGTTAGAGCGTGATGGGTTGGTAAACAGGAAAGTGTATGCTGAAGTGCCCCCTCGTGTAGAGTATTCTCTTACCGATTTAGGCCGTACACTAGAGCCAACTTTACGTCAGCTATGTGACTGGGGTAGGGCGTATAACGACGACTACAGATAAAACACCAACACAAAATAATACGTCGTTTAGGTAAACGAGTACTGAGTTAATTCACAACAATACCAGTTCTTCTGGTGGGGCTTGTAATACTTAAATCGTAATGGCTAATCCAAGGTTTACGTGCCGCTAATGCGTTTAAGCGCATTGACGGCACGTGTTAGTTCCTGAATAGCTGAGCGCTAAGTAGCTAAACTATCGCTAAAGATTGCGTTTTAAGCAAGTAGCGAGCTGATTGACAACACGCTTTCTTCACCATTATCCACCGTATGAATTGTTGCATCCATGGTGCTGAAGTTCACGTTTAGTGACGCCGCATGGTTGCCGTTTTTCCACGAAAGCACGAATACGTTGTTGATGTAACTCACGTCAAATACACCGTTAAAAGCATCGCTTTCGTTTCTTAGCCTAATAAGCTGCATCAGGCCTTTAACCACTGGCTTCTCAACGGCTTCTTTTACCATGGCAGTAGACAAGTATGGGCGGTTGATGTCGCGGCCAACATTGGTTTTAGCAAGTAACGCCATGTCATTGTGCGCAGCAAGCAAGCCACCGTAATAAACTTGAGGGATACCCGGGCTAAAAAATTGAATGGCGCGTGCAACCAAATAAGCGAAGTCATCTTTACCTAACGCATCGTAATATGTGCAGTTTACCTGGTAAAGGTCTACATTATTTGCAGCGGCACCAGTGGCTTTTTTAGACTCGCCATTGGAATTTTCATGTATTTGGTCAACGAGCGAATTAATCGCATCTGCGGTAAGCAGGCCTGGTTTGTCACCATTCGCGCCCACGTCAACAATGCCGATGCCATCGTGAGTATCTAGCACGGTAAAGCAGTTACGTGGCGAAATTGAAAGCCAGTATGCCAATGCCTCTGCATTTTTAGAGAACAAGGTGTGTAGTACAAGCGGAGGTAAAGCGAAGTCGTAAACACTGTCGCAACGCGCAGCAATATCAATTTGAGTTTGATAGTGACTGTGTATTTCGACCAAACACTGCATGCCCATACCACGTGCGCGGTTTGATAATTCTTCGATAAATTCGAAGGTTTCTTCAAGCATAAAGCAGTTCGAACCCGCGCGTTTAATTGCATAGCCCGCCGCATCTAAGCGAATAAGATCAACATTACTTTCAGTAAACGACTGAAGAATAGAAGATAGGTAATCTTTGCCTAACTGTGACTCCACATCAATATCAATTTGATTAGAGGTAAAAGTTGTCCAGAACGGCACGGTTTCAGGGTTACCAGTCTCTGTGCCCACCTCGTAATCGCTGAAAAACGGTGTGGGTCGAGGGCGGAACACTTGTGCTATTTGTTCGTCAATTTGGGTTTGATCGTTGCCCTTAAAAATATCTTCCTTGGTTAAGAACAGCGGCCAATAACTCGATTCGCGCCCGTTTTTCAGCACGTCTTTGAACGCTTCACTTTGCCCCGACATATGGTTAACAATGAGGTCGGCCATGATATCTACCGATTCGCCAAGCTTTTTAACGTTGTCCCAATCGCCCAAGCGCTCATCGACCAAGGTATGATCGATAGGATCGAAACCCGCGTCTTCACCATCGTAAGGGTAGTAAAAAGGAAGGATGTGAACACCCGTAAACAGGCCACCTAACGGGCCCTGAAGTATGCTTGTTAGACTCTCGATGTTGCCATCGCCTAGTCGGTCTGCATAGGTGATTAGTTGAACGCCATTGCGTATAGACATGATAACTCTCCAAAATTCAGCATGCGCTTGCTCGTACTTCTCTTACGTATCGCGAGCACACATTACTACGAATTAAGCACTACCAGTCTGGCAGATTCAAAATTAACCATGTAACGGGTTTAGCTTAATTCTTAATCTTCTGCTATTGACTGACCAAATTTGGTTGAGACTCACAGAAAATCAAAATCTTAATCGATTAAGATAAAATAGCAGTAGAATAGAAATTTGTAAATGAGAAGTTTAAAAAATGGAACTGTCGAACGCTCATGCGGCGGTTTAAATTAGGCAAGTTCTAAGGCAGGATAGCTCGTTCGAGGGCTGTTCAATAGTAGGAAATAGCGAACAGGGCATTTTTAAATACGAGTACGGACCGCTAGTCTGGAGACCTTGTGTCTGATGACTCATTATTCGCTAACTCGTCAAATTCTCGCTTTGCTTCTTTCCACTTAGCAAGCTTTTCGTAGTATACGTCCCAAATACATGGGCAACACGAACCTCCGCCGCAACAATCGTCTCTTAATGGTTTCTCTGGTTCTTCGGGTAGCGACTTCATAGCACTTATCCTCGACTTTCTCCCTTAAAAATATCTCAATCTCAGATAATATTTTCAAGGCTTAACAATATCCTCACGTCCAAACCTAATGTTTAAGCGCAGAGAATACAACTTTGCCTGTGTATGTTACTCCTTATGATACGCCTTTGCAGCTTGAAAGGTTGCAAAGGCGTTTAACCCATTTTCGTTAATAAGTGAAAGCTGACATCAACGCCATCATGCTAATGGTGTTACAACTTCATACCACCAGATGCCTCAATCCTTTGGCCGTTAATCCAATAACTATCGTTACTTAATAGCGCTGCGATAACGCCACCTATATCTTCGGGTTGGCCAACGCGGCCTAAAGCGGTCTGAGAGGCTATAGCATTATTGACTTCGCTATTATCGCGAACATAGCCACCGCTAAAGTCAGTCTCAATGGCACCTGGAGCCAGGGTGTTTACTCTAATTTTACGGGCTCCTAACTCTGCAGCCAGGTAACGACTCATTACCTCTATGGCTCCTTTAGCCATACCGTAGGCGCTGTATCCCGGGAAGCAGAATCTTGCCAAACCAGAGGAAATATTCAGTATTGCTCCGCCATCCTCAATAATAGGTAACAGTGTTTGGGTTAAAAAATAAGGTCCCTTCACATGCATATCAAATAGCGTATCGAACTGTTTTATACTTGTTTCTGCAAAAGAAGCATTTAGACCAACGCCGGCGTTGTTTACCAGATAGGTAATAGCCTGTTTGCCAAATTGATTGTTCAGCACGTCTTTAAGCGTAACTAGAAATTCCGGGAACGAATAATGCGAGGCGGCGGTGTTAAGGGGCAGGGCACAGGCTTTTCTTCCAATGCTCTGAATCTCTTTAACAACCTCATCGGCTGCTGCTTCATTAGTGTTATACGTGATAACAACGTCTATCCCTTTTTTCGCCAGTGCTAATGCGCCAGCGCGCCCAAGACCTCGACTTCCACCTGTTATTAATGCAATCGCCATTGTTATCTCTCTTTGTTGGTTAATTCGTAGACGATTATATTGACTAAAATTGGTATGAAAAACCTACCTAAAGCGATAACATTGTTCTTATTTAGTGAACAATAGGCGAAAGATGGACAGGTTCGATATGCTTACACGGTTTGTAGAAACCGCGAGATTGGGAAGCTTCAGTGCGGCGGCTGCACTTCTAGGTTTACCGAAATCGAGTATTTCTCAAGCGGTAACAAATCTCGAAAAGCAGTTGAGCACGCGCCTTTTTAACCGAAGTACGCGAAGCGTTTCTCTCACCTCTGATGGAGAAACGTTTTTGCCGCAAAGTATTGCCTTATTGAGTGAATGGGACGCCTTACAATCACAGTTCATAACCTCAGCAGACAGTGTAAGTGGCGAGCTTCGTATCGATATGCCAAGCCGATTTGCAACCAATATTCTGCTTCCCATTTTAGGTGAGTTTATCTCTACTTACCCCAAGATTACGTTGCGAGTGAGCAGTGTCGATCGCAAAGTTGACCTTATTAAAGAAGGGTTTGACTGTGTGATTAGGGTTGGTGCATTAGCGGATAGCAGTTTGGTTGCCCGTCGCCTTTTAACTTATCCAATTTATAACTGTGTAAGTCCTGATTATGCGACGAAGTGGGGCATACCGAAGTCGCTGGAAGATTTAGCTAATCACAAGCTTATTGATTATTCCCATACCCTAAGTCACAAAACACCAGAATTTGAATTTATGAAAGGTGAAGAACTCCATGGCGTCGAAATGCAAAGCTTGTTAAGTGTTAACAGTACCCAGGCCTACTTTGCGGCGTGCGCAAGTGGATTAGGTATTGCGCAAATTCCAAGTGTGGGGGTTGAGTCAGAGCTGAAAGAAGGAAAACTAATTCGTGTGCTTCCTGAATTCGAGGCCCAGGCGATGCCGGTAAATCTCCTGTACCCCTCTAGAAGACAAATGCCACTTCGATTAAAAGTATTTTCAGAATGGTTAGTTGATAAATTACGTGAAAACAAAAAGCCCTGTTGAATTACAGGGCTTAGGATGTTGTGTCGTATTAGCTAGCTAAATACTAGCTCAATGAGCATTAATCAGCTGGAAGCTCTTCTGACGCTTTATTACCATTTAGGTTTTCTGGTGCTGCCACAATAGGTTTAGGTTTTACGGCATTGGCCTTGGTCAGTATGTCGCTGTTGCCTGTTACCAAATCATCTAATGTGCCTTTTTCCGCATCGACCAAGCCCACTTCACGCAACATAGAGTCTACCAGTGGGGCGTTAGCACGATAGCTTAGTGCGGCTTGCGTTACTTGTTCAGCTAAACCACTACCAGCAGTAGCAACGGTGTGATCGCCTTTCACGCCATTCCCTTGGCCGTAGCCTTGAAGAATTTTAATACCTTCTATGTTTTCAAGTGGCTTAACGGCGTGTGCCACAAGCTCAGGCAATATTTTGAGCATGGCAAGGGCTTTTTGCAGCTCAATTTGCTCGGTCTTAAGCGTATTTTCAGCCTCATAAAGCGCTTGTTTACCTTGTGCTTCAACAGCAAGCACTTTCTCATCAGCTTCAGCCTGAAGCATTTTTGCATCGGCAGCAGCCTTAGCTTCCGTAAGAATGGCGGCAGCAGAGTTTTCAGCTGCTTCTTTCTTAGCTTGTGCTTCTACGGTAATGCCCACAGCCTCACGCTCTGCCTCTTTACGCGCGTCTATAACTTCAATTTGTTTCTTACGCTCAGCTTCTGCCACCATTTTCGCTGTGGTTACTGCTTCCACTTTTTCCACTTTAGCCTTTTCCGCTTCAGCAGCTTTAGCACGCGCGGCCGACTCTTCCTCAGATTTTGTCGCAACGGCAATTTGTTTAATTTGCTCAGAAACCTCAACTTCTTGCTGCTGACGAATGCGCGCTTGCTCTAATGCCTGACGCTTAGCAATTTCTTGGGTTTCAATTTCCCGTGATTTTTCAATTTCCGCAGCCTCGATAGCACGGTTTTTAGCGATCTCTGCTTCGCGCTCTTCCCGTTCTTTCATTTCGCGCTGCTTAGCAATTTCTGCTTTTTGTTCCTGACGTTTAAAGGCTAGAATTTGCTCTTGGGCTAAGCGAGCTTCTTCTTCGTCTCGTTTCACCTCTAGTGATTGTTTCTCAGCAGCCAAATTACGCTGTTCAATGAAAATGCGGTTTTCTTGTTGAATATCGTTGGTTTCTTTGCGTTTTTCTTCAATGATCTTCGTTAAGCGTGCACGCCCCTCTGCATCGAAAGCGTTGTTCTCATTGAAAAACTGTAGGTCGGTTTGGTCAAAACCAGTCAAGCTCACCGATTCTAACTCAAGACCGTTCTTTTCAAGGTCGTTAGCCACGCTTTGCTGAACTTTTTGTACAAAGTCAGCACGCTGTTCATGCATTTCGGTCATGCTCATTTCAGCAGCTACGGCACGTAGTACGTCAACAAACTTAGACTCCATTAGTTTCTTAACTTCTTCAGCGCGAGTGGTGCGCGTTCCTAGCGTTTGCGCAGCCATTGATATGCCATTGGCATTGGGGGCCACGCGTAAATAGAAGTCTGCCTTAACATCAACACGCATGCGATCTTTGGTAATAAGCGCGTCTTTTTGAATTTTTTCCACTTCTATACGAAGGGTGTTCATATTTACTGGAATGATTTCGTGAACGACAGGAAGCACGATAGCGCCACCGTCCTTAATGACTTTTTCACCGCCTAAACCGGTTCTTACGAACGCTGTTTCTTTCGTCGCGCGGGTGTAAAGTTTGGCAAAGATAAGGCCAATAACGATAAGCCCTACAACAATAGCACCGGCAATAAAGAGTATTGACGGCAAGCTAGATGGTTGAATTGTATCCATACTTTTATCTCTTTTAGGTTATAGGTAGCGGGTTGCTAACCAGCTGTGTTGTTTTTTCTGAACTAAAATGACGCGCTCTCCCTGTGCGAACAACTCTTCATCTTCGAAAGGCTCTACTAACACAAAATGAGGCTGTGAATAATGGTCGGTAAACTTTGCTTCAGCTGGGTTGCCTCGGCTTGCTTTTCCAATCGTGATTTCGGCCACAGACCCAATGAAGTCATCGCTGTTAACCGCGCTAGACTCTACACTAGGCAACAAGCCTGAAATTACCTTTACGGTTTTAGCTGTTACGAATGCGCCAATAACAAATGCAAGAGGAACGGATAGGAAAGCTGGCAAGGTATAGCCGAGTGCACTCGCTGTTAAGCCGTTAACCATCAAGCCAACTAAACCGAATAGAGTAAGAAGTACTACTAGGTAAATAAGAAAGGGAACTTTATTGATATTAAGCCAGTTGGCAAACGAGGTATTAAGAAACCCATCGCCATCAAACTCTGCAAAATCATCGCCTAACCCCAACAGGCTTATACCAAAAATAGTGCTAACAAGTTCTAGTATGAAAATAAAGAAAACGGCTATGAGCGAAATGCTAAACCAGAAGTTTGTAGGGGAAAGAAGAACATCTGTCATTTACACCATCCATGATGACTAACTTGCTTTTATTCTTTATACCACAGAACAAAAATTAAGCCAGCGTCTAACACATGTACTTTCGGCTAGTTTGTAACAAATAATGATGGTGACTAACTGAAGTTATGTTTCTGCAGCATCACATCATTTTCAGTAACCTTCAATACACTGCCTTGATCATACCAATCGCCAAGTACAATACGAGTTGCAGGCTTGCCGTTTGCTGTAAGGCTATGAATGTTGGGTCTGTGTGTGTGGCCATGTATCATGCGCTGCACGCCCCATTTTTCCATGACTTTCACCACTTCTTCAGGCGTGACATCCATAATATCTGGCTTAAGATTTTGCTGCTTAGCCTTACTTTCCTTACGACCGTTATCGGCAACACGCTGTCGATACCATAACGGAAGCGCAAGCATTAAACGTGGCCACCACCAACCGCGGGATTTCTTGCGAAACTTTTGATAAGCAACATCGCGAGTGCATAGTTCGTCACCATGAGTAAGCAGGGTAGGTGTGCCGTATAAGTCTACAACTTCTTGTTCGTTTAATAACGTCATGCCGGCTTTTGATAGCCACTTTTCACGTATGGCGAAATCGCGATTACCGTGAATGAAGTATATAGCGCAATGCTGACTCACTGCCTTGAAAGCTGATGCTATGGCAGTGTTAAATGGAGTAACGTTGTCGTCGCCAATCCAAATTTCAAACAAGTCACCAAGAACGTAAAGTGCATCAGCATTAATCGCATCTTCTTTTAAAAAGCGCATTAAGCATTCTGTAATGTCAGGGCGGTCGGCACTTAGGTGCAAGTCGGCAATGAAGTAGGTGAACGACATAAATCTTCTTATTGTGGTTTAAAAAGCCGCGTTAAAGTAACGCGGCTTGTTCTTAACTCAAGGCCTTAGTATGTCTTGAAAATCATATTGGCCAAGGCGTTATTGAGACAGCTATTCAAGCATAGATGTCAGCGGCTATTTAAGAAATAGTCGCTTTTTCAATGATAACAGGCTCAACAGGAACATCCTGGTGATAGCCGCTGTTACCGGTTTTAACAGCCTTAATTTTTTCAACAACATCCATACCTTCAGTTACTTTACCGAATGCACAGTAGCCCCAACCATTGACAGACTTGCTAGAGTGGTTAAGGAAGTCGTTGTTATTTACATTAATAAAAAACTGAGCCGTCGCAGAGTGTGGATCTTGGGTACGCGCCATCGCGATTGTACCCACTTCGTTTGCTACGCCGTTGTCCGCTTCGTTTTCAATAGGGTCTTTTGTGTCTTTCTGATCCATATCTGGCGTAAAACCACCACCTTGGATCATAAAGTTGTTGATTACACGGTGAAAAATAGTGTTATCAAAAAAACCGTCTTCAACGTAAGAAATGAAGTTAGCTACCGTTTTAGGCGCTTTATCTTCAAAAAGCTCTAGGGTGATGTCACCGAAATTTGTTTTTAACGTAACCATTGTGGTTTGTCCTGTGTGTTAGCATACATATAAAGTGGCGGCATTTTAGCGCAAAACGAGTCGTTAGCGCAAAGAGACGGTTATCGCAAAACCCAGCCATATCGTTGCAAAAGGCTTGTACCATTTAAATCGTGACAGTGCTAAACTTTGCGGCCGAAAAATTATGACAAATAGGAAATATAGACATGCTACATCTTTACAACACCCGAACCCGTGAAAAAGCGAAGTTTGTACCGCTTCAAGAAGGGAAAGTGGGTTTGTATGTTTGTGGTATAACCGTTTATGACCTAAGTCATATGGGTCATGCCCGTACTTACCTGAGTTTCGATGTCTTAGTACGCTACATGCGCCACCTTGGTTTAGATGTGAAGTACGTGCGCAATATCACCGATATCGACGATAAGATTATTGCTCGCGCCAATGAAAATGGTGAAAGCTTTGAGGCGCTAACTGCACGCACTATTGCCATGATGCACGAAGACTTTGCGGCGATTAACTTACTAGAGCCAGACGTCGAGCCGACAGTAAGTGGTCATATGGATGAGATCATTGCAATTATCCAGCGACTCATGGACAAAGGTTACGCCTATCAAGCTAAAAGCGGCGATGTACTATTCGACGTAAGCAAGTACGAAGATTATGGCAAGTTAAGCAAACAAGACTTAGATCAGCTTAAAGCGGGTGCTCGTGTTGAAGTGGCGGCAGGAAAAGACGACCCGCTAGACTTCGTACTGTGGAAAACCACCAAGCCTGGTGAGCCGGCATGGCAATCGCCATGGGGCGAGGGACGTCCGGGATGGCACATTGAATGTTCTGCAATGAATCATAAGCATCTTGGTGCGCACTTTGATATTCACGGCGGTGGCTCAGATTTAACGTTCCCACATCACGAAAACGAAGTGGCTCAGTCGTGCTGTGCGTATGACACACCTTACGTAAACGTGTGGATGCACGCGGGTATGGTACAGGTTAATGACGAAAAAATGTCTAAGTCATTGGGTAACTTTTTTACCTTGCGCGATGTGCTTAAAGAGCACGACTCAGAAACATTGCGTTTCTTCCTGATGTCGGCGCATTACCGTAGCCAGTTAAGCTACTCTCAAGACAATATTACTCAAGCGAAGGCCGCCCTAGAGCGTTTGTATACAGCCCTTCGTGGTGTTGAAGTAGATGAAAGCACTGATCTGAGCTACGGTGGCTATCTGAAGCGTTTCGAAGCAGCAATGAACGACGACTTAAACGTACCTGAAGCTTTTTCGGTGTTATTCGACGTGGCACGTGAGCTTAACCGCCAAAAAGACAATGCTGACGAAGCGGGTAAATTGGCCGCGGTTCTTAAAGGTCTAGGTGCAATTTTAGGTATGCTTCAAAGTGACCCAGATACTTACCTTAAAGGCGGTGAAGGCAATGACGATGAAGCAGCAGAGATTGAAGCGTTAATTAAACAGCGTAACGATGCCCGTGCCTCCAAAGACTGGGCAGCGGCAGATGCCGCACGCGATGCGTTAAACGCAAAAGGCGTAGTGTTAGAAGACGGTCCGAGCGGTACTACGTGGCGTAAAGCGTAATTAGCACCCAATACTTTTTAACAGAATAAAAGCCCGCATTTGCGGGCTTTCTTTTTAGTTAAGCTTAAAGCGCACACCGTGTTTTCGTCATTGAACAGCGGTTTTTGGATATACGCACGAGGCTAAACATCTGAAAGTAAGATGGTATCTCCCGAGCTAACGTTTAATGCTTGTGCTGTTTTGCGAGAGATAACAGCTATTTCGTCTTGTTCTTCGGTTTCTGCCATCATTGCATAAAAAGGCTGGCTCAACGTGGCGACAAGCGTCATTTTACTCTCGGTGCCGCGCCTTGTACCTTCGCAAACTTTTATTCTTACTTGCCTTGTTGAATTGACAGTTTTTAGGCTTAAAACTTCAGCTTCCATACTTGGCGCACCATCAAAAATATCGATGTAGTTCGTGAATTTAAACCCTTCTTTTTCAAGCATTGCCATAGCGGGTTGGCCGTCGTTATGTGGTTTACCAATAGCCAACTGAGCCTCTTTGGGTAACATATTTACATACAGCGGAAGTTTAGGCATTAAATCAGCAATAAATTGATTTCCATTTACGGCGCCATATAAATCCGCTTCAGCGTATGTCATAGGAAAAAAGTGACGTCCGACGGCATTCCAGAAAGGCGAGTCCCCATGCGTATTTACATAGCCTCGTAGATCGGCCATGACCTGCTTTGGAAATACATGCTGATGTAAGCCCATAAAAAGGTAGCGTACTTTTGAAAGTAGTTTTCCGTTGAAGTGTTTTCTGTATTCAGGCAGTAAGTAGAGTGATGCCACTTCCGCGTACCCCTCAAAATGGTGACTTAGGTGCAGTATGTCGTGGGTGTAGTGTGCGCCTAGTGATTTATTTCGCTGTGCGACTTTTTCTCGTTTGTAACTATAAAAACTGTCTTCTTTTCCTAATTCACCAAAAATTGCAGATGTACCAATAAGCTTGCCAGTTCGAAGGTCCTCCAATACAAACAAAAGGTAGTCTGGACGCTCTTGACGCATAAGTTTTTGTTCTTCTCTATTGGAACGCTTTAATTTGTTATCAAGCGTTGCTCTATCCGGTGGGAAGGTTGTCATACCTGGCGATGCAGCTTCAGCTAACGCAAGCAAGCCTTCCAAGTCATCACCTTTTGCTAGTCTCACGCGGGTGTCAAAGCTGATGTTATTAGTCGTAGTTTGTTTAGCGCCAATCGTTTTACACTCAAGGTGAATACCCGCGACCATGCAGCGGACGGAGCCTCCTCCCATTTCAATAGTAGGCACTGCGATGGGAAGTAAAGTAAGATCGCTGGGTAGTAAAGCTAGTTGCTCTTCGTTCATTGAACTAAAAGCAGTGTCTGATATAAGTAATAAACGTTTTCCATTGCTATTCAAAAGCTCTAGGCAGTTTCCGGCAAAACTATTCACTTGTTCTTCGCTAATTTCGATGACGTTTTTACCTGTCTCCTTAAGTGTTGAAAGCACCACATTTTTGTCGCTTTCTTCTATCATGCTAGTAGCAACAATGGCAAAATCACTGCCCACACACATCATTACGTTGGTGTGGTAAATCGCCGTACCAGCAGTATCAAAGGCGCTAAAACATATAGGCGTTAAACCAATAGCTTTACACGCCGATATTACAGCTCTCTTATTGGCTCGTTGGGATAGGCAAACATAAGCTAGCGCGTTTACATGGTCGATCACCATAGCTCCTGTACCTTCAACAATATCTCCGTCTTCTTCAAGGGAAGATAAATCTTTAGCTTGCTGTACGATATAGTGTTGCTGCAGATAACTGACAATATCGTCACGACGCTCCGCTCGGCGGTTTTCACAGTGCATAGGGTAGGTGACAAGCAAACCGTTGGGATGTGTACTTAACCAATTATTTGGAAATACGGCATCGGGCGTGTTTTCCCCTTCTGTTTCAAACACCTCTACCGTTATGTGGTTCATACGTAAAGTGCGAACCATCTCATCAAATTCCGCACACGCATTCTTTGATATTTCCGCTCTATTTCTTCCCGTCGATACAAGGGGCTTCTGAAAACTATTGTCTTTGGCTGTTTGTTCGTTGGGGCGAAAGGCACAGGAGCGTACCATTAAAACGGAATTTGGTGTAGTTAATCGTGAGTTTTTGATGTGACTGGCTTGCATATAACGTCCTACAGCCCTTAGCTGAAATATTTCCACTGAAAAGAGCGTGTATTTTATTCTCTGGCGAATTCACTTAACCATGCTCAAGGTGTTGCAAGTTGTTATTTAGTTTAAGCATAATGTTCAATAGTTTTATCATTATGCGTTTTGCTAATTAGTCTTGGAGAACGAGTTAATGACTCGACGATTTGTTTATCTATTGGGGAAATAGCTATGTATGTAGATTTAGATGCGAAAGATCGCGAGCTTCTCGATATATTGAAGCGCGATGCGCGAACACCTGTAACCGTGCTAGCTGAAGTCCTCTCGTTATCGCGAAATACGGTGCAAAAACGAATCGACAGGTTAATAAATTCGGGGGTGATCGACGGTTTTACTATTCGTGTTAACGAGCAGCTGCAACCAGACAAAATAAAAGCTCTTATGTCAGTCGAGCTTGAAGGGCTTAGTACAACACAGCTTATTAGTAAGCTTAGGCAGGTGAATGGTGTTGAGCGGTTTCATACTACAAACGGAAATTGGGATTTACTTATTGTTATAACCGCCGAAAGTCTCGCGCACTTAGATGGCATTTTAAAAGAAGTGCGCGGCGTTAAAGGCGTGCTTAATAGTGAGACGAGTATTATTCTGTCTACTACTGAAAAATAGTGTGTACGCCTTATCAGTCTTAGCAGCTATTGTCGCCATTTATCCATCGATTTACATCATCACTTAAATTTAAGTCTGTGCCCAAGTTAAACTCACCTTCTCGAACAGATACCTCGCTGCCGTAGGTTGAGTGGGTAACGGTGACGTGTAAAAAAGGATATTGCGGGGTGCTCCCTTCTTTACGACTGGCCGTGAGTTTGTAGCCGTTTTGTATTGTGTACGTGTTTACGACTATATCGCTATGGATTGGCTGATGCAGTGTGGACCAGCATCGGTTTGCATTGTATTCAATGCGCTCAACTATTTTTTCAGGTTCTTGGTTGGTGGAAATAGAAGAGGTCGGCAAGATCACCATACAGCCTGAAGCAAATGCCGCTATACAAATTACTAGTATTGCGTGGTTAAATGAGCGGCTGAACGTTCGGCAGCGTTTAATTTTCATCATAAGTCCCTCTAATCGTTATAATTATATTCATAAGGACTTTATATTAGCTTATTTGTATGAACAGTGGCTGAACAGAATACTGGCTAGCGTTCACCTTGACTCTATCGCTTTGCAAATTAATTAAATTTCGGGCTTGCCAGTGGGGATGGCCGATTCTTTTTCGGTGAGATGTGACTTCCAACGCTGCTGTGCAACGTGCGCTTTTACCAGTTCTAAGCATTCGTTTACAACGTTAAGTACTTCTTTATCAAGTGCATCGGCGGTAGGGGTATAGTCGTGCATGCCGACTGAAATGAAATGGTCGATGCGCTCTGCGTCTAAGTCGCTTAACAGATTAACTAGCGATGTGGTCACGATATCGGTGACTGACTCTTCCAACGTATTTTCAATGGTTTTGCCGATAACAGGTAGGTAATGCAGGGAAGAAACTTGTGCATTACTTCTCACCGCTTTACCCACGCTCTTGCGCACGTGCTCCCGTATCACCTCGCCGTGCTCTTCGCTTTGAATTGACTGGCCTAAATGGTTGATAACGCCAGCCATCCATTGGGTAATGACAGGACGGCGGGGGGCCAGTACCTGTGCGTTGATATCGTCTAATAAAGGCGAACCTGCTGAGATGTCTTTTTGCGCATCGCTGAGCACTTTTACAACAATCCGGTCGCTTAACTCTTCAACAAATACATCGTAGTAAAACGCAAAAAAGCGAAAGACCGCGGTTTGATTTAAGTCGATGATTTCGAATTTGTGCAGGCGGTGCAAAATAGAAAATATGCGCAAGAAACGAAATAGGCGGGTAGGTCCAGTAGGGATTAGACCTATGATATCGTACCAATGCAAAAACGGAAAAAAGTACCAGCGTAAGTGTTCTTTACGCACAATAGCTACAACCCACCGGAAGCAAAATTCGCTGAAGAAAATGGCGATAAACACCAAGTCGACCAACAGAAAGTTGTTGTGAACAGGATCGTAAGCACTAAGAAAAGCGGGAAAATACGTGCCCAATAGACCATAGACAAAGTCGGAGGCGTATAAGGCGTCGAAAATGAGCCATGTTAGGTTCACAAAAAGTATACCTAACATGACTAAATCTAAGATTAACCAAGGCGTTTCATGACTGTTTCGCAAATTTTCTCGGTTAATTCTTAGCATTTCCTTATCCTGTATTCTGACTCAAAGCGTGACGTAAATGCAGTTAGGCATGAACAGTATTGAACTTTAAGTATTAAAGGTTAGCTTGATGCGTTCAACCTTGTTACGTCTACATAAAGTTTTAGCTTCTGACCAGGTTGTAGATAGCGCTTGGTATTAAGTGAATTCCACTTGCCTATGTCGCTTACTCTAACATTGAACTTGCTGGCGATACGAGACAACGAATCACCATTTCTTACTGTGTAGGTCACTTTTTTGGTAACACCGTCTTGCGCTTTACCTTCCTGCCAGATAACTAAGGTTTTGCCAGGGTGAAGCATATCGCCAGGGGCCATACCGTTCCATTTAGCTAACTGTTTAGTGCCTATATTGTACTTACGGGCAATATCCCAAAGCGTATCACCAGATTGTACGGTATGACGTACTTTTTGCTTAGACGTGTTGCCGTTCTGCAAGCTGGCTAGACGCTGTTCCTGAGATAATGTGTAGCTGTCCAGTTCTTGAAGTGCTACTGGTACCATTATCGCTTGACCCACGCGGATCATGGACGAGTCTAGCTCATTCACTTTTTTAAGAACTTTCACGGTGGTGTGATACTGCTTAGCGATTTTACCTAAGCTGTCGCCGGGCTTCACCGAGTGGCGTACCCAGTTCAATCGCTCTTTTTGATCAATTTTGGCCAGTGCTTGGGAAAAAGCGGCCGCTTTGTCTAAAGGAAGTATCAACCTATGGGGCCCTTCTGGCGACGTTGCCCAACGATTGAACCCTGGGTTTAACCCGTGTAGTTCTTTTAAAGACATACCAGCAAGTTCGGCGGCAAACGCTAAATCGACCTGTGAGCCGATATCAACCACTTCGATAACCGCTACATTCTCAACTTCAGGCCACGCATACGCATATTCATCTTTATTTTTTAGAATATCAGCCAGTGCAAGCAATTTAGGCACGTAAGCACGTGTCTCTTTGGGTAAATTTAAGTTCCAAAAGTCGGTAGGTTTACCCGCGCGTTTGTTAGCTTTAATAGCCCTTTGAACGCGGCCTTCGCCACTATTGTAGGCGGCAAGTGCGTGCAGCCAATTACCATCAAACATTTCGTTTAGATAGGTTAGATAGTCAAGTGCACCTTGAGTAGACGCAACAACGTCTCGACGTCCGTCATACCACCAATTCTGTTGCATACCAAAGCGCTTGCCTGTGCCAGGAATAAACTGCCACATACCAGCCGCTCGGCCATGGGAATAAGCAAAGGGATCGAAAGCACTTTCTACTATTGGTAAAAGCACAAGCTCCATCGGCATGTCGCGCTTTTCAATTTCTTCGGTAATGTAATAAAGAAAAGGCTTGGCACGTTTTACAACGCGAGCCATATACTCTGGGTGCTTCAGGTACCATTTACGCTGTGCGCTAATGCGTTTGTCGTCAGGGATAGGTAAGGCGAAATTCGCACTTGCACGTTCCCATACGTCAGTAACGACCGCCTGCGTATGCATATCCGGTGTATCGGTAAGCTCAGCGCCTTCTTCTAGCGTATCATCATTGGGGTGAACAACATCAATAACGCCGTCTCTTGCAATTTCACAATCAGAAATGGCTTCTTCGTTGTTATGAATTTCACTGCACGCTTCTAGTGAAGCGGTTTCGTTACTTTCTAATTGTGCATTGTCGTTATTATTATCGGTTAACTGACAACCCGTTAAACCTAGCGCCAATATCAGTGGCGACAGTGGGAAAAACTTCAACTGCATATATGAAGAAACCTCGTGGAGCACTGCAAACCTACCATGTTACGATAATCGGCTTACTTTTGCATCAAAACTCATCTTTCCAGCGGCGAACTGCAGCAAATACAGCTACATCGTCAGCCAGGTTATTTTCGCAATAGGCTTCGGCAGCAGTTTTCACAGAAAGTTCATGAGCCCGTAAAAATGGGTTTATGTTTTTTTGCTCTTTGAGATTACTAGGTAGTGTAGGCTGACCTTGAGCGCGTTTTTCTGCCACCCACTGTGCGTAGTCACACAGCGCCTTATTGTCTGGCTCTACGGCTAAAGCAAACTGGACATTAGCCTGAGTATACTCATGTGTACAGAACACTTTCGTGGTGTCGGGCAGTCGCTTTAACTTATTCAGTGAATGATGCATTTGCTCTGGCGAACCTTCAAACAATCGTCCGCAACCTGCTGAAAATAACGTGTCGCCGCAAAACAATGCGCCATGCCCGAAGAAAGCAATGTGATCAAGGGTATGACCTGGCACTTCCATTACTTGCAGCGCCATTTTAAAAACAGGTAGCGAGACAGTATCGCCTTGAGAAACAGATTTAGTTATTCCTCTTATGTGATTGCCTCTTGGGCCAATAACTGGCAAATCTGGTACTGCAGATACTAATTTAGCAATACCACCTGTGTGGTCTCTGTGGTGATGAGTGATGAGAACTGCGCTCAGCGTTAAGCCTTTGGCTTTAATAAAGGCCAGTACTGGCTCAGCATCACCTGGGTCGACAACAATAGCGCTACTCTCGTTATAAATACACCAAATGTAATTGTCGGTAAAAGCGGGAATAGGATGAATGGCTACGCCTGAAGGAAGTGTTTCTGCCGTCATAAGAGTACCTGCTTGTGTAGGTAGAATTATGCGTTACTATAGGGACTTGTGAAGAGCAGAGCAACCTAAGAGCGCGCAGTGTTAATGAGATCGGCGTTTAAAGCCAAACCGCCACGCTACCCTACAAATTGGAATGATTTCCCCGCCGGAGAGCACATTCGACATGCGGTCAATGCAGTTTGTAGCGATTATGCTGAGCGAATTTTTGGGTATCACTTTGCCAAACTAGGCTCGCTAAGTGCCGATATAAATCTCGATACCAGCCCAATTCGACACCACATCAATCACGTTCCGTTTAATGACCTAGCTAGCGAGCAGCCACACCACAATGAAGCGAAAGAGGGCTTTCCCAATCACAATGCATCGGGTATATCGTTAGGCGGTGATAAACGCGAACCGAAAATAAGTAGAGAAAACACGGTAGTGGGGCAGTCGCACTGCTTACCCTTCGCCGAAAACAGCATTGATGGCTTTCTACTTGCTAATGAATTAGATTTTGCACAAGACCCTCACGAAATATTAAGAGAAGTAGACCGCGTTATTACACAAAACGGTTATGTGATCATAAGTGGCTTTAACCCCTTAAGCCTCGCCGGCATTGCCAAATTTCTACCTGTTAAGCGCGGAAATATCCTACACGATGCTCGCTTTTTTACGTCCTATCGCATTAAAGATTGGCTTCAGCTGCTGGGATTTGAAATTGTTGAACAACGTCAAGTGATGTTTTCAACGCTCTTTTTTCAACAAAAGTGGAAAGGGGCGGTTAAGCTTCAAGACTATTTAGCATCTTATTTGCCATGGTGCAGTGCGGTGTACGTAATACTCGCGAAAAAGCGGGTTATACCCATGACCGCAATAAAACCCAAACGCAATTTGAAGCCGCGTTTTTCGGCGGTGGGCGCCAGTGTAAGGACCTCTACGATGAATCGCACGCTGCGCTAGTATTGTTAATGTGTATGCCATGTGCAAAGAGAGCACGCCAAGCTCTTAACTAGGAAGCAGTGACAGACGCTAACCATCTTCTATATTTACCAAGATGTTGTAACTAAAACGGATGGCTTTCGCGTTTTTACGCAAGTTTGAAAGGGGAATTGGAGATAGCATAGACTGCTATCTCCCAACTGAGACGTTAGTCGTCACTCGTTTTATAGAGGTGCACATCTCGCTGTGGATATGGGATGCTAATGCCTTCTTCATCAAAGGCTTTTTTAACTTTTTCCTGCATATCCCAGTAGTAAGGCCACAAGTCATCTGTGGCGACCCACGGTCTAAACATCAGATCGACTGAGTTATCGCCTAATCCGCCTACACAAATTCTTGGTGCAGGGTCGGTCAACGAGCGCTCATCTTCTTCAAATAGACGCTGCAACACCTTCTTCGCTTTATCGATATCGTCATCGTAGCCTATACCAAATGTCATGTCGCAACGGCGTTTATCATACACGCTAACGTTAATTAACGTGGCATTAGATAGGCTGCCATTGGGAATAACAATGCGCTTATTGTCAAAAGTGTTAAGTACAGTATAAAGAATTTGTATCTCTGACACTGAGCCTAAATGACCCTCTGCTTCAATGGTGTCACCCACTTTAAAGGGTTTAAAAATCAGTATTAACACACCGCCAGCAAAGTTCGCCAGGCTGCCTTGTAATGCCAGACCAATAGCTAAACCTGCTGCACCTACGACGGCAATAAATGAGGTGGTTTCAATGCCTATCATTGAGGCAACTGAAATCAACAGCATTACTTTTAGCACCGCACTGATAAGTCCGCACAAAAACTTATTTAACGTGGGGTCCTTTTTACCTAGCCGATGATCTAATAGGTTTACAAAACGATTCACTAACCAGAGACCCACCACCAAAGTAAGAATAGCCAATAATAATTTGGGGGTGTAAGTCATCACCAGTGATATAGCTTTTTCGGTTAATTCCGATAAATCGATATTAGTCCCGAAGAAATCTTCCATAAATACCTCTTTTATTAATTAACCACGTTGATTACGTTAAAAAAAGAGGGTTAGATCGCCTTGAATCAAACCGAACGGAACTGCGCTGTGTTTTGACAAGAATTTTCTAGCCGGTTTGCCTTAGGCAGATAAGGTTAGTGAGTGGGTAAGTAATTAGTGAGTGGGGAGTGTAAGATGATAAGGTTTAATAGCATACCAGGTTATGTGCTTGCACCTTGATTCTGGTTATATGATTTTTGCTTTATAAATCTGAGCGCCGCTTTGACCGCCCAATAAAAAAGGTGACATCCAGTCGCGCTATAGCGCTGAATGTCACCTTACTTTTAAGGGGGCGCTTTACAGCTTACTTAACACGCATACCCGGCTTTGCACCTTCGTGCGGCTCAAGAATGTATAGCTCGTCGCCACCAGGGCCCGCGGCTAATACCATGCCTTCACTCATGCCAAAACGCATTTTACGAGGGGCGAGGTTCGCTACCATTACCGTATGTTTACCGATTAGGGCTTCAGGCGAGTAGGCCGACTTAATACCTGCAAAAACTTGTTTAGTTTCTCCACCTAAATCTAGCTCTAAACGTAAAAGTTTGTCAGCTTTCTCTACGTGTTCAGCTTTAGCAATACGTGCAATACGTAAATCTACCTTGGCGAACTCATCAAACGAGATAGTGTCGCTAATAGGGTCTTTAGCAAGCGGGCTGTCTGGGTCGATAGCCGGTGCTGCTGGCGCTAGGCTTTCTTTTGAATCTTCAACCATGGCGTCGATTTTCTCCATTTCTACACGCTGCATCATCGGCTTAAATTTGTTGATGGCGTGGCCTTTCAATAGGGTTTGCAGTGAATTCCAGTCGAACTTGTCGTTTAGGAATTCTTCTGCTTTTTCTGCAAGTACTGGCAGTACCGGCTTTAAGTAAATCACCAACAGACGGAACATGTTAATACCTAGCGAGCACACATCGTGTGTGAACTGCTGCTTAGTCTCGTCTTTAATGGTTACCCAAGGTGCATTGTTATCAATGAACTGGTTTGCTTTGTCAGCAAGGGCCATGATTTCGCGCACGGCTTGGTGGTACTTACGCTTCTCAAATAGTGCAGCAATGCTTTCAGATGCGTTTTGGAACTCAGCAATCAGTTCTGGTTCAATTACGTTGTCAGACAGTTTTCCGTCAAAACGCTTAGTGATAAAACTTGCACAGCGGCTTGCAATGTTAACCACTTTACCTACCAAGTCTGAATTCACTTTTTGTGCGAAGTCAGTAAAGTTAAGGTCGATGTCGGTAACACCGTCGCCTAACTTAGACGCAAAGTAGTAACGCAGATATTCTGGGTTCAGATGGTCAAGGTAAGTACGGCCTTTAATAAACGTACCGCGCGACTTTGACATTTTCGCGCCGTTCACCGTTACGAAACCGTGAATATTTACGCCAGTAGGCTTACGGTATCCCGCACCTTCTAGCATGGCAGGCCAGAATAGGCAGTGGAAGTACGTAATATCTTTACCAATAAAATGGTAAAGCTCAGCCTCTGAGTCTGCTTTCCAGAAATCATCAAACTCCAAGTTATTTTGGTCGCAGAAGTTTTTGAAACTAGCCATGTAGCCAACAGGTGCATCTACCCACACGTAAAAGAATTTGTTCGGCGCACCTGGAATTTCAAAGCCGAAGTAAGGCGCATCACGGCTGATGTCCCACTGTTGAAGACCTTCAGTAAACCATTCTTGCAGCTTGTTAGCCATTTCTTCCTGCAGGGCACCTGAGCGGATCCACTCTTTTAACATGCCTTCAAATTTTGGCAGGTCAAAGAAGAAGTGCTCAGACTCACGTAGCACTGGTGTAGCACCCGATACAACGCTGCGCGGGTTCTTTACTTCTGTTGGGCTATACGTTGCGCCACATACGTCACAGCTGTCGCCGTTTTGGTCTTCTGCACCACAGCTTGGACATGTACCTTTAACGAAACGATCCGGCAAGAACATTTCTTTTTCAGGGTCGAAAAGTTGGTTAATGGTGCGCTTGCTGATGTAACCCGCATTATCCAAACGAGTGTAAATTTCTTCACACAGCGCCTTGTTTTCTGGTGAATGGGTTACATAGTAGTTGTCGTAATCTACGTGAAAATCAACAAGGTCTTGGTGATGTTCAGCACGCGTTCTTGCCACCATTTCTTCTGGTGTAATGCCAAGCTCTTGGGCTTTAAGCATAACCGGCGTACCGTGTGCATCGTCGGCGCAAACACTGTAACATTCGTTTCCGCGAAGGCGCTGAAAACGAGTCCAGATGTCGGTTTGAATGTGTTCTAGCAAATGACCTAAGTGAATAGAGCCATTTGCGTATGGCAACGCACTGGTTACCAGAATTCGGCGTTTTTCTGACATAATGACGTTATTGATTCTTTGCGTTTCAAAATGGCTGCAAATACTAGCGGAAAACCGCGTTTTTTGCATTACGTAATTCACACAATTCTACTACTAGTAAGGCATTTTATGTTCTTTTCTCGCAAAGCAGAGCCGGTAACTCAAAAAGTTGCTGTAATTTTGGCCAAGTATTTTTCGCTAGATGTTGAAGATACCTTGCCATGGTGTGCTTTTAGCCAACCAGAAAATGAAGATGCCGGTGTAACAGTTACCTTGCCATTTTGTATAGCTACTCAGTTAGACGCGCTTAAACAAGAAGTGCTTAGCCAACTAAAAGGGAAGCTTGGCGATGACCAGCTTACGTTTAAACAAAACGTAGCGAGTGGAGAAACTGAAGTAGCACCTGTCACCAACATTAAAAACATCATAGCAGTGGCCTCTGGCAAGGGCGGTGTAGGTAAGTCGACAACCAGTATTAATTTAGCGTTTGCGCTTATGCAAGAAGGCGCGAAAGTTGGGATTTTAGATGCCGATATTTATGGGCCGTCTATTCCCATTATGTTGGGCAACCCCGATGCACACCCTGAAAGCGAAGATAATAAGCACATGCAGCCGCTAATGGCACATGGGCTGGTGGCGAACTCAATTGGTTATTTAGTGCCTCAGGAAGATGCGGCGGTATGGCGCGGACCCATGGCAAGCAGGGCATTAAAGCAGTTGCTAGATGAAACCCTATGGCCGGTGCTGGACTACTTGATTGTAGATATGCCACCAGGAACAGGCGATATCCAACTGACGATGGCGCAACAAGTACCGCTGACTGCTTCAGTGGTAGTTACAACGCCGCAGGACTTAGCACTAGCCGACGCCCAAAAAGGCATAAGTATGTTTGAAAAAGTGAACGTACCTGTATTAGGGCTTATTGAAAACATGAGTTATTACCAGTGCAGAGCCTGTGGTACCAAAGACTATGTGTTTTCAAAAGACGGGGGCGAGGCGCTTGCCGAACGCCATGGACTGCCACTTTTAGGTCAGCTACCGCTTGATATCCATATTCGCGAGCATGGCGATGCCGGCACGCCTTTGTTAATTACCTCGCCCGAAAGTGCATTGAGTGAAAGTTATCGTGAGGCTGCTCGCGCCCTGTCTATGCAATTGGCCCTTACTGTTGCGCCACGCAAAGGGGCAGTAAACCACATTAAGGGCAACCCTATTGGCATTGTTGGTAAAGAGTAACTAGCTTGAAATATCTAGGTAACAAATATCAGGAATGCCCGACGGATAGGTAAATTCAGATAGGTGTAGTAAAGGTGAATTATAGCCAGGTTCGATTGCTTAAATTTAAAATTTGATAAAACTATACGAAAATTGCGCAAAAGCAGATAAAACAAGCCTTTGAGCAGTTGAATGCATGCGGCGACATACGCATAATAGCGGCCTAACGAAATGAGGAATACACCATGCGCTTGTGCGACCGCGATATCTACCAACATCTGCAAGATGGAAAAATTAAAATTGACCCTACACCCAGCTACGATCAAATAAGTGGTGTAACGGTAGATATCCGCCTAGGTAATAAATTTCGCGTGTTTGAAGATCACCAAGCGCCGTTTATCGATTTAAGTGGGCCGAAAGCACAGGTTCAAGAAGCGCTCGACCATGTTATGAGCGATGAAATTGAACTAGAAGAGGGTAAAGCCTTCTTTCTACACCCTGGGGAGCTAGCGCTTGCCATTACCCACGAGTCAGTAACCTTGCCTGACAACATCGTAGGTTGGTTAGACGGGCGTTCTTCGCTTGCGCGTTTGGGCTTAATGGTTCACGTGACCGCGCATCGAATAGATCCAGGCTGGTCGGGCAACATCGTTCTTGAGTTTTACAACAGTGGTAAGTTACCGCTGGCGCTTCGCCCTAAAATGAAAATAGGGGCACTTAGCTTTGAGGTGCTATCGGCGCCAGCTGAAAAACCGTACAACGCAAGAGTGGACGCTAAATACAAAGGCCAAGCAGGCGCAGTTGCAAGCCGAATCTCGTCAGACGACGAGAGTAAATAAAAGAAACCGTCTTAAAAACACGTTTTTTTCGCAAAAGCGTAGTGCGTTTCCCGCTAATTACTGATAGAAAATATAAGAGCAATAACTAGCACTTATAATAAAGCTATTAGTAACGGGAAGCGCAATGCACACAAACTCTGAACCTTCTTCAGAAACTCTACAACGAAAGCCAACACGCAAAAACAGTATAATTCTATTTGCCTTTATCGCTTCAGTACTATGTGGCTTGGGATTGTGGGCCATTGATCAGCCCAGCGAGATCATTTTTACCGCAGCAATTACGCTATTTGTCGCTGTGCTCTGGGTGACTGAAGCGCTCCCTATTCCCGCTACCTCACTTTTACCCTTCGCGCTATTCCCGCTATTTGGTGTGTTGTCTCACAGCGAAGCTGCCTCTGCTCTCGGAAGCCACGTTATCATTCTATTAATGGCTGCTTTCATGCTTTCAAAAGGGTTGGAGCGCGCTAACTTACACAAGCGTTTCGCCATTTACATGTTGCGTATAACGGGCAGCGGCAGCCCGCTCAAACTGGTACTGGGCTTCATGTTAACAACCGCAGTACTCAGTATGTGGATTAGTAACACGGCAACAATCCTAATGATGTTGCCAATGGCTATCGCTATTATCAACGCAGTAGACAATCCTCGATTTGGCGTGGCGCTTATACTTGGTATCGCTTATTCGGCAAGCCTAGGTGGGGTAGGGACACCGATTGGGACGCCACCTAATATTATCTTTATGAGCGTGTATGAAGAAACCCAAGGTATTGAATACAGCTTTATCGACTGGATGAAAACAGGCGTACCAATCGTAATACTAGGCGTACCTATTATGGCCTTATGGTTAGCGCGCGGTATTAAACAAGTGGGGAACATCGATTTACCTGTCCCAGGCACATGGACAAAAGCCGAGAAGCGTGTTCTTGCTATTTTTGGCACTGTCGCTTTAGCTTGGATTTTCAGACCTTTTTGGACTGCTTGGATAGGCATAAGCACAGTAAGTGACAGTACTATTGCCGTAGCGGGTGTTGCTGCTATGTTCTTTACCAACAGCGGAAACGATAACGGTGAAGTAGACGAAAAAGGAAACAACGACAAACTGCTTGATTGGAAAACCGCAAACGATATTCCGTGGGGCATGTTGTTATTGTTTGCTGGCGGTATTTGTATAGCCAAAGCATTTATGTCATCGGGCTTAAGTGTTCTTATGGGAACATGGTTAACGGGACTTTCTACGCTTCCTGTTCTTCTATTGGTACTTGGAATTTGCTTGTTCGTTACCTTCTTGACGGAAATTACCTCTAACACGGCAACATCTACACTACTAATGCCAATTCTAGCGGCCGCGGGTATGGCTGTGGGCGTAGATCCTAAGTTGTTGATGATCCCCGCGGCAATTAGCGCAAGTTGCGCTTTTATGCTGCCAGTAGCTACAGCGCCTAACGCCATTGCATACTCAACGGAAAAGTTCGACATAAAAACTATGGCCAGAGAGGGTGTGGTGCTAAACGTGTTAGTTGCACTGGTAGTCACTGGGGTGTGTTACGTTACGCTGGCCTAGCTTGAACGCGCTTTTGTGAAGGAGATACGCCAATCTCTCTTTTAAAAGCCTTTGAAAAAGAAGCTTCCGTTTCGTAACCATATTGGTTTGCAATGGTAATTAACGGCTTGTTGCTTTGGATTATTTCTGTGCAGGCACAACGCAGGCGCCATTGCGTTAGGTATTTAATTGGAGTTACGCCTGCACAGGCTTTGAACTTTGCTGCGTAGTTAGATTTAGACATATTCGCAATACTCGCCAGCATTTCTACGTTCCAATGTTGTTCAGGCGCGTTATGCAGCGCTTGAAGGCTATTTGCTATGGCCGGATGCAGTAGAGCCCCTAAGGTTGATGAGTACTTGCTCATTAAATGCTTCACAATCAAAAGGAATACAACCTCAGCGATTTTGTTTAGCAGAACCGACGAAGTGAAGGTTGAGTCCGACACTTCTAACGACGCGCTGATAAGTAACTGCAGACTTTCATGTAGCACTCTACTTTCTTTTGATGCTTTTTTAATTATCCAAAATTCTGGCAGTTCTTTTGTTATTACTCTCATTAAAGGGTGCTGATACTCGAAGTAACCGCAAAGTAGCACCGGGCCTTCAGCTCCTAGTTTCTCGCTAACAGGAATAGAGCTTGCGCTAACATTTTTGTAAGTGTGAGTTTTTGTAGGGCTTAAAAGGTGTGGGCTATCAACAGGCAGTAAAACCATGTCGCCTTTTTCTAACAGAACTGGGCCGTCGTCGTTGCGGTGTAAGTAGCATTGACCGTGAGTTACGGCGTGAAAATTAATAAAGCCGGTGCCAGAAGTGTCAATTTGCCAGTTACCGCAATATTGTCCGTTGTGAAATACATTGGTGGTTATTTGAAGTTGGTCAAAAAGGCTTTCTAAATTTTTCATGGTGTTTTGGACAAGTATTTAAGCGTTTGGAGCATGTTTGTATAAGACCGAAGTACGTACCATATTCTTCGAACTTATACAGAGATAGTGTGAAAACACTCGAAACACCAATGTGGAGAAGAAATAGCATGAGAGTATTCTTAAAAGGTAGTTTATTTGCAGTTTCACTAATTGCTAGTGGCGCGGTATTCGCTGGCGTTGATACAGAGACCGACGAAAACGGAATTATTTTAGCCGGGCACGACGCTGTAGCTTATTTTACTGAAGGTAAGCCAGTGCTGGGTAAAGCGACTATAACGGCTGTCCACAACGACGCTATTTACCGATTTTCATCGCAGAAAAATAGAGACATGTTTGTAAGCAACCCAGACAAATACGCACCAGCTTACGGCGGCTTTTGTGCCTACGGCGCAACGTTTGGTAAGAAATTTGAAATAAACGGCAAAGCGTTTGAAATTGTTGATGGCGTACTTTATGTGAATAAAGACGAAAGTGTATACAAAGCATGGGCTAAGAACATTCCTACTCATATAAATGAGGCGAATGAAGAATGGCCAGAAATCAAAGATGTAAGTGCAGACGACTTGTAATAAGCTTCGTTTTAGTTGGGTTTTGTTTACCAAATAATCGTTTAGGCGGTTATTTGGTTTTTTTACATTGCAAAGTCGTTGAAATTGAGTAGACTTGTCGGCTCTTTCGGTCGGTGTGTAGCGCAGCCTGGTAGCGCACTGTCATGGGGTGTCAGGGGTCGGAGGTTCAAATCCTCTCACACCGACCAACTTCTCCTATTTTTCAATGACTTACCCCACGCATTGATTGTTCACGATATGAGCGTCCCAAAACTGCCCCAAAATTGTCACATTATACAGTAGTACAAGTTTAAGTTTTCTAGCTTTATGCTCCTGTATCAATCGTCAAAATTCGCCTCATTCGTAACTAGTTAATCCTGAGGTTTACTAAACAGGACATAACTATGACAAAGAAGACTCAGAAGCGTGATCTGCAAATCACGTTCATTCATCAGTTTAAAAGAGCGACAAGAACCGCTTGGCCTGACAAATTTCGTTTATGTTGGTATTTCAATCCAGAAACCCTAGATTATATTTACGAACATAAAAACGAACAATTTGTTACGAATGGTTTTGTTATCTCAGATGGTCTCGCAATTCAGCTTCCAGAAGAGTTCAGGAAGAAATATTTCGAGCCATCTGAACGATGCTTATTGTTCTTACTATTCGAGCTACAAATCGTTGGCTTTATCAATTCAGGTGAAGTTGATGATGGAGAGTTTGAAAATGTTTTCGGTGTAACGAAACATCGTTATTTTTCAGCCGAAGCAATTGATGAATGGACAGAGCAGATTGAATCACTTTAAGGGCTGCTTTGCAGCCCTTTTTTTGTTTTGTAGTCAGCATTGTGCCCTGAACCAAACTAAGTTACTTTATAGAATTAAACTAATAACATGGAAGTATAATGCCTGTAGAAAAAAAAGCTGTTGTCGGAGCAATTAATGTTGTAATTCACCCACACTCGAAAGACAAGTATATTGAGTTATTCAAGGAAGCTGAAAAGCTTCTCCCTGTAAATTTGCGGGGGGATTCTTTTGCGCAGCTGGCCCATGTAAAAGCTGAAAACTCTTCGATTGCAGGCATGAATGGTTTAGTGACTGCTGAAGTTTATCGATATACAGAAATAGATCAATCGCAAAGGTGGTTTGACAAAAAAAATAGAAAGTTCTTGGATGATGCCGATGTAGAAGATATCAATCTTCCAGAATATGCTAGCCCGAATTCTGCTAAGTTTTCGATTATATTTGACCCAGTTAAGCACGTGTTGTTCTACGAGGGTTTTTACGATGGAAAGAATTTTAGTCCAAAAACCGCTGAACTCTTTTTTGATAAATTGTTTTCAAATGAAAAGATAGTTAATAAATTCGGTAAGGTAAAAGTTGACCACGCGCCCACCAAAGATAAGGTTGAAGAATTAATAGAGCATAAGAATAAAAAGAAACTCATCTATCAGATTAGTAGACCTAACCCCGATGATCTTGACTCCTTAGAACGTAAGTATCTAGAGGCAATGGAGGCAAAAGGGGTAAGTGAGATTCGCCAAGAGTATAAGTCTCAATCGGACAATGATATACAGATGGATGAGGAGATGAAAACTACGGCCAGGATAGCTTCACGTAATGGCAGCTTTGTGGTTCGTTTTGTTGATAGTTATGGACAAATCAAACAATGTTCAACTGAACAATATCCGTTTCAACAAAAAAAATATTATGACATGAATGAGTTGACACCTTACGATAAATTTAAACAAATGGTTCTTTCGCTCGTAGCATCTTATTCTGACTGGTTTAAGTAAAGGTATGCTTAAATATTATTTTGCTATATACGGGGGCTGGCCCAAACTATTTAAAAGTAGCTATTTCTGGATTTCAGTTATAATTACGAGTCTGTTTTATCCAACGTGGTCTAAACCTGAATGGTGGGGTAATCCTTTAGATATTCTTCCAAACATCCTTGGCTTTTCGCTCGGGGGATACGCGCTCATAATGGCATTTGGAGATAAAGAGTTTTTACGGGTTCTTTCTTATAAAAATTCGAAAGGCGAAACGTCAGCTTTCATGGATCTAAATGCGGCTTTTGTTCATTTTATAGTGCTTCAAATTTTCGCAATTATTCTTGCACTGTTAAGTGAAAATTTCTTTTTGGTTGGTATCCCAAAGTTTGTATTTGAATGGAATTTGATTTATTTTTTATATGCGGCTACCTATATCTGGTATTTCTTAAGTTACCTGACTTTTATATATGCTTTAATCACAACCTTTGCTGCAACGTTCGCAATTTTGAGAGTGATGAAAGTATATTCCACACATCTAAATATAGAAAAATAGCACCCTCGCGGGTGCTCAATATCATTCGCTTTCCAACTTTCGCATAGCAAAATATGCAATTAACGCTAGTGCTAGACCAACACCAAGACACCCAAAAGAAATTAGATATAGTCTATTCGATAGAGGTTGGTATACGATAAATTCTGGATAGTCCAGCAACAAAAATGCAATGTTCCAGAGCGTATTAATTGTCGCAATGGCAATTATTTTATTGCTCAGCGATATCCATTTACCGCTCATTTTGAGGCACGCGTTGAAAAGGCTTTCACAGTATATTCTCATTTTTTACTCCTAGTTAGTCCTGTAACTAACTAGGAACCTCGCACGAGAATTATCTCTCTTTACATCAACTCTCGTTACATACAGTTATAGACTCCATAGTGGGTCGGATTTCTGTTAGCCGTTCGTCTAGTCTAGGGCGATACTTCGAAAGATTATGACTGAAAGTAATACACAAAGCGTCGTAAACTAAAAATTCCCCTAGGACGGTGACTACATATTTTTGAATGCAGAACCACAGTCTTACTTTCTTTAGCCATATTCTTCAATCATATGGGAATAATATTGAAAGTGCAGTAAACCTCGACTGCGCTTTTGCTGGTTCGTAGTCCGCTGAGAGGTGCGGGCTGTAGATAATGAGCAATAATCATCGCGATTGGCGTTTGTTGTCGAAGCAATAGAGGACACAAAAAGGGAGCCATTAGGCTCCCTAGAGGTCAAACTGAGTGCTCGTTATTCAATCAACCCCATTAGCTTTCCTGCTTCTATGAATCCGTCACGACGGATTTGAATAACTCTGTCTCCAGTTGTGTGAGCTAGCTTTTCGAGTTCTTCCAACTGTTGTAAATATGAATCTTTCCGAACTAACTCCAGCTTATCGTCGCCTAACTGACGTTTACTGTTGAACATAAGTTCGTAAATAACATTACACTCTTGGGCTTTAAACTTTATGCGACTCGTTAGTAAAGTCTGTTGATCACGAGAGAACTGTGAGCGATTAGCTGAAAACAACTTCGAATGAGCCTTTTCGATCTGAGTCAAAAAGCGCTGCCTGTGGCTATACATGTAAACAAACTCATATAAGCCATCAGTGTCTTCAAGCTCTTGTAGATATTTTGTGAGGATGCCCTCTCGGAGCTTGCCGTTACCCTTATTCTTTGCATTCGATGTCTCCATCTCAATTGCGACAGTACACCCTGTGTCGGCATCTACAACTAAACCATCGACCAATCGCGGGTCATTGCCTCGATTTTCAAGCAGTATCGCGAGGTCTTTCTCTGATGCGAATCCAGTTATCTTTTGACGCTTCGCTAAATCCAAAATTACTATTTGAACTGAAAGGTCATGTATCAGGTTTCGCTCATTGACTCTGCTTGAATCAGAACGAAGATGCAACTCTCTATTCAACAGAAACTCAGCTTCTCTGATACCCTGTGATGTCAGTAAAATAAACCCCTTATCAGTGTTTGCAAAAGAACTGTGTAAAGTAATCAGCTGCTTTTTCTTCATGCGATTTACGAGTTTGTTCACTGCCTCTCGACTGAGACCCAGATGGCGCTGTAATACACTCTTGCTTGAAACTCGAAAAGCCCCGAGAATTGCTAGAACTGCACTTTCTCTTTGCATACCCAAAGTGCCAGGATCGCTAGCAGTCGTTATATTGATATGCGTCAGTGACTTTTCAAATGCTCTTTCAACGTAGTTCATATTTTCTCCTGTTTTTTTACGTCGAAAGTAAATAGATTCACACGAGGATAAATCGGCAGGGTGGGGCACAATGCTATGCATTATGCCCGAGCTTCGCTTAGCTAAGCAGTCCGCTTAGCAAATGTATTTTCTATCCAGAAAACACAAACAACTTTGTTGTAGTAAACCTTCTGCAAAGCAGAGCTGACGCGACTTGTCGCTGCTCTGCTACTTGCCACGTTGTGGCGGCGACAGAAGCTTTACTGGGAGTCAGCTACCGCTGATTAAGCCTAATTTTCCCTTCAGTTACTTCGGGAAAAGCGTTGCTGCGGATATACCTCGCAACTTTCGTATCGTTGATACTCAGGCAGAGTAATGTTGCTACCCAACAATACTCTGGTTTGCTGAGGCAAACGAAAATTAGGCTTAATCTGCGATGCTGACTCCTGCTACGTGAGCACCTGTGTTTCACACAGCACTCACTGCGCAATCGTTATTGAGCGTTGCTCAAGCTGTTATTCAAACTCTGCTAGAGTTTGTTTTTAGTGCTTCTTCGAAGCAAGATGCTATTTTTTCACTAGTCGCTTGAATGCCCTAATTTTAATTGCCATTGGACTTAAGTATAATAAATAAGTAAAACAGACAATTAACCCCTCTGGCAGAAGGGGAGAATTACAATGTGGAGGGAACCCGAAGATGAAAGACGTGAATATTGAGAGAAATGTTGTCGAAGAGCCTTGTGTCGGGCATATAGATTTATCGATTGATATTATCTCCACTTTTTCATTGGCTGCTCAGCAAAATTCTTACCCTATTTTAAAATCTGTCCGCGTAAGCTATCCAAGACACGACGAAAAACCGTTACTGCCTTTAAGTTCGTTGACAGTAAAACTGACTGCAATTGAGGGGTGGCTCGGTGAGGAGCTTTGGCATATTGATAGGCTTGAGCCAGGGCAATCGATTAATATAAAGTTGAAAGAACTTCGCTTTCCTTTCGAAAAGCTTTTTGGCATAACTGAACAGATCACACACGTTCTTTCATTTTCCCTTCTTGATGACGAACAAAATGTACTCGCAGAGCAACATCCTAAACTGGAAATTTTGCCAGCAAATTTTTGGGGTGGGGAGGAAAGACAACCTGCGTTATTGGCAGCATTTGTTAAGCCAAACGGCATTTATGTTGAGTCTCTAGTTAGACAATGTGCATTAGCGTTAGAAAAGGGGGGTTATGGCCGAACTGTAGATGGCTATCAATCTAACACAAGAGAAAAGCCTTATTTGATGCTTGCTGCGCTGTGGAATGTTGTTTTCAAAGAGAAGCTGGCATATGTAAGTCCTCCGCAAGGCTTTGCTAAAACTGGACAAAGGATTCGTTTGGCTTCCGACATAAGCAATTCTCGAATGGTTGCCTGCCTCGATTCCTCTTTATTGTTTGCCAGCTGCATTGAAGCGATGGGATTGAATCCCGTTGTTGCTGTGACTAAAGGGCACGCGTTTGTTGGTGCCTGGTTAATCGATGAGAAACTACCAATTCTTACAAACGATGATCCGCAGGATATAAGAAAGCGAGTTGATAATAGAGATTTGGTTTTATTTGAAACAACATTAGTAACTAATGACTCCCCTGTTACATTTGAACAGGCAAAAGACCATGCACGGGAACTACTTTCTGAAGAGAACGAGTCAGAGTTTGTCATGGTTATCGATATTGCGCAGGCAAGAGCACAATCTATAAAGCCTTTATCAACAGTTGAAGAAGCCAAGGAAGAAAGAACATCAGAAGGAAGTTCTGAGGAGCTTGCTTTGCCTGTCGTTCCACCATTGCCGCCTGTCAGAAAAGATGAACAAGTTGTAGTTGAAGAAACGCCTGAGACAAGAATTGATTCATGGTCTAGAAAACTATTAGACCTGACAAAGAAAAATACCCTCTTGAACTTTAGCGACAGAGCTGTAGCCATTAAACTTTTTTGTCCAAATATTGCAGTAATGGAGGACATGCTGGCAGATGGTACGAAGTTCAAATTTCTTTCTGCCCAAGAAAGTCCTCATTTTGATCCAAGTCGCGACAGTGAGATGTTTAGGCTTCAGACAGGGTCTGATGTCCATCGTGAGTATGCACTCAATCAAATTCAGAATAAGGTTTTAATTGCAAACCAGCCAGCCAAAAAACTAGAAAAAAATTCCGTTGAGCTGTTTAGGCGTGCGAAGAACGACCTAGAAGAAGGTGGTTCAAATACCCTATTTTTAGCGCTAGGGTTTCTGAAATGGAAAGAGAACCCAGAAGATTCGAGAAGCTATAAAGCGCCGCTGTTGCTAATCCCCGTAAAATTAACTCGTCGAAGTGCGCGGGCACCTGTTTATGTTGAACAATTGCAGGAAGAAGATCCTATCTTCAATCTCACGCTCATTGAGTTTCTGCAATCAGAACACGACATCAATCTGAGCGAGTTTAAGGATGAGTTGCCTGAAGATGACAGTGGAGTAGACGTCCCTTTTGTTTGGCAAAGGGTTAGGGAAGCAGTTAAGGAGCAGCCAGGTTTTGAATTGGTCGAAGAATTGGTTCTCGGCTCGTTCTCTTTTGCAAAATACCTGATGTGGCGAGACTTGCGTGATCGACTCGATGATCTGAAAGAAAATCCGTTTGTTCAACATTTAGTTGATAACCCACGAGAGCCTTATTCTCAAGACAGCAGTTTCGTAAACAGAGAAGAGATAGACGATAAATTAGATCCAGCTGAGATATACACGCCGCTCAATTGCGACAGTTCACAGCTTGTGGCAGTTGATGCCTCTGCAAAAGCGCAAGACTTCGTTCTCGAAGGGCCTCCAGGTACAGGGAAATCTGAAACTATCGCCAATATAATAGCTCACAATATTGGTAAGGGGCGAAAGATACTTTTTGTTGCTGAAAAAATGGCTGCTTTAAACGTAGTTTACCGTCGTCTTCAAAAAGTAGGGTTAGATCATCTATGTTTAGAGTTACACAGTAACAAAGCAAACAAGAGGGCAGTATTAGACCAGTTAAACATCGCTTGGCAAAAACGTGAAGGGTTGAATCCACGAACTTGGGAAGCGACTGTTGCTGACCTAAAGCAAAAGAAAGATAAATTAAATAACTATGTAAGGGCATTACACCGAAAAAGTGAGTTCGGTGTATCACCACGTGATGCAATATCCTCAATCGCGCTAAACCTTGATTCATTAAAAATAAAGCTCGACTGGCCCCTAGATTTAGCTGGCGCACCTATCAAATCAGAAAGTGAACTGGATAGGACACAAGAGTTAGTAGAACAGTTGGCTCTGGCTTTTTCTGATGTACGTGACCTTGATATAGATGCATTCAGGTTTGTCACTGCTACTGAATGGTCTAACGTTTGGCAATCGAAACTTCTCATGTCAATTGATGATTGGCAGCAAAAGTTTGAGGCTACAGAAAAGAGCTTAGCCGAACTACTACCTCTGTTTTCACTAGAGAGCGTAGAGCAAACTATTGCAAATCTTATTGCCCTTAAAAATGTTGATTACTTGGCAAAGGTAGCTACTAAGCAAGACATCGCATTTGCCGTCGATATGGGGGCCAAAGAACGTGTCGAGCTAATTCATGAGCTGGCAAGGTTAAAGGAAGAGTTCGATAACACGCTCGATGAAATATCCCACGGTGTTAACAGTGAAAATGTATCTGAAGTGCCTATCCAACAGTGGAAGCAATTTGCACAAGAAGCTGAATCGGGTTGGTTGAAGGCTTTTTTCAATAAGCGGAAGATCAACAAAGAAGCAGCTTCTCTGGGCATCACTAAAATAACTGACTTGTCTATCATCGATAAGATTGACCTTTGCCAGAAGCAGAAGTCAGATATTGAAAGCAGGCTTGCGCACGTTGAAAAATATTCTATCTGGGAAGGATGGAGAACCACCTCTGAATCTCTTTTCGAAAAAGCAGAACTAGGTAGTGAAGTTAGGCTAAGAATTTCAGAACTAGTGACTCTCACTGATGACCCAACTGAGATATTAATCCCTGTGAAGAAATGGTTTGTGGATGGGAGGGAGTTTCTAGAAGAATCAAAAGTATTTGCCACTGCTAATGCTTATTCAAAAGCTATTGATGCTTTCCTTGGTACGAACGCCACCCTTAGCGAAGTAGGAGTGTTAGTAAGCAGCGATGATTCGCTAAATGTTGTTTCGCAGAGCTTGGGAGATATAACCGGAAACGCGAATAAGCTGAAAAATTGGTGTGAATGGCAATCAGCTAAAGCGCGAGCGGTATCGGTTAATCTTGAGATTTTGAGTTCAGCGCTAGAGAGCGGCTCACTTAATCATGAAGAGTTGGGGCAGCAATTTAGAAGTGCGTTCTGCTATTGGCTTGCACCATTGCTAGTTGACGCCGATCACGAACTACGTCAATTCAAAGCATCTACCCATGAACAAACAATAGAGGCATTTAAAAAACTCGACGAGCGTGTGGCTCAGATTACTAGTGATTATGTTATTGCGCTCGCATCTGAGGGCAAGCCTGTTAAGGAATCAAAAGATAATCCAAAAGAGTTTGGAGTCCTAGCAAAAGAGCTTCAAAAGAAAACTCGACACATCCCCATTAGAGCCTTAATTAATCAACTTGGTGATTCGTTACTAGATTTATGTCCGTGTCTAATGATGTCTCCATTGTCTGTCGCGCAGTTTTTGCCTTCTGATTTTAAAGGCTTCGACTTGGTCGTTTTTGATGAAGCTTCACAAATGACGACATGGGATTCAGTTGGTGCTATTGCCAGAGGTAAGAATGTGATTATTGTTGGCGACCCTAAGCAAATGCCGCCCACTAATTTCTTTTCTGCGGGCGGAAATTCTGATGAGCCTGATGAAGAAGATATGGAGTCAATTCTTGATCAAGCCTTGGCAGCAAGGTTACCGCTCAAGCGTTTAATGGGTCATTACCGAAGCAAACATGAGACATTGATAGCCTTTTCAAATAGCAAATATTATGAAAATTCGCTGGTGACCTATCCATCATCAGAAACTAAAGAGTCGGCAGTATCTCTTCACCGAGTTAACGGTATTTATGCGAAGGGTAAAGGAAGAAATAACACCGTCGAAGCTAAAGCCGTCGTTGATGAAATTGTTCGCAGGCTGTTAGATGAGCATGAGCGTAACAAGTCTATAGGTGTGGTAACCCTGAATACTGATCAGCAACGAACCATAGAGGATTTGCTGGACGATGCGAGACGGCAACATCCTTCTATAGAGAAATATTTTCAGGACAGTCAAAACAGAGATCCTGTATTTGTAAAAAATCTGGAGTCAGTTCAGGGCGATGAGAGAGACGTGATAATGCTCAGCCTTGCATATGGGCCAACTGAGCCTGAAGCGAAAACGATGAGCATGAACTTCGGGCCGCTTAACAAGAGCGGTGGTGAACGCCGATTAAATGTTGCTATTACGCGAGCAACAACGGAGGTAGTCGTATTCTCAAGCTTTGACTCTTCGATGATAGATTTAAGTCGCACTAACTCTGTAGCTGTCGAGCACTTAAAACACTTCTTAGAGTTTGCTGAAAAAGGCCCAATAGCGCTTGCTGAAATAGCCTCTGCTGACCATGGTGTCGATCAATTCGATAGCGACTTTGAAGAGGCGGTAGCTCAAGCGTTGCGTGTGAAAGGCTGGAAAATACAGACCCAAGTAGGAGTGAGTAAGTTCAGAGTTGATTTGGGAGTTTTGCATCCTGACAAGCCAGGAAAATATATCGCTGGCGTTGAATGTGATGGCGCAACCTATCATGGCTCACCAGCTGCTAGAGATAGAGACAGAGTAAGACAAATCATATTAGAAAACTTAGGTTGGAATATTGTACGACTGTGGTCTACAGACTACTTTGTCGATCCTGAGTCAGCGATAGAAAAAGTTGATGCTAAATTGCAGGAAATTCTTGAAAAGGAAAGAGAGCTAGACACACTGCATAAAGCAGAAGCAGAAGCAGAAGCAGAAGCAGAAGCAGAAGCAGAAGCAGAAGCAGAAGCAGAAGCAGAAGAAACAAATGTGCTGGCTCAAAGCGCAAATAGCGAGGCTGCTGACGAGAGCTTTTCTGAAGAAGGTGAAAAGGAAATTTTACACAGCAAGACCTTAAATGCTGCCGACTATTTCAAACCTCAGTACAAAGAACGACTAACCTCTTTAGTCAGAGAAGTATTGTCGGAGCGCCCTGGAATAACACTTCACTCACTAGCTCTGGAAATAGCAAATCTTCATGGCTTAACGAGAACAAGTAAAAAACAAATAGATTATATTCGGGAAATAGTAGAGGCGTTTGCGGGCATCAATGAAAACGATGGATATTCACCAACTTTATGGTTGTCACCCGAAGACCGAGTTGATCTTATTGAGTGGCGAGGCGTGGATGCCTTTGGCTATGAAAGGAAATGGAATGAGTTGGCATACGAAGAGGCACTCGGTCTTGCTAAATTCGCAGTGACGAAGAATCCAGGTTCTCCTGTCGATGTAATGTGTGATGAATTGAGGTTGAAAAGGCGACATGAAACAACGCTGTCTCAATTTAATCTATGGATAGGTGAGTTGGCTTAGCGAAGTGAGAAAAGCGCAGAAAATAGCTCAATATTAAAGGACTAAAAACATGAATGAAGTAATTTGCCCAAACTGTAAGAAAGCATTCAAGATTGACGAGGCTCGATATGCAGATATTTTAAAGCAGGTTCGCGACACTGAATTTGACAAACAGTTGAAGGAGCGACTAGCACTCGCAGAGAAAGACAAAAACAATGCAATTGAGTTGGCGAAGGAAAAGTTCTCCGGTCAGCTTCGCGACGCGCTATCTGAAAAAGACAGCGAAATCAGTAAGCTTAAAGCTGAGCTGGGCAATGCAGATTTGAATAAGTCGTTAGCCATTACTGAAGCATTAAAAGCCATAGAGAAAGAGAGAGACAATCTCCAAAACGCACTCGAAAAGGCGAAAAGAGAAAGTGAAGCCAGCTCCAACCTAGAAAAAGCATCTCACCAGAATCAGCTACAGGAAACTGCTGCGAAAAAGGATGCTGAAATCCAAGAACTGAAGGCAAGGTTAAGTGCTGCTGAGAATTCGCAGAAACACGCTGTGGCAGAAGCGCAAAGTAGTGCTGAAAGAGAGTTGAACAAGCTAAAAAGTGATTTGGAGAAGGCGCAACTAGAGACAAAGCTTTCGGAGCAGTCACTAAAAGATAAGTACGAAACGCAATTGAAGGACAGGGACGACGCGATTGAGCGTTTACGCGATATGAAGGCTAAGCTCTCGACAAAAATGGTCGGGGAGAGCCTGGAGCAACACTGTGAAACTGAATTTAACAGGATTCGTCACACTGCATTCCCGAAAGCTTACTTCGAAAAAGATAACGATGCTCGTGGTGGAAGCAAAGGCGACTACATCTTCAAAGATCTTGATGATTCAGGTATAGAGTCTGTATCAATCATGTTCGAAATGAAGAACGAAAACGACCAGACTGCCACTAAAAAGAAAAATGAAGACTTTCTGAAAGAGCTGGATAAAGACCGAAACGAAAAGCAATGTGAGTATGCTGTGCTGGTGTCGCTACTTGAACCTGAAAGCGAACTTTACAACACCGGAATCGTGGATGTCTCACATCGCTACCCAAAGATGTACGTAGTCAGGCCTCAATTCTTCATTCCTATAATCACTTTGCTAAGAAATGCAGCGCAAAACTCCCTCAAGTACAAGTCCGAACTAGAGCTAGTGAAAGCGCAAAATATTGACATAACTAACTTCGAGAGCGATTTGGACGAGTTTAAAAAGGGCTTTGCTCGCAACTATGACTTGGCCTCAAGAAAGTTCAAAACAGCAATCGATGAGATAGACAAAACGATCACTCATCTTCAGAAAACTAAAGATGCGCTACTTGGATCAGAGAACAATTTAAGGCTAGCAAATAATAAAGCAAATGACCTAACAGTTAAGAAGCTTACGAAGAACAATCCAACTATGGCTGAGAAGTTTCAGGAGATTGAGTAAGGTTCACTGAAAATAGTTGGATGGTACATTATTATTGTCATAATGATTTACATGAGAATCATTAATCGAATTGAAAGTAGGTAGTAAAGCATGGAACGCTTCGCTGAATTAAAGCAATACCAGAGATCTCATCGAAATAGCTTTAGTGAAAACTTAGCACTCCGAAGTCACAGAGGCCTGAGTTGGCTAAAGCGAGCAGAAATGTGTGAAGACGACCCCGATGCCAAATTTATTTTTTTATGGATTGCTTTCAATGCAATCTATGCGCAGGATCTCGATACTTTGAGGTTACGTGAAGCTGAGAGTTTTTCGAAGTTTATTGAGAAATTAGTTGCATTAGATAACGAAAATGAACTTTCAGATATTGTGTGGCAAGAGTTTTCAGGAAGTATAAGGGTATTATTAAATAATCCGTTCGTTTTCCAACCTTTTTGGGAATATCAAAATGGGAGCATCGAAGAAGATGAGTTCAAGACCCGTTTTGCTTCCGCAAAATCTAGTGCAGCCAGAGCATTAGGCAACGCTAAAACAAATATTGTTCTTCGTTTGGTATTACAACGATTATATACGCTCAGAAACCAGTTAATTCACGGAGGTGCTACCTGGAACAGCAGCGTAAATCGTGAGCAGTTAAGAGATGCTAACTGTCTTTTACACAAGTTAGTGCCCACATTAATCGATATTATGATGCGAAACCCTGATGAGCTTTGGGGGGATGCCAATTATCCGGTGGTTGCAATATGAATACTTGCTCAAACCAGATTTTCCAGAACCTGTCGATTAGATCGGTTATGAGCTGGGTTCAGCATTCTTATGAGTAGTCATTTAGAAGTTGCAGCAAAAAATATTTATGTCGAGTGGAAGAGATCTATTCGAAAAGCCTCTGCTAACATTAGAGTTGTTACCCCGTACTTTGACCGCACACTGATCGACTTATTAAAGACTCCGCTAGTTAACGGTATATCTGTTCAAATACTCACTGATGCAGATACTCCAAATTGGCTAGAGGCTTTTGCTCAGTTGAACGCAATGATGAAGCTAATTGATTTGGGCGCAGAAATTCGTTCATTCGAAGGACTTCACGCAAAAGTGCTATTAATTGATAGTGATATACGTACTGTTGGCTCACAGAATTTCACTCGCAGAGGAAAGCTGAATGCAGAAGTCTCAGCTCTTGTTGATAAAACAAACTGTGATGCGAAACTGAGAATACAAGATTGGTGGGATACTGGTCGGGAAGTTTTTAAAGATGATTTAATGAGGCTACTTGATATTCTTGAACCTAAGATACAGCATCTGAAGAGCCTGGCAGAGGAAATACAAGAAGAGTACGAAGAAATACAGGGTCGGCTAGATAGTGAGCGAGAGTGTCAACGTTGGGCTGTAATTAAGAATAGGATTGTTAGCTCTGCTATTTTTTTAGAAAACGACGTTGCATATGTCGAAGCCAAAAATTCAGGACTCTATGTTTATGATTCACAGTTAACACTTTGGAAAGACGTCCAAAGCAGAGAAAAGAAAATAAAAAGACTGTTTTTTTATCCCGTTTATTTTTTTAATAGTAAAAAGCTCGCTTATTGCAGGGTAGGGAAAACGCGAATAACTTATCTAAGTGATTCCGTGAGTTGGGAAGGTAGCAACCTAAAAATAGGCAACGCATATATCCACAACTATTCTGTACACTTTAAACATAGTGATAAAGGAGCTGAAGCTCATTTCAACTGTAACTTGGGACGCATCAAAATACTTTTTAATGATGGTGATTTAATTTTTTTAATAGACGATAAAAGCTCTGAACTAGCAGATGTAATTGAAGATCCAGTTTCACAAAGAAATGTTGTAGATTGTGTATTTAAAAGTCTTAAGTTCGAAAGAATGAGTCATTTATCAATAAATCAGAATGTTGCCGAAGAGTATTTTGAGCCAGACGATTTTTATAATGTGGAAATGATAGAAGTATTTGAGAACCCAGTCTTCGTTATTTATAAGTAAAATAAAAAATTTGTATCAGATCATGTAAGTGAAGTAGTAAGCAATTGCACTTTTTAATAGGCTGCTAATACGGTCTAGTAATTAAATAAGCCTAGTAAGACTAGCGTCCCCACTTTACAAATTAACGGGGTGATCAAGTAGCTAAATTTCTAAGGAGAAAGCGTGGGTAAATTGAAAGCCTACAAGAATAGGGGGGCACACAAGGGCGAGCCTATATATCCCCACAAACATAAAGACGGGACTTATGTGGCGAGCCTTTCGAGATTTGAAGATGATTATATTTTTGTTGATACCGAAGATGAATTGGAAGCGTTAGTACGGTCTGGTCTAGGAGCAAGGATGTCCAGTCCTAATATCAGACAGGCACCATCTCTTATAACTGCCGATAGTATCAAATTCTCTGATTCCAGTTTGCCTCCAGTCACGGCAAAAACCATGCTCCCAAAGTTAAGCGAAGAAGTGGATTTGGATTTTGACTCGACTTCAAAATCCAGAAAAGAACAAGCATTTCTTCGAGCACATATTTCCGGAGGGAAATCGAAAGCAAGGTGCGTGCTTTGCCAAAATGAATATCCTTTAGAATTCCTTGTCGCTGCGCACATTAAGAAAAGATCGGAGTGTTCTCTACCAGAGAAACTTGATTTTGACAATGTAGCAGCTCTGATGTGTAAGGCAGGTTGTGACGATTTGTTTGAGAAAGGTTACGTTTTTGTCTCTGGCGGTGTTATCGTCAGAAACCCAAAGCGTTCTACAACGCCAGCCTTGGATAAGCTCATAAAAGTTTTAGAGGGTAAAACTGTGAAAAATTGGTTAGGTAGCTCAGTTTATTATAAGCACCATGAATCTAAATTTAACGCGTAACTCCATCTGACTCACTTGTGATAGCAGATGGAAGAATATCTGCTTACGAATAAGAGTTTACATTTTCTTCTAACTAAACTAGCAAGTTGCAGCTATTTTCTTCCAGCTGTAAATCGATATTCACCACACCTGAAATTAAATTTCAAGAACAGCTTTAGCCAATTCAAGAGAATACAGCTCTGTTTCTTATCACTAAAAAAGAGCACCGTTTCGGTGCTCCAGTAAGATTTTATGGCAAATATCGCCTGTTGATTATGTCACTCACTAGTCCCACCACATAAATACTGAAAATAATCACCCAGCCTTTCAGACCCAAGAATGGATAGCTTGGATGCGCTTCAAACTGGGTTACCAGCTGAATTATCCAGACCGCGAATAACACATCCCCGATGATCAAACACCAATCTGTTATCCAACTAAGGACTTCTTTGAGGTATCTGTGTTCGTTTTGCATATGTCTCCTCCTTATCTGTCTGACCTCACAGCTAACTAGTTTCAGGTCAGGAGAAATTTGGGCGTGCTCCGTTCTGCTTAATCGAGATAACAAATAAGTTGTAACCGAGAAAAATTTCCTTAAGTTCGATTTAGATACTTCATCTACCAAAGGAAAGAAAATGAGCTTACTAAGTCACAAACTCTTTGATCATTGCGACCTTGAGTCAGAACACCCCGAGTTAATAGAGGATGAAATCGATACGCCAATGATTAACCCTGGTTCTGGATTACCACTTATTAGAAAAAGTGTTATTGATGTTTGCGGCTATGTGCTGGGGGATGGGCCTTCGGAGGAGACAGAAAGTATAGCTCCGCTAGCGATGTCGGAAAGTAACCACACTTTTGACTCAGAACTAGACTTCTTAACTTCAACGGAGACTGTAAGCTCTTTCGATGATGATCTTATTGTCAGTTTCGATAGCGGATTTATTGATGATGACTGGATGTAAAAAAATATAAAAAAATTCTTGAAGAGTTTTCCCAAATTATTCATGCATATAGCGCTCGGATACACAAAACCACGTAAATTCGCATCGGAAATTTAGATTTTTTTTATAGCATCTTCTCAGTTCAACAAGAAAGGCAAAGTGCTGTATGAAAAAAATCCGTGTCGCTAAGTACATCAACGAATATTTGGCTGATGATCCTGTTTCATCTCAAACAGTCATCAACTGGATTAAGAACGGCGAGCTGAAAGGTGCCAAGCGTGGTGGTATCTGGATGGTTCACGTTGATGATACTCGTGAGTCAATGACATATATAACCCCTAAAGACGAGTGTTTCAACATGCTCATGGGGGCTAACTAATGGGTTTAAAACAAATGGGACGCAAACGTAAACTCGAAAATACAGACTTGCCATTGGGCCTTTATACTCGCCCCTTGCGCGGTGTGACTCGCTACTTTTATCGCAATGCTGTGGGCAAGGACACTTACTTTCCTGCTGAGTTTAAGCTTGCTGATATTAAGCAATCTGTTATCGAGTTCAACGAAACACATCGTAACAGTGCTGAAGCCTTGAAATATCGCGCAGATAAGTACAACGTGCGGGTTCATCAAGTGTGGCAAAAGGTAAAGCAAAACCTCGACGAAGAAAACGAAGGTAAATCGCAAAGTACACTGAATACGTTTGACAATGATTGTGAGCGCTTCATCAACTTCTTCGCGGATTATTACACGAAAGAAATTACCCTAGAGGATGTTAATGAGTATTTAGATGAGTATCATTCAGGAGCGTCCTTTAACGTCCGTAATAGAAAAATTCTCTTTCTAAGAGCCGTGTTTGCTGAGTTTACAGATATGAGCTACATGGAGCGAAATTGCGCTAACGACAAAAAGCTCAAGAAGAAGTCAAAAAAGGCTAAATCAAAAACGCCCATTCGTATCTCCAAGTATGCGCTCATGATGATGGCAGACAAAGCTGAGCCATTTCTAAGAACCGCAATAATGCTATCACTTCAAACTTGTCACGCGGTTAATGAGATTGTGAACCTGAAATACTCAGATTGTCATTATTTTTCGAGTCCAAAGGTCTACTGTGTTGAAAGTGGAGCTTATCTAGAGCCAAACCAAGGTACTCCTGACGAACTTCTTGTGCATGGAATGATGTGGATTTCCAGAGAGAAGAATCAACATAGTGCGGCTTCAAGAGTTGAGATTCCAATTACTAACGAAATGATGGCTACGATTGAGGCTTCGGTGCAAGATTTAGGTGAGGTTTTTGTTAAAGGTACAGAGCCAAGCTGCCCATACATTGTTCACCGTAAAAAGCGCTATCACAAAGTCAATTATTCGAGTGATTTTGAACATCCTTGGCAGTTGACTCCTCGTTACCTAAGCAAACAATTCTCAAAATTACGAGATGATATGGAACTTTATCTTGATATCGAAGTAAGAAGAGATCGTCCTGGCTTCCACGAGATTCGCTCTATCGCAATTTATCTTCATGACCAACAGGCTAAGGAAGAGGAAAATACGATGAATCGTGCAGCACATTCAGATTTAGGGATGACTCAGCACTACAAGGAAGGCCATGAAAAATTCAAACGAGTACCTCCATCCACCGTTACTCTTTAATACTAATAGCCGCCGCAAATGGCGGCTTTTTTGTGTCAAAAATACGGTAAACTAGTGTCACAAAATACAGTAGTTTAGATTCTTTAACTTATTGTTTTTGCGTCATTTGTTGTTTTTTTGGGTTTTACAGATTTTGAGTTGCTTTTTGGGTTTGCTGTTGCGCTTAAGTTATTGATTTAACGTTTGTTTGTAGAGTTCATCTAAAGTCCGATACCACAAATGGGGTGTCAGGGGTCGGAGGTTCAAATCCTCTCACACCGACCAATCTATCTAGCTTTGAAGCAAACCCCACTTCTTAGCGTCCCCTTATACAGTATTTCGGATCAGGCTATGTGATCATCCAATTTTTAACTCTGCTGCTGGTACTCTCACCCATTCAACATTATTTTCTTTGTATATTTTCGTAGATTTAGCGTCACTATGTGCCGCTCTTGATTGCGGGTCAACGCCAGCTTTATCAAACAAGTGAATAGATAATGCGCGGATCTCATGGAAAGTAGCGAGCTGCTCCTTGGATAATTCGGCACAAATGCCTAGCATATCCCTCAGATTTGAAAATTCGCGGCTTATTTGCTTACTAGAAACCTGAAAAGGGTGGTCACAACCTTCTCTCAGCATAAAATAGCAATGGAAAAAGAGGAGTTAACGTGGGAGTGGGTTTAGTATTTTATAAAATTGTGTCGAGAGGACTTGTAAATCATCCTCTACCCCTTTAAATATAGGTGTTCAAATTAAAGGATTAATCAATGCCTAATGCCAGCGCGTCAATAAAAATTAGACCACCCCAGTTTAAAGTCGAAGCTTCAGTATTGCCCTCTGCAGCACTTGAGTTGATAAAACAGCATAACAATTCCGATGATGGCCGCCCAAGCGTAAGTAGTGTTGTTGAGTCTGCATTGGAAAAAGCATCAGAACAAAACCAAGTTATAAACGACTTGTATGGGTTTTTGTCAGATCTACCTATTTCTATTGATCAGATAAATTATGCCTTTGAGGTTATAAAGACACTGACTTAAAACCGCCGATTAAGCTCATCAATTTTGCGTCCCCTTATACAGTGGTCACTTTTTTATAAGTTACTGTTCCGAAAAGAGATCTATTTTCCGTTTTTGTCTTGTTTTCTATTTGATTTACAGCTTAAAATAATCACGTAAGGTAATGATACTAAAAGGGTTTGTATAGAATTCTTCTTATTTCATCGGGTGTCAGGGGTCGGAGGTTCAAATCCTCTCACACCGACCAACTTCTCTCTCCCCATTCAATGGCTTATGCCATATATATCAAAGTAAAATCGAAACTCACTTTTCTTGTACCAATATACAGCAGTAAATTTAGCTCAATAAAAGAGTGCATACTTGTATATACACTCTTAAACATTATTAGCGCAAAGCCTAGTTGGTTTTAATGCTCAAGATGTCGAAAAGCATCAATAGAGAACCCGCCATAAATAACCATACTCCAGCGGTTGCAAATTTGCTGAAGGCTGGCAAGAAAAGGGTACTTCCCCAAAAAAAGCACAAGCAGGCGGCTACACCCAATTTGTTATTTTGTACTTGTTTCATGATAGTCATTTTCACGTCTTCCTTACTACTAAATAGAAGGTTGAAACTGAAGGCTTACTGAAATACGGTTCCAGCTATTAATTTGAAGAATAATAGACGTGAGTTCTATCAGCCCTTTTTTTCCGAAGGTGCTTTCTACACTGTTATACATTTCTTCAGTAATAGTGGAAGAGTGGATAAGCGTTAACGCTTCCGTCCACGCTAATGCTGTTCTCTCTTCAAAACTGAAACAATCTAGCTCTCTCCATGCAGACAATACATCAAGCCTTGACTGATTTTCATCAGACACTCTCGCTTCTTCGGCGTGCATGTGTTGGCAGAAGCCGCACTGATTAATTTGTGACGCACGAAGCTTAACTAAATGTATGAGTTTATGACTTAAAGTACTTTTGAAAGATGGCTTAACTAAGCCTGTGAGGTGTTCAAGAATATGGGGATATTCAGAATATAGCTCAGATTGTGTAATACGTTTTTTCATAGTGATCTCCTTTAAACTGCGGAGAACTATAAAGTCTAAGCAAAATGCTTAATTGTAAATTTGCGACAACTTTCGCTTTCTATACTGAAGGGGCGTTTCCAGCGCGAAATCACTAAACGAATGCGTAAAGTGCGCTTGGTCGAAGTAACCACATGCCAAGGCGACGTGGCTCAGCGCTTCAGAATTTGAGGTTAATAACGATCGTGCATGGCGTATTTGAGCAAATTGATACAGTTTGTTTGGCGAGAAACCAAAGTTCGTGCGAAATTGGCGCTCCAGCGTTCTTCGGCTGACGCCGAACTGATCGGCAAGATGTTGTGGGGGCACCAGTAAATTCATTGACTGATAAAGCATGCGCTCCCATTTCTGAAAGGCTCCATCAGTATTTTCTGCTAGCTCAATCAGCCAGTGCTGTATTGCTAAGCACTGCTGGCTAATAGTTTTTCCAATAAGATAGGCTTGCAGTCGTTGATAGGAATCACGCTGCTTAACCATAGCCAACGCGATGTCGATCTGTTGGTTTTTACTGTCATCAAAGGTTAAACCGAACAAATATTTCAAGGCACCGGGCCTAAATCTTACACTTATTTGTCTGCAAGCCAGTTCCCACGGCATGGCGCAGACCTGAGTATGGTAAAATAATTGTGCTTCACAGTTAGTTTGATCGAGATAGAAAGTCAAACTAGCACCTGCATCGGGATAAAATTTTTCGTTTAGGGTTGTAGCTGAGCCTTCTGGGTTATCAATCACCCATATGCATTGTACAAACCGTTTTATGGAAGCAGCAGGGGTCACGAAACCAATATCAATCTGCTTAAAGCTAGCGGCAGGAATAATTTCGTTGTTGGTTGAAGCGTCCATAAACGTTGGTTGCGAGTCTAGAGTTAAATCAGTGAAGCTTTATATTACCCCTGTCGCGTGCTGTATCAAAACAAAGTTTCACGTTTAATTAGCGTAGCGACCTAAAAAGCTTGTTATAGAGTTCACCACGGCTTCAGCACTTTCAATTTGCGGATAGTGCCCAATTTGATCGAGCTCAATTACGTCTGCATTAGGAATGAGTTGTTTGTACCGCGCCACCATATGCGCGCCAGAGATTGGATCAGCCATACCTACGGTTAGTCGAAGAGGGGCATTGGCATTTTGCAGTGCACTTACCCAGCGCTCTCGGTATTGTTTACGCTGCTTCATATAGTCCAAAAGCAAGTGCATGTGTTGGTGACCATTATTTGTACTGATAAGTATCCAAAAATCATTGATGTCTTGATCTGAAGGAGGTGTGTTTGGGCCAAATATGTTGTTCATGCTTTTTCGAATTGCATTTTTGTTTAAAAAGCGAATGAGTAAACCACCAATTGGAGAGAGCAGCAGCTTTTGAATGGGCAGAGCACGATGTGTCTCAGGAAAAAGTCCACCGTTAAGTAAGTGCAGCGATTCGATGCGAAAGGCAAGGTCGTTTTCCAGTTGCTGCGCCATCATTTCTTGCGCAATCGTATCACCGTAATCATGAGCTAGAACATGGGCACTTGTGATACCTAAATGCCTTATTACCTCACTTATCGTGTCTGCTTGCCTTTAATTAAGTATTTTTTTGGTGACTTATCGCTAAAACCAAACCCCGGCATATCGAGCGTCACGCATTGATACTTGTTTGTAAGTGCTGGCCATATTTTAGCCCAATCAAAACTTGCGGTGGGGTATCCGTGAATGAGTAATAGTACTGGTCCCGTGCCTTCTGTTTTATAAAAAACTTGCTGACCGTCGACGTTTAAAAAGTGGCCGGAACTTCGCCAATGTGAAAGTTGCATTTCTACATGCCTTGTTATGTTTTTGTATTTAGCTTGCCCAGCCTTTGATTTCAGGTCTGTCGTGAGGGCGACATTTTAATAATGTCGCGCGCTGCACAGGGAATTTATAACGCAGGGTATAGGTAGTGGAAAATGAGAGGCACGCTAGTCTTCAACCGGAATACAGACGGTTACTTTCGTTCCCTCTCCAGGGGTTGATGTTAAGTCAATCTCACCGTTAAATTTTTGTCGTACTAAGTTGTATAAAATATTTAGGCCCAGCCCTGTACCGCCTTTATCACGAGCTGTGGTGTAAAATGGCTCGAATACCTTCTTGTGAAGCGCCTCTGGTATACCTTTGCCATTGTCTTGTACGCTAATCACAATGCCTTTGACATTTTTACTGCAGCTCACACTCACTCTATTCACGTCGTTATTTACCGATGGACCAAAAGCGTGACGCTGAGCATTCGATATTAAATTTGTTAGCAATTGGGCAATAATGCCGGGACAGGTGGTTATCACCAAATTGGGCGTAACGTCTATGCTTAGCTCAACTTGTTCTTTGCGAAGCATGGGTTTTAAAGGGTTACAGACTCTAGGGATATATTCGTCTAATGCAATTTCTTCTATTTCTAACGACGTTTGGTCAGCAGAAGTGCGCTTAAAGTCTTGTACTAAATTCGCTGCCCGCATCAGGCTCGTTTCAGCCAAGTTTAGCCCTTCAGAGCAAATAGCTTCGAAGTCTTTAAAACCCTGCTCGGTTAATTCATCGTTTTCGAAGTCTCGATAGATGTCTTTTAGTTCTTCTTTGCAGTTACTGACGGAGGTGAGTGCAATGCCTAACGGCGTATTAACTTCGTGAGCAATGCCTGCGACTAGATTTCCTAACGCCGCCATTTTTTCTGACTCGACGAGCTTTTCTTGTGCGGCCTCAAGTTCAGCCGTGCGGTCTATTACTTTTTGCTCAAGGGTTTGGTTGGCCTCAATTAGCCTCTGCTCGTAATCTGCGCGCTCATTTGCACTCACTGCACGCCCGTAAAGGTCTGCCAGTGACGCCGCAAATACAACTTCATCGGCATGCCATTCACGGGCTTTGCCTTGATGTTCACAGCAAATTATCCCAATCATTTTGCCGCGGTGGCGAATAGGGACATCAAGCATAGAGCTAATCCCAAGCGGCGTTAAATACACTTCTGCAAATTCAAATGTTGCAACATCTGTTAATGCGTCGTGGGCCGCAATGGTTCTCTCTGAATCTAGCGCCTCGAAATAATGAGGAAAGTCTTTCCGGGTAAGCACTAAGCTTTCGTGGTCCAGGTCATTACCCTTATCAATGAGCAATGTGCACTGTACCAGTGTTTGCATTTCATCATACAACCAAATGCCAGCTCGAGTAATTTGCAAACCCTCACACACCGAGTTGATAATAAGTCTAGAAGCAACGTCTAATTCACCTTTATCAATATCTGCGCTTTGGCTAACGCGTAATAAGATTAGTTCTAGCGATTCTTTCATTCATCTTCGTCCGGTTCTGTGGCTCGGATTTCAAGGATCCTGTCGAAGTGCTCTATCATAATGTGGGTGATTAGCGGATCGAATTGTTTCCCGGAATTCTCATGAAGATAGGTTTTTACTTCCTCAGGACTCCATGCCGGTTTATAGCAGCGCTTAGATAGCAATGCGTCGACAACGTCGACAATTGCCATAATACGACCCTCCACGGGAATGTCGTCTCCAGCTAATCCTTCAGGGTAACCTTGACCATCCCACCGCTCATGATGCGTTTTCGCAATGATGGCGCCCATTTTAGCAACGATGCGATCAGATCCCGCAAGTAGCTCGTAGCCTTTTTGTGCATGGGTCTTCATGATCTCCCATTCTTCGGGGTCGAGTTTGCCCGGCTTATGTAAAATAGTTTCAGGGATGCTAATTTTACCCACGTCATGAAGTGCGGCTGAATACCGTATGGTCTCAATAAACTCTCGGCTCATGTGAAGCTTTTCAGAGAGAAATTCGGTCATAAGAATGACCCTTCTCACATGACCACCGGTCTCTTTACTTCGCATTTCGATTGCGTCGCTAAGCACCATAATGAGTTCTTTTTGGGTTTTTTGTATGTCTTCTTTTTGCGTGAGATTTTGGAATATTACCGCCACATTAGAGGCAAACATCTCTAAGGTCTTGCGCTGCAGAGCATCCAGTGGATGATCTAATTTAACATACAAAATGTTGTGGCTATCTTCTCCAGTAGGGTAGTAGCCGATGAATAAATCTTTAGACTGATAGTGACTTTTGTTTTCTAAGACTTGTTTGATTTCTTCTTCGATGGTTTCAGGAATTCGGCTAGAAATTCCAGGTTCGCATAATCCAACTAGGTCGCCGCTGGCGCCTAGCACCGTCATGGTCGTATCGCCATATAAGTCGGTGTGCTGAGTAGACAAGTAGAGTACAGAGTTGTTTAGGTTAAGCAGTGTAAGTGTCTGTTTCAGCACTGCGGTGCCAAATTGGGCTAAAGACTGGCTTGCTAAAACGGAAGACGAGGATTTTAAAACGTCTTCCATACCGCGCTTACCTTGCTCAATAGTCTGAATATCCCGATACGACCTTATTGCTGTGTACACACAAGACTTAAGTTTAAGCGATGATAATTCAGTTTTGGCTTTGTAGTCGTTTATGTCGTAACGCCTGATTACCTCTTCTTCCGGCGCCTGACCAGGTTGACCAGTTCGCAGAATAAGGCGGGCGGTATGGTTATTGAGCTCGTTGCGAATGGCATCAACCAAATTCAAACCCGCATCGTCAGTTTCCATCACCACATCAACGAAAGCGAGAGCGATGTCTGGATTTGCTTTGAAAAGTGCTAGGCCTTCAGCGCCACTGTGAGCTGATAGAAATTCAACCCCGCGTTTTTCGAAATTAAATTTCCGCAGAGTGAGTTTAGTGACCTCATGAACGCCTTCTTCATCATCGATTATGGCTATTTTCCATGGAGCTTGGCGAGAGGTGGATTGTTCTGTTTTTGACTTCTTAAATAACGACATACATAGCGCTATAAACGTTTAGATACATTAAACGTAAGCCACAATTTTCAATCTCGCAAACTTACTCGACAAGTTTTGTTCTAAAGTTCAATGAACATATTTTGATGACAGAAGTCTCTTTATCATCAGTTAGATGTGTTTTAGGCAAGTATTAAAAATATGCCATGTTTGTTAAATTGTGGAGCCCAGCAGATTCCAGTAAGAGAAAACTGCTGGGCCGCAATACCTTACAACAATAGCGTTTAGCTATCTTCGATAGGGGTATTTTCAGTAATCGGTACCGTATTTACGTCGGTATCTAAGCTTTCTACCGCATTTCGTACGCCTGCGGCGTAGTCTGGATGTACCTTTTCTAGCACGGCGTACCAACGCTCTTTTACGCTATCTGAGCACGGGCCCATTGCGGCAGCGTAGTTTTTATACAGCCGTTCTTTTTGATCATCAGAAAACATCTCATACAGTTTTCGCGGCTGCACGTAATCCACATCTGCTTCATCTTGATGATATCTATCAGCGTCTCCATCAATGCGAAGCGGAGGCTCTTTCACTGAAAAGTCAGCCACCGGCCCTTCGTATTGATTGGGCTCATAGTAGGCGTCAGGGTTACCAAAATCATTGGTAAAGAAGCGCATCGCGCCGTCTTTGTGATAGTGGTTTACCTTGCTATTTTTCGGCGCGTTAGCGGGGAGTGCTTCATAGTGTGTGCCCAAACGATAGCGATGGGCATCAGCATAAGAAAATATGCGAGCCTGAAGCATTTTGTCAGGGCTAAAGCCAATACCAGGGACAACATTTGACGGACTGAATGCTGCGTTTTCTATCATTTGAAAGTAGTTTTCTGGATTTCTGTTCATTTCCAGTTCGCCAACTTCAATAAGCGGATAGTCATCGTGCGGCCACACCTTGGTTAGGTCGAACGGGTTATAGCTTTGTTGTCCTGCTTCCTCTTCTGGCATGGCCTGAATGTACATTGTCCATTTTGGGAAATTGCCTTCTTCAATGGCGTTATATAGCTCTTCCTGATACTTTTCCCGAGTGCTTCCAATGATTTTTTCAGACGTTTCATTGGTGTAGTTTTTAATGCCTTGTTGAGTTTTGAAATGGAACTTCACCCAATGACGCTTGCCTTCCTTATTCCACATGCTGAAAGTGTGGCTGCCATAGCCGTTCATGTGCATAGGTGACACCGGAATACCACGGTCTGACATTAAAATGGTAACTTGGTGCACGCTTTCTGGCTGTGCAGCCCAAAAGTCGAACATGGCTTCTGGTGAGCGCAGGTTAGTTTTCGGATGACGTTTTTGCGTACGAATGAAGTCAGGGAACTTGTATCCGTCACGAATGAAGAAGATAGGAGTATTATTACCTACCATATCCCAGTTGCCTTGTTGTGTGTAAAACTTCAAACTAAAGCCTCGCACGTCACGCTCGGTATCAGCTGCGCCTGATTCTCCCGCTACCGTAGACCACCGGCTTAATACTTCAGTTTGTTTACCCACTTCTGAGAATAAGTCAGCGCATGTGTAATCGGTAATGTCGTGCGTGACCGTAAATGTGCCCTGTGCACCCCAGCCTTTCGCGTGAACGACACGTTCTGGAATTCGTTCGCGGTTTTGATGCGCTAACTTTTCAATGAGTTGATAATCTTGTAAGAGGGTGGGGCCGCGCTCTCCTGCTGTTTTAGTGGTTTCGTTACTTACTACGGGGGCGCCTGCCGACGTGGTTAATTGCGGTTTCTTAGCCATTATAAAACTCCTTTCGTATGCTTTTTTTGAAAGCCAAACTTCCATAAACATCATGTGTGCCTGACTCATGACATGCTTTTGCTACGCACTGCTAAATGAAAGGGTTTACAAACTTCTATATATATCTATAAAAACAAACAATCTGAATTAGGTTTGCCACCTATTGAAGAGCAAACTCGTCGTGTTTACTCTAACTTAACAAGTTCAATTACCGCGTTTAAGGAAGTGTATGAATTTTGCCGAGTTTGCAGCATCAAGAAAGAGTGTTAGAGGGTTCACTAAACAGCCTGTTACTAAGGAAACAGTAGACGCGATTATCAACGCAGCGAAGTGGGCGCCATCGTCCTATAACACGCAAACCTGGAAAATTCATGCAGTAACAGGCGACGTGCTTGATAAAATTCGTGAAGGCAACACCAAAAATACACTTGAAGGTAAACCGCACGTTCGAGACTTTCCCTACAAAGAGGACTACGAGGGGATTCACCGTCAGCGTCAAATTGATGTAGCCATACAGCTGTTTGACGTAATGGGAATAACCCGAGAAGACAAGGAAAAGCGTATGGATTGGATGATGCGCGGCTTTAGGCAGTTTGATGCACCCGTTTCTTTGGTGCTTACCTATGACAAGTCTTTAGAGCCAGCAGGGATCACCCAGTTTGGTTTAGGGGCGCTGGCGTATGGCATTGTGCTAGCTGCATGGGACTTAGGGCTTGGTTGTGTTATCAATGGTCAGGGCATTATGCAGTCCGATGTAGTACACAAGCACGCTAACATCCCTGATGATGAGGCCATTATGATTTGCATAGCCTTGGGCTATCCAGACCCAGAGTTCGCTGCAAACGAGGTTCGCTCAACTCGCGCAGACAACGAAGAGTTTGTGACGTATCACGGGTTTTAGCGTTTTTCGATTTAGGCAGATTGTTATTTTTTCAGTAATCCAATGCTGCGTTAAGCCATCGGCATGAAAATGTCCGTTTGAAATATCATGAGCTTCTAAAACGGTGCCTTCACAACGGAACATTTCCGAATTTTTAGTGTAAGTGGTTACTTTGTTAGATGATTACTTAAAAATCGTTCTATCTCGGGCGCGGGGAGTGGCTTGCTCCAATAATAGCCTTGCCCCAAGTCACATCCCATTTTTATTAGCTTTTCTAAAGCGGGTTTACTTTCAATACCTTCAGCTACCGCTTTCATGCCAAGGCTGTCGGCAATGCTGATAATTGCTGCAACTAAAGGTGCGTCGTTTTCCCCAATGCCCAAGGTGTTGATAAAAATGCGGTCTATTTTGAGTTTGCGAGCGCTAAATGTCTGTAGATAATTTAAATTAGAGTAACCGGTACCAAAATCATCAATAGCAAAGTGCACGCCTAACGATTTAATCGCTTCGAGTTGTTCGCCAGTGGTGCCATTTTCATCCGCGAGTATGGTTTCAGTTAGCTCCAGCTCTAAAAATTGCGGTGCTAATTGTGAATTTTGCAAGGCCTGCTCAACGACCGCAGGGAGCGTACCATCTTTGAATTGTGCGAAGGATAAGTTTACGGCAACCGTAAGATTTGTATGACCGTTTTCATGCTGTTTAGCGCAAAATTCACAAGCCTGGTTTAACACCCACGCACCAAGAGGGATGATCAGGCCACTGCTTTCCGCTAAAGGTATGAACTTGTCGGGGAATATCATTGATCCGTCTTTCTGAGGCCATCTTAAAAGCGCCTCTACTGCTTGAACCTCGTTAGAGGCAAGGTCTATCAACGGTTGGTAGTACACCTCGAATTCATTGGCCTGTACAGCCGGGCGCAAACGCTGAATAAGTGTGAATTTTTCATCGTTTTCTTCGTCAAAGCGAACGTCATAGTATTCGTATCTATTTCTACCGTTGCGTTTCGCTTCGTACATGGCAATATCAGCTTTTCGGCACAGCTGTTTAAATTTAATTCCGTCATAAGGCGCTTGTGCTACACCAATTGAACCCGATACTACCACTTTGGTTTGCAGCACTTCGAATTCGTTCGAACACCATGTAATTAAGTTCTTGCATAAGTCATCGATTTCAGATTTGTCTGATATTTCTGGCGCCAACACAATAAACTCATCGCCACCGAAGCGTATTAAACTTTGCTTTGTGGATAGGTGGTCGGTGATGGTTTGAGATATTTTTTGAAGAAACCGATCGCCCGCAGCATGGCCAAGAGCGTCATTCACGGGTTTAAAGTTGTCTAAGTCTATAAACAGCAGCGCGAGCTGAAGCCCTTTTTCTTCACTCTCGCGTAGCTTTTCGTTGAAAAGTCGCTCGCCCAAAATCCTATTTGGCAAGTTTGTGAGCGGATCGTGATGTGCTAAGTGCTGGATATGTGCTCTATTTTGCTCAACTTTAGACACCTCTTGCTGCAGTGACTGCATAAGCCGACGAATATCCTGTATCAAAATAAAAACGCTGAAGCCCGTAATAACGTAAATAACCATGATGAAAAGCACATGAGACCAGCTCAAAATAGGCGGGTTTGGTGTAACCACATCGTGCATTATCAACCACGTAAGCGTAATGCACTGTAGAAGCACTAAAGATAAAACGGTGCCAAATAGGGCAATTCCACCTAATAAAGCCGCAAATATGATGACGCCAGGGTAGCCAATCATGGCGATATCAAATACGCCTGCACCTGTTGCGGATAGGGCAAACAGCATTGACGACATAGCGCCTAAAAGTAGGTAACTGCTGGTGGTAACGTAATACTTGTATGCGAGCGAGCCAGTGACGATTAATGAGAACAAGCCCAGTAAAAAGATATCAAAAGTTATGCCTCTCGCGACCAGAGACGAAGCGAAAAGCCCGAAGCCTGTTACCGCGCTTATTTGAATGACACGGCGCCTTCGGAGTGACGTTAGATCAGCAAGCTTTGCTGATGAGGAAAAAAAATCTTTAACCTGCATTCTTCCAAATCTTGAAGGAGGTTTATAGCAACCTTAAACCTAACTTGGAAAAAAGCAAGTGCAGAGACGCAACGTTATACGTTATTGGCAAAAGACGAGGAAAAACACAGCAGTGCTCGAAAGCACTGCTGCCTGTAAAGTCAATAACTACCTTTCGTCTGATGGTGCGTAACGCTCCAACCAGTGTGCATATGGTGCAGGCATTACCCAAGATGGTTTTTCAACGCCTAGCTTTTTCGCTGCAAAGTAAGACCAGTGTGGGTTAGTAAGATGCATTCTACCTACCATAACAACGTCAAGTTGTTGGTTTTCAATGGTATCGTTGGCGAGCTCTGGTGTGTCTACTCCCCAAGCTGTAGCAACCGGGATCCCGGCTTCATCACGTACCTTTTTCGCAATTGGAGCAAGGAAAGCCGGGCCCCAAGGAATATTCGCATCAGGCGTGTTAAAGCCAACGCTAACGCTAACGAAATCAGTACCAATTTCTTTGAACTGTTTTACAAGTTCGATAGACTCGCTTAACGTCTGTTCGTCATCACCATCGTATTCGATAACGCCAAAGCGTACGGTAAGCGGTAGGTTTTCAGGCCAAACCGCGCGCACTGCGCTCAGTGTTTCAAGTAAGAATCGACCACGGCCTTGCGCATCACCGCCGTATTCGTCGGTACGCTTATTGGCGTGCTTCGAGAAAAAGCTTTGAGCCAAATAACCATGGGCAAAATGCAGTTCAAGCCACTCGAATCCAGCTTCAAGCGCGCGCTGGGCACCTTTCACAAAGTCACTCTTAACGCGCTCAATATCGGCTTTGGTCATTTCTGTAGGCGTAACAGGTAAGTGTGCCCCAAAGGCTTCTGCCGAAGGTCCAATAGGCTGCCATCCTTTTTCTTCACTTGGCTGAATGTGGTCATCGCCTTCCCAAGGGCGGTTAGCACTCGCTTTGCGCCCGGCATGTGCAATTTGAATTCCAGCAACAGCGCCTTGGCTTTTTATACGATCAGCAACATTTTTTAAGCCACTAACGTGTTCATCTTTCCAAATACCTAAGCAATTTGGCGTGATGCGTCCTTCTGGCGAGACGGCGGTTGCCTCAACGATAACCAATCCAGCACCGCCTCGGGCAAATGACTGGTAGTTTGCTTCATGCCACTGGTTTGTAAACCCATCTTCTGCAGAGTATTGGCACATAGGAGGCACAGCAATACGATTGCGAAGCGTCACGTCTTTTAACGAAAATTGTTCAAATAATGCAGTCATATTTCTCTCTTTTTAAATAAACACAAAAGCACTCAGCGAAGGCTGAGTGCTTTAAAATCTAGGGGTTATGCCGCAAGAGTTAGAATTTCACGGGCTTTAGCAAGGTTGATGTCACCATGCTCGCCAAGCGCTGTTAAGCCGTTGCGTTCAAGGTTTTCGATTAGCCCATCAATGGCAGACTTTTCAATGTTGTGGTCTGACAGGCGGGTTTTAACCTGCATAGTTTCAAAAAAGTCCTGAACCGCTTTTATGGTTAAGTCGATGGCCTTTTCTTTGTCATTTTCCTGAATGCCAAACACGCGCTCACCTAGCTGCAGAATTTTTTCCTGCTTTTTGTCACGCTGCACGAACATTAACGACGGTAGAACAATTGCTAAGGTCACGGCGTGATCTAAACCGTGTAACGCAGTAAGTTCGTGACCTATCATATGTGTGCCCCAGTCTTGCGGTACACCTTTACCTATTAATCCGTTAAGCGCCATTGTTGCTGACCACATTACGTTTGCACGCACATCGTAATCTTCAGGCGTCGCTAACGCTTTAGGACCTTCTTGAACTAAGGTTTGTAAAATTCCTTCTGCAAAGCGGTCTTGAAGCGGTGCGTTTACAGGGTAGGTAAGGTATTGCTCAATCACGTGAACAAAAGCATCAACCACGCCGTTCGATACTTGACGTGGTGGAAGTGAATAGGTGAACTCAGGATCAAGTACGGCAAAAACAGGCTGAACTGTTTCAGAAGAAAACGCGCGTTTTTGCGACGTTTCTTTTCTGTTTACTACCGAGTTACCGTTACTCTCAGACCCTGTCGCAGGTAAAGTAAGTACTGCGCCAATAGGTAATGGATTTTCAAATGCTGCACCTTTAACAAGTATGTCCCACGGATCGCCTGCAAAGTTAACGGCAGCAGCTACAAATTTCGCGCCATCAATAACACTTCCACCGCCAACCGCAAGAATGAAGTTCACGTCATTTTCACGGGCGACATTCACAGCTTTCATCAGTGTTTCAAATTCTGGGTTTGGTTCAACACCCTGAAATTCAATAACTTCAGCACCTGCTAGTGCAGTCGTTACTTTATCGTAAATACCATTTTTCTTAATTGAGCCGCCACCGTAGAGGAAGAGGACTTTTGCTTGTTTCGGCAAACGTGAAGACACTTCACTTAGTTGCCCTTTGCCGAACAAAATTTCGGTTTGATTCTTAAACGTAAAATTAAGCATAGTGTTGCCTGTCCTTAATTAGATTGTGAATTTAACTGTTGTAAAAGCTTTTCAGCTAACAGTTCATCAGAAAACGGGTTTTGGCCTGTAATAAGCTCACGGTCTACTACTACATTAGGCGCCCACATTTCCTTGAATTCCATCTTGCCACCCGCTTGCGCCATGGCGTCTGCTGGGTAGTACAATAACGTTGCGTCGTTTAACGTGCTTTCAAAATAGGCCTCTTCCGGTGTGGAGAAGATTGTCATTTTGTAGCCATCATAAATCCAACTCTCAGATGAGGCTTGCTCACCGGATTTCAATGCCAGTTCAAATGCCTGCGGGTTAGATTGCCCAGAAAGTAAGGCGATTGGGCCATGGCAGATAGCGGCAGTAGGTTTTCCTTCACTGTGAAAGTGAGACAAAATTTCACCCACTTGAGGATTGTTTGCCAGGTCGATAAGCGGTGCGTGACCGCCTGGAATGAATACGCCTTCAAACTCTTCCAGCCCTTGTCCAATCACTTCGCTCAATGACAGCGTGTCATCAATGCCTTCTATTGACGCTACAAACGTTTGAATGTCTCGCATTTGCGATTCGCCGCCATCAAAGTATTGCGGTATTACTGACTTTTTATCTACAGATGGCGCATTGCCTTTTGGCGTGGCCAATACCAGTTTGTAGCCTGCGTCTACCAATGCTTTTGCCGGCACCCCAAACTCGTTAAGGTAATAGCCTGTAGGCTCTGTTTTGCCATCTGCAAGCTGCATTACATTTTCACTTGAAAGTAGTACAAGTATTTCGCCTTTACTGGTATTCGCAGCTTTAACGTCTGCCGCATAGGCCGACTGTGATAAACCCGCAATAATGGCGAGCGATAAAATTGATGATGCTGATTTCATGTGCAGCTCCTGTCGCATTAGAAAGTGCGTGTATCTTAGAGAGGTTGGCTTACATCGAGAAGTCAGATAAATTGTGATGAGTCATCAAAAATCTGATGGGTAGGGATTGTGTCTTACTTAACACAGTTAAAAACCTTTGTAGAAGTTTATCGAAGCGGCAACATTACACGTGCTGCAGCTCGCCTTCATATGTCTCAGCCAGCGGTCACTTCTCACATACAAGCCATGGAGAATATTGTCGGTAAAGAGTTGTTCGTAAGAAAAGCGAGAGGCGTTGAGCCAACGGCTATCGCAGATGACTTGGCGCTGCAGGTCGCCAGTCACATTGATACGTTAGAGCAGAAAGTGGCTTCTATTCGCAGTCGTGCTTCCACCGATCACGGCACGTTACACCTTGCAGGCCCTGCGGAGTACCTCAGTCTGGTGGCAGGTCCGGCACTCGCTAACTTGCTTCAGGCCGATAAAGTGAATTTAGTGATCCATACCGGCAACAAAAGTAATATTTATCATTTGTTGGAGAACGATGTAGCGGAGCTTGCCATTACCGCCTCTGAGCCAACTGACGCGATGTATGAATATCAGAAGTTGGATAAAGAGCGTTTAATCTTAGTGATGAACCGTGTGCAGGGAAAGTTGCTGGGAGAAAGAGAAATATCGGCAGCGCTACTCAACCAACATAAAGTAGTGACGTATGATGAACAGTTACCGCTTGTTCGGCGATACTTTTCGGAGGTATTTAATGCCGCGTGTGAGTCGCCTGTCGCGGCTGTTTGCCCCGATATAAGAGCAATAAGTAGTATTATCAAAGCGGGAATTGGTTATTCCGTTTTGCCTGACTACTTATGTAAAGAAGGTATTGCAAAAGGCGAATTGGTCGCGCTGGGCAAGCCAGGCCCAGAAAATGATGTTTATTTAGTGTGGAAAAAGGGAGCGCTTCGTCATCCTAGGGTCGACTTCGCCAAAGATGTCATAATGGCTTTTGCAAACATTAACTATCTTTCGACACTTCCTGATTGAAGCTAGACGCCTAAAAAGGGCGACGCATTTAGACAAGGCGTCGCCAATTGTTCCTAGTTTAAATAACCAGGGCTTGTTGGTCTTTGCTGAATATTAAACAACAGCAGGCCCTAAAATGTACCAACAACTTTTACCGTGCCATCAACTTTACCTTCATCCACAAAACCTATGGTATTGGGGTTGGTCGCGACGAGATTTAACATCTCATCCTCAGTTGCTATCATTTCAGGTGGTGTGCCTCTGCCAGTAAACACAAGCTTCGACCAGAATGCAGAGTATTGTGATTCAGATTTTCCAAGCACATTATTATTAAAAGCGTCTCTGATATTATTACCTTGTTCGAAGGTAAGGGGAATTGCGCGACTTCCATCGGGAAATGCTTTTACTTTCCCCAAATATATTTTCTTGACGGTATCGATATCGATCCCAGAATTGTTGTTGGCATTTATTATCACGGCTGTACCGGCATAAATCGGCGCAGACATTAAAAAGCACAGGGCTGCAACTATCTTCATTGATATTACCTTCGTTCTTAACTCGCTAACATCGAGGCAAGCATGCTAGTGGTTTGTACCCAAGGGCGACGCGCCCTCACGAAAGTATAACCGAGATTTACAATTTGTCGCATTTCGACAAAAGGTGAAATTTGAAGGATCCTAAAACGTACAAAGAGAAATTATGGCAAAACCTAATGCAAAAGGGCCGGTCAGAACCGTGCAAATTTATTGCTCCAAGTGCAAATTCCAGCTATTTAAATATCGAAAAGGCGGCAAAGGCGCGTTGGTTAAATGCTTTAAAGAGAGAATAGTTGAGGACTTTACTCATGAAGAAGGAATATGTCCTTCTTGTCACGGACAGTTTGCAAGGAATGCCTTAATTCGAGGTGCCCCGGCACTGAAAATTGTTGGCACAAAGGTGACCATGAAGTAGCACAGACTGATAATCGGTTGTTAATTGGACAACTTTTTTAAAATATAAACGTTTGGATAATTTGCTCTTACGTAATTTTTGCCTAAATTAATATAAAGGGATTGCTGCCTCAAGCCGTTGTGCTGTTTGGTAAAAAATTTAAGGCCGAGGTTAGAAAGCGCAACGGAATGGCTTTGTATTAAACGTCTACATATCGAGATGATAAATGTCCATTCAAAGAAAGTTTCTATTTTCTATTTCTGCTGTTATCGCTTTGTTCGCTTTAATTGTTGCCGTGGCAACGGTTATCACCACTTCCTCAAATGTTTCAACCCTTGTTCAAGAGCAAAAGAAGAACACCGCCGATCGTTTAGTGAATATTCTTACTGTGACTGACTCTATCATGCTTGAACGCGTCAAAAGCAGTATGGCGTTGCTTAAACAACGAGGTGAGGCAATCGGTGAGCCTAATCAAACCGATATTGTTACCGTTAAAAATACGCAGGCTCGGCAGCTAAGGTTGGGCAATGCGGAGCAAGCCAACACATTCGATTTGGTCGATAACCTGACAAGCGTAATGGGAGGCACAGCCACGCTTTTTAGTAAAACAGGAGACGACTATATTCGCGTGAGTACCAATGTCATTAAAAATGGCGAGAGGGCGATTGGCACTAAGTTGGCCCCTGATGGCAAGGCGATCAAAAAGATTAATCAGCAGGAAGCGTATTACGGTGCGGTTGATATTTTGGGTAGCCCTTATTTAACAGGTTACGAGCCAATGTTTAACAGCAGTGGTGACGTTGTGGGCATCTGGTATGTGGGATATTCAGCCGACCTTAACGTATTAGAGCAAGCCATTAAGCAAAGTCACGTGCTAAAAGAAGGCTTTGTTGCCCTTCGTGATGCAAAAGGTAACATTCGCATGCATTCCGCACATGTGAATGATCGGCAGGTGGCCGACGCCCTTCAGCCTAATGATGACTGGGCTGTAGAAGTGGTACCGTTTTCGCCTTGGGGTTACGATATTATATTAGTGGCGTCGACGTCAGAAAAATCGGCAATGGTTCGAAGCTCTGTGTTGGTTGTTGTACTTAAAATCGTATTGGCGAGCGTGGGAATTTTGATCACCATTTGGTTGCTCGTTAAGTATATTGTTGGCAAGCCACTTGAAGAATTCATTGGGGTAGTAAACAACTTGTCTTCTGGTGAGGGAGATTTAACGTTCCGTTTTCAGGCATCAAGAAGCGACGAGTTTGGCACCATGGCAAGAGCGTTTAATGGGCTTCTTAGCCAGTTACAAGACACGTTGCAGAGTGTGGACGAAGCCACCGACCACATGCTAGCAAAGTCAGAAAGGTTAAATGCAACAGCGTTGCAATCCAAAGATACCGTTTCACAACTTAGCCGAGAAACGGAGTCAATTAATAACGCCATTTCATTAATGCAGCAGAATGCACAAACGGTGTCGTCAACCATTCGCAGTTCAAGTGAAGCGGCACACGCTGCCGATCAAGATACGCGAAACAGCGTAAGCGTTCTGGCGCAAACCATTAAAGACATCCAGTCTCAGGCAAGCGATGTGGACGCGTCAGTACAGGTTATCACTGAGTTGGCTCAGGCAAGTGAAGAAATTAGCGGTGTAATGGAAGTTATCAGGAATATCGCAGAGCAAACGAATCTACTTGCGCTCAATGCAGCTATTGAAGCGGCTCGCGCTGGTGAGCAGGGACGTGGCTTTGCCGTTGTCGCTGACGAAGTCCGCTCGCTAGCAAGCAGAACGCAGTCTTCCACGGAAGAAATTCGCAATATGATTGAACGCCTTCAGCAAGGTAGCCGCGTGGCTTCTGAGAAAATGCAGCAAAATAAAGAAACCGCCTATAAAACCGTGGACACCACAAAACATGCTGGCGATTCGTTAAAGCAGGCGCTTGACGCTGTTGCACGCATCACAACGTTAAACCAAGACGCTGCCACAATGGCTGAAGGACAAACAGAAGTTGCTAACGATGTGAATAAAGGGGTAAGCAGTATTCAACAGGTGGGCAATGCCAATACTACCTATGCAAAAGAAGTGGTAGATAACTGTGAAGCCTTAGTTCAGCAAGTTAAGCAAATGCAAATGCAGTTGCGACGATACCATTTCTAGAGTTGCTGGCTTATTCAATTGATTTGGCTGTCAGCAGGCAGCGAAGCAGAAACAAGATAAATCGCCAGAGTCAATGTACGCTGAAATGCACAATTCTTGCGGTTGACATGAATAGTAACAATTTGAACCAATGCCAAAAGGGCTTTAGATTGCTAAGGCCCTTTTTGATATTTATTCTTACCCATGGATGAATATAGGGATCTTCCCATAACATGGATAAACCATAATGAAACAACTATCTACACTAGCCGGTGTGGTTGCGAGTGTTTTTGCATTCACATCGCTATCGACAACGGCAGTAGTGGCGCAAGAAGCGCAAACTGCACCTGCAGTCGTATCACCCGCGAAAAAGACACTTGCTGATGTTGAATACCGCTTACCGTCAACGATCGCTCCCACTTTTCAACGTATTCACTTAAATATAGACCCTGATAACCCTACATATTCTGGAAAAACGAATATTGATGTAACGGTTAAAACCCCAACTAAGAAAGTGGGCTTTTATCAGCAAGATTTGACCGTGACTTCTGCGCGTTTAGTGTCTGGAAGCAGCAGCTTTCCTCTAAATGTTACGATTGGAGAATACGACATCAATTGGGGCGAATCGCAAGATGAGATTGCGCCTGGGAAGTATACGTTAGAGATTACGTTTGAAGGGAAAGTGAACACGTCTTCAGATGGCATGTATCTGTCACGTTTTGAAGAGACCAACTATATATTTACCCAGTTTGAAGATATGCATGCGCGAAAAGCGTTTCCAAGTTTTGATGAGCCAAACTTCAAAATTCCTTATCAAATGACCATCAGTTCTCCTGAACATCAGGAAATTGTGGGTAATACACCTGTTGAAAAGGTGACAGTGGAAAACGGGATAAAAACCGTAGTGTTTGAAAAAACTAAGCCCATGCCGACTTATCTTATTGCTTATACCGTAGGGCCTTTTGATAGTGCTGAAATTTCTGGGCTGTCGGTGCCAGGAAAAATATACGTTCCAAAAGGGTATGCCGATAAAACCAAATTTGTTATCAAACACATCCCAGAAATCCTAGCCTCGCTAGAAGATTTTTTCGGTATCAAGTACCCCTATAAAAAAATGGATTTTGTTGCCGTACCCAACTTTACCCACGGTGCAATGGAAAACGTAGGTTTAATTACCTATCGCGATAGTTTGTTACTGCTAGAAGATAACCCAAGCGTCACGGAGCGTTCACGACCGCTAAATGTTATTGCGCATGAACTTGCTCACCAATGGTTTGGCAACTTGGTAACAATGGCGTGGTGGGATGACCTATGGCTGAACGAAGCGTTTGCGTCTTGGGCTGCAAGTCATACCATGAAAACCTTGTATCCAGAGTTGAACTACGCCGATCGCATAGTGCAAGAGGGAGCATTTGGTGCAGATGCTAGTCCCACGGTGAAACCTGTTAAAAAGGTAGTGAAAAGTCAGCCAGATGTGATGGATGGGTTGGGCTTGAACTACTCAAAAGGTGAATCAATTTTACAAATGATTGAATCGCTAATTGGTACAGAAAAGTTTCGTGAAGGCGTTCAAAACTACATGAATACCCATGCTTGGGGTAATACCGTAGCAGACGATTTGTGGCGCGCTCTAGATGAAGTGTCCGATTTCAACTTAAGCGCCATGATGAAAGCCTACTTGGAACAGCCGGGCTACCCACTTATTCATATTTCAAAAGATGGCAAATTAACCCAGTCCCGTTTTCACCTTGCGGGCGCGACCGTGGAAGATAAGACATGGGCAGTTCCATTAAAGCTGACTTATCAATCAAACGGAAAAATACTAAACGAAGTGGTTTTTATTGATAAAGAAACCACAGTTTTACCTCAGCTTGCTGAAGCAGACTGGGTATACCCTAATGACAATGCAACAGGTTACTTCCGTTGGTCAATTGAATCAGCTCAGCTAAACGCACTGCTAAACAACATTGACGCGCTAAATAAGCGTGAAAAGAAAAATGTGCTATACAACTACCAGGCGCTGTTAAACGCAGATCAAGTAGGTGTAGACAGCGTGATGAAGGTGCTTAATAGCTTGGCAAAAGATGATGACCCTGCGGTCATTCGTGCGGCTGTTGGCGTGTTAGCTGAGTTTAGTTATTTAGTAAATGAAGACAATAAAGCCGCATATGCGAAGCTTCTAAATCAAAATTATATGCCTTTGTTAAACAAGCTAACCTTGTCTCAAAGTGAGCAGGATAACGCAGATGTTATCCGCCTGCGTAACCAGCTATACAGCTTGCTGGGTACTCATTCGAACAATGATCAACTTGTTGAACAAAGCGTTAAAATAGCGAAACAGTACCTTGCAGATACTAGCAGTGTTCCTTCCGGTATTGCCGGTACAGCAATTGAAATTGCTACGCGAAATAGTGAACAAGGCGAGCAGGGCACATGGTTTAATACAATTGTAGAGGCTTTTAAAAAAGCACAGTTGCCAAATGTGAAAAGCACGCTGGTGTATTCGATGTACTTTGAAGACAAAGCGACCGTCTTTAAAATGTTAGATTTAGCGCTTACCGATGATATTACGCCTGCAAATACCATGTATATGGTGGTGAGAGTGGCACGTAACTTAGACGATCATACGCTATTGTACGAGTGGCTTAGCAAGAATAAAGACGCGCTACTAGCAAAAATGCCTGATTACCATGTAAGCAGAATGCCGGAATTTGTTTCAACAACCTGTTCGGCTGAAAACTTAGAAATGGCCAATGCGTTCTACGCGCCAATTAGTGAGACCTATCAAGGAATGGCACGCGGTGTCGAAATTATGCAGGACGAGTCTCAACAGTGTATGCGGCTGAAATCTGCGTTTCAGGCAGACTTTAACGCCTTCTTAAACGAGCAGTTATAGGCAACAACGAAAAGGCGTTTACCCAGCGCTTTTTGTCCTAAAGTTATGATTGAAAGAGCGTCCACTAGGCGCTCTTTTTTTGTGCATAAAACTGTAACATGCACCACGGCGAGTCACTAAAATATTTCAAAGCTGAAACATTTACGCATTGTGACAAATCAACTTTCCCTGTACCAAAGTTCAGCAGAGTTAACCGATAAGTAAGTTTATTTTAAACGCCTAAGCTTCTGATTCTTAAAGTGTGTTACGTTTATATTATTATTTTTATTAAGTGCTTGCTGCGTATACGTATGTATAAGAATTTATACCTTCCTTATACACAAAAGCGGAAAGCAAAATGATTCATGAGGGTAACACACAAAAATATAAGCTGAGGAAGTCAGCTAAAGTAGTTAATGCATTGTTGGCAGGTGCATTGTCATTAGGCGTTGTTTCAATTAATACCTCTGCAGATACAGTATGGCAAGAGGACTTCGAAGCAAATGAACTGCAAGGTAAGGGCGCAACTGGCTCAGACCCAGCGGGAGCAATTGTTGATCTTGAAGGTGTTGATCGTTGGTCAATAGACGTGTCAGCGAGTGACCTTAGTGCCACTTCAGATTGGTTCCGTGTTGAAAGCGGCGCAATGCAAGCACGTGATACTGACGGTGAAGTAGTCTGGTTGAGCGAGTCTATCGATATATCTGGTGCCGGTGAAATCACTGTTAATGCTGTGCTTTCTCAAAGTGGAAATTTTGAAACGACAGACTACATCGATGTATTTTACTCAGTAGATGGTGGCGCGTTCGAGCTTATTACGCTTTCAGAAGGGGCAACGAATACGGTTCAGGAAGACTTTGGCTCAGCAACACTGACCGAAACGATAGGTAGCGGAAGCACGTTAATATTAAAGGTAGCCATGGCCAATAATGCTGCCGCTGAATACCTTAATTTAGAGAGTATTTCAGTAAGTGGAAATGGAACTACCGATGGTGGGGATACTGGCGGTAACCCTGATGACGGCGGTGAACCTTCAAATGAACTTCTTTTCTTAAGTGGTACTTGTTTTAACTGCCCTGATTTGGAAGCAGTTAACCTAGCCAGCGACTTTGTTGCATCTGACTATTACGCAGCTCTCGACACAGCTATTGCAAACGGTGAAAGTGCGCAAACGTTAAAAGACACGGCGCATAACATCATTGAAAATGGTCATCGTACGCTTTCTTACTCAGAAGTGTGGACAGCACTCACTTACACTGATGAAGATCCTGCTAACACCGATAACGTTATCTTGTTCTACAAAGGCATATCACAAGGCAAGTTTACCAACGGTAGCGGTAGTCAAAGCACCAACCCAGACAATTGGAATCGCGAACATGTTTGGGCTAAGAGCCATGGTTTTCCTAGCTCAAGCCTAACGGGATACAGCGATATTCTGCACCTGCGTCCTACCGATATTTCTGTAAATAGCTCGCGCGGCAACTTAGATTTTGATTTTAGTGATAGCGCGCTTTCTGAAGCGCCGTTAAACCGAGTTGATGGCGACTCTTTTGAGCCTCGTGACGCAGTAAAAGGTGATGTAGCACGCTCAATGCTATACATGGACGTGCGTTACGATGGCAATACAGCTGGTGATACCGAAGACGACTTAGTGTTAGTAAATCGCCTTACCTCTACTAGCGAAGCCGCGTTTGGTAAGCTTTGCGTATTGCTTCAATGGCATGAAAGTGATCCAGTGGATGATTTCGAACGTCGTCGTAACGAGCGCGTTTATGAATTCCAAGGAAACCGAAATCCGTTTATTGACAAACCTGAACTTGCTTCACTTATCTTCAACGAGAGTTGTGATGGTACAGGTGGTGATACTGGCGGAGACACGGGTGGCGATACTGGCGGTGACACAACACCTTCTACCAGCAGTATTTACATTTCAGAATACATCGAAGGCGGCGGTTTCAATAAAGGTATAGAGCTTTTCAATAGCTCGACACAACCGGTAAGTCTAGCGGGTTATGAGTTAGTTTTACTCTCCAATGGTGAGACCGCAGATGCTGACCGTAAAGTGTTAGCACTTGAGGGCACAATCCCAGCAGGTGGCGTAGCAACATTCGCTCACGGAAGTGCAGATGCACTGTTAACTGCCGGCTCAACGATTAGCAGCTTCGTGATTAATTTCAATGGCGATGACTACATTGAGCTCGTCGCTAACGGTCAGGTTGTTGATGCTTTAGGTACGTACGGCGTTAAAACTAACTGGGGTAAAGACGTTACTTTGGTACGCAAGAGTTCAGTAACGGCAGGCAACCCTAACCGCAATCCAGCGTTTACCACTGATGAATGGGATAGCCTACCAAAAGATACGCTTAACAATTTTGGTTCGCACAACGGTTCAGTAAGTGAGCCAACAGACCCAACCGACCCGACGGATCCTACTGATCCTACAGACCCCGTTGGTGAAGTAGTACTAATTAGCGCTATCCAAGGCGAAGGCGATGAGTCAGCAATGGTTGGCGCTGACGTCATTGTGGAGGCTGTAGTAACAAAAGTTGTACCAGCCATGAGCGGTTTCTTTGTTCAGGAAGAAGCAAGTGATTCAGACGATAACCAAGCAACTTCTGAAGGTGTGTTTGTTTACGCAGGCTCATTCAACCTGCCGGAAGCTGGGGATGCGGTGCGTTTGCAAGGTACAGTAGGCGAGCGCTTTGGTGTAACTCAATTAACTTTGTCTGCAGAACTCGAGGTTACGGGTGTAGGTAGTAATGTGCTTTACACGCCTGTTGCAATGCCATTTAGCCCTGATACTGATTTAGAAGCACTAGAGGGCATGCATATTAGTTTTGAGCAAACCCTCAAAGTTTCTGATATCTACAATCTCGGACGTTATGGTCAGTTCAACGTGTCTTCAGAGCGCTTATTCATTCCTACTAATCAGTTTGTAGCGGGTTCACAAGAAGCGTTGGCACTAGCCGAAATTAATGCACGAAATACCTTATTGGTTGATGACGGAGAAACATCACAGAATTTGGATGATATTCCTTTCCCTGTAGGTGGTTTATCCCACAACAATCCACTGCGTTTGGGCAACAGTATCGAAGCTTTGGAAGGTGTTTTACATTACGCCTTTGGTGCTTACAACCTCATCCCAGTTGGTGATATTCAAACTCTAAGCACTAACCCACGAACTGCTGCACCACAGCTAAATGCTATCGGTGATGTAAAAGTGGCTAGCTTTAATGTGCTTAACTACTTCAACGGTCCAGAATTCCCAACCTCTCGCGGCGCAGATTCAATTGCTGAATTTGAACGTCAGAAAGCGAAAACTATTGCAGCTATTGTAGCGATGAATGCCGATGTACTTGGCCTTGTTGAAATTGAAAACGATGGTTATAGCAGTGACTCTGCAATTGCGACACTAGTTGACAGCGTTAACGCTGAACTGGGTAGCGATGCATACAGCTATGTTGCATTAGAATCACAGCTAGGCGGCGATGAAATAGCGGTAGGTATTATCTATAAGCCTGCTGTAGTTTCGTTACAGGGCAACCCTGTGACTTCATCTGAAGCCCCATTTGACTATGGTAACCGTCAACCTTTACTACAAAGCTTTAACGTAAACAGTAACGGCGAAGACTTTACCTTAGCGATAAACCACTTTAAGTCAAAAGGGAGTTGTGGCAGTGCTACAGGCAATAATGCTGATTTAGGTGACGGTCAAGGCTGTTGGAACGAACTGCGTACCCAAGCAGCACAAGGCCTAATTTCTCTTGTTGAGCAAAATAGTGATGTATTGTCTGACCGCGTTATCGTAATGGGTGATTTGAATGCCTATGCGAAAGAGGAACCTATCCTTGCGCTTGAAGAGGCTGGCTACAGTAACTTGGTTAACTTCTTCGATGGCGAGAGCGCTTATTCGTATAGCTTCGGCGGCGAAGTAGGTTATCTCGATCATGCCTTATCAAGCCCTTCATTAACTGAATATGTGGTAGATGCAACGGTATGGCACATTAATGCCGATGAACCTCGTGTGTTCGACTATAACGTTGAATATAAGACTGAAAACCAGCTTTCTAGTTACTACGGCGCTGATGCGTATCGCTCGTCAGATCACGACCCAGTAGTGGTAGTGCTTAACTTCCCAGAAGAAGTAACAGTTGGAGATTTTGATGGTGATAACGATGTGGATTACAACGATATCATGGCCTTCTATCAACTGTTTTTACAAGGGCAAGCAACGGGTGAAAACTACGATTTCAACGGCGACGGCCAAATTAGCTTCTTCGATATTCAGGCATTAATGGCGATGTGTACACGCGCTAATTGTGCAATTTAATTTTAGGAAAATAGCAATGAAAAAATTCTTTTTACTATTAATGGCTGCAGCAACTTTCAACGCAAATGCAGCTTACATCTCGATTACAACGGATAAGGATATTTATAACGTGGGCGAGACAATAATGGCCACGGTTAGTGCAAGTAAGCTAATCGACGAAAATGCAGTTCAGACTTACTTCAAGGGGTATGACGTATCTATATTTTTTGACACGCTATCTGTAAGCTTTGATCCTTCTACAATAATGGAGTTGGGGGCTTTTGGCGGACTGGCTGCCGGACCGTTTAACTCAAGTACTGGGAATCTCATTTCACTTAGCAATGGGGTACTTTTTGTTGATGTGCAACCAATTCAAGAGGGTAAAGATGAAATCGCTCTTTTTTCGTTTGCCTTAGTGGCCTTAAGTGATGGTTTGGTCGACCTATCGTTTGCTAGTGGTCACTTGTCAGAAGACTTCGGGGCGCTCATAGCTAATGTTACAACCCAAGGCACAAGCTTTGAAATCGCTCAAGTACCTGCACCAGGTACCTTCGCGCTATCGCTTCTGGCTTTAGGTGGTATGTTTTTCGTCCGCAAACGTGTGAAGTCATAAACCTTAATGGCTAAAAGTTTAAGCCCAGCCACGTGCTGGGCTTTTTTATTTCTATTGCTATTTACATACGGCTTTAAATAAACCACACTGAATAAAAATACAATAAGTGCGCACCATGTTAGAGACCATTTCTTTTTCTCAACGCCAACGACTGGCGTATATCGATTTCTGCCTTTTGTTTAAAGGGGCTATTCATCGCCAAGACTTAATAAATCGCTTTGAAGTGGGACTATCGGCTGGTTCTCGTGACTTTACACTATACAAAGAGCTCGCCCCTGATAACTTAGTCTACGATCCAAGGGAAAAACGTTACTTTCAAACAGAAAGCTTTATTCCGGTTTTTGAACACGATGCAAAGCGAACCCTTGTGAAGCTTGCCAACGACATATCAGATGGATTTGATGCGATCGGTGACATACATTTCCCTGTTGAAAGTGCATCTTCACTTAATGTTCCTGATATTTTTGTGGTGGCGAAAGTGGTACAAGCCATCGTGAACAAAAAGGCGATGAGCGTAATCTATACGTCGCTTTCAAGCGGCAGTGGTGCAAGAGAGTTAGTGCCTCATAGTATTGTTGATAATGGTCAACGCTGGCATGTTCGCGCATTCGACAGGAAATCACAAAGTTTTAGAGATTTTGTGCTAACTCGAATTAGTAAGGTAACGGTTAAAGCGGAACCTGAAACCCATGAATGCATAGATTGCGATGAAGAGTGGGGACGACTTATCTCACTTGAAATTGTGCCGCATCCTAAGAATATTAAATATGCTACCGCAATAGAGCTTGATTACGCCATGGAAGAAGGCGTGCTTACATTGGAAGTACGGGCTGCCATGGCGGGATACCTGCTTAGACGTTGGAATGTTGATTGTACAAAACATGCAAGCTTACGTACCGGAGAGTATCAACTTTGGCTTAGGAATCAGCAGAGCCTTGCGAATACCGACAATTTAGCCATCGCGCCAGGGTACATTGCAGAGCAAGAACCCTATACCGTATAAAATGTGGAAGTGGCCTGCCAAACAGCTCCTTGTTGAGTGTTAGTACATGCAGCTAACCGATATATTTCTTGATACAAACCAGTAGCGTGTCTTTGTCTAAAGGCTTGGCTAAAAAGTCAGTCATTCCGGCAGCCAAGCACTCTTCTTTGTCTTCTGCGAAAGCGTTTGCAGTGAGCGCAACAATTGGTGTATCAACCTCCAATGCTTTGCGTAATATTGTTGATGCCTCAATTCCTCCCATGACGGGCATATTGCAGTCCATCAAAATAAGGTCGAATTGATGTCGCTTGCCCACGTCTACGGCATCTTTTCCGTTCTTAACATGTAGGAACTTATAGCCTTCTGACTGCAATATAGTCTTCACGATTTCGGCATTGATTTCGTTGTCTTCAGCTAGCAGTATGCGTTTCTTCTTATTGCCTTCTTTAACATCATTATGAGATACGGGTTTTGTTTCAATTAACCTTCCTAAATCATGCTCAAGTTCTCGACGATTAATGGGCTTAGCATGCGTACGCCAGATAAGTTCAGACACATCATTTTCATCTTCTAGTCGTTCCAGTTCAGCAGAGATAAGAATGATTTTAGGAAATTTATCTGGGTTCATCGCCTTCAACTGTTCTAGCAAATCGACCCCACTCATCTCTGGCATAGACAAATCAAGAATAATAACGTCGAAAGCCAGTGGGCTGTCTGATAGGTAGGCTTTTGCACTATCATAACTTTGGGGCACAATTGACATGGAGGTAACGACATGCTCAAAATATTCGCGGCTGGTTTGTAAATCATCAACTATCGCACAGCGCAAATTAGCACTGGGTTCAACGTTAATGTCGGGCAGCTGAGATTCTTCCGCTGCCATGGTAAAACTGAAGGTACTTCCTTGACCTACAAATGAGGTTACATTGATGTCGCCGAGCATGAGTTTCGCCAACTGCTTCGCAATACTTAATCCTAGCCCTGTACCTCCGTACTCACGGGTGGTGGATTGGTCGGCTTGCTCAAATTTCTTAAAGATATTATCAAGCTTTGATGACTCGATACCAATGCCGGTATCAATAACATCGAAGCTTAAATAATTGCCATTTGGGCGTTTGGTATAGGTGACCTTTAACGTGACAGAACCTTGTTCAGTAAACTTAATTGCATTACTTAACAAGTTGTGCAGAATTTGCGAAATACGAGTGATATCGCCTTTAATGACGTGAGGTAAGTCAGGGTCTTTTAAGTAATGAAATTCAAGACCTTTTCTTTGGCAGTAAACCCGCTGTAACGACACCACATCGTCCAAGACTTGTAATAGGTCGACTGGCGCCTGTTCAATTTTGATTTTGCCTGCTTCAATTTTTGATATATCGAGAATATCGTTGATTAACACAAGGAGTTGCCTACCAGCAGTTTTGGCTTTTTTAAGGTAGATGTTGCTTTTGTCAGGGTTGTCTATGGCCAACTCGATCATGCCAAACAGGCCGTTCATTGGTGTGCGAAGTTCGTGACTCATGCTTGAAAGAAACTCTGATTTTGCTTTGCTTGCTCTACGAGCCTCATCAGCCGAACTTTCCGCTTGCTCTTTCAAGCTCGTTAGTTTGGCAAATGACCGTTTAACGGTGCGCTCCATAGGGGAAAAGATGAATGCTGCCTCGATACATAATAGAGCGAGTGTGGCTAGCCATAAGTAAACTTCAATCGAAAGAACCACATCTACTCTAGCAGTGGCGTCTTGCTCGAACCGCGCGACGACATAATCAAGCTGTTGTAATAGCGATGTCAGCGCTTGAATATCTAAAAGCGTAGTGGGCTGACACTGTGCTGCATCTAAAATTTGATCGGCGCTTTTTATGTATCGGTTTACTTTGTTGTCGAGCTGGCCTTCGTTAAAGTAAGTATTAGAGATAGAGGCGGGAAGGTTATCGAGTGACACAAGCTTTTGATGATTTTGTTTGAAACGTGCTAACGATTGCGCCAAATACCTTTGCTCTTCACTGTCTTCGCAAATGTTTGGTGTAGAGGTGAGCAACGCAATACGCTGTGAAAGCATGCGTTGCTGACCCGCGATATTGATTATTTCAGCATCTTTCTTCTGATCACTGATTAATTCGTACAGAACAATAAAAGAAAGAGTGACGAGTGTAGCGGTTAGCAATAACGCAACGATATAACGAACACGTATAGACATAAGGGTAGTAGTGGCACAGTGATAACTAAAAGATAATAGATACCAAGTGGTTACGCAATGTGCCGAGCAAATTACTTACGCTTATGTTGCCCTATTTAATATCTTTCGGGATGTTATTAGGCACCCAGCCTCGCAATACCGCCTCTTTAGTGTAAAAAGCCGCGTTTTTATCATTAAGAAAATGAGAGTTTATTGCTGGTGAGGAGACTGCTTTAGGTGCACCTTCTCCATGAGATTGGTACTCGGAAAATCTTGCTTCAGTGTGGGGATTAAATGGTCTCTTTGTACCTGATGGCGTAGTTCCACCCATAGTAGTCCAGCGCTTTTGGATGATATGACCTGCCATATAGGTGTTGATAAACGTGGTTTTACCTACAGCGTAAGGGTTTGCATATCGGCCATCTGAAAAGGTGGTTGTAGGATGCCAAGGCCTTCCCAGTGCCACGCTTTCATTTGGAACGCCGTGTTCTCTTTCAAGCCTACAGTTATTGAACGTTAACCCATAAGGACGCTGTAAATGAGTGCTTGGGGCGGTAATGTAGCCTGTTAGTCCTTCGCTATCACCGCCAGAATAACGTTTACGGGAAACAATAGAAACGCTTTCAAAAAACGCGGTGCCCTCACCAAAAATAAAGTCAATATGTCCTGCTATTGTTCCGCCTTCAATCAGAGCGCGGTCACCTTTTAAATAGAGGGTATCTTGGTAACCCCAGAGTGCGACATTTTTAAGGTAAGTGCGATCTGAGTTCACATCGGTTTTAAGCGCTACTGCCTGCGTACCTGATAATCGAGTAGGGTCGTCTTTTGCTTTGACCTCGTTACCGGGATAATCAAAATCATTGGTGATAGTGATATTTTCCAGAGTGATATTATCACCTAAAATCTCCACAGTGGCAGTGCGACGAGTTCCCCATTTTTCTTGAGAATTCTCTGCGACTTGTTGACCTGCATATCGATTGAAAACGATAGTCGTTGTTTCTTGCGACTGGCCCACAAAGTGAACATTATCAACGTTTATGACGACACGCTCTCGATAAATGCCTTCGTTAATAAAGACGGTCCATACTTTATCTTTTTGTGGCTTGTGAGACGCGATATAAGCAACAGCTTGGGACACAGAGTTAAAATGAGGTAAAGCGTCCTTACTTACGTCACTGTCATCGTCACTGTCATGTGATTTAGCTACCACTACATCCGTCGTTGCTGGCATCGCCGCGCTTAATCCACTGAAAAGTATACCTGCCAGCAACACAAAGGCTAAACTAAGACTGACACGTGCTTTATTAAATTCCATAGTATTTATTCTTCTACAGCCCGTGCTTGTTAAATGGTTGGCTATTAATAAACACATTGTTTATTGAAAGATGCGCTACGTTTTCGATAACGGCATCTTTAAGCGCACGTTTTATCGTTATGTTATTCAACGTCAACCCAGAAATAGGCGTATGGTCATACCCGCGAAGCACAAAGGCCCGGTTAGCTGACGCAACGTTTAAGTTCTCTATAGTGATATCTTCCAGTAGAGGAGGGAAGTTACCGGCATCACCTTCTTCGTAGAAGAAATTAACGACAACAGCGTCTTTCACCGTCCCAATATCGATATTGCGATAGTTTAGATTTTTTAGGTGACCACCCCGAATACTGTTGGTTTTAATTCTAATGCCGCGGTCTAAATCAGGGCTACTCATGGTGCAATACTGGGCATAGAGGTTCTCTACACCACCGGATATTTCGCTGCCGATTACAACACCGCCATGGCCAGCCTTCATCTCGCAATGTTCTATGACGATATTGCTGCAGGGAACATTGACCCTTCTGCCGTCTGCATTGCGTCCAGATTTAATGGCAATGCAATCGTCCCCTGTATCAAATGTACAGTTAGAGATAAGAACGTTCGTGCAGCTTTCAGGGTCGCATCCGTCCGAATTTGGGCCGAAACTTTTACAGTACACGTCGTTAACGGTGACGTTCTTGCAAAGCACAGGGTTAACTAACCAAAATGGAGAGCGCAGGATGGTAACACCCTCGATAAGTACATTTTCACAGCGGTAAGGTTGTATAAACGGAGGGCGCAGGTAATTATTTTCAAAAACGCGGTCACTAACGGGTGTCCCGTTTTCTACCATTTCTTGCAGCGTGTCTCTGGTATATTTTTGGTTCTCAACCGGATCGTCACCCCATGTTGAAGCCTTCCACTTACCTTTCCATGGCCACCAGTTGTCTTTCGCCGCGCTACCGTCAAGCGTACCTTTGCCGGTGATTGCGATATTACTTTGCTCAAAAGCATAAATAAGAGGGGAGTAACCCATTAACTCCATACCTTCCCAGCGAGTAAAAACATATGGTTTGTAATCATCAGGATTGGTAGAAAATCGAATTGTTGCGCCTGCCTCAATATGCAAGTTTATATTCGACTGTAAGTGAATTGGGCCGCTGCATAGCCAGTCGCCTTTTGGCACAACCACTTTGCCACCACCTTGGCGTGCGACTTGGTCGATAGCTGCATGTAACGCTTGCTTAAAGTCACTGCCATTTTCATTTAAAAAGTCGGTAACATTAGCTTCGCGTTTTGCAAAGGTGGGGCGCTTTATCATCCCTTTAATAAGGTTTGCTTCGGCGTCCCACTGGCGTTGAGTCCTTCCCGTTTCGGTCACATTTGCACATCCGGATAGGAATGTAGGAACACCTACAGCCATCCCAGAAGCTGCAACAGTGGTGGCGAGACCAGACTTTAAGAAGTGACGTCTGGCATTCGGTGAGTTAGGTCGGACCATCATATACCCCTTTTATTTTTAATTTAGCGCTTTTTACTTATTCAAATAATGTGCAGCCAGAATGAATGGGCCTACACCTTTCGCGTCGTTTGCTCTGATTGGCTCACTCATGTAGTAGTCGAATGAACCATCTCTATATGGATTTCCACCAAGACCAGCAACAGCGCAAACTTGCTCAAGGCTGATAACGTTAGTATCTGGATTAACCGAAATCATTTGATCAAGGAGTCCAGCAAACCCTTTTTCTGCGTGAGCTTTGTATTCCTCAGGAAGAAACTTAAGGCTTGCACCTTTAGCCATAGCGTAGGTCAACATTGCTGTACCTGATGCTTCAAGGTAGTTTCCTTCACGGCTTCCCAAGTCAGTAACCTGATACCAGGTGCCTGAATTATGTTGATAGGTAAGCGTAGCGTCGATAAACGCTTTAAAGCGCGCTTTTAGCCACGGTGTTTTTGGATGTTCGGCAGGAACAACTTCTAGCACATCCACCATTGCCATAGCATACCAACCTAGCGAACGTGACCAGTGATGTTGAGAAAGACCTGTTTCTTTATCAGCCCACTTTTGCTTTTTAGATGCGTCCCAGCCATGTAAGGGGAGGCCTGTTTTTTCGTCGTAAAGGTGCTCTTCAATGAGTTCAAATTGCAAAAATACGTCGTCTAGCTCTTTCATATCGCCGTACTTAACAATGTATTCAGCGTAGAAGGGGGCCCCCATGTATAGGCCATCAAGCCACATTTGGTCTGGATAGCGTTTCTTATGCCAAAAGCCACCTTGCTCGGTACGTGGGTGAGTAGTAAGCTGCGTTCTAAGTAGGTCAGCGGCTTTTTTGTATTTAGGGTTGCCGGTTTCTTCATAGAGGAAAAACAGCACTTTACCAGGGTTAACCATATCAATATTAAACTTATTGATATCATAGGTTTTGATACTTCCGTCTTGTTGAACCAACATGTCGTAGTAACCTTTTACATAAGACAGGAGACGGGGATCTTTAGTCTCTTGATAGACTTCTGTTATGGCAAGAAGGTTGAGACCGTGAACGTAATCCCATTGTGGCTTCTCATCCCAATCGATTTGCCAAGCTTCTGGGAAACGCACCATCTCAGACTCTATCATTCTCATAGACCATGATTGTGTGTTGTCGAGAGGCATTTGTACCCAATCATTTGCATTAGCAGCGGAAGAAACAAACGCCGTGCAAGCTACAACGGAAGCTGCGCGTAGAATACCTTTTAGCATAACAAACCCTTATTTTTATAACATTGTAAATACACTCTGTGCTACCGGTAGCATAATGGTTTTTATTTGCTCATATGTCAACGGAATTATTTACATTTTTTAACTTTTATTTTACGCATCTGAAAAGTGTTCAATGTGACGTAAATAACTGTATTTAAATGTTTTAATTAAAGCGTTTATTCTGCTTTGGTTGGTTTCTATAGTCTCTTCTTCTTTCATCATTGCATATCAAATTTCTACTTATTGTAAATTTTTTCAACAAAATTGTTGCCACCGGTAGCATAACTGTTTAGGATGTAAATCAAATGTAAAGCTTGAGTGTTGTTTTCGAGGTTTACATTATTGCCGAAGAGAAGTTTTGCGTTAATTAGAAAACATAGCTGTACCCTGCAACTCTTCTCATTCAAGGTTTTGGTGGTTTACGAGACCACTATAGAGAATGAATTAGAATTGACGCGTTTTCGCTTCCTTAACAGCCAAGACGTGCTATCGGATAAATGTAAAGCATTGACGGTATTAATCACCAAAATGTTATCCGGTGGCATAAAGGGGAGTGAAATGGTTAAATACGATAAATGTTGAATTTGTGTAAATTTGAATAGTTCACACACGTTTCAAAAGCATCTTCACCTTTTGTCAGTATGCGCGTCTCTTATAAATATAAAAACCGGAGAAACAACAATGTTACCAAAGAAAAAGCAACTCGCTGTTCTTGTTACGCTAGCGTTGTCAGGCGCACATATTCATGCGCAAGAAGCCACAGACGAACAAGCCAGTGAAACCGAAGCGCAAAATATGGAAGTCATTGAAGTATCAGGCTTTCGTGGATCACTTAATAAATCACTGATGGAAAAGCGAACATCAGTTAACAGTAAAGAATCAATTGTTGCGCAAGACATTGGTAAATTCCCGGACTTAAATATTGCTGAGTCAATTCAACGTGTACCCGGCGTAGCCATTTCTCGTGAAGGTGGAGAAGGGCGCCAAATTACTTTGCGTGGTTTGAGCCCTTCATTTACCCGCACAACACTTAATGGCATGGAAGTGCCAGCAAGTACAGATGGCACTGACTCAGGTGGCGGTGTAAACGGTGGACGTGGCTTTGACTTTAACATTTTCGCTTCTGAATTGTTCAACCGCGTAGATATTCAAAAATCTCCTACCGCCTCTATGGAAGAAGGCGGCATTGCAGGTACGGTTGATCTGTACTCGGCAAAGCCGTTTGATTACGACGGTTTTAAATTCGTTTCATCTCTTCAAGGCGGCTATAACAGCATTACAGAAGAGACCGATCCTCGCGCCGCTTTCATGATCAGCAACCGTTTCGCTGACGACAAAGTCGGTGTGCTTTTCTCGGCCGCGTTCTCAGAGCGCACAGTAAGACAGGAAGGTTTTGGTACAGTTCGTTGGACTACTCCAGTTCGCGATGGTGGTGGCATCTTTGGCGATACATCAAACACGGTTGTTAACGGCACACCTGACGTAGATGATTGCCAGTATGAAGGTGAGTCGGTAGACCCGATTAATTGTTTATGGACACCTCGTTTACCTAGACCTGACTACTTTGGTAATGATCAAGAGCGTGTAGGCTTCACCGGTTCAATTCAGTGGGCTGCAACAGATAATTTCACACTAACGTTAGACGGTTTAGTGTCTAAACTTGATAACACCCGTACCATGTATAACTTCTTCCACATGTTCAGAAGTACATTCGAAGAAATTACGCCTACCTCTATTACTGTTCATCCTAATGGTCAACAGGTGCTGGCTGGTACGTACGACGGTATCAAATCGCGTATTGAAAGCCGTTTACAGGAATCAACCACTGACTTTAGCCAATTCGTAATTTCTGGCGAGTGGTTTATTGGTGAAAACCTTAAACTTGATATGATGGCCGGTACAGCAGAGTCTGACGCTCGTTCAGAGCAATATCGTTACAATATGACGCTGCTGGAAGAAACCAGCTACGGCTTTGACTTTAGCAATAACAGCAACGCGCCAGAAGTGACTTACGGTTACGATGTTAACGATGCAAGCAACTATAATCTAAGCGATGGCCGATTACGTGCTACTGATGTATTGCGTGAAAACGACACGGTCAAATTTGATGCGACATACTTAGGTGATGAAGTCACTATTAAGGCTGGCTTTGCCTACAATGACCGTGTTGTAACCTACAGTGAAGAGCAAATAAATGGCTTCCCAGATCAAGACTCGGCAGTAGGTTTTGCTGAAATTATGCCGGTAGACGATTTCGGAAGTGGTTTTGATGGCCCTCTTGACCCGTTCCTTGTAGCCGACTTTGACGCTATTAATAGCCAATTGTTAGATGTTGTTTGGACACCGCGTTCTGCACAAAGCTGGCAAGTAGGCGAAGAAACATCAGCTATGTACCTTGAGCTTGATACGAGCTATGAGATTGCCGACATGTTACTTCGCGCTAATTACGGTGTGCGTTATGTGAAAACAACCACAACCTCTGAAGGCTTTATTCAAGGCGAAACGGTACAAATCGAAAACGAGTACAATAACTTTTTGCCAGCAGTTAACTTAGCACTTGAAGCAACTGATGACGTAGTTGTTCGCCTTGGCTTAACACAGTCTATGACTCGTCCAAGCCTGAACTCATTAAACCCTGGTAACCCAAGCTTTGATTATATTAACGGCTCGGTGAGCGTGGGGAACCCATTCCTTGATCCGTTTACGTCGAACAACGTTGACTTTGGTGTTGAATGGTACTTCGATGACGAAGCGCTACTAGCAGCAACAGTGTTCTACAAAGACATTGATAACTGGATTGTTCGCGCATCAGAAGAGCGTTTAGTCGACAGTGCTTACTACGACTTTATCGACAACGATGCACAGTTTGACCCTGTAATTGCGCTAGACCCACGCACTATTCCATACGAGCATAGCAGTCCAATTAACGCTGAAGACAGAAGTGTAAGCGGTTATGAGTTAATTTATCAGCAGCCGCTAAGTTTCTTACCAGGACTGTTCGAAAACATGGGTATCGTGTCGAACTATACGCACGTTAATGCTGACGACATCGAAGGTATGAGTGAAACATCGTACAACTTTACGGTGTATTACGAAACAGACCAATACGGTGCGCGTGTGTCAGTTAACAAACGCGACGATTACCTGACAGACTTTACTGGCAGCAATGGTAACGTTGCGCACGGTACGACAGGACCTACGCAGGTAGATTTCTCGTCATTTTATAACGTAAACGACGAGCTAACGTTGACCTTTGAAGTCATTAATCTTACCGATGAGTACGAGCGCTTGTTTACCACGGGTGATGGCTCTTTGAACTTGGTACGTGAGTACAACCACACGGGCCGTCAGTTCTTCCTTGGCGCTCGTTATACTATGTAAAAAAACAGGCCGGCCAATTGTGTTGGCCGGCCTGAGATAATAATTAAATGTTGTGTTCCGTGAAGACGGGTGTGTTTGGCCATCGTAATGATGGCCTTTTTTATGTGCAAAAAGTGTAGGCCGGGAGGAATTCAGCACGCCTCTACTTCACTTTTTGAGCAATTTGCATCGCAACAATAGAAATATTGAAAAGGAGAAAAGGTGTGAAAAATTCAAGTAAACCCACCACAGGGAAAATATTCAACGCGCTGCGCTACAGTCTTGCGAGCGTTTTTGTTGTATCGAGTACTTTTGCAGTGGCAGACCAGCAAGGCACGAGTACACTTCACATTAGTTACGCGGCGCAATCTAGCGCTTATGCACTTACCAGTTCGGGTTCCCAAAGTGCTTCAATCCAAAGCGCTACTAATAAAGGCAGTGAAGAGGCTGTAAAAGCTCCACCCTACAAAAAGCCGGTTACCCTACATCTAGTCGGCGATTCAACCATGTCAGACAAGCCTATGTTGTCATATCCAGAACGTGGGTGGGGGCAATTGCTTCCTGAATTCATGCTGCCCAATCTTAATATTAAAAACCACGCGGCTAACGGCAGAAGCACAAAGCGATTTGTAGATGAGGGACGCTGGCAGCTTCTGTTATCCGATCTGTCTGAAGGTGATTTTGTGGCTATTCAGTTTGGTCATAACGATCAAAAACAGTCGGATCCTGCTCGCTATGCCGACCCGGAAAATGCTTATCCAGCTTACTTGAATCAGTTTGTTCAGGATGTTGAAGCAAAAGGGGCATCAGTGATTATCGCAAGTAGTATTTGCAGGCGTCATTTCACTGAGGAAGGTGTATTAAAACGGACGTTGCTGGCGTATGCCGGTGCAGCGAAGAAAGTGGCAGCACAAAATAACGTGCCATTTATTCCTATGAACGCTTTAACTTGCGATTTTCTTGCTAAGGTAGGGGAGCCTAACAGCAACCATTACTTCATTAAGGTGCCCGCCGACCTATATGCGCGCTACCCTGAAGGAAAAACGGACGACACTCACTTGAACGTAGTAGGCGCGGCTAAAATGGCGCAAATATTTGTGCGAGAGCTAAAAGCGACAGCGCACCCACTGGCAAAATACGTATATCGAGACACGTTGTAAGCTCACATAAAAATGAAGTGGCGCGTTATTGCGGGCGTGCCGCGTTTTTTAGTGGGGGATCGCCTTTATCTTAATTAGCGTGCTTGCTTATGGTTACAATGGCAGGAAATAGAAGAGAAAAGAAAGAGGAATGTCACATACCGACTATAGCGACGGTATGTGATTGGTGAAGGCATCGCCTGATATAATGGCACCGGGGTAGGTAATCACAGTCGCTGCCACTTTTGCCCCATAGCTTGCGCTCTCAACAGGTTTTCTACCTGCAAGTCGAGCGGCCATATAACCGCCATTAAATGCATCGCCAGCAGCCGTTGTATCAACCACCTGTTCAACACGCTCAACAGGCACAATACATTGTTCTTGTTGACGGAGTATATGAACGCCAACCGCCCCGTTTTTCATAACGATTTCTTCAATCTGTTTGTCGGCTAAATAGCTAAATATTTCATCAGCATTAGTGTGGCCAAACAACATTAAATGGTCGTCTGCACCTGGGAACGCCAAGTCTGCTTCAGCATATGCCTTACCCGTCCAGTATTTGGCATCTTCTTGAGATGACCAAAGACGAGCTCGATAATTAGGATCAAAGGCAATCTTACTGCCTTTGGCCTTGAGGGACGAAATCAGTTCGAAAAGTGTAGCGCGCTGTTCGTCATCTAAAATGGCGATAGAGATACCGCTCAAATAAAACCAATCACAAGCAAATTCAGCGCCCTTCATAATGTTGAGCGTCTGTGTTGCTGCAGATTGGTTACGCCAATAGGCAAAGGTTCTTTCACCTTCGTTGTCGTTGCGAATCATATACAGGCCAAGGTTACGCGACGACGAGCGAAACACTAAATCAGTGTTAATTTCGTGCTCACCCATTTTAAACAGCAGCTCATCGCTTAAAAAGTCTGCGCCGATCGCCGTTAAGTAACTAATGGAAGATGAAGGCAAGCAGCGTTTTAAATAAACCGCAGTGTTGTACGTGTCGCCAGCAAAGCTTTTCGCCATCAGATTATTATCTGTGTTTTCATCGCGCGTACTAACTGATAACTCACGCTGAGTGCTTCGAAGCTCTACCATGCACTCGCCAAAAATAACCATTCTTTGGTTGGTATCAACTATGCTCATGCCGCAGCCTCATCAAACAATGTTAGGCTTTGTTGACATGCCAAAGTTATAGCTTGCCAATTTTTTGCTTCAATGGCTGCCTTCGGCATCATCCATGTACCGCCTACTGCTCTTACATTGCCAAGCGAGAGATACTCATTCGCGTTGTCGCCATTAATGCCGCCGGTAGGGCAGAAGGAAACATCGCTAAATACGCTTGAAATAGCTTTAAGAAAAGGTGTTCCGCCGCTAAGACTCGCAGGGAAGAACTTCATTTCGCGAATGCCTTTTTGGTGCGCCAAAAGAATATCGGCAGGCGTAGCGACGCCCGGCAAAAAGGGTGCATTTGAAGCAATCAGTGTATCGAGCAATGTCTCTGAGCTTGTGGGCGTTATCAAAAATTGCGCGCCTGCGTCCAACGCTTCAAATACGTGGTTGCGATTTAACAATGTGCCCATACCCACAACGAGTTCAGGAAACTGTTTTCTAATCGCTGACAGGGCTTCAAATGCTGCGTCGCTGCGTTTCACTACTTCTATGTTGCACAGGCCGCTATTTGCAATTGCTTCTGCTAGGTGAAGCCCCTCGTCAACAGATTTAGGCTGAATAATAGGGAGTAATGGGGCGCCTTTAAGCATGGAAAAGGTACTTTTCATCACGCGGTTCCTTTTAGTGAATCTAGCGAACTTTCTGTTAACGTAGTGGGGGCAGAACCTTGCTGACCTTCGTTGCTGTTTTCGTGCGATAAAATGTTAAGCAGTTGATTAACTTTTTCGAGCACCTTTTCCTTGAACGTAGTGTTTACCGACAGTTCGGCGAACATGGTTTCAAGAGAGAGCAATTTTTTAGCAAGTTCTATTGCCTGAAAGTCTACCGATTTTGCTGTGGCCCTTAACATACTATCTAGCGGGTCGGTGATAGTTTCGTTTAAACGTGCCTTGTTGTTTACAAATAGGCACCAGGCCGCAACGGCACTGCAGAGCAAATCAATATTTCGTTTTGCTTTTAGGTTATCGCGTACTGTGTCGAGAATTCGAAATGGGATTTTCTGTGACCCATCCCAAGCAATTTGCGACAACAGGTGGCGAATATGCTTATTCTCATAGCGCTTAACAATGTCTTGTGCGTAAGCGTTCAGATCGAAGTCTTGTGTTCCGCTATCGGCATTATCGTTATCACTGGATAGAGACGGAACAATTTCTTCTTTCAACATGGTTTGAATCAGTTGCTTTATGGCTGGTGTACGCATTGCGTCGAATACGGTTTCCTTGCCAAGCAATAACCCTATGTAGGCCAGTGTTGAATGTGTGCCGTTTAGAATGCGAAGCTTAGCTTTTTCAAAGAAGCTCACATCATGAGTAAAAGTAACGCCAACTTTATCCCAAGCGGGTCGTGGGCCAGAAAAATTATCTTCAACCACCCATTGCGTAAAAGCCTCACGCTGAATAGGCCAGTTATCAGTTAAACCCAGCTCAGCGGCAACGTTGGCTTTAAAGCTGTCTTCAGTTGCTGGCGTAATACTGTCAACCATAGTGCAGGGGAAGGCAATGTTCTCGCTGATCCATTGGCCGAGTGATTCGTCCGTTTTATTGGCGAACTCGGTCACCGCTTTTTGCAGCTTTTTACCGTTGTCTGACACGTTGTCACAGCTGATAATGGTAATATCTGCATAGCCTGCCTGCTTACGTTGTGCTAGCGCTTGCACAATTAGGCCAACTGCACTTACCGGTGTTTCTGGCGTGACTAAATCAGCTTTAATATCCGGATGATCAGTATCTAGATGACCTTGCGCATTAAGGCAATAGCCCTTTTCTGTCACGGTAAGCGTCACAATTTTAGTTTGCTTGTTTACCAGTGCAGCAACAATGTCTTCACGATCATGTGCTAATGTAGAAAGGGTTTTAATTGCGCCGATAATGTGGGTTTCAGGCTCGTTATCAACAATACACAACGCATAGAGATTGTCTTGTGTACTCAACGCTTCTTTAAGAGATGCGCTGCGCATTGACACACCGTGAATGCGCCAGTCACCGCCATAAGCCAGCGCCTTTTCGGTATAATACGCTTGGTGCGCACGGTGAAAGGCACCTGGACCAATATGCACAATGCCACAACCGGTTGCTTCCAGATCGTAATTTGGTTTACTTACGCTGTCACTTAAAAGAGGTAGCGTTGAAATTGATAACGGCTTTGTCATGATTACCCCAGTTTGTACGCTTGTTTAGCAAAATCATAAGTTAGTTTTCTTGCAATGCTGGCCGCTTCTGTTTCACTGATGCGGTGCTCCACAACTAACTGTGCAAGGAAGCGACAATCAATGCGTCTGGCAACATCATGACGTGCAGGAATAGACAAGAACGCGCGCGTATCGTCATTAAAACCAACAGTATTGAAGAAACCTGCGGTTTCTGTCACTTGATGTCTAAAGCGCAACATGCCTTCAGGGCTATCGTGGAACCACCAAGAAGGACCAAGTTTCAGGCAAGGGTAGTGGCCTGCAAGTGGTGCTAATTCACGGCTGTACGTGGTTTCATCTAATGTAAATAGAATAATGTCGAGGTTAGGCTCGTTACCGTATTTACCGAGTAACGGGCGAAGCGCTTTAACAAAATCTGTTTGCATTGGAATGTCGTGGCCTTTATCGCGACCAAACTGTGTAAAGAGCTGACTGTTGTGGTTTCTAAACGAACCAGGGTGAATTTGCATCACCATGCCGTCTTCTACACTCATTCCCGCTAATTCGGTAAGCATTTGCGCTCTAAATAGCTCTTGCTCTTCAGCGTTACTGTTTCCACTTCTTACTTTATCGAATAAAGCAATACACTCAGCTTCACTTAAATCAGCTGTGTTCGCCGTTGGGTGTCCGTGATCCGTTGCTGTTGCACCGTGTTCTCTAAAGACGGCACGTCGTGCACGAATTGCGTTCAGGTAGCCCTGCCAGGTTGCAGTGTCTTCACCGGTGAGTTCACCAAGTTTCTCAATGTTTGAAACAATATCTTCGCGTGAAGCATCGACTACATCATCAGGTCTAAAGGTGGTGATAACCCGCTTTGCCCACGGTGTATCTTTAATCGCTGCGTGATGAGGAAGGGCATCAAGGGCGCCTTCGGTGGTAGCAATCACTTCAATATTGAAGCGGTCCATCAGTGCACGGGGTTTAAAGTCATCCCCTTGAAGCTGCGCAGTGATGTGGTCGTAATAATGCGTTGCGTTGTCGCTACACAACATCTCTCGCAAACCAAATACATCGTGAAATACAGTGTCTAACCACAAACGCGATGGTGTGGCAGCAAATAGATGATAGTTATCTGCCAGAAGTTTCCAAATTTTACGTGGATCCTTTTCCGTTTCGCCGCCGTCCCAACGTGGCACACCAATATCGGTTAATTTAATACCTTGGCTATACAGCATTCTGAACACATAGTGATCAGGGGTGATAAACAACTCGGTTGCATTGGTGAAATTATTGTTTTGTGCAAACCAACGTGGGTCAGTATGGCCATGTGGACTTATGATAGGGAGATCTCGAATTTCCTTATACAGCGCCTTTGCAACACTTCGGGTTGCTTCATCGGCAGGAAAAAGTCTATCTTCATGTAATAATATCGATTCCATAACGCTCTCTTTTAGAGGGTGACGCCACGTTTCCAAATAGCAATCTCATGGCTGCCATTCTTCTCGTTGCAGGTTTGTTGACCAGATGCCACTGCCAAACAATGTTGGAGTAGCGCTTCGGCACACTTATCGATAGAGACGCCTTCCAGAACTTGTCCAGCGTTAAAATCTATCCAATGTGGCTTCTTATTAGCGATATCTGAATTTGACGATATCTTGACTGTGGGTACAGGAAAACCAAGGGGCGTGCCTCGGCCTGTGGTGAATAAAACGATATGTGCCCCCGATGCTGCCAACGCCGTCGAACTAACGGCATCGTTACCAGGTGCTTGTAATAAACTTAAGCCTTTATCTTGCTTGGGCTCGCCATACTGCAAGATGGACTGAATAGTAGACGTTCCACCTTTTTGAACCGCGCCGAGAGACTTTTCCTCTAGCGTGGTTAAACCGCCTGCCTTATTGCCTGGAGACGGGTTTTCGTAAATAGGTTGGTTGTGGGCGATAAAGTAGTTCTTAAACTCATCAATCAGCGAGTTAAACGCCTCGAATACGTCTTTGTTTTTAGCGCGATTCATTAAAAGCTGTTCGGCGCCAAACATTTCTGGCGTTTCGGTTAAAATGACCGAGCCACCTAGATTACACATTAAATCGGTAACACGTCCTACTGTTGGGTTGGCAGTAATACCGCTAAAAGCGTCGCTACCACCGCACTTCATGCCTAAGGTTAATTCGCTAGCGTCGATAGGCTCACGTTTGTCATTAGCCATTACTTTTAACAAGTCATAAACTGCGTTTACGCCTTCTTCTAACTCATCTACCACTTCTTGTGCGTTGTAGAAGCGAACCCGATTTGCCGGTTTATCAACGTGAGGCAGTAAACTCTTAAGCTGATTGTTTTCGCAACCCAAGCCTACAATTAACACCGCACCAGCGTTCGGGTGAGATGCGAGAGAGGCTAAGATAGTGCGCGTGCCATCTAAATCATCGCCCAGCTGAGAACAGCCAAAAGGGTGGGTAAATGCGCGGAACCCGTCGCACTCGCTAGCGAAACGACGATTACATTCGTTGGCAATACGGTCTGCTGTTCGATTTACGCAGCCTACGGTATTGATGATCCATACTTCATTGCGAATACCCACTTTTCCATTTTCTCTTCTGTAGCCCATGAACTGTAACCCAGAAGTAAGATGGTTTTGTTTTGAAGCGGTATTTGACGGCGCGTAAACGTATTGTTCAGTGCCTTTTAACTTAGTCTTTGCGTTATGGCTGTGAACATGTTCACCAGCATTAATTTGGCTTGTTGCAGCACCAATGCTGAAACCATATTTTACGATGTCGCCACCGTCTGACAGGGTAACTAAGGCAACTTTATGGCCAGCAGGAATGTCTTGGCTAACTGTAATGTCATATTCAGCGATGTAAGTGCCAGCCACGATAGGGCAGGTTGCAACCGCAACGTTATCGTTATTATGCACTTTAACTAGTTGTGTTTTAACGTCCATTACAAGTCCTGCTTTATCTTTACGGCTTATTTAACCGCTAAGCGTTGTTAAATAAGCACTGTGTATTTAAAAAGAGCGATAGATTAGAAAACGTTGCTTTTTACGCTCTGTTTACAAATTGTTTATTTTTAACATTCTTTTTTATTGTCGTGCCACCGGTGGCATAATAGGTCGAAAAAGAAGTGTTAGCAACACTTCATTGTAAAAAATCACACTTTTTTGATTGAATCGCGAATAATTAGGTGAGGTTTGACCAGATACGTTTCGGTTTCACTAACTTCACTGCCTTCGATGTGCGCGATGATTTTACGCGCTGCGATAGCTGCCATATCGCCAACGGGACGTTGAACAGTGGTAAGGGCAGGGATCACACGGGCAGCAAGTAGGTTGTCATCGAACCCCGCGACGGATAGTTCGTCAGGTACGGTTATTCCCATTTCATGAGCCACTTTCAATACGCCTGCTGCCATTTCATCGTTGTTTGCAAAAATAGCTTTAACTCGTGGTGACTGAATAAGCAATTGACGCGCGCATTCTATACCGCTTTCGAAGCTGTTTTTACCCTCAATTACCCTGTTTTTAGGTACATCGACACCCAGGCCGTTAAGCGTTTCAACAAAGCCTTCCAAACGCTCTTTTGAGGAATAATACTGTTGCGGACCGCTGATGATACCAATGTCTTTATGACCTAGTGAAACCATATAGCGCGCTAAATCACTTAAAGCAGCTCTGTCGTCACTCACTACGATATTTTGATGGTCATCTAAATCTACTGACGCCATTCGCACATAGTTAATGCTCTTTTGCTGCAGCGCGTCGGCTAATAACTTCGATTCGGATACCGGTGGCAATATGATGACACCGTCTATGTTTGAACGACGTACAAAGTTAATACAGTCTTCTACAAAACCTTCGGCATTATAACTACAAGGGTGTACAACTAACTCATAACCCTTTTGAGAACATATGCTTAACACGCCTCTTTGCACTTGGTCGATATACAAGGCATCGGGGTTGTCGTAAATTAGGCCTATCAAGTATGAGCGGCTAGTACTTAAACCACGCGCTTGCTTGTCAGGGGCAAACCCCGTTTCTTGAATGACCGCTTCAATGCGCTCACGTGTTGCTTTTCCCACATTGGTCGCACCGTTAATGACGCGTGACACGGTACGCTTTGAAACACCTGCTAGGGCTGCAACATCATTGATCGTCGGGCGCTTGTTCATAATTCTCTGTTTTTCCGCGCTATTATGTCGTTACTTCCGATATTACCACACAAATACGGGCAATATGTTTTTGTTACTCAAAAGTGAAAGTTCGTGTGATCAAACTACGCCTGACCACACCTTTCAGTTTTGATGATTCTACCTTACTAAAATCCTAGTGCACGTGGTAGCGCTTCGCTGAACCATGCGACATACGTAACTAGCATAAGAACGACAAACATAGCCACATATAAAGGTATTAGCGGTCGAATGATGTTCTCAAGTTTGGTTTTGGCAATGGCACAGGTAATGAAAAGTACGGCGCCGACGGGCGGTGAGCACAATCCAATAGACAGGTTGAGCACGAGCATGATGCCGAATTGCAGTTCGCTCATTCCAAGTTCTAAGGCCACCGGCAAAAATATGGGCGTAAAAATAAGGACGGCAGGTGTCATATCCAAGAATGCACCAACTACGATAAGCAATAGGTTGATTAAGAGAAGAATAAGTAATGGGTTATCGCTTATCGACAACAGTGCGTTACTTAAGGTTTGCGGAATGTTCTCAAACGACAATAGCCAAGACATCGCTGTTGAGGCCGCGATAAGCAGCATTACAATTGCCGTCGTTTCTGCCGCCTTCAAGAAAATATCAGGTAGGGCTTTCGCATCCACTTCTTTATAAAACACCACAGCTAACAGCAATGAGTAAACCACCGCAATGGCACCAGCTTCGGTAGCGGTAAAAACGCCGCCTACAATGCCGCCAATCACTAAGAATATGAGGAATAGAGAAGGGAGTGCTGCGATAGTTTTTTCGACAACTACTTTAATAGGAAGTCGCGGCGATAGGGGGTATCCCTTCATTTTTGCGTAGATAAAGCACACCAGCATGAGCGCTAGACCCACCATAATGCCTGGAATATAGCCAGCCATAAAAAGGGCAGCGATGGATACGCCACCGCTAGCGATTGCGTATACAATTAAGATATTACTTGGTGGAATTAACATTCCCGTAGTTGATGCAGCGGCAGTGACCGCTGCGCTAAAATTCGGCTCGTAGCCCGCTTTTTTCATTTCGGGCAACATGAAGCTACCAATAGCAGACGTAGTCGCTACCGCAGACCCTGAAATTGCACCAAAAAGCATGCAGGAAACAACATTCACCAAGGCTAAACCACCGGGAAGCGCACCAATAAGCGCCATTGCACATTCAATTAATCGCTTGGCTATCCCGCCGCGTCCCATGATAAGGCCAGATAAAACAAAAAATGGGATTGCCAAGAGCGCAAAGCTATTAAGACCACCAGCCATACGCTGGGCAATAGTAATGGTAGCCGGAGCAATGTCCATGCTCATTACCATAGCAAGCAGCGTGGCTACACCAATGCTGATTGAAATAGGAACATTTAAAAGAAGGAGTACAAAAAAGGCGACGACTAAGATAATACCGGTCAGTTCCATTACGCTGACTCCTTATTGTTGTTTCGCCAAAGTGCAGTAATGTTAACCAGTGCATAGGCAATGATAAGGCCTCCAGATAAGGGAAGCACGCTATAGATAAAGCCCATTTTCACACCTAGCGCTGCTGAGATTTGCTCTAGCTCTAATGTAAGAGACACTAGTTCAGCGCCGCCGTAAACCATCACCAAAACACAGAAGATAATGACAATGACTTCAACGCAGGTAAGTAGAAGACGTTTCACTTTACGAGACTGACGCTCAACAATTAAGTTGAACCCCAAATGCGCGTTTTGGCGATAGGCGTAGGCCGCACCTAAGATGCCAATCCAAATAAGTATGAACCTAGACAACTCTTCGGTGACCGAAGCGGGGTCTTTAAGTACGTAACGTGAGACCACTTGCCAAATTACGGTAAGTAAAATACTTACCATGGCAATAATAAGGGTGCCGGCTAAGGCTTTATCGATGAGGCGTATTATTGTCATTGTTACATCGCTTTTATTTGCGTAATTAAGTCGCCAATTGGCGTGTCTTCAAAGCTCTTATGAAAAGGCTTTACCGCTTCAACGAAAGGCGCTTTATCAGGCGTAATAACTGTGACGCCTTCGGCTTTTACCTTTTCTAAAGAGGCTTGCGTAGATGTTTTCCAAAGTTCGCGTTGGTATTCAACAGAGTCTTCCATTGCTTTGGTTAGCCACGTTTGCTGCTGTTCATTCAAACTTTCCCATACCGGCAGCGATGCCAGCATGACGTCTGGAACACTGGTATGCTCGTCAAGGCTGTAGTAACGGGCAATTTCATAATGACGTGAAAGGTAGTAGCTGGGCGGGTTATTCTCTGCGCCGTCTACAACGCCTTGCTGAAGCGCAGTGTACAGTTCTCCCCAGGCAACGGGGGTTGCAGCTCCTCCAAGTGCGCGAACTGTTGCTACTGCAGTGGGGCTGTTCAACACGCGAATTTTGAGTCCGTTCAGATCGCTTGGTGTTTCTATTGGTTTGTCGTTGGTGTAAAAACTGCGGCTTCCCGCATCGTAATAGCCGAGACCTTTAAGTCGGAAGTCTTCAACACCAGATAGCAACTCATCGCCTAAGTCGCTGTTTAATACACGCCAGAAGTGTTCGTTATCGCGGAAAATGTAGGGAATGCTAAAAATCTTCATTTCGGGAGCAAACCCTTCCAAAGGACTTGCCGACACCTTAGTCATGGCGAGTGAGCCAATCTGCAGCAGTTCTACCATCTCCCTCTCGGTTCCCAGCTGGCTGCTCGGGTAAATAACCACACTCATTGTACCGTCAGAATAGTAATCTAGGCGCTCTCCAAGATATTCCATTGCTTTATGTACTGAGTGTTGAGTGTCCAGCGTATGCCCCAAGCGCAATACGGTGACTTCGCCTTTCAGTTCATTTTGCGAACACGCCGAGGTTAGCAACAGGGCCGTGGCTGATAGTGTGAGTTTTATATACCGCAACATAATCATTACACCTATTTAGAGCAGGGCTGCTTAACGCAACTGTGAAGGCGGACACTTATCCATATCATCGTAATCCAGGTTTTCACCTGCCATTCCCCAGATAAATGCATAGCTTCCAGTACCTACACCACAATGAATGGACCAAGGTGGCGATACCACGGCTTCTTCATTCGCTACAAAAATATGGCGAGTTTCGTGAGGTTCGCCCATGAAGTGACACACGCGGCTTTCGCTATCCATATCAAAGTAAAAGTACACTTCATTGCGTCGGTCATGTTGATGAGCTGGCATGGTGTTCCAGACAGAGCCTGTATGCAGACGCGTTAGTCCCATTTGAAGCTGACAAGTATCGACAACAGTATTGATAAGTAACTGTTTGATATCACGCTTGTTGGAGGTTTCCTGACTGCCTAAGTGAAGGATGTTTGCATCTGTGCTGCCTATTTTTTTGCAGGGATAGGCGTGGTGAGCCGGCGCCGAGTTTAAGTAATATTTGGCAGGATTGGACGCGTTGTCCGACTCAAAAATGACTTCTTCATTGCCTTGTCCGATGTACAAGGCCTCTTCATTATCAAGGTGATAAGTGGTGCCTGAAACAGTAATGGTTCCAGGCCCGCCGATATTAATTACACCGACTTCGCGACGGGCGGTAAAGAACGGCATCTTTAACTGATCTTCAATGGTTTCTAGCGTTAGCGCTGACGTTGTCGGTACGGCACTTCCAAGCATAAAGCGTTCGTAGTGGGTGTATATCCATACGACTTTACCTTGTGTCATTAGGGTGTCGACTAAAAACGCGTCACGCAATTCTTGCGTGTTGTAAGCATTGGCCTCTTTACGACCGATAGCATATCGGGTGTCTATTTTATTGCTCATGGCTGTATCCCCATTCGTTAATTAACGTGCTAGAAAGCCGCCGTCGACAGCAAGGATATGGCCGTTTACGTAATTGCTTGCTGCGCTCGCAAGAAATACCGCCGCACCTGCTAAATCATCACTTTCCCCCCAGCGATTAGCTGGAATGCGGGCACAAATTTCAGCACTGCGTGTTTCATCATCTTGCAGTGCTTGGGTGTTATCGGTTTTGATGTAACCTGGCGCAATTGCGTTCACCTGCACATTGTATTGGCCCCATTCGTTTGCTAGCGCTTTCGTAAGGCCCGCAATGGCGTGTTTACTCGCGGTGTAAGCAGGAACGGTGATGCCACCTGTATAACTTAACATTGATGCAATATTGATGATTTTGCCTTGTCCCCGTTCTACCATCGTCTTGCCAATAGTTTGGCTAAGTAGGAAAGCTGAATCGATGTTGACAGCAAGCACGTTTTTCCACTCGTCAAAAGGAAAGTCGGTTGCTGGTGCTCTGAAAATAGTGCCGCCGTTATTCAGCAGGATGTCGATGTGTCCTTTAATGCTTAACGCATCTTCAGCAAGTTTAACTACCGCGTCGGCATCAGCGAGGTCGGCATCTAATGCCATGGCTTGACCACCTTCACTTTGAATTTTACGTAGTGTCTCGTCACATCCACCTGGTCGAGAACTGGCGCAGATGACGAAGGCGCCAGAAGTGGCGAGTGCTAAAGCAAGCGCTTGGCCTATACCTCGACTTGCTCCGGTCACTAATGCGGTTTTACCTTCTAGGCTAAAGTTGACCATGTAATTTACCTTTCACTAAATGGTTCATGGGTATGACGAATTTTATCGACATACTAAATTGAAAAATCTCGTTAACAAAATTTAAAATAATTGCCACCGGTGGCATTTGTCAATATATTGTTTATAAATATCGTTAATTAGTTAAATGCGTTAACAACCGATGGGGAGCATAAAAGTGATGAAATTTAGTAAGATAGGTCTAATTTTGGTGCCATTATTGGCAAGTTGCTCACAAGGGGATATAAATTCGGCTTTGTCTGTTAAGGTCAAAAATTCGGCAGACGGAGGTAGCGGCGATCAAATTTTCGAAGTATCTATTCCCCCGCAATATTCGGGGTGGAAGTTAAAGCAATATCCGTCAGAATGGATTGAGAATAGCGAAGGGCAAGCGGTGTTACTAGGTGCAGCATCCATTGCGCCAGGAAGTAGTGCGTCATTGGAACTTATGCCACCTGAGCAAGCTACGAATGTTAACCTCCAAGACCGGGCACACGCTGAACTTTCCGTAAGAACAGGAGGAGAGTGGCAAGACGCAGTATATAGCGCTGAGGTTTTTTCTTTTGAAGAAGTTACCTCATTCACATCGCCTCCGCAATTGACCGATCATTCTTACTTTTTGCGTTACGAAGGACCAGGTTGGGAGTCTGATCAAATGGGCTATCGCCTTTATCTTGATTGGCGTAACGCTATTGATGTCTTTGTTAAAGCGAACGACAGTGTAGTATTACCTGAGGTGGGGCAAGACGGCTACGATAGCTATCATAATTTATCTTCGTGGGGTGGAGACGCGCTTAAAGTTGGTAAATCGTTGGGCGTGGGTGCGCTAGGTCGATTAGCAGAACAAGAAACCCAAGACTCCTCAACGCAGACAGTTATGCACTTTCAGCATGTAGAGACTACGCAATACCAATTAGTCTCGAACTCTCAGTTGCGGGCTGAGTTCGAGGTTGGCTACGAAGGGTGGTCATCGTCTGATGCGAAAGCGGACAGCATCGACGTTACCACGCACTATCGAATTGATGCGTTTGACCCCACCACCCACATCAGCGTTTCTGTATCAGAGCCATCGGATAATATTGTCGCAGGTCTAGTGGCGCATGATGGAATGCAGGTGATTAAAGCCGAGCGTGGTGAGTGGGGCGTTGTAGCGACTTGGGGAACGCAAAGTATCTTGGCAGATAATGACAACTTAGGATTGGCCGTTGTTTATCGGTTAGATCAGGTCGAAAAGGTATTCGAGGGTGAACATGATCACCTTGTATTGTTCAAACCTTTAACCACTTTAGACTATAAAATTCTCGCGGTTTGGCCTAAGCGCAGCAGTGATGTACAAACTGCAAAGCAGTTTAAAGATTATCTGGTTAATAAATTAAAGATGTATAATCATCCTCTTACCGTCTTAAACTAAGTATTACGTAGCGACCGGGCTAACGGGCCTTAGCGAAATGCGTAGCCCGTTAGCTTATATTATGTCTTTCTCTAATTGCCTTCTCCAACTACCCTCTTTTTCCATTTTTAGCCCATCCAACTTTCAAGCAGTTATGTCCTGTTGTGTTCACAGGCACAAAGCTCTGACCAGTATTGTGAAACAAATAATTCATAAACTGACTGAGTGGTTCAGGTTTTCTTGATTGAGTATTCAATAATCCCAATGTTTACAGCGCCTTCGTAAATTTTCGCATTTGTTTTATTCGTTTTTTCAGACCCTTGTGTCAATAAAGCTTCATTTTGGTGTCAATTCACTGTCACCGGAATGTCACAAATGTCCTCCAGACTTTCGCCCGCTAAGACCGTTTACTGAGGTGAGTCTTCTGCTTACCTCCACTCAACATCGAAAACAAGTATAAGCAAGGAACTATAATGAAAAGCGAAACTCTTCGTGGAATTAAGTATTCAGCGATAGCACTGGCTGTAACACTAGGGATGACTGCCTGTTCACTGGAAGGTGACGATGGCGAAGACGGTGTACAAGGCCCTGTAGGTGAGCAAGGCCCAGTAGGAGATCAAGGCCCGGTGGGCGATCAAGGTCCTCAAGGTGATAGTGCAGGTACGCTAACACGTATCGCTACGGTTCCACTTGGTGCAGAAGTGACCGGTATATTCTTAACAGACGAAGGCGATTTATTTTTTAACGTTCAGCACCCGTCTGGCACTAATGCGGCGACAACCAGTGTAAATGCAATGCCTATCAACACCGGTACAGTGGGCGTGCTTGCAGGTGCTAACTTCAACAATCTGCCAGTAACATTACCAAATTCACCTGTACCAAGCTCAGATGAAGAAAAAGAGCTGGTGGTTTCTGCCATTGGTCAATATCAAGTACTTGGACAAACGGGCGACACTTTCGGTACTGACCTGCCAGAAGGCTTAGGTCACATCTACACGTTGGATGGCGAAGAGTTGGTTCTTGAAAATGACATGCCTGATTTTAACGGCTTCATCTCAACCGCCGAAGGCGAAGGTTACCTTTTCTCGAACTGGGAAGAGCTTCCTGGCGGTATGAGCCGCATGAAAGTTGAAAAAGACGAGTTTGGTATGTGGGAAGTAACTGAAGCCATGATGCTGGATTTCTCGCCAGTGTGGGGAACGGCGGCAAACTGCTTTGGTTCAATGTCACCTTGGGGTACACCGCTTACTTCAGAAGAGTGGGTGGTTGATTCGGCGGTGGATACGACAACATCACCAAGCTGGAATAACCCAGAGGCCGTTTCTACAGATGCGCGCTTAGGTCGTATGTGGCAAATGACGGCGCCAGATGCGCCAAACCCGTACAACTATGGCTACATTGCGGAAGTAACAGAGCCGTTGGCTGATGAGCCGGTTATTGTTAAGCATTTTGCCATGGGCCGTTACGAGCATGAGAACTCAACGGTCATGCCTGACGGCAAAACGGTTTACCTTTCTCAAGATGATACGGGTGGCGTACTGTTTAAGTTTGTCGCAGACACAGCTGAAGACTTATCGGCAGGTACACTCTACGGCGCTAAGCTCACTCAGGATGCAGGTCAGAATGATCCTGCGACAACTGGTTTTGCGGTTGAATGGGTGGAATTTGCTAGCGGTGATAACCTGACTATTCGCGCGTGGATTGATGAATACAATGGTATTGGTACCGACGATTACGTGGATGGACAAAGTTCTTACATTACTATGGCCGACGTTCAAGCATGGGCTGATGGCGATGCGACCTATCCAACGGTAGAGGAAGGTGGCTCTAGCGTAACAGCAGGACAGCCAATGGATAACCGAGTAGCGTTCTTAGAGAGTCGTGCAGCGGCTCGTCTTAAAGGGGCTACCGCAGAGTGGAGAAAACTGGAAGGTATCTCAATCAACCAGAAACGCGCAAAGGAAGCGGTTGAAGGTGTAGATACTATCGAAGGTGAAGTGGTACAGAATGCATACCTTTACATCGGCATCGCTGATATCGACAACACAATGATTGACGGTGAAGGCGATATGCAGCTTTCAGCCCGCGTTAAAGACTGTGGTGGTGTTTATCGTGCCAAGCTTGAAGAAGGCTATAACATCTCTCGTATTGAACCTGTGGTGATGGGCGGTACGTACCGTTCAAGCCTAACTGGCGCCGAGCGTTGTGACGTTGAACAGCTTTCTCAACCAGATAACGTAGTGGTGATGAACGACGGCCGTATTCTTATCGGTGAAGACGGTTTCCAAGAAAACAATACGCTGTGGATGTATGAGCCAGCAGATAAGTAAGTTTTCTTTTTAATTTAAAAATACTCCGGGCACTTATGTGCCCGGATTTTTCCGTTGTGACGATTATGAAAATGTTAAAAATAACTTCAGGTGTAGGCATTCTGCTTTCACTACTTATCGGTGCAGGATGCACTGATAACACGGGTACTGACTTGAACAATCAGTCAAACTATGAGCAAAACTCAACAAGCTTTACAGTTGACACGCAACTGCCTCCTTCTACTCACGAAAAGACCGACAGCACCCACGCTTATCCTTATCAAGAAGGCGATGCTATTCCCGCTCTGGCATATATTGAACACGATGAAGTGTATAACCCTGAATCTGTTATTCCTCCCCAGTGTTACACCAAAACAGAAGGTGTTAACAACCCATGTTATGCATGCCACCAAAGTTACGATTCAATGGAAAAGCGTCCTAATCAAATGGGCGATGGTACGTTACAGGGCAACTACGAATTTTCTGACGTAGGGTTAACAAACAGCTGGAAAAACCTGTTTATTGACCGTACATCACTAATTGCGGGCATTGATGATGCCACGATTAAAAAATATATAGCGCAAGACAACTATACCGCTTCGCTTAACAATGACGCCATGCCAGACTACATGCGTATTGAAAATTTGAGCGCCGCTGACAAGGCATTTGATGGCGACGGTTTTGCTAAAGATGGCAGTGGATGGGTGTCGTATAATTACAAGCCTTTCCCAAGTACTTTTTGGCCGACTAACGGGTCAACCGGCGATGCTATGATCAGACTTCCTGAAAGCTTTCAAAGGCTAAATAGCAAGTATAATAAGGCTATCTATACATTGAACCTAAGCTTGGTTGAAATGGCACTTAAAGAGCTGGATACGTTAACTGTGGCGCCGGTCAACGAATTAGCGTTGAACCTTGACGTAAACCAAGACGGAAAACTTACCAATTCAGTGACTGAAATCGCTCGTTTGTCGCATTATGTTGGCGACGCAAGCGATGTTCCGCTAGCGCACATGCTTTACCCCGAAGGTACAGAATTCTTACATACCGTGCGCTACATTGGCGTGGATGAAAACGGGAATATTTATAACGCGCCGCGTATGAAGGAAGTGCGCTACATGAAAAAGCATATGTTCAGAAGCAGAGAAAGCTTAGCATCTGCCTATTATGCGGAAGCAAAAGATAAGCATTTTGAAAAGCTGCCCCAAACCCGCTACTTAGGTGAAAAAGGAATAGACAACGGCTTTGGCTGGACAATTAATGGCTTCATTGAAAATGAGCAGGGCGAACTTCGTGCACAGCACGATCAAGAGCTTGCGTTTTGTAACGGCTGTCACAAAACAGTAGGGTCAACCTTCGACCAAACATTTTCATTTGCACGAAAAGTTCCCGGACAAGCAGGGTGGGGCTATATAGACCTGCGTGAAATTGAAGATGTGCCAAATATCAACGAGGAAAAAGGCGAGTTCCTTACTTATATGGAGCGCGTGGGCGGTGGCGATGAGTTCCGTCAAAACGGAGAAATGCTGGCCAAATGGTTTGATGAAAAAGGCATGGTCAAGGTGGAAGAAGTGCAACGTGCCAAGTCAGTGTACGACATCATTACTCCTTCACCAGAGCGCGCGTATGCGTTGAACAAAGCGTATTTGACCATAGTGAAAGAGCAAAGCTATTTGTTCGGTCGCGATGCAACGCTGACTAAGGCGACTAATGTGTTAAGCACTATTGATGCCGAACAGCTACCGCTTAAGCCTGAACATCGTTTCAAGTGGGATATGCGACTTAACTGGCAACACGAAAAGCCAAGCGCCATCGCAGAAGCGCGTCAACAGTAACCAGTAGAGATGCCTTCAGACGTAAAGTTTGATATCTAACAATTACTGCACTCGCGAGCTTTCTATTGCTCGCGAGCATCTAATTCGAGTGCTTTCCCGCCACAATGCAAGATCGCTTAAGCTGAAGTGCTCAGAAGACCAGATTCTTTCTCTGGGGAATGAAAAGATGTGAACGCGATATTGTTCTGAGCGTTCGTTACCATTGGCTTCTCGGCCGGAGCTCCTGGTGTGTCTTCCTCTACCTGCTGGGGGAGGTGCTTGATCTTAATGCCGTTTTGCTTGAAGTCAGCATTAATAAAACCTTGGTCTGCATACGCGTTCAATACATTGACACATGGGTAAAATCCCCATTTCGAATGAAAACGCTGTGCATTATGAACAAAGTCTAAAAGGTGATTTATCGGGCATTGATAATTAGGGCGGTGTGGTGCAAATGTTCGCGTGGGCAGTTGCTCTAACGAAAACCCTAATGCTCTACAGTTAGTGAAGAAATCTTCGTCGTTTAGTCCGAAACCCGCGTAGCCTTCATCGAAGCCGCCGGTTTTCTGAAAGTCTGCCTTACGAATAAAAAACACTGTAGAACAAATACTATCGTCACTAAACTTTCCATGATTAATTTCCTGATCTCTTGAAGGTATTTCGTTATTGTCGTCTTCGGGTAACGTGTCGTCATTACTTGCTAAATAACCGATTTCTTTTTCATCTTTTGAAATTTGTCGGTAGGGCTTACTGCAGCGCTCATTGGGTAAAAACACCACTGATGTAAACACTACGGTGTTGTCACGAAGCGCAAGCAAGCCATCTCTAAAAAGCGATGGGGCAATAACTGCGTCTACGTTTAGGTAGACTAAATTCGCGTGCTTGGCCGCTGACATACCCTTGTTGCGCGCTTTCGCTATCGGAAGAGCATCTTGAGTCACAAACTTGTGAACAATGTCGAATTTGTCACTGCGTACGAGTGACAAATCAGAAGGAGGTGCCATCCAAACAATGACTAGTTCATCTGGCGTTGGAGAGCATTGCTCTAACTGAGTAATCAAATTGGCCAGCTTCTCAGTTCTGCTCTTAACAATAGTTACTGCACTTATTGGTGAACGCATACTCTTCCTCCCTTTCTAATTTGTTGAACCTGTAATAACGACGACATGAAACGTTGAACGTTATACTTTCGTAGAAGCAAAGAGTGTTCCTGTTTTGTAAGTTATTGATTATTAGTTAAAAGCTTTGTTTAAAAATTCTGTTCTCGAGAATTTTCAGCAATGGTTGAGCGCCAAGGCAAGCAAGAGGTGCAAAGTGAGAGAAAAATTTACAAACGAATGTATGGAGGCCAACAGCAGTTTTTTATGTAAATTTTTGGTGGTTTGTTCTAATTTGCAGTTTAACATGACGCTTCTTTTCATAAGTCTTGTTTTACTGTGCATCTAGCGCGTAATTGCTTTGCCGTTCCCACATATTTTGATATGCTTGGTCAGTAGGTTAAACATTACAATTCAATAGTTTAAATATTCCTACAAATATTGCTTAACACGTTTTCTTTCGAGTAGAACTAATCTCATATTATTGGTTTTTACTCACTCAGAGTGTAGGTAAATCTTCAGCCTTACTTGTAACGTATTAATTTCTGAATTTCGTATTTTTTCTGGTGGACAAAGGCTGTGGAATCACAATCGTCTGTATTCATTCGACACTATGATAAACAATCATTAAAGGTGGTTGATGTTATATCTGGTATCTCACCAAATGCTATGCGCAGAGTATTTGGCGGCTGGATATTTTTCGCAGCTGTTGTCGGCGTTATTGTAAGCGTAGCACCAGATTTGAGCGCTCAATTTATCGGTTTAACACTTTTCGTTCTTGTTGCTTTTACACTCGTAATGTTTGGACAGAGCAGAATAACGGAAGGCTGGCCAGCTATAATTTGCGACAACAACTACATCGGCGTGGTGAGAGACCCTGTTAAGAGAGAGTATATTTGTGTGAACTCTGCTCTGGTCAAAGAAGCTAACCCCACATTAATAAAACCCAACAAAAAAGCGGTTGAGATTGTGTTAGATAGCGAACAACTATCGGCAGAAGATCAAGAGGTGCTAAACCAAGCGGTTTGGCCTCGGGATAACAAGCTAATAGGGCTAGCCCATTTTAAAAAGCGTGAAGAGGCGTGTGATAGCCTCATGTGGTGTGTCAAACACCGTAGCTCTCATTAGATTTACAGTCTTGAGTATTACTCCTTGTCCGTGATTAGCGCTAGTTCGGTATAAAGCGGGTAGTGGTCTGAGCCTATGCTTTCAAGCTTCTCTATATTGACCAATGCAAAATGCTCCGAGTGAAATACGTGGTCTAACGGCCATTTCACTAAAGGATATTTCGCGTGAAATGTATTGAAAAAACCGCGCCCCTCTCGTGGGTCTAAAAGTCCGCTTATTTTCTTGAACTTTCTGGTAGTAGGTGACCAAGCTACATCGTTAAGATCGCCAGCGACGACAATAGGGCCCTCTGTTTTAGCTATTTCTTCCCCCACAACAGTAAGTTCTACGTCTCTGGGCTTTGCATACGTGTTTTCTGTTGGGCTTGGTGGTTTTGGATGAAGAAAATATAGCGTGACATCTTGTCCGTGGTGATTGATTTTCACTTTCATAGACGGCACATCTTCTTCTATTAAAAATCGCAATGAGACCTCTTCAAAGGGAAGCTTACTATAAAGGTGCATACCGTAGAGGTTTTCGAGTGGGCAAAATTTACGATACGGGTATTCAGATTCAATTTCACTGATGCCTTTCTGCCACTTCTCATTAGATTCCAACGTTACGAGAAAATCAGGTTGCTTATTACGTACATGTTCAATGAGCTTGCGAAAATCGTCATTAGGCATATACACATTGCTTGATAAAACACTTAGCTTTTGGCTCGCACTCTCAACCTCGACGTGCCTAACTTCTCTTTTATACAGAGGGGTATAAGGAATGATCCAGATAACCTGATAAATAAGGCTAACTGTTAATCCAGCGACAATAATTACTGCTAGGCTATCTATCTGTGCGTAATAGGTTGATTCAAAAATATGCCCAGCAATTAACAAAGAAATGATAGCTGCTATTTGTAGTCGCGGAAATTCCCACACTCTTACTAACCAATGAGAAGAAGGAAGCAAAGGGGCCCAGCTTACGGCTATAAATAAGACTGAAACAGCAGTTAGTGCAGTATCCATGTCTAGTTGGTCCTTGAGTTTAATTAACGAAAAACACTCCACATGTTGCTTCTGTCTGCAAAACTAAATTGATGACTATAGCTAGGGCCTGTTGACCTTTGGTGTACGAATTTTGGTCTAAATGGAAGCCTTTTAATCGCGAAACAGTCCTGCAAGCCTAGCGGGCTAAGTTAAAGGACTGTGACAAAGAGTAAAAGGCTTCCATAACGACCCCTTCGGGCAGCGCCTTTGTGCCATCTATACTGCGTTGAATGTTCTCGATTTAGAACCACTAAACCGTCAAACATTCGCCTTGTCTAGATGGCACACAGACCGCTGCAAAAATGTACAACAAAGGTCAACAGGCCCCAGTGAAGCGACACAAATCGTTATAACTACGGCAGCTTTGTGAAATAAGTTTAACCTAAGTATCACTGCAACTTAGCGGCGGCCAACGACAAAAAGTTATCCCCTAGTACAATTAATAGGTGCTTTTCTTAAGTGAAGTTGACGAGTTTTGGGCATTAACAAAATTAAGTAAAAAGTTCTCAAACAAAGGCAAAGTTTGCAAAACAAAACTTACTTAACTAGCCCTGGATTTGAATTTTTATAATATAAAACAATGCCTTATTTTGTTGGCAAGGAATTGGCATGACTATCTACGAGTTTCGACAAAGGAGAAATGTTATGAAACGTTCACTTATTTCTATGATTGTTGCTACAACTTTGACTACAGCTGCATATGCAGGTGACATGGACACAGACAGCACAACTAATAAATGGGAGAAAGGTGCCAAAGACGCATGGATTGATGGCAAAGCAGAAGCAACGCTGTTGTTCAATGGTAACCTAGATTCATTCGACATTAACACTGACGTTAAAAACGGTAATGTCGTTCTTACTGGTAAGGTTGAGAACTCTGTTGATAAAAAGCTAGCGGAAGAGCTAGTAGCGAATATTGACGGTGTAACGTCTGTAGACAACAAGCTAACGGTTGTCTCTGACAAAGATATGGAAGGCGACATGTCAGATGACATGGAAGATACTGTTGACGAAGGCACAAGCGAGTTAACTGACGCCAAAATCGCCACAGTAATCAAAACCCGTCTTCTTATGGATACCGATATTTCAGGTTTCGACATCGATGTTGACGTAGAAAACGGTGTAGTAACACTGACTGGCGACGTTGATTCTGATGCTGAGCGTGATCTAGCTGTGGAAATTGCCAAGAATGCATCTGACGTAAAAGATGTTGAAAGCAACCTTCGTGTAGTTACTGAAACTGCGATGAACTAATATCATTGTTGCTTTACACAAAAAAAGGGGCCTCGGCCCCTTTTTTTCTGGTCACGTTTTACAGAGCTTTCCAAATCGCAAAAAACAAGGGAAGCACAGCTGCTAATATTTGTCAGGAGAACTCATTCACCATTCTCCACTTTTTTCCCATTTAGTATCATCTTACGCGCTCTAGCATCCGAGTGGCGTATCATATCGTTAATAAGCGACGTCTCAGGCATATTCTTCCAGTATTTTTTTGGCATTGAACTTAACATCGCCTTTGTTTTTACGCGGGCAGGATTAAATATATTTGCATAATACGTAAGCCAGTATTTTTCAATTCTGTCATCATTTGGAATGATACTAGGGTCAGGATTATCTTCCAAAACAAGTGTTTTAGTATTCCAATGCGCAGCTCGATAAGGGGTAAGTATTGACCAACACATATTTTTAAAACGAGTCTGAAAAAAATCGAGCTTCATCTCCAAGCTGAAGTGTTCTGGTTCATACCACGCAATAAAATGCTCTTGTCCGTCAAGTACGACTTCTCGAAATCTCAAAAAAGCACTTATCTTATATGCATCGCGTTTTACTGCTTTAGCCAGCATGTTGAGACGCAACACATCTTCGTCAGTTTTTAAGTGAATAAGGTTTCTGTTTTCGAAAACTACTCGCCATAAAACGCGGTAACATAAAGCGAAACGATCGGGGGCTTGGTGGCATAACGCATACTTCAACAGCGTTAAAACTGATCTGGGAATTCTGTAATTCGTTTGGCTTTCACCAATAGCGTTGGCCGAATCGGTCACGGCAAACAAGTCGTCTTGGTTAGATTGCGAAGTTTGCCATGTAACGTTCTCCGGAGGTATGTGTTGGGCTAGACATTCTCTCGATGCTTTTCGCCATTCGTCGTATCCGGGCACTGATGAAATTGTTACTTTTTTCATTGTGGTACCAATTAGATTAAGCGCTGAACAATTCAAACTGTTTTGGTTGTTTAAATTGCTGTTCAAAGTTACTGCTATCGAGCAAATGGATAGCGGGGGAATAATCACTAACAGTAATGAACGGTTTTAATTTTTGTAAGGGTAAACGCATTTTTGTGAGATCGAACCAGCTAAGCTTTGTGTAACGTCGAATAGCCAGAATTTTTTGTACTGTGCGTGCTCCCAGTCCAGGAACTCGCAATAAAAGTAGCTTGTCAGCTTTGTTTAAATCGATGGGAAATATGTGGCGATTGCGTAGCGCCCACGCAAGCTTGGGGTCGTGCTCCATATCTAGCATGTCGTTATGTACGATTTCATCTAAACCAAATCCATAAAAGCGCAGGAGCCAATCGGCCTGATAAAGTCGGTGTTCACGGATAAGTGGCGCCGGTTTAAGAGGCAAGACTTCAGACGCATCTGGGATGGGCGAAAATGCAGAATAGTAAACGCGCCGCAATTTTTGTTGACCATACAGTTTGACACTCGTGCCAAGGATAACTTTATCATTTGAGTCATCGGCTCCTATGATCATCTGAGTGGACTGTCCGCCAGGAGCAAAGCGAGGTGGGCGTTTACCCGAGTAGGTTTTATCTACTTTGTGTTCATTTATTTTGTCTTTCAATGTATTCATTGAACCGTGAATTTCAGCAAGGTCTTTTTCCGGGGCGTATTTGTTCAACGAATTTTGTGTCGGCATTTCGATGTTTATACTTAGCCTATCGGCATATAAGCCAGCTTCAGCCTGTAGTTCAGGAGATGCATTCGGAATGGTCTTAAGATGAATGTATCCTTTAAATCCGTGTTCAATGCGAAGAGACTTCGCGATGCGTACCATGCTCTCCATAGTCAGGTCAGGAGAGCCGACAATACCGGAACTTAAAAATAATCCCTCAATGTAGTTACGCTTATAAAAATTAAGCGTTAAATCAACCGTTTCTTTAACGGTAAAACGCGCTCGTTGAACGTTGCTAGACACCCTATTGATGCAGTAATGGCAATCGTATATGCAATAGTTGGTCATTAGGATCTTAAGTAATGATACGCATCGACCATCAGGGGTAAAGCTGTGACATATCCCTGACCCTCCTGTGAGCGAACCTATTCCTGTTTTGTCAGTTTTACCTGCTTTTCGTTTACCGGCGGAGCCACTTGCGCAAGAAGCGTCATACTTAGCGGCATCTGAAAGAATTTCGAGTTTTTGAATGAGTTTGTCATGCATCGCAAATGGTCACTTTCTCTAGGCAAATGTACGTGGTAGACGGTCTGAAAAAAACAAGATTCCATACCAGTACTTTGCTTGTTGTGGTATATCTCAATACTGTATGAGTGTACAGCATTGAGGGGAGTGAGTTTATTAAATCTGAAAGGAAAATTTTATCTTGCTGTGTGTAGAAAGTACCTTATACAACTTTAGTATAAGTTTTGGGTTGGTCTAAGCTGCTGAAAAATAAAGATTAACTATATGGTGCGGAAGGTGCATATGGTTAAGTAGATATGAGTGAATTACTTGATGTATTGAATAGACGAAAGTTTGTATTGTCAGGCAGAAAACATCTGCTGCAACGTGAAAGCTAGAAACTTAAAAAGTCGAATGACTCAATACGTTGGTGATAAATAGTTTTAATTAAGTGGATTGTAGCGAGCTTATCGATACAAGTGCAAAATCGTTCAAGGAGTGGGGCATGAACTTTTTAAAGTGGGTTTATTCAGGCTTAGTGGTATCAGCAATCATTGTTATAGTCGGTGTAATTGGGCAAGGAAAGCTATCCGTAAGCCAGGCATCTGCTGATGACGAACAGCGCCCCGTTCACATGGATATTCAAAAAGTACAGCGAAACTTCTCATTGGTAGAATTTGATTTGTCGAAAAAGGCACATCTATTGAGAAAAACGCGTCTAGAGCACTACATTGCACAGGCTAAGCAAGCCGATTTAAGAGGTTGGAAATTTAAGCGTGATGAGTTTGTTGAGCGCGCCGAAAATATTCTAAATCACCATCTTACTCAATACGCGAATGATGTTAGTCAAGATGCGGAAACTTATACCGCTCAAGCAATCTAATACAAAGGCTATACATGAAAACGCGCCTTACATTCTTACAATGTAGGGCGCGTTTTTCGTTTGAGTGTTTTCCAAATTTATTCCGACAGCGCAGAAATATAAGCTCTTACCACTTTTTCAACAAAGGCCTGACAATCTTTGGCCGTGGTTGGGTCATATTCACCATGGTTGGTAATGTTGTTCGACAATACGCGAATACCTAAAAAGGGAACGTGGTAGGCATGTGCAATCTGCGCTGCAGAAGCGGTTTCCATTTCTTCCACACTCGTTCCCATATTCTTATGAAGCCATGCTATTCGATCTAACTCGTTATTCCAAAAGTTACCGCTGCCAATCGTACCTTTAACGACGTTCCCGCGTTTGTACTGCTTGGATAGCGATAGAGCTAGGTTGATGAGCTGTTTGTCTCCTAAATAAAAACGCAACTTTTCTGCGTCTTTAGCGCTACTTCCTTCTCCCGCGCTGCCTTCTGACGCCATAAGATCCATCGGTAGCCAATTAAACGGATGAGAACCTTCTCCTTGAGCCAGCTTGGGCGTTTTAAAGTTGGATGCATTAATACTGCGTTCGCCAAGAACAATATCACCAACTTTTAAGGAAGGATCGTGGCCACCTGATGTTCCCTGATTGATGATAAGGCGAGGGTGGTATCTCTCTATGCCAATAGCGGTGGCGGCCGCTGTATTTTCTAAACCCTTACCGGTTTTAGCTACCACAATGGGATACCCGTCTAGTGTCCCTTTATAGAATACCGCATTACCTGAATACTCTGTTGTAGTGTTATCCAAAAGCGCAGCAAAGTATTCGGCTTCAATGGGCATGGGGCCTTGAATCATTATTGGCTGTAACGGAGCGTTCTGCGAAGCTACTTCTACACGCTTCATGGTGTGTACGTGCTGTGTATTTGCCCATACGCTATGAGTGAAAAGTGCCAAGAGCGTTATAATTGCTGAAAAACGTGTGTAGCGATTGAAAATGAGCTGCATTTCTATCCTTATTTTTGTCGTTGTTGTCCCGAGGAGTGTTAACGAATTCTCGTTGTTTGGTTGGATATGTTTTTTGTAATTTTGATACTGACTTAGTTGAGTGTTCTTATTATAAGCGTCAGCTTACCACTGCTTTAGTAAATTACAGGCAAAAAAAAGCGAAGCATTTGCTTCGCTTTAATAGTGTATTCGTTGCTATTCGACTTCTACGATTTTAAGGGTATTGGTCGCGCCCACTTTTTCCATTTCATCGCCGTAAGTCAGGATGATACTGTCGCCGCTTTTTACTAACCCTTTTTCTTTAAGTGATGCAATGACATCGTACTTCAATTTGCCAGGTTCACTGTTTGAAGAGTCAAAGAAAACCGGCTTAACGCCGCGGCAAAGCGCCATCGTGTTAAGCGTTGATTCGTGACGAGACATCGCAATAATTGGCAGAGATGTAGTAATGCGAGACATTAACGTTGGTGTAGTTCCACTTTCAGTTAAACCTACAATCGCTTTAACACTTGGCAAGTGGTTCGCGGCGTAAACCGCAGACAGAGCAATTGACTCGCTTGTAGAAGAAAACTGCTGATCCATGCGGTGCTTGGAAATTTTAACGCTTGGATGTGTTTCCGCGCCTTCACAAACACGAGCCATAGCTGCAACTGTTTCAATAGGGAAATTACCCGCCGCTGTTTCAGCTGAAAGCATTACCGCGTCAGTGCCGTCTAGTACAGCGTTTGCAACGTCCATTACTTCTGCACGTGTAGGCATAGGGCTGTCAATCATCGACTCCATCATTTGCGTCGCGGTGATCACAACCTTGTTGAGCTGGCGAGAACGGGCAATCAGTTTCTTTTGAACACCAACAAGTTCCGCATCGCCAATTTCTACACCCAAGTCACCACGAGCAACCATTACCGCATCTGAAGCGCTGATGATATCCGTCATGGCTTCGTCAGACGCCACCGTTTCAGCACGCTCGACCTTTGCACAAATTTTTGCGTAGCAGCCAGCTGCTTCGGCAAGTTCTCGCGCGTAGTTCAAGTCTGCGCCGCTGCGAGGAAATGACACTGCAAGATAATCAACACCAATTTTCGCGGCGGTTTTAATGTCTTCTTTGTCTTTTTCGGTAAGTGCATCTGCAGAAAGACCACCGCCTTGACGGTTAATGCCTTTATTGTTTGAAAGCTTGCCGCCTACTGTTACTTCAGTAATCACTTTGCGGCCTTCAACGCCAGTTACTCGAAGCTGAATACGGCCGTCATCAAGAAGCAGAATATCGCCTGCTGATACATCATCAGGAAGCGCTTTGTAATCAATACCTACTTGATTAATATCACCTTCGTCGCGGCCTAATTCAGCGTCTAGAATGAATTTTGCACCTACCTCTAAACGAACTGCACCTTCGGCAAAACGAGCAACACGGATTTTAGGGCCCTGAAGATCACCTAAAATCGCTACGTATTTACCTAGGTTCTTTGCTGCCTGACGAACGCGCTTTGCACGTTCAATGTGATCTTCGGCTTGTCCGTGTGAAAAGTTCATGCGCACAGTGTTTGCGCCTGCGGCAATAAGTGCCTGAATCTTTTCAAGTGAGTCGGTTGCAGGTCCTAGGGTGGCAAGAATTTTCGTTCTTCTGGTCATGTGATTCCGTCGCTGTTTCTAAGTTAGAAAAGACAAAGAGTGATAGGCTACGCGTTTATACGGTATGCCTGTAATCGCTTTACGTAATTTTATTACAGAATAATAGTTGAATTTGACAAAAATGTGAATGAAATAAACAAAAACGCCTAACTGGCTCGACCAGTTAGGCGTTTTCGCTGATTTATTGAACCAATATTGCTACGGTAAGTGGTTCTTATTTGATCGCGTGGGAAGAAAATTACTCACCACGCTTTTCATAACGTGAACCACGCAGCGTATCTTTTACTCGCTTCAGGTTCTCTCTGAACTTGTTGCCGCGGCGCAGTGTAAAGCCGGTTGCCAGTACATCAATTAGCGTGAGCTGCGCGATGCGAGAGGCCATAGGCATATACATATCAGTATCTTCTGGTACTTCCAGCGATAACACGTAACTGCATTCCTGTGCCAGCGGGCTATCTGCTGAGGTAATTCCTACTACAGTAGCGTCGTTCATGCGGGCAATTTGCGCTATTTCTACTAAGCTTTTAGTTCGGCCCGTGTGGCTAATCAATACAACAACATCGCCATCTGAGCAGTTCATGCAGCTCATGCGCTGCATCAGAATATCTTCAAAGTAGACCACTGGAACATTGAAGCGGAAAAACTTATTTAGTGCATCGTGTGCCACTGAAGCTGAAGCGCCTAAGCCGAAAAATGAAATTTTCTGTGCCTGTGTAAGTAAATCAACAACGCGATTTACCACGTTCACATCCACAGATTGGCGCGCCACTTCCAGGGACGCCATGGTCGATTCGAATATCTTATTGGTATATTCGTCTGGGCTGTCGTTTTCATCAACATGGCGGTTTACATAAGGCGTGCCGTTAGCCAGGCTCTGCGCTAAATGCAGTTTAAAGTCTGGGAAGCCTTTAGTATCAAGTCTTCGGCAGAAACGGTTTACGGTAGGCTCACTAACATCCGACATCTTAGCGAGGGTTGCTATACTCGAATGAATGGCCGTTTGTGGGTTAGCTAGAATTACTTCAGCTACCTTTTTCTCAGATTTACTGAATGCCGCTTGGTTTTGTGTGATTTTTTCTAAAATGTTCATACAGATATAGCAATTAGTTAGCACAATTTATTGTAAGGTACACCCGTAATAGTACCCAATGTGACGTCTGTGACAAGAAAAATGTAATTTTTTGACAATTTTTGTTATTTCAATCGGGTTAAATGAGGGTAAACTGAGGGAAACAGTAAAGATTCAGATCCTATAGTTGGTACAAGTTGTAATTTTACTACATTTGGTGTTAACTATACGGTAAAAATAGTCGTTAGTGTTGTAAATAACTGTACAATACGCCGCGGACACATACATTTAAAAGGTCGACGAATATGGTATTGGATAATTCCTACGAACCCTGTGATTTTGTACTTTTCGGTACACTGGGAGATCTTTCACGACGCAAGTTGTTGCCTTCTTTATATCAGCTTGAAAAAGCAAACTTGATGCACCCAGACACCACTATTGTGGGTGTTGCGCGTCAAGAAATGGAGCTGGATGCCTATATTGAAGAAGTTCATGCCAACCTAATCAAGTTTGGCGAGAAGAACTTGTGTGAAGCCACTTGGGAAAAAATGAAAGCACGTTTGCACTATGCATGCGTAGACATGAAGGACGTTGAAAGCTATTGCGTATTAGACGACCACGTTGACCCAAGCCGCACCATGGTGTGTTATCTAGCGACGCCACCGGCGATATACGGTGATATCTGTCGTGGCCTGCATAGCTGCAAAATTATCGACTCAAGCGTTCGCGTTGTGCTAGAAAAGCCAATTGGTCACGATTTGGCATCGTCAAAAGTGATCAATGAGCAAGTTGCAGAATACTTCGACGAAAAGCAAATTTACCGCATTGACCATTACCTTGGTAAAGAGACAGTACTAAACCTAGTATCACTGCGTTTTGCCAATTCTATTTTTGCTACTAACTGGGACCACAACTGCATTGACCATGTTCAAATCTCAGTTGCAGAGTCAGTGGGTATTGAAGGGCGTTGGGGTTACTTTGACGACGCGGGTCAAATGCGAGATATGGTGCAAAACCACTTGCTACAAATTTTAAGTTTGGTAGCGATGGAGCCTCCGACAACGCTCGACGCTGACAGCATTCGTGACGAAAAATTGAAAGTGCTTAAAGCACTTCGTCCGATTAACTCGTTTAATATTAATGACAGCACAGTACGCGGTCAGTATACCTCTGGTTTCGTGAAGGGCGAAGAAGTGCCTGGGTACCTTGAAGAAGAAGGTGCTAATACGCAAAGTAAAACCGAAACCTTTGTTGCTATTAAAGCGGAAATTGACAACTGGCGTTGGGCTGGTGTGCCGTTCTACCTACGCACAGGTAAGCGCATGCCAACTAAGGTGAGTGAAGTTGTTATTTACTTCAAGCGTCAGCCACACAACTTGTTCGGTGACAGCTTCAAGAATCTCCCACCCAATAAGCTCGTTATTCGTCTACAGCCAGACGAAGGTGTAGAAATCACCGTAATGAATAAAGTACCTGGCTTAACCAGCTCAGGCTCTATGGATCTACAAAAATCCAAGTTAAACCTAAGTTTCTCTGAAGCGTTTGCCGATGAGCGTATTCCTGACGCATACGAAAAACTCCTTCTTGAAGTTATGTTGGGTAATCAGGCGCTATTCGTTCGTCGTGACGAAATTGAGCAAGCTTGGACGTGGGTAGACTCAATTCTTGAAGCGTGGAAGCAATCGAGTGAGCCGCCAGAACCGTATCAAGCAGGTACGTGGGGGCCGGTAGACTCTATAGGTCTTCTTGCTCGCGAAAATCGCAGCTGGTACGAGAGTAAAACAGGGAAGAAAAAGTAATATGGCGTTAACAACTCTATCATTTGAAACACCTGATGCGCTGACTGATGCATTTGCGCAAGACTTAGTCAGCATTTTAAAAACAGGTATTAAAACTCGCGGTCGAGCTTCGCTTGTCGTTAGTGGTGGTCGTACACCGCTGGCGCTTTTTAAACAACTAAGTGAAACCGAACTTGAGTGGGATAAGGTTGATATCACCCTTGCCGACGAGCGCTGGGTTGAAGAGGGCCACGAGGCCAGCAACACCAGCCTAGTCAAAAATAATCTAATTCAAAATAAAGCCGCAGCAGCTCGTTTTATCGAATTGAAAAGCGATGCTAATGATGCAAACGAAGGCGTAAATGCCGCAGAGTCAAATCTGGCTAGCATGTCACAACCTTTTGATGCATTGATTCTTGGCATGGGGGAAGATGGTCACACTGCATCACTTTTCCCTTGCTCTGAACAAGTACTTGACGGCTTAGATATGAGCAGCGGCAGAACCTGCATCGCTGTTCAACCTACAACAGCACCTCATCAACGTATTTCATTAACGCTACCAGCGTTACTCAATAGCCGTAATATCTTTTTGCATTTAACAGGCGAGAAGAAAAAACAAGTCTTACTTGATGCTATTGAAAATGCCACCGAAGCGCAAAAGCCCATCACCGCCGTAGTTAACCGCGCGCCGGTTACTTTGATGTGGGCGCCATAGGAGACAAACATGAATCCAAAAATTGCTGAAGTTACGCAACGAATTATCGAGCGTAGTAAAGAAACGCGTAAGGCGTATCTAGAAAAAATTGAGAGTGCACGACGTCAAGGACCACACCGTGGTGTGTTGTCATGCGGTAACCTTGCTCACGGCTTTGCAGCATGTGGAACAAGCGAAAAATCAGATCTTCGTTCAATGACCAAAGCCAATGTGGCAATTGTGTCTGCGTATAACGATATGCTTTCAGCGCACCAGCCTTACGAGACGTATCCTGCGCTCATTAAGGATGCAGTGAAAGAGGTAGGCAGCGTAGCCCAGTTCGCAGGTGGCGTACCCGCTATGTGTGATGGTGTTACACAAGGCCAGTCTGGCATGGACTTAAGCCTAATGAGCCGTGATAACATTGCTCAGGGGGCTGCCATTGCGCTTTCTCACAACATGTTCGATAGCGCACTGATGCTAGGTATCTGCGACAAAATCGTTCCTGGGCTACTAATGGGCGCACTAACGTTTGGTCATTTGCCAACCGTTTTTGTGCCAGCCGGTCCAATGCCATCGGGTCTTCCAAACAAAGAAAAAGCCCGTGTTCGTCAAGAATTTGCCGAAGGTAAAGTAGGGCGTGACGCGTTGCTTGAAGCTGAATCTCAATCTTACCACTCTGCTGGTACCTGTACGTTCTATGGAACGGCAAACTCGAATCAGCTAGTGGTTGAAATGATGGGCTTGCACCTTCCGGGTTCGTCGTTTGTTAATCCGGGCACACCTTTGCGCGACGCGCTAACAAAAGCGGCTGCGGTTCAAGCAACACGCTTAACTGACCTTGGCGACAACTATACGCCAATTGGTCACATTGTAGATGCAAAAGCCATTGTGAACGGCCTTGTAGGTCTTCTTGCTACGGGTGGTTCTACTAACCACACCATGCACCTTATTGCGGTAGCACGCGCTGCAGGTTACATCGTAAATTGGGACGACTTCTCAGATATCTCTAATGCTGTGCCTCTTCTTACTCGCATTTACCCGAATGGCTCAGCTGACATTAACCACTTTGTTGCAGCAGGTGGTATGTCATTGCTAATTAGACAGTTGCTTGATGCGGGTCTACTACATAACGATGTTAAGACTATTTGTGGTGAAGGCTTAGACTTCTACACGAAAGAGCCTGTGCTTAAAGACGGCGAATTAGAATGGCGAGACGGCCCAACTGAATCCCTTGATAAAGAAGTGCTAGCAACTGTTGACGCACCGTTTAAGCCAGATGGTGGTTTGAGTGTACTTGACGGCAATCTTGGTCGTGGCGTTATTAAAACCTCAGCACTTCGCACGCCTCACTGTAATATCAAAGCTCCAGCGGTTGTGTTTGAAGACCAGTTTGAACTCGATGACGCGTTTAAGTCTGGCAAGCTAGACAAAGACTGCATTGTAGTTGTTCGCTTCCAAGGTCCTTCAGCGATTGGTATGCCAGAACTTCACCGCTTAACGCCACCTCTTGGGGTGCTTCAAGATCGCGGCTTTAAAGTGGCGCTAGTTACTGACGGTCGTATGTCTGGTGCATCAGGTAAAGTTCCTGCAGCTATCCACGTGACTCCAGAAGCTTATAAAGGCGGTCTACTTGCTAAAGTGCAAGAGGGCGACATTATTGAGCTAAACACACAAACTGGTGCACTAACACTGCATGTGGACGATGAAACACTGGCTGCACGTGAAGCAGCGCCAGCGAACTTAGCTAAGCATCACGTTGGAATGGGACGTGAAATGTTTGCGGGTATGCGCGCTATTCTGACGGGTGCAGAAGAGGGTGCATGTTCACTGTTTTACACGCAGGAGCAAGCATAATGAGCCAGAAGTTTGTGGCTGATGTTGGCGGTACGAATATTCGTGTTGCAAGGGTAACCGAGTCAGGTGTAGCCGACATCAAAAAATACATGTGTAATGATTTCGCCAGCATCGACCTCGCTATCGCGCAGTACTTTAGCGACATGCCGGAATACAGCTTTTCGCAAGGTTGTATTGCAATTGCATGTCCAGTATTGGGCGATCAAGTCGAGATGACGAATCACAGCTGGGCATTTTCTCAAAATGCACTTCGCTCTCAGCTTAAACTAGACGCGTTGTTCGTTATCAATGACTTCACTGCCGTAGCGCACTCTTTGCCTGTATTGGGCGAAGAGCAAGTGGTACAAATTGGCGAAGGCACTGCGAAAGAAAATGGCAATATCGCTGTTTTTGGACCTGGTACAGGATTGGGTGTTGAGCATATTACAATGACCTCAACGGGCTGGCAGACGCTGGACGGTGAAGGTGGTCATGTAGACTTTGCACCGGTAGATGAAACCGATGTTGTCGTATGGCGTCACCTTCAATCTACCTTAGGACGTGCTTCTGCTGAAGAAGTAATGTCTGGACGCGGCCTGCATAATATTTACACCGCGCTAGCAAACCACGCATCAGCACCAGTTGTATTTACCGAGCCGGCTCAAATTACTGACGCTGCGCTGAACGGTACCTGTAAAATTGCTGAAGCGACGCTTACCCAATTCTGCCGAATTATGGGAAGCTTTGCGGGTAATTTAGCACTTAACATGGCAACCACGGGCGGCATTTTCATTGGTGGTGGCATTGCTAACCGTTTCCCTGAATTTATTCAAAATAGCGATTTTAGAGCGCGTTTTGAAGCGAAAGGGCAAATGAAGCACTACGTGAAAGACATTCCCACCTATTTAATTGCAGAACCTGATCATGGTTTATTGGGTGCGGCTGCATATCTGAATCAAAATACAGCGAGCTAAATTATGACAACGAAATGGAAATACTCTCCAGAGGAAATTTTTGCGGCCGGTCCAGTTGTACCTGTTTTGGTAATCAATGACGTAGAAAAAGCGGTTCCTCTGGCAAAAGCGCTGATGGAAGGTGGTATTAAAGTACTAGAAGTAACGCTACGTACCCCTGCTGCTATTGACGTGATTAAGCGAATTGCACAAGAAGTGCCTGACTCGCTAATTGGTGCTGGAACCGTGACTAACGCCCAGCAGCTTAAAGCGGTAGTTGAAGCTGGCGCTAAGTTCGCAATTAGCCCAGGTATGACGGCTGATTTGCTAAAAGCGGGTATGGATTCAGAAATTCCACTTATCCCTGGTATCTCTTCAACTTCTGATTTGATGAAGGGTAAAGATGCGGGTTATACCCACATGAAATTCTTCCCAGCAGAGGCTTCAGGTGGCGTTAAAGCCATTAAGTCAATCAGTGGTCCTTTCCCTGATGTGACGTTTTGCCCAACGGGTGGCATTGGTCCAAACAACTACAATGACTATTTAGCGCTTAACAACGTTAAATGTGTAGGTGGTTCGTGGCTTGCCCCTGACGACGCAATTGAATCAGGTGACTGGGCGCGTATTACGCAGCTAGCAAAAGAAGCTGTTGCGGGTGCTAAACAGTAATTTGCTGAACCTTTAAATGAAAAAACCTGCTCATTGGCAGGTTTTTTTATATCTCTTGATCGTGAACTGCGACTGTCTACCTTTCGAAGTGTCAGCGAAATTGCGCTTGCACTTCAAATAATTTACTTCGGAACAATAGTTTGTTTCAGTGTGTGGCTAGCACCGGGGGACAGTGTCTTTCCCTGAGTTAGCGATGTTTCTACGCACAACATATGCTTATAGCCAAAGGGGTCCATGTCTGAAATAGACGCTGCGCCTAACCACGGGTTCCATACAACCAAAGAGTCATTACCGTCAGATATTACTTCTGTAAACACGCTGCCTTCGACTTCAATCTCAGCAGTTTTAATCGGCGCAACATGAATGCGATCCGTTTCGCCTGTGATGGTGTAAGGACTCGGTGTCGTCTTAAGCCCCCAGTCGTCAAGTTTGTCTTTATATTGACCTTCAATTCCAGTTATTTGGGTATGTTGAATGTGGTCAACGTGGAAATATGTATGTAGCGCACAGTTAAATTCGAATGGTACAACACCCGTATTTTCTGTAGTTAGCGCGACGTCCATCGTCTCACCAACGGTAATTACCATGGTCACGTTACAATCGTTTTCAAAACCTTCAGCTCGGGTAAAACTTGGCGAAAGCGTAATCGTTGTTCCGCTTTCTGTATCTTCTGAATTAATCAGCTTCCACACTTGTGTTCTCAAAAAGCCGTGAGCGGGGAGGGCACCTTTTTCTCGACCGTGATCATCGCTAAACCAAGGCCAGCACACCGGAATACCACCGCGAATAGGTCGCTCTCCGTTCAAGTAAGCATGGGGGCTTACCCAAAGACGCTCTCTGCCATCGCTTTTAGGCACATAAGACAAGATATGACCGCCAAATAGGCTAATACGCGCAGAGGCAAACGCATTATCTACGTCTAAAAAGGTAAGTCCATTAGACTCACTAACGGTAACTGAACTCACAGGTGGCATAAGCCCTCCTTGGACTAATAAGAAAACAACAAAGGGTAAGCGACGGGAAAGCGTATGTCGCTGGAATATCGTTATTATGCGTGTTTACGACCACGAAAAACAAAAAAGGTGCAAACGCCGTGTTTACACCTTTAGATTAACTCAACTTTAGCGTGAATAGTTTAACTATTTTAGCTTAATACCGTTAATTACTTAGAAATGTGAGCCACAAGGTCTAGAACCTTGTTTGAGTAGCCCCATTCGTTGTCGTACCAAGAAACGAGTTTAACGAATGTATCAGTAAGTGCGATACCTGCAGTGGCGTCAAATACCGATGTGCGAGCGTCGCCAAGGAAGTCGTTAGACACAACCGCATCTTCTGTGTAACCCATGATACCTTTAAGCTCGCCTTCTGAAGCTTCTTTCATTGCTGCACAAATTTCATCGTAGCTAGCAGGCTTCGCAAGGTTTACAGTAAGGTCTACTACTGAAACGTTTGGCGTAGGTACACGGAAAGCCATACCTGTTAACTTGCCGTTAAGCTCAGGGATAACTTTACCTACTGCTTTTGCTGCACCGGTTGATGATGGAATGATGTTTTGACCAGCACCACGACCACCACGCCAGTCTTTCATTGAAGGACCGTCTACCGTTTTCTGTGTTGCAGTTGTTGCGTGAACCGTTGTCATCAAACCGTCTACAATGCCAAATTTATCGTTAAGCACTTTGGCAAGTGGAGCAAGACAGTTAGTTGTGCAAGACGCGTTTGAAACAATAGTTTCGCCAGCGTAGCTTTCTTGGTTAACACCCATAACGAACATAGGCGTGTCATCTTTAGAAGGTGCAGACATAACAACTTTCTTCGCGCCAGCTTCGATGTGCTTCGCGGCAGTTTCTTTAGTCAGGAACAGACCTGTTGATTCAACAACCACGTCAACGTCTACTTCATCCCACTTAAGTGCAGCTGGATCTCTTTCAGATGTAATGCGGATAGTTTTGCCGTTTACAACTAGGCTATTGTTATCTACTGTAACTTCACCGTCGAATAAACCGTGAGTCGAGTCGTATTTCAATAGATAAGCAATGTAGTCCGTGTCTAGTAAGTCGTTTATTGCAACAACTTCGATGTCGTTGCGCTCTGCTGCTGCGCGCATTACTAGGCGTCCAATACGGCCAAAACCATTGATACCGATGCGAATTGTCATAACGTACCCCGATTATTTAAATAAAATGAAAATAAATTACGTAAAGTATGGATCAAAATGCCATAATTAGCAAAATAAAAAGCCAAAGTGTTGCAAAATTACGAATAAGTGCTATTGCAATCGTATTCAGATATCGCCAAGCCCTTGTTTCTAGAATAATGTTAAAAATTTGTTTGTAGACGCACTATGCTTAATTTGCTTTGCGTCTTTTACCGAATAACAGGAATGACACACCATGACACAACAACTTCTGCAACAACTGGTTGAAATGCGGGGAATTGAAACCCAATACGTCGACGCATGGGGAAAGCCAGCAACCATCGCAGAATCAAGTAAAGCAAAACTGCTTAACACACTTGGCTATGACACCAGCAGTGATGAAAAAATTCAGTCACAAATTACACAAGATATAAAGTCGGTATGGTTGTCGCCGTTAAATCCTGTTCAAGTAGTTCGCAATACCCAAGAAATTAATCTAGCTGTTCGTTTGCCTATCGAGTTAGTGAACGATGATCACACGCTCACGGTCACCTGTGAAAATGGTGACGTGCTCACTCATCAATTTACGCCAGTTGACCAAGAAATGACGACGATGGCGCATATCGACGATGTAGAGTTTCATGAATACGTAGTAACACTGCCTTTAGATTTGCCCCTTGGTTATCACGATGTAGCCTTAAGCGCTGATGACGATGAGTTTGCGCGTTCTCGTTTAATTGTGGCACCTGAAGCCTGCTACACACCAAACGAGATTAAAAAAGGCAAAAAAATATGGGGCTTAAGCGTTCAACTTTACTGCGTTCGCAGTGAAAAGAACTGGGGGATTGGTGATTTTTCTGATTTAGCACTGCTTATTGAAAAAGCCGCTGGTGTGGGCGCAGACTTTATCGGACTTAATCCTATTCATGCGCTCTACCCTGCAAACCCCAACGCGTGCTCGCCTTATGGGCCAAGCTCACGTCGCTGGCTTAATTATTTGTATATCGATGTGACTGCCATTGACGGCTATGACGATGCATCAGTACAAGCGGTAGTGAGCAGTGATGAGTTTAAAGCCACGCTTGAACATGCACGTAACGTAGAACATGTAGACTACGAGGCAGTCGCCCATGTGAAACTGGCTGCGCTTAAAGCAGTATTTGATGTTTACGATGCCAAATACCTTCGTAAAAGCACAAAGCAAAATAAGGCGTTTAAAGCCTTCGTAGAAGCGGGCGGTGAAAGCTTAGATATGTTAGCGGTGTACGACGCCCTGCAATCGCACCTAAAAGCTGAAGGTAAAGACAGCTGGGGATGGCCGGTATTCCCACAAGAATACAAAGACTACTACAACCCAGCCGTGGCTAAGTTTAAGAGTGCAAACGAACAAGACGTCAAATTTTACTTGTTCCTACAGTGGATTGCCGCCCAACAGCTTGAGCTTGCAAGCAACAAAGCTACTGATGCAGGCATGACCATTGGTCTTTATCGCGACTTGGCGGTAGGCGTTAGTGAAGGAAGTGCGGAAATTTGGGGTAACAAAGACCTATACTGCACAGGCGCAAGTGTAGGTGCTCCACCGGATATCTTGGGCCCACTAGGCCAGAACTGGGGGTTGCCGCCTATGGACCCTCGTAAGCTGTATGAACAGGGTTACCAGCCCATTATTGACCTGTTTGCGTCTAACATGGCGTCGTCAGGCTCATTGCGTATCGATCACGTCATGGCGTTGCTGCGTTTATGGTGGGTTGTGAAAGGCGATAACGCTAAAGATGGCGGCTATGTTTATTATCCTGTAGACGATTTACTCGGTATTCTAGCGCTAGAAAGTCACCGCAATCAGAGCCTGGTTATCGGTGAAGACTTGGGTACTGTACCCGAAGAAATTCGCAGCAAGCTTGCTGATAATGGCGTGTACTCATACCGCGTATTTTTCTTCGAACAAGCGGAAGACGGTGGTTTCTTCTCACCTAGCCATTACCCTGTTCAGTCTATGTCAACGTTGACTACTCACGATATGCCAACGCTGATTGGTTACTGGCACTGTTTAGATTTAGAGCTAGGCAAAGAAATAGGGCTTTATCCAACAGAAGAAATCCTTCAAACGCTTTATGCGGATCGTCATGAAAATAAACAGGCAATACTTGATACGTTGCACGGCCACGGTTCAATTGGCGACAATGTAGGCCGCGATGTTAATCATACGGGTATGAATCGCGAACTGAATAACGGTATGCAAGTGCATATGGCAGGTGGCTCGAGCGCATTATTGAGCCTGCAATTGGAAGACTGGTTAGAAATGGATAAGCCGGTCAATATTCCTGGTACTTTCGACGAGTATCCAAACTGGCGAAGAAAACTCACAGAGAATATCGAGTCGATGTTCGATAGACATGATATAAATGAGTTGGCGTCTAAACTTACTCATGCCAGAAAGCAAGCAAGTCAGGGTTAATTGCCATTATCAAAGAAATGATAATAGGCGGTTGCCTGGGTAACTTAAACGAGTAAGATAAAGTACCAAGACGGTACTTGATAGAGCTTAAGTGTGAACAACGCATTTAAGCTCTCAATTCAACCCGCTGCCATGCGGGTTTTTACTAGGAGTAGCGAATGCAATTAGCGCAGCAGTTTGAACAGGTATTATGTTCTCAGCCGTTTTCCCATTTAGGTGTAGTTAAAAATCAGCAGAAGTCGGTACTTCGCGTCTGGCGTCCTAATGTCAGCAAGATAACGATTGAATGGGAGAATGCAGCGCTAGCAAATGTAACCGTTACCTCCAAAAATGGTCTTTTTGAAACACCACTGCCTAAAGAATATCAGGGTGAGGTTTATCGCGTTATCGCCGAAGGTTTGAATGACGACAAGGGCTATATCGATCCTTATCAATTCTCCGAGCAGGCGTATCATGCGGTACATTACATCGATAGCAAGCCTTCAAACTTGTACGAGCAAGCGGGCGCGCAACTTTTAACACTCACTTCTTCAAAAGGCGATGCGATAAAAGGTGTCAGGTTCTGCGTTTTCGCGCCCAATGCGAGTACGGTGTCGCTCATTGGCGATTTCAATCAGTGGGATGGCCGCACGCATCCTATGGAAAAGACCTCTATGGGATACTGGGTACTGTTTGTGCCAGAACTCGCAGAGGGAGAGCGCTACAAGTATCACATTAAAGATTCACACGGCCACGACCTACCGCACAAGGCTGACCCGCTGGGCTTCAGTGCAGAGCAGTATCCTTCTCATGCTTCGAAAATTTACAACCACAATAACTATGAGTGGAATGATAGTGCATGGATGGAAAAGCGAAAGGGAAATAAATACAACAGCCCAATGAGCATTTATGAGGTGCACCTTGGCTCTTGGAAGCGCCCGGGTATTGAAACTGATGCGCGCTATCTTACTTATAAAGCGCTGGCCGATGACTTAATAAGCTACGTCAGCGATATGGGTTACACTCACGTTGAATTGCTTCCTATTTCCGAGTTTCCTTTCGACGGTTCGTGGGGCTATCAGCCCGTGGGAATGTTCGCACCAACGAGTAGATTTGGAAACCCAGATGAATTTAAATACTTTGTTGATAAGGCTCACCAAGCAGGTATAGGCGTAATTATCGACTGGGTACCTGCACATTTCCCGGAAGACGGCCATGGCTTGGCGCGATTTGATGGTTCTTGTGTTTATGAATATGAAGATCCGAGGAAAGGTTGGCATCCGGATTGGAATTCTTGCATTTACGATTTCGGCAAAGACACAGTTCGTCAGTTTTTAGTTGCAAACGCACTGTTTTGGCTAGACAAATTTCACGTTGATGGACTCAGGGTTGATGCAGTGGCATCCATGCTTTATCTCGACTATTCACGCAATGACGGAGAGTGGATCACGAATGTGGATGGTGGCAACGAAAACTACGAAGCCATCAGCTTACTGAAATGGATGAATGAAGAAGTGTACAAGCACTTCCCAGACGCCATGACAATTGCCGAAGAATCAACGTCGTTTCCCAAGGTTTCTCGCCCAGTATTTGATGGTGGTTTGGGCTTTGGCTTTAAGTGGAACATGGGGTGGATGCACGACTCATTACACTACATCGCTAAAGACCCTGCCTATCGCAACTATCACCATGGCGATATTACCTTTAGCATGGTTTACGCGTTTGACGAAAACTTTGTGCTGCCTATCTCGCACGATGAAGTGGTACACGGCAAAGGCAGTATGCTGCACAAAATGCCTGGCGATGAATGGCAGCAAGCCGCTAACCTGCGTTGTTACGCGGGCTTTATGTACGGTCACCCCGGCAAGAAGCTTAACTTTATGGGGATCGAGCTTGCGCAGGCACGAGAATGGAACCATGACAGTAGTTTAGACTGGCACTTGCTCGATTACGAAAAACACAAAGGCATTCAAGCGCTTTATAAGGCGCTCAACCACCTCTATACGTCTACGCCAGCGCTTTACGAGCAAGACCACGAACCAGGGGGCTTTGCTTGGCTGGACCACAATAATGCAGACCAAAGCGTGGTTTCATTTGTTCGCATGTCAAAAGATGCGAAGCAAAAAGTATATGTGGTATCTAATTTTACGCCTGTGCCACGTCAGAACTTCAGAATAGGCGTAGATGATGCATGCACGCTAACGCTAGCACTAAACACTGATGATGGTGCATATTGGGGTAGTGGCTACGACGTTGCTTCTACTGTTAATACGCAAACCATACCTTGGAATGAGCGTACTCACTCTGCAGAAATCACGTTACCGCCGCTAGCCACGGTATTTTATGTTACCAATGTGGATTAATCCGACTAGAGCGACACGCCCTAGTGAAGAGATAAATTGAGAACCAAGTGAACGAAATTCGAGACACCGCACTAATTGTAGAAAGTGGAATAGGAAAGGCATATCCACTTGGCGCAACAGTTACACAAGATGGTTGTAATTTTGCCGTATACGCGCCCGATGCGAAGGCGGTCGTGTTGTGTTTTTTCAATAGTGACACAGAAGAGGCGGTGAGTGAGCATCCTTTGCCTGAGAAAACTGGTGATGTTTGGCACGGTCGTTACAGCGGCGTTAGCGCAGGACAATACTATGGTTATCGCGTAGAACGCGGTGAGGGAGGGTTACATGCGGTACCCACCGACAAACTGCTAATCGACCCTTACGCCAAGAAAATTAGTCGCGCAATAAAATGGGACGCTAGGCAATACAAACACGACTCTCAGTTTATGATCCCCAAGTGCATAGTAATTGATCAAAATGACTATGCGCCCAGTCATGTTAGCGCGCCTGTTATTCCGAAACACAAGCGAGTAGTTTACGAAGCACATATTAAGGGGCTAACAAAACTCCATCCCGATGTACCTAAAGAACACCGTGGCAAATTTATCGGTGCTGCCCATCCGAGTGTCATCAAGCATCTCAAAGCATTAGGCATAACCACGGTGCAATTTATGCCGTTGTGCTCATTCATGCCTGAACCATTTATAACAGAGAAAGGCTTAACTAATTATTGGGGATATAACCCGGTTAACTTTTTTGCGCCTGAACCACGCTACGGTGTGTCAGACGCGCTTGCTGAACTAAAGTCTATGGTAGATGCTTATCATACAGCCGGACTTGAGGTCATTGTTGATGTGGTATTTAACCATACAGCAGAGGCAGGCAATGGCGGTCCTATTCTTTCTTATAAGGGGTTTTGCCCTTACCAAGCGTACTTATTAGAGCAAACGAAAAACGGAGAATTGGTTTATTCCAACCATTCAGGCTGTGGTAACACGGTAAATACCGCGCAGCCATTTATGATGGGACTTATTTTAGATGCCATGCGCCACTGGGTATCCGTAATTGGCGTTGACGGCTTTCGTTTCGATTTAGCAGTATGCTTGGGAAGAGAGCCACAAGAATATAGTAAAAAATCTGGGCTGCTGAGAGCCATTAGTAGCGACCCTGTTTTAAAAGAGAGAGTATTGCTTGCCGAACCCTGGGATATTGGGCCTGGCGGCTACCAAGTGGGTAACTTTCCGTCTCCGTGGTTAGAGGTGAATGATAAATACCGCGATACGGTGCGCGCCTTCTGGCGTGGAGACGATGGCGTTACCGCGGACTTTGCTACCCGTTTAATGGGCTCACGAGATATATTTCACAAAGGCCATCGACATATCAGTACGTCGGTAAATAACGTGACATATCACGATGGGTTCACGCTGCACGATATGGTGACCTACGCCGAACGTCACAATCTCGATAACTTAGAAGAAAATCGAGATGGCCATGGACACAACCTGTCTGCCAATTATGGTGTTGAAGGGGAAACGAATGACGAGCAGATACTCGCTATGCGTGAGCGTCAAAAGCGCAATCTCTTTGCAACGCTGATCTTCTCGCAAGGTACACCGCATATTCTTGGTGGCGATGAATTAAGCCGCACCCAAAATGGCAATAATAATGCCTATTGTCAGGATAATCCTATTAGCTGGATGAATTGGGAATTAAACAAGCGCAAGCAAGATTTTCTTAGCTTCTGCCAATATGTGATCCGTTTGCGCCAGTCCTCTTCACTGTTAAGCGAACTAAAGCTGCACGATGATACGTTTACGCTCTCACGAAATGTAAAAGAAATAAATTGGTATAAGCCTGATGGTTCTGACAAAGCGTCTGAAGACTGGAATGCGCATCATAACAAAGCGTTTGGTGTGGAAATAAAAGGTTGTGTAACGGGCGACCAGAAGCCAGAGCACTGGTTCTTGTGTGTTAATGCAAGTGAAAGCGACGTGCGTTTTCACCTACCTTCTGTCATACCCAGGGGAGGGTGGACCATGCACTTGGATACGCGCTACAGCTCTCTTGAAGAACAGCCTTCAATTTGCATTCAGAAGGTGTTTTTACAGGCCAGCAAATCGCTAACGTTGTTCAGTTTTTCTCAGTTTTCTGGATAGAATAATGGCTTACAATACGACTTTATACTTGGTTAAGGATGCCTTTAAAGAATTTAAGAGTACCGCTAAACGGCTCTAAACTCAGTACACGTTAGCTGAATAAGAAACAGAGTCTTTACCTTTGTGTGAATTTCATACAGCATGGGCGAAAGCGCGTAACGCAGGTGCTGAATGCGTGCCAAAATCTCGGCTAAACTAGCTTACAAAACCCGTTAATGTTTACCGCTGGTGACAATTACACCACTGCGCACTAAATTGTTAGCTTAGACTGTTCTTTATTCTTTCAGGTGGTATCATGCGCAGCCATCTGAAATGTGAGGGTGTTCCTATGCAAAAGAAAGGTGGTAATTCGCACGAAGACAAGTCGTGTGATATTGGTTTTATCGGTTTAGGGGTGATGGGTAGTAACCTAACCATGAACCTAGTGGACCATGGCTATCGTGTAGCGTGTTTCGATTTAGACCAAAACAAAGTTGAGTCTATTCTTGCCAAAGACGCAAGCGAAAGAGCTGAAAATACTGAGCCTCGTGTTGAAGGCTGCAGTTCTTACACCGAGCTTTTAAGCAAGTTAAAAGCCCCGCATCTTATTATTATCTCTGTGCCTGCTGGCGATCCTGTTGACCACGTTTGCAATCATCTTATTGACGCCGGAATTCACGCTGACGATATCGTGGTTGATACTGGCAACAGTTTGTGGACAGACTCTGTAGCACGTGAAGAGCAGTACAAAGGTAAATTTATCTTCTTCTCTACCGCCGTGTCAGGTGGTGAAGTAGGCGCTCGTTTCGGGCCATCTCTTATGCCTTCAGGCAACCCTTATGCATGGACACGCATTGAGCCTGTTCTTAAAGCGATTGCTGCAAAGGTTGACCCAGAAACAGGTAAACCATTAGAAAGCCATACGCCAGGTCAACCAGTGTTAGAAGGCGAACCATGTGCGACCTACATCGGTCCGGTTGGAGCCGGGCACTATGTAAAAATGGTGCACAACGGTATCGAATACGCCGACATGCAGCTTATCTGCGAAACTTACCATGTTATGCGCGAAGCGCTACATATGGCGCCAGCTGAAATAGCAGAGGTGTTTCGTCGCTGGAACGAAGGCAAGCTGAATAGCTACCTGATGGAAATTAGTGCTGAAGTTCTTGAGCAAATGGATCCAGAAACACAGCAGCCGTTGGTTGATGTGATTTTAGATAGAGCAGGTCAAAAAGGTACAGGCCTTTGGACTGCAGTAAGCGCATTACAGGTAGGTAGTCCGGCACAGACCATCACTTCTGCGGTATTCGCGCGCAGTATTTCTAGTTTGAAAGACGAGCGTGTAGCTGCGAGCAAGGTTCTTGCTGGCCCTGATGCGCCATCGTTCAGCGATAATGAGAAAATGTCGATCATCAACAAGCTAGAGCAAGCGCTTTATTGCTCTAAAATCTGTGCGTACGCACAGGGCTTCCAGTTAATGGCTATGGCAGGCAAAGAACACGGCTGGACACTGGAGTTTGGTGAAATAGCGAAAATATGGCGTGCAGGCTGTATTATTCGCGCCGTATTTCTTCAGTCTATTTCTCAGGCCTACGAGAATAACGAAGACTTAGCCAACTTGCTATTGGACCCGTTCTTTGCGGAACAAATTACGCAGTATCAAGCTGACTGGCGTGAGTCAATTGCACAGGCGACACTGGCTGGCGTGCCTTGCCCTGCAATGATGTCGGCTCTTAGCTATTATGATTCGTATCGCACAGCCGTGCTACCTGCTAATTTGCTGCAAGGCCAGCGCGATTATTTTGGCGCACATACTTATCAGCGTGTAGATAAGCCAGCAGGTAAAAAGTATCACATCGAGTGGAGTGATCCTGCACGTCCGCAAACGGCTATCAAAAAATAGTATGAACTAAATAGTGTTACACGCGCTCATAACTGAGCGTAAACTATTAAAAGGTGTATTTGTTTTCAAATACACCTTTTTTGTTTAAAGAGGTAAGTTATGTCGACAGATGAAAAAGCAAACGCATCAATAGCTAAAAAAGACTGGAAAACTGAGCTCACTGACGAGGAATATTATGTATGCCGCGAAGCGGGCACTGAGCGACCTTTCACTGGAGTATTGCTAGACGAGCAGCGAGATGGATTGTACGTGTGTAAGTGCTGCGAAGCGCCACTTTTCCCCTCAGATACTAAATTTGATGCTGGTTGTGGATGGCCTTCTTTCTATAAGCAGCTTGATGACGGTAATGCAGATTACAGAGAAGACTTGAGTCACGGTATGCGTAGGGTTGAGATTTTTTGTAAGCAGTGTGGCTCGCACTTAGGCCATGTATTTCCAGATGGTCCTGCGCCAACGGGTCAACGCTACTGCGTAAATTCGCTATCTATGACCTTTAAAGGCGAAGATGATACACAAATTAAAGGTTAAAAAGCCCTAGGTGAGCGCTTGATTAAGGTAAACATCTGATTAAATTTTGACCTCATGTGGGAAGTCGAGAGATCCAATCATAAAAAACCGCCCATAAACGGCGGTTTTTTTAATTATTTGCCAGTGAAATTGTGTAATTGAGTTTCAAAAAATTAGAGCTTATCCAGTTTCAATGAATCTGCGTTGAAGGTCGCGCTATTCAAATTACTGACTATTTCATCAACAATGTTATCTAGAATACCTACTGGAAGGGCATAGCGTTGTCCAAGTTGAACACGCTGAGTGTCGTTAAGTCTCTCATCGAAGGCTTCAGCCACACCATACCAAACATAGGCAAGGCGATAGTTGTCCATATCCATTCCTATTGAAGCAAGTGAGTAGAAAATACTGACATCAATGTCGTCGCTATCTGTATATAAACTTAGCGCGCGATATAAGGTTTCAATAGTACGCTTTTGGTCTGTTTTAATCTGAACAGAGGCCAGTGCGACCAGTAGCTTTGGATCGCTTACACGGTTGCTGGCAGCGTAGCGCTCAAAGCGATGAAAAGCCTCTTTGTCGTTATATCGTGTCCAATGATAGAAAGAAAGGTAAGGATCAAGGGAGTCTTTCGTCTCGCGGCTTAGGCGTTTAATTTCACGCTGAGCAGTAATAACGCCTTTTAGCCGTGTCGCTTCCTTGCCTTTACGTTTAATGTGTTCGATATGCTGCACTTCTTCGACGCAGGTTAGATACTCTTCGAAGTTCAGAAGGAGCGGGTACTTGTAAGCGTCGTCTTTTGAATCTTGATTGTAGTAACGCAAGCGAATAATCTCAGCTCGCTCGCCGCGACAACGGGCATCCAAACTCAAATCTAAGCAAATCTCGCTGTGAGATTCACAAATTTCACTGATAGTAGGTTCAAAAAGATCGCCACAACCCGTCAGTGTTGTCGCTGCTGCCAGCCACACTGTCGTTACATAACCTTTTGTTGGAAACTTACTAAATAAACTCTCTGTTATACGAGTTTTCATAGAGGTTTTGAAACTTATCAACAATTTGGTCTTCCTTGCTTGTTTATTTAAGATACTGCTCGTCACCGTCAGGCGAAAACTCACCTAGTGTACCCTAAAAATAATAAAAAGCTGACGCGTAATTAGGATTAGTTATGTGTGTTTGTGCCACAAAAAATTGGCCGCGCATACAACAATGACAACACCGTTAAATTAATATCGATGAAGGCAGAAGCATGAATCAACAGTTTGAGCAGGAATTACAAAGCAGCTGGCAAGAGCGTCAGGAATACGCAGAAATGATGTTGCCCCTTATTGGTAAATTGTATCGCAATAAGGCAGTTGAAATTTCGGTTTATGGACGCTCGCTACTGAACGCCAGTGCTATTGATGTTATTAAAGCGCACCGCAAAGTGCGTCTGCACGAAGGTATTAAGCTACGCCTACGCGAAAGCTATCCAATCTTAGAAGCCTTGAGCAACATGAAGCTTGCTCCTGCACAAATTGATATTGGTAAATTGGCTTTTGATTTTCACTACGGTTCTGCGGTCGACAACAACGACCTTACGGCCTACCTTAACGAAAAACTAAACGACGTTGCCGATAAAGAGGACGATCAGAAACCTCAGGACGTTGTACTATATGGTTTTGGCCGTATAGGTCGTTTACTTGCTCGCTTGCTTATTGAACGCCAAGGTAAAAACAATAAGCTTCGCTTACGTGCCATTGTGGTTCGTGGCGGGCGCGATGGCGACCTAGAAAAACGCGCAAGCTTACTGCGCCGCGATTCAGTGCATGGGCCGTTCAACGGCAGCATCACAGTTGACCACGAGCGTAACGCGCTAAAAGCAAACGGTTCATACATTCAAGTCATTTATGCCAACAGCCCAGATGAAGTGGATTACACGCAATATGGTATCGATAACGCTATCATCGTAGACAACACGGGTATTTGGCGTGACCGCGATGGCCTTGGCCTACACCTTAAAGCTAAGGGTGCAGCGAAAGCTATTCTTACTGCTCCGGGCAAAGGTGACATCAAGAACATCGTACATGGTGTAAATGACGAAGAAGTCACACCAGAAGATACAATTGTGTCTGCTGCAAGCTGTACGACTAACGCAATAACGCCGGTACTTAAAGCGCTAGACGAAGAATATGGCATTGAAAACGGTCACGTTGAAACCGTTCACTCTTACACTAACGACCAAAACCTTATCGATAACTACCACAAAGGTGATCGTCGTGGACGTAGTGCGCCACTTAATATGGTTATTACCGAAACGGGCGCTGCGAAAGCCGTTGCCAAAGCGTACCCGAAACTGGCAGGTAAACTTACCGGTAATGCTATCCGCGTACCTACACCTAATGTGTCGCTAGCGATTTTGAACCTAAATCTTAAAACGCCGGTGGATCGCATTGCAGTTAACGAGTTCTTGCGCGATACCGCGTTGTTCTCAAAGCTTCAACACCAAATTGACTACACGGCAAGTAAAGAGATTGTATCAACAGACTTAGTCGGCTCTCGCGCTGCGTCTGTGGTTGACTCTCAGGCGACCATTGCCGCAGATAACCGCCTGACACTATACGTGTGGTATGACAACGAGTTTGGTTACAGCTGTCAGGTACTACGTGTAGTTCGTGATATGGCAGGGCTTAGTTTCCCTACGTTGCCGCTTTAAGCAACACGCAGTTTAATTAACTGTATAAAAAACCGACCTAAGTGGTCGGTTTTTTGATGGTGTAAACATTTTGTATACTTTCGATAGTACAAAACCCGCTGTGTGCGTGGAATTTGTGTTTACGTCTATGCTAAATTAGCGCTCAAATAATGAGGAAAACGACAGTCTATGCATATTTCCAGTCAATTCGACAGCGGTAACATTGAAGTTGTTAGCGCACAATCACCAGACGATATCCGTCTAACCATTCCCAACGACAACCAATCTGAATTTGCTCAGTGGTTCCATTTTCGTTTAGTGGGCGAAACTTTTGTAACTCACACAATGACGATTGGTAATCTGGCTAAGTCAGCGTATCCAGAAGGTTGGAAGGGATATAACGTTCTAGCGTCTTACGACCGTCAAACTTGGTTTAGAATTCCTAGCGAATTTGACGGTGACAATCTTACGTTCTCACTAACGCTAGAACAGCCAAGTGTTTACTTCGCGTATTTCATTCCTTTTAGCTACGAACGTCACCTTGACCTTGTACACGACGCGCAGATGTCACTACTGTGCGAGCACAAATTCCTAGGCCTTACCCTTGATGGCCGTGATATGTCTATGCTGGTTATCGGTGAAGAAACACCAGAAAAGAAAAAAGTCTGGATCACGGCACGTCAACACCCTGGCGAAACCATGGCCGAGTGGTGTGCCGAAGGTATTATTTATCGTCTGCTCGACGAGCAAGATGGTTTGGCGCGACAGTTGCTTGATAATGCTGTTTTCTACATTGTGCCAAACATGAACCCAGACGGCAGCGCACGCGGTCATCTGCGTACCAACGCTGTAGGAACCAATCTAAACCGTGAGTGGGCAACGCCTTCGCAAGAAAAAAGCCCAGAAGTACTTTACGTACTGAATGCAATGAGCGAAATTGGTGTAGACATGTATCTTGATTTGCACGGTGATGAGGCATTGCCGTACAACTTTGTCGCAGGAAGTGAGGGTAACCCTAGCTACAATGACACCATCAAAATGCTTGAAAATACGTTTAAAGATGCGCTGTTGAACGCTACGCCAGAGTTTCAAGATGAATTTGGTTACGATAAAGATGAGCCAGGCAAGGCTAATTTAACCGTAGCGTCAAATGCAGTGGGCGAGAAATTCAAATGTATGGCGTACACGGTAGAAATGCCATTTAAAGACAATGCAGATGTACCGGACGATATCTACGGTTGGTCGGTACAGCGTAGCCGTCAATTAGGTGAAGATTTACTTATTGGTGTGAATGCAGTTGTTAAAAAGCTAAAAGCATCAGAGCAATAAAATAAGAATAAGGAAGCGAAAGCTTCCGCAAAAAAGGCCTCGACAAAAAGAGGCCTTTTAATTATTAAAATAAAACAACAATTAAACATAATAAAAAAGGGGAATAACGTTGGAAGGGTTATATGGTTTTCTAACTATGCTCGATGGATTCTTAGGAGGCGCATTCTGGTTTCCTTATGTACTGTTAGGCGTAGGTCTTTTCTTTACGGTTTATCTTAAATTTCCGCAAATTCGTTTCTTTAAACATGCCTGGCAGGTTGTTACGGGTAAGTTCGATAAAGAAAGCGATCCAGGCGACACCACCCATTTTCGCGCGCTAACTACCGCACTGTCTGGTACCGTAGGTACAGGTAACATCTCAGGTGTTGCATTTGCAATTTTCCTTGGTGGCCCCGCTGCACTATTTTGGATGTGGGTAACCGCCTTTTTAGGTATGACTACAAAATTCGTTGAAGTTACTCTGTCGCACAAATATCGCGTAAAGACAGAAGACGGCACCATGGCCGGTGGCCCTATGTATTACATGGACCGTCGCCTAAACATGAAGTGGTTAGCGGTTGCATTTGCTGTTGCTACGGTAGTCAGCTCATTTGGTACCGGAAACCTTCCTCAAAGTAATGGTATCGCGCAAAGTATCGAAGCAACGTTTGGCTTCGAGCCTTGGATGGTAGGTAGTGTACTGGGTATTCTTCTAGCCTTGGTCATTCTTGGTGGTATCCAACGCATAGCCGCGTTTACAGCGCGTGTTGTTCCAGTTATGGCTGTTATCTACCTTATCGGTGCGCTAGCGGTTATTTTCGCTAATCTTGACAACATTGGGCCTTCGTTTGCCGCAGTTATCGGTGATGCGTTTACTGGTTCAGCTGCCGCAGGCGGTTTCTTGGGGGCTTCGTTAGCTTATGCGTTTAACCGTGGGGTTAACCGAGGCTTGTTTTCAAACGAAGCGGGTCAAGGTTCTGCACCTATCGCTCACGCAGCAGCAAAAACGAAAGAGCCTGCGTCAGAAGGTATGGTGTCACTGCTTGAACCCTTTATCGACACTATTCTAATTTGTACCGTAACGGGTTTGGTTATTTTGTCGTCTGGCGTGTGGAAAGAAAAACACGAAAACGTCTTCGATCGTTCAGACATGTACTTTGTTGCAGGTCAATACGACGACTCTAATCAGGATGACGTAAACAAACTATATGGTTACTTGAATGAAATTGAAGGTAACAATGTACAGCCTTACACTGGCTCAATTACCGTTGTTAACGGCACGGCGGTAAGCGATGGTTTTACACTGCTTAACGCTAGGTCTGTAGCAGAAGACGTGAAGTATGCAGTAGGTAGTGAAGACTTGTTTACTGGCACGCTTAAGATTGTTGACGGAAAGCCGGTTAAAGAGAACCTTGAAGTAAGCGGTAAGTCACTGGTTCACTCGGCAGCGCTCACTACCATTGCCTTTACTCGCGGTTTCTTTGGTGATTTCGGTCAATATATCGTGTCAATTGGGCTTATGCTGTTTGCGTTCTCAACCGCCATCGCTTGGTCATATTATGGTGATCGCGCTATGACATATTTGTTCGGTCCTCGCTCCGTAATGCCATATCGCGTCATCTACGTCGCCGGTTTCGTTTGGGCTGCATTCTCTGACACCACATTAGTTTGGGCACTTTCAGCTGTGGCTATCGTGGTAATGACCTTGCCAAACTTGTTCGGCATCATGTTGCTTTGTAAAGAGATGAAAGAAACGGTTAACGACTACTGGTCTCGACATAAAAAATAAGGTGAGTATTGCCTAAAGCATCGCCCCTTCTTGAGTTTCACTGAAGGGAATGCAACTTGGCTATCAGGTAAAAATGCGTAGCGGTGAACTTTGTATAAAAGTTAACACCCTGCGCATTTTTGTTTTATGGCGATAAGGTTAATCCACAGAATCGACTTCATTGTTGTGATGAACTTAAGTATGATACCCATCCGCGTATAAATGCGTCTTCGCTCAATAGCGAGTTGCGCATTTCCATTTCGCACCCAATAAACAGGAGCAACATATGGCATTAGTTGACTGTCCTTCGTGTAACAAAAAAACGTCTGACAAAGCGAAGACGTGTCCTCACTGTGACTTTAAAATCGGTGATGCGACCTCTGAAGATATAGAGCGCAAACAAAGCTTACAAAGATTTAAAAAGTTAGCCAGTATCCAGAACCAATCCCTTCTTGCTATGCTGATATTCGTTGCGAGTTTTGGCTTCATGTATTGGGGCGGAACACGCCCAGGTGATTTGCAACATAATTTAGCTATTTTGGGCGCAGTGGTTGGCTTTGTTTGGTACTTAGTAAACCGCGCGCGTATTGTTTACATAAAGCGTTTTTCCTAAATGAATATAGAAGCACTTTTAGCCAGCATGACGCCGGAGATTTACGAGCGTCTGCGTCAGGCTGTTGAAACAGGTAAGTGGCCAGATGGCACGCCTTTAAACGAAGAGCAAAAAGCAAGCAGCATGCAGGCTGTTATGCTGTATCAAGCAAAAATAGAAAAGTCCTCTGAGCATATGACAGTAGGTGAAAGCGGCGAAATCGTACATAAAAGTAAAGCCGACTTTAAACGCTCGTTACGCGATGAGCAGGATGATAATAATACAATAGCGCGGTTTAAACAGGATGATATTTAGTCGTATATTTGCGCCTTCACACCAAAGCCCAAAGCCTGAAAAACGGATGCAGGCAATCGAGAGTCTCTCTCCCGAAAAGGCACAGGAAAAAACAATTCTTCACGAACTGGCATTTAATGACGAAGATGCAAATGTCAGTTTAGCAGCACTCGAAAAGCTTAATAGCTTTGTGCTGTGGCTTAAAATGTCACAAATTGCCAAGCAGTCTCGCGTTAAAAAAGCGGCGGAGAAAAAGGTAAACGCCGCTTTGTTAGGCGAGGGGGGTGTCACACTCTCCCGCCAAGAGATATTCTCTTTTTTAACTGAAACAGCCAACGCCGATTTGGTAGTGCAGTTAGTACCGCAAATGTTGAAGAAAGAGCCTACGCTCTTACAAGATGATGCGCTAGCTAACGCGCTAATCGAAAAAGTAGCGAAGCCATCTTTCACCCAGTTTGTTTTTTTAGAAGGCGCAAGTCCCCAACTGCAAACCCATCTAATAAACGCCCATTCAGACGTATCAGATTTACAGAAACTAGCTAAGAAAGTGTTAGATGATGCGCTTACAAAGCAGATTAATGCACGTATTGATGCTATCAAAGAGGCTGCAAAGCGCCCAGTGGAGCTTAAAAAGCAGCTCACTCTGGGACTTTCAAAATATCAGGCTTTACTCGACAAATCAGATGTAGAAACCATTGATGAAAAGCGCAACGAACTTGAGAGCGAATTGACTGGGCTGTTTGCTCAAATTGACTTACTCACTTCAGAAGAACGCGCTGATTATGAAGAAAAGCGCGCGCGTATAGGTGAGCAGCTCGAGCGATATTTAAGCCGTATCCGCCCAGCATGGGAAGAGAAGCAACAAGCGTCGCAACGTGCTAATACCAGAGCATTGTGCGAACAGCAGCTTACTTATGCCAAGGAGCAGGTAGCTTGGTTGTACAATAACAGGCTTTGTGAAGCGACGCTTGCTGATGTTGCTACGGTTAATGAAAGCGTGCGCGGTGTTGAAGCAACGCTCGAACAGCTAGCGCGTCTCGATGATGAATCTGCAACTGATAAGCGAATTACACAGATTAAGCGCTCTGTCGACGAACTAAACGACCAGCTTGATCGCTTCTCTATGCAGCAGCAATACGGCCAAAAGCTACTGATAAAACTTCAGGCGCTCGAAGACATTGCCGCTAAGATCGTTTCGGCAAGCGATAGCGAGTCGGACAAAGATACCCGTGATGTGAGCGTTGAAGAAGCTAGCGCATCGACTGAGGATTTGAGTCAGGTAAATGGTGGCGACGCATTGCAAAGCAGTAGTGTAGTGGCTCTTAAAGCGGAGTTTGACGAAGCACGTCAAGCGTATAAAGCGCTTAGTCGCGAAATCGATGCCATTCCTAAGGCGTTGTCTAAACGTTTCAACGCAGCGACAAGCAGTGTAAATGCCAAAGAGCGTGCTCAAAAATCCAAAGAAAACGAGCAAGTAAAACACATTAGAAAGCACATTAGCGTTATCGATAACTTAATTGCTCAGGGTAAATTCCGCGTTGCTATTTCAAAATTTGCAAAGCTTCAGGAAAGTTATGCTGCGCTTCCTGGTTCAGCGAAAAAGTATGTAGAGAAACGTTTTGAAAAAACCGCTGGTGATGTGTCGCGCTTAGAAGGATGGCAGGATTACCTTGCTGCGCCGCGCAAACCCGCTCTTGTAGAAGAAGCAAAAGCGTTAGCCAGCGCTGACGCAGAAAATATTAAGCAAAGAAGTGAGGCCATTAAGTATCTTCGTAAGCAATGGTTATCACTAACACCGTCATCGTCAACGAGTGAAGAAAGTAGTGATGACGCGTTGTTACAGCAGCAATTCGATGATGCACTTGAAAAGGCCTTCGAGCCTTGTAGAGCGCATTACGCGAAGTTAGATGCACAGCGGGCTGCTGCGCGTGAACAGCGCATGTCGGTTATCGCTACGGTCAAGGCAATGGACATTAACATACCCGAAGCCGAGTTAGTGAAGGTATTCGATAGAGCGTCTAAGCAGTGGCACAGTGCAGGTCAGGTAGAACGCGAAATATATGAACAACTGAAGCAAGAATGGAAGGCGGTTTCATCGCCCATTCAGGCAAAAGTAAATCAATGGCAAAGTGACAACCAAGCCCAAAAGCGTGCGTTAGTCACCCAAGCTTGTCAACTTGCTACGGAAGAAGATGTCGCTGGCGCTGCCGACAAGGCTCAGCAATTGCAAAGCCAATGGAAGCAAGTAGGCCATGCAGGTAAACGTGAAGAGAGTAAGTTGTGGGCAGAATTTAAGGCTGCCAATGACACCGTATTTGAACGTTTAAAAGCCGAGCGGAAAGTACAGAATAATGCATTTAACGCGTTAGTAGATTCGCTACTCAAGCAAGTGGAAGCTGTTGACATCAACAGCGATGATGCAACGTTCAGTCAATCAATAAGCGACGTTCGCGCTCAGTTAACCGACTTGCCTAAAGCGCAACGTACGAAAGTAGATAAAAAGATTGATTCACTTGAAAGTAAGCGCGCGGCGCAAGCGAAAAATGCACAATCTCAAGCCCGATTGGCGCGAGCTCAGGCTCTGATTTCTTTACTACAGCTAAGTGTAGGTGAGGGAAGTGGTGATGAGCAATCTCTAGCGGAAACGTTAGGGAAGCGTTGGTCAAGCGTATTGGGTCAGTCAACTGGAAATAAATCAACTCAGCACGATAGACAATGGTTAACGGTAGCATTAGAAGTCGCAACTGGTATGCCAAGCCCAGATGCAGACGCATCTATACGCTCTAGCGTACAGCTACAAATGATGACATCTAAGTTGGAACAAGGCGAAGCGGCAACAGCTCCCGACATTCTTGCTGACTGGTTATCATACGACTCGATAAGCGAAGAAGATAACCATTTGCTGCAACGAGTTGTTTCAGTTATTGATACTCATCCTGAAATTGTTGCTTAAACGGAAAGCCTAAATGGAAAACAGTGTTGAGTTTCAATTTGAAACAGAAATGTCTGCCTATCGCTTTTTGAATACCGTGAAGCATATTGACGCAGAAGGGTTAAGAGTGAAGTTCGGGCGTACGGATCATCACGTGAGTGTAAAATACCGTTACGGCGTAGGTGAATTTGATTCGACGCTATCTACACTAGACGATCTTGCTCGTGAGTTAGGTGGTGAAGAAGTGTCTTAACTAACCAGTTAGGTCAAACCACGTCGACTGTAAACACGAAAAGGGCCAGACAATTGTCTGGCCCTTTTTTGATAAAAACGTGATTAACAGTCTTTATCTTCAGCGTCTACGCCTTCTTTCACATCTTCACAAGCGTCTTCAACGGCATTACCTGCATCGGTAACAATTTCGTCTAGCTCTTCGCCTGCGTCTTCCGCTTCACCGTCACCGCAAGCTGCTAGTGATAGTGCAAATGCTGATGCTACTAGTACCTTTGATAAGTTTTTAAATGAAAACATATCCTTACTCCTTTTTCCTATTAAAATACTTCTAACTCTTAGGCTCTTGGTGCTCTACCACGTAACGCATTTGCGATAAGTGAGATTACGAGCAACGCGATAAACACAAAGAAAAGAAACTGTGCGATACCTGTTGCTGCACCTGCGATGCCTCCAAAACCAAAAACTGCTGCAATAATGGCGATGATAAAAAATGTGATTGCCCAACCTAACATAACTAAATCCTCGTATTGCTTCCGTTACTTTCACTTTAACTAATGCTATCTTTGTGCCTGTTTTTTAAGTTATTGAAATATATTGATATAATTTAATTTTTCTCTGGTTGTCAGGCCGTATCTGCAGGCAATTAACGTCACGATTACACGTACGAATGCATTTTTTACATGATTGAGTAAGGCCCTAGTCACCCAACTTTACTCTTTGTGTGTTAAGGGCCTTTGGCTGGGGGTATTCTTTGATCCTTACCAGCTTCCGAAGAACGTGAGAGCAAAGTTGTGGTTTGTTATGGCGTCTGAATTGGCGCCTGGCGACGCAATATGATTATGTAAGTATCCCATCTCGACGCGCCATTTCTTGTTGAGGTGATAGGCCGGTCCCACGTAAAGTCTATTTTGATCAAACCCGCTATTTTGGCCCCAGTCTGTGTCGTTCAAACCCAAAAATACCTCGTCCCACACGACCATTGACCATTGCTCATTTAAAGGTTTCGACCACCGTATAAATTGTCTAAACCGATAGCCTGTATCACCGCCTTCATCGCTCCTGAATCGCTGCTCCAAACGACTTCTACCTGAAATGGTACCGCCCATAAATTTGCTTAATGAATACGTGGCTTGCTGCCACACCCTTTCTTCTTCAATTGAACCGTTGTCTGAGTCTATCGTTACTCTTGCAACACCCAGCCACAAGGTCGTATCGCTTGAAAGTTTGTAGCCGACACCGGGACGAACGATAGAAACGCCTAGGCGAGATGCGTCGTCTTTAAAGCGTAAATGACCGTCAAACCAAAATTGCCATTTACCTTTATCATCGGCATCTCCAGTGAGTGCGAGGGCGTTCCATGATTGAAAATCTGACTCGGCGTGTGACTTAACGCCGGCTGTCATCGCCATCACAAGTAGTAAGACGCAACGCGTCATAATTCGTTTTGCGCACATAGTTTTTCTCGTTGAAAATAAAAAAGAGGCAAAGCGAAAGGGAAGGGACGCCTTGCCTGCAAAGGGAGAGTGTTTCGCCCCTCACACTTCCTAAGAATGGAGGGGCAATGGCCTATTTAGTTACCGTTCGGGTTGTAAGGTAACGAAGATTGGTGAGCAACAATACGCAGGTCGCCGTCACTATCTTTGACATAGGCAAAAGTGTATTCCACCTTCGTTTCGCCACCTTTTGTATCGGTAAAGAAGTAGTTGCCCATCGCCACGGCCATGCGACAGCTGTTGTTGATAATGCCCACATTATCGAATTTCACATTTGTGTAAGGCTTTATTGCGAAGCCTTTGTCCTCTTCGTAAGCGTCATTACCGCCAACAAAGTATGAAAGCGCAGCATCGAAGCTTGAACGGAACTGGTCGTTAGCTGCAAGCGTTGGTTTAAACAGTACGCTGCTTAAATCGTAACCATACATAGCTTGGATGAAATCTGCGGCTTCGCCAGAGTAATCACCATCATTGCTAAATACTGCACCAATTCGCACTATGCCGTCACCCCACATCTTTTGTGCCGTTACCACTTCTCGCTCAGTAATACATTCGTCGGAATAAAGTAATGCGTTGTCGAGTGCTTTAGCTTTTAACGCCGGAACATTCGAACTAGCTGAATGCTCCATCTGCGGTTTTGCCACTGCACTGCAACCAGTCACCAACATTGCTGTAGCTGCTACAAGAGTAGTTTTTGTCATTAACGTGCTTAGCTTTCTCATCGCCTGACTCCTTAGTCATTTGCAAAATAAATATGTGCTATTACCTGATTCAATTGCTTAGAGCAGTACCGCTACAACGTTGTCGATAGAGGTGTATAAATCTGCTCTGCAGTTTATGGGTTTAATGATAGCGAGCTATGATGACGGAGACTTTTGTACAACATTAATAGAAGATTAACGGGCCATTAAAAATGCAAGAAGCACTTAAGGAGAATGGATAACAGCTATAAATTAGAGAAAAGGGCTGTGATAGCAGCAGTGTCATCGACTTTTTCAAGAAGATACGAATATGACACCGCCCAAGTTTGTAGAAAAGTGAAGAATGCAGTTAGCCTGTGGACTGCTAGCCACAACAGAAAAGTAATAAAGACTAGTGCACAGGTTGTTGGCTTTAAAGCATATTACGGTTTTGCTCATGTGTTTGAGCGATGCTTTTCAGTAACTGCAACTAGGGCCTGAAAAGCATTTCTATTAAAACTGATGTTTTAGAGCATAAGTGTGCGGCAAAACGCTCAGCTAGTTGCCATTTTTTGGCTCTAGAGGCTCTGATAGTACCTCTAAGACAGTAAAAGCATTTTTACCTAGACGGGTTTTATCATTCGCCATCATTACATCAATTGTAAAGTAGATGTCGTTAATTTGAGTTTTCACAACGTCGTTTGAGCTTGGGACGGCCATAGGCTGTGCCACTTCATCGCAGCCTGACATAGTGCACTGCCTGTCTGTTTGAAATGCCACGGGCTCTTCCTTGTTCGCCATAACTTCTCGCGCAACAACTGGCTTTTTATCCACGTTGGTTTTAACAATAGCTAAATAGGTAAAGCCTTGCTTTTGTGCAATTTCCGCTGCTCTGTAAAGGGCATATTGCTGTACTTTATCAGCAGGAGTTTTGTCTGTTGCCTTAAAAAGAACCTTGTATTCGTTCTCAGAAATTTTTTCGCTTGAATAGCCATAGGCAGCTTTGGTACTCGCTGACTTATAAGGGGTAGGGGCTGCTACAGGGGTCGATGAACAACCTACTATTGCAAGGCTAAACGCCACACCAACACAGGCAAGCGTCGCACGACTTTTCTTCATATTTTTTTTGTTGTTCATCTCACATATTCCTTAGTACTGTGATCATTGAAATAGCGACAATAGTGCAGTCCTACTTATTGCCATTAGGGCTTGATTGCGTTTTGCTTTGGGTTTTGCATCTACCGCACCCTTGTATGCGCCAAGGGTTGCAATGCCAAGCAAAGTTTCAGGCTTTCCCATCATCAGTTTACATTGCCTCTTTGCTTGTGTAAGTGCAACATCTGCATGATGTTTTTGCGAAAAATAAGCATGCTCTTTCTGTGCTATATCTTTCATATTCGATTTTAAAAAAATGTTCATCGCTTTTCCTCACTATTGGCGGTGGCTTTTTACGCAATGGTAAGCATTTTCACTATCCGAAAACCCGTCGCCACGTTTGTATGAGTCTGCTAAAGCTCAGGTAATTGAATGCATTTTGTGCAAGCTTAAATAAACAAAAGGCCGCAACGCTGTTGAGCACCAATAACAGGAGTGGAACTACCACATAGCTAACGCCCACACTATGAAGTATAGCGCCAATGGCGATGTTTAAAATGAGCCAACATACAGTGCCCACTGCAAATGCCGCTAGACATGCGAAGACTGTAACATAGAAACTCTTTTTAATGAGCATCAATTCACTGTTAGTGAGCTCTAGAAATGCCAAACCCTGCGCTTTTCGCTGGGTCAATGCTTCGGAGAATGCCGAGAAGATATCCGAAAACGATGGATCCGGGCAATTCTGTTGCGTTGACTTGTTCTGTTGTGTTTGTGTTGACTTGTATTGTGCAGAGTGTTCAGAGGTGGCTGATGCAGCGTTAGCATTGTCACCGTTGCTTGTAACATTAGGATTCGCCTGCGCCGCGGGCGGCGTCAGGCGAAAAGGATTTTCTGTGCACAAATTGAAATTTGCTCTTCGAAAATCTGGTACAGTCATCGTATTACTTCTTACGTAAAAGTGACGTCACTAACATTCCTGCTGCGAAAGCGATACCCGCTGTCGCTACTGGGTTCTCAATGGCATATCTACGTACTTTCGACGCCTGCCATTTTTGCTGTGCCAGACGCTTTCTCGCTGACATGTTCTCTGCAGACGATGTCGCAGTGCGACGAATGTTTTCCTCTGCAATCCCTGCACTGTCTGCTAACTTGTCTACTGACGCATGAAGAGAATCTTTCAGTTGATCCGTTACTGGGTGACTCGGCTCAGCCACGCCGTTTGTACCGTTACGTTTAACTGTTTGCGATTTAGCTGAAGCTTGTGTAGCCATAATACTCTCCTTAATATTTTGGGTTCACATAGATAGCTGCAACTGGTATACCAAACTATTATCTTACTGTTTTATATGGCTTATTTTTATTTTTCTATTGTTGCGTGAGGTGCTTATTTGCAAGTCTCACACACTGTTGTGTCTTACGTCTGTAATATTTTCTTGGTCTTGATGATGCGCTGCTCAACCTCCGACATTCGGTACAGGTTGGCAGCGATAAAATTAACTTTTCAGCCCACTACCGAGGCTAAATCGTCTTTGGTGACAGGTTTGAGCAATGCACTGTTGATCCCTATGGTTGTCATCGCTTCGGAGTCCGCTTCGTGACCGCTTACAATAGTAAGGATGGCATCTGGTAGCTTTTGCTTGAGCTCACTCGCTAAGTCGTAACCGTTATAATCGGGAAGGGTAAGGTCCATAAGAATGTGATCGAAACTTTGATTTTCTGCAGCCTGTAATGCTTCAGCACCGCTGTACTGAGTAGTGACCGTATGACCTAAGTGGGAAAGAAACAATTGCAGTAACTCCGCCGCATCCTCATCGTCTTCAATCACAAGTATGTGCTTATTGGCAGGCTGATCTGAATTACCATTTGAATCCGTAGACTGGATTTTCTGCTCTGCTTGCCCAGGGTTTGCAAGCCCTCGATAAGCGGTCTCGTCCTCTGGAGCATACGGCTTGTTCATTGGCATGTCTGCAACTTGGGCTTCCACGTTGGTAAATGTTACGTGATTACCTGGCGGAAGGTATTGCGAAAGCAAGTTAGCCAGTGCAAACCGGTCAATGGGCTTTCCAATTACGTCGTTAAACCCTTCGCGAATCAATGATTCTCTTAAGCCTTTGCGGCTTGCTGCTGTCACAGCAATCACTGGGATATCCTGCCCATGTCGTCTAATCGCATGCAGGGCTTCTATGCCATTCATCACTGGCATATGAATATCCATTAAAACGAGGTCGAAGGGCTGGTTGTGTTCATCCGCCTGCAACACGGCTTCCAGTGCTTTTACGCCATTTTCAGCGTAGCTAATATCAGCTTGAGATTGACTCACAAGGTGACCAGTTAGCCGTCGAATTTCTCGCAAGTCATCAACAATTAATACGCGTCCAGTCACGTTTAAATTGATGCTACTAGACTCGACAGGTTGAATTTGGCCTAATTCAAGATCTACACGAGGCTGTTCAGAAACATCGCCAGGGTTTATATCAAATGTAAATGTGCTGCTTTCTCCTAGACGAGATTTAACATCAATGTCGCCGCCCAGTTTAGTGACAAGCTCTTTGCAAATGGCAAGTCCAAGTCCTGCTCCGCCATGATTGGCGCGCATTACATCTTCTATTTGTTCGAAAGGCTGAAAAATATTGATGAGCTTATCAGGCGGCATGCCGATACCTGTATCATCTACAGAAAACCGCAGCAGTGTTTGACTCGAATCGTTTTCAGATGGCTCGTCGAGAGAGATGGTAAGCGTGATACTGCCCTTATCAGTAAATTTCACGGCATTCGAAATAAGGTTCAACAATACCTGACGCAGGCGGGTAGGATCTGTGTGTATAAACTCTGGTATTTTTGTTTTTGAAACAACGTTAAGGCTTAGTCCTTTGTCTTTGGCATTCAAACGCATTAATGAGTGAATGTCTGTCAAAAACGCGCTTAAGTTCACTTCCTTAATGTTGAGTTCAAGTTTCTCTGCCATTATCCGCGACATGTCTAGCAAATCATTGAGTAGGCTTAACAGGTGCTTGCCATTAGAGTGGATAATAGATAACTCTTGTTGAAAAGGGCTGTTTCTCGCATCGTCTATAAGCAGTTCGGTGTAGCCAAGAATAGAGGTGAGGGGGGTGCGCAGCTCATGCCCTAAATGCGCAAGGAACTTATCTTTGGCCTTGTTCTTTTGCTCTACTTTGTTCCGCTCAATTCGCTCGTTCTCGATGTCACGGCGAACCATGGCGTATCTAATCGTGCGCATAAACCGCGGTGATTCAATTTCCGATTTTTGCAAATAGTCTGCGGCACCTGCTCGCATCACCATTTCATCGACGGTAGCATCCGACTGTCCGGTAAGTATTACCACGGGTAGATTGAACTGGTTAGATTTTAAAACACCCAGTACATCAATCGCGTTCTCAGCACCCAGTAAGTAATCTAACAAACACAGGTCGAAACTTTGTGTCTTTAATGCCTCTACTGCGTCTAAACTATTCGTCACCCACGTCAACTCAAACGTAGGTGACTCGCACTGCGCTAGATAATCAGAGGTTAAGAAGTAATCATCTTCATCATCCTCTACCAACAGAATTTTTATTACCTCTGTCATCTAGTACCTCTTTTACTCGTGTGGTAATTCTACGAACTCTATCCAGTAACGTCCGAGCGCGCGCATTAGTTCAACCAATCCTTCAAAGTTCACTGGTTTTGTAATGTAAGATGCGCAACCTAGATCATAACCGCGAAGCATATCTTCCTCTTCTTTAGAGGTAGTGAGAATTACCACCGGGATACTGCGAAGCTTGGGGTCATTTTTCAGTTCTTGCAGCGCCTCTCTACCGTCTTTTCTTGGCATATTTAGATCAAGCAAAATAAGACTAGGTCGCGGTGCCGATGCAGGATCTGTATATTTACCTTCATGTCGAAGAAACTCTAATAATTCAACGCCATCTTCAACACAAAACAGATTGTTTAGAACGCGGCTCTCTTTGAGCGCGTCAACCGTAAGTAAGCGGTCGTCTTCGTCATCGTCCGCCATAAGTATATTGATAGGCTGAGTTTGTTTACGCGTCATTGTGTGTTTCTCCATTATTGTTGTTAGAACCAAACGGTTCACTATTTTTGGGTATTATGATCGAGAATGTTGCCCCTTTTCCAGGAGAACTAACTGCGGTTATTTGACCGTTGTGCCGTTCTACAATACGACGACAAACGGCAAGCCCAATCCCCGTCCCTTTGTATTCACTTCTACCGTGAAGGCGTTGGAAAGGGGCAAATATTTTTTCAGCAAACGATTGCTCGAACCCTATACCGTTGTCTGATACGGTAATTTTTGTCCAGTCATATTCTTCAGCAAGTAGAATGTCTTTCGTTTCTTCTTCCGTCGCGTCCCTTGCAGATATCGTTACTTCAGGTCTCACGCCCTCGCTCTGAAATTTCAGTGCGTTAGACACTAAGTTTAAAAACAGCTGCTCTAATTGCGATTTGTCACCGCGAATAGTCGGCATATCGCTAACATTTATTTGCGCAGACTTTTCATCGATAGCGATTTCCAAATCGCCCATGATGCTATCCACTACGGTGCCTAGATTAACGTCGTCAAACTCTTTACCTCGTGTGGAAACGCGAGAAAAGGCGAGAAGATCTGAAATAAGCATGGACATCCGCTCTGCTGCATTGAGCATGCGCGCAAGGTAATCTTTGCCTCGTTCGTCTATGACATCGTTGTAACCCGATTCTAGGCGGTTACCAAATGCCCGAATTTTTCTCAATGGTTCTTGAAGATCGTGTGACGCCACAAAGGCAAAATCTTCCAACTCTCTATTACTTCGTGCTAATTCGTCTGAATAAACACTTAACTCTTGCGTTCTATCTGCTATCCGAGATTCTAGGTCTTCGTTAACAGACTCTAGGTCAGCTTGATACTTCTCATGCTCACGGGAATTTATTTTGAGCAATAAAAATACCGTAATAATCAGTAGCAGAGTCGTTGCAGAGGAAATGATCAGCGTATTAACGGAGTCCCTTCTTAGGCTCATTAAGTTGGCTAAATGCGTGCCTTGCATATCTCGTTCTGAACCGTCGATTTCTCTAAATAAGGTTTCAAACTGTTTGTAGAGTTTTATACCCTTATCGCTATTCACTAAAATGACAGCTTGTTGCTCTTTCCCTTCTTTATACAGCTCAACTACTTCAATGACTTCATTGATTTTTGCTTTGGTTAAAGACAAAAGTTCTTCGATGCGGATGGACTGGTCGTTAATATCTGAAGAGAAGGAGCTTACTTCTACCTCATCCATTAATTCGCCGATTACGCTTAACGTTTCGGTGTAGTCGGTAAGATATTCTTCATCGCCAGTTAGCATATAGCCGCGCTGACCAGACTCCACGCGAAGTACAGCAACGTGAAGGCGGTTAACTGCATTGATAACACGGTTCGTAGTGAACAGCCGCGCTTCCAGAGCAGAAAGGTCATTCAATGTACTAACTACGTAAAATGAATTAGCAGTTATTACAATAATGACCAGAACAACTAAAATTATCCAACTGTATAGTGAAGACAATACTTTAGTAATCATTTACTTAATCCGAAACATTGCCACTTAACTCTGATGTCATTTCAGCAAGAGTATGGCTGCAGTCTTTAGCACTGCTTATTATTTTATCCAACGCCACTAATGCCTTTTCAGGTGCAACGTCACCGTTTAATGCCATTTTTACTAGCTCAGCTTGCATTGATATTCTGTTTAATGGTTTGCGTGCATCATGCACATAAACACTTAGTCGAGAAAATTCTTCGCTAGTCATGCCGAATACCTCTTACTTAGTCATCTTTACTTAAGTCGCCATATGCATGAAGACGGTTGTAAAGCGTTTTTGTACTAATTCCCAGCATTTCTGCTGCGGTGGTCTTATTGCCATTCACTTTTTCCAACGTGGCATAAATTAGCTCTTTTTCCACGTCTTCAATGGTTCTACCGGCTTGAAGTGCCGGTGTCGTGCTCTGTTTTTGAGCAAATGGTGATTCAATGGTTTTTGGTAATTCAATCTCACTCTTTTCAGGGTCGCTCATAATGGCAGCGCGATGCACAAAGTGTCTTAGCTCACGCACGTTACCGGGCCAGTCATAAGCTTGTAACGTATCGAGTTGACTATCTTCCCACTTAAATTGCGAGCCATTATCTTTATTGAATTCAGCAATAAAGGTTTTTGCTAGTAATGGAATATCTTCCTTTCTTTCGCGTAGCGGAGGAATGGTGATTGGGAACACCGCAAGTCTGAAGTAGATGTCTTCGCGCAGTACTTTGCTTTGCGCAATCTCTTCCATTGTTCGGTTCGTGGCAGATACAACGCGGCAGCTCACCGGGATGGTCTTCGTTCCGCCCACACGAATAACAACCTTGTTTTCTAAAACGCGGAGTAAGTTGGGCTGCATATCAATGGGCATTTCTGTGATTTCGTCCAAAAAGAGCGTGCCGCCCTCAGCTTGTTCGAAAACACCTTCCTTACGTCCTACAGCGCCGGTAAATGCTCCTTTTTCGTGACCGAAAAGTTCGCTACCTATTAGTTCTTTTGAGAATGCACCACAGTTGGTTGCAATATAGGGACCTTCACTTTCTGAAGCACGATGAATTGCGGCAGCTACCACTTCTTTACCTACACCGCTTTCACCAAGCAGCATTACGTTAGCGCTGGTTTTACTCACTCTAGAAATCAGCTTGTAGAGCTCTTTCATAATTGGCGATTCACCAATCAGCAAGTCAAAATGTTTCTCTATTTTTTCTTGCGCAGGTGCTTTTTCTTTTGGCTTTTGACTTAATACAGCCTCTATTTCCTCCCGTTGAATTGGTTTAACGAGATAGTCGACCGTGGGGCCACACAGACCCTTTATAACGCTTTTCACAGAAGGGTGACCCGTTATCAAAGTAACGCGAGGGCGCTTAGAAAGTGCATCTAACTCATTGAACAAGTGCGCGCCGCTTCCATCGGGTAGCATGAAATCAAGCAGTACATGGTCAAAGGTTTCTTTCTCTAACCAATCGCGGGCTTCTTTGAGTGTGGCAGCGGTAAGTACTTCGTGGCCAAGAAATTCGATGATAGTACAAGCTACTTCTGTGAACTCGGCGTCGTCATCAACTAAAAGTACGGTAAGCACGTGGATGTCCCTCTCTTCTTTCGTTTCCTATTCAGAAAAAATATGGAATAGAATCAATGTTATAGTTTTATCATACGCTATTAACAACTGAATGCTAATGGGCATATTTAAAGTTTATTTATACGCTGGTTTAAATTGATAAAGCGTAAGCGCATCGGAAAATATCTAAACGCTTCAAGCAACCCGGAAATCTTGAACATTTGCCTGGATGCCAGGGATAGTCGGTTGCGCTACGTTCTTCTAATTTATCAACTCTTTGCGATCAGCGGTACACATCGCACTAAAGTACAGAATGTCTATATCTGTCTTTGTTTTATTAGGTGATTTTACTTTACTTATCAGGGGCATTTGCAAAAAGTATTCCTGTCTTCAACACACCGTCACATGCATTCGATGGCATATTTTTCGCACGATTTGCCTGTCTAAGGTTACTTGCAATCTCACTATGGTAAATCGAGTAGGTGCAAGAAATGTATATTAATTAGGCGAGGAGCCCGTCTGATTAGCGCGACGTTCGCTGGTAATGTGATATCAAAGGAATTGAAGATGTGGGGAAAAACAGCTGTAAGATCAATGACCTTGTACGAGTTGTTGGGGAAAATGCAGCCGCGAGCAAGACAAGATACGTTCGAGTTTGCTGAGTTCTGGGATGTGATGGAGAAAAGAGGCTTTGGACCAATGTTGGCGCTGCCATCTTTTATCGCTTGCACACCGATTGGGGCCATCCCTGGGATCCCATCTTTAGCGGGTGGGACAATTTTACTCATCGCGTTGCAAATTTTACTCGGTCGTAGGCATCCTTGGTTACCGCAAAAAGTGATGCAACTAAACTGTGACGCCGATCAGCTTCGCTACATTGTCGAAAAGGTTAAACCGTATGCAGTACGCGTAGACCGCTTTTTAGTTCCTCGGTGTTTTTTCATGCGCCAGCCTGTGTTCAGATCACTCATCGCATTATGTTGTGCAGGTTGCGGACTTGTAATGATTCCTCTGGAGCTTATTCCCTTTATGGGCCTTATTCCCGCTTTTGCTGTTTTTATTATGGCAATAGGCATGGCCACAGACGATGGTGCTGTGGCGTTAGTTGGTGTTTCATTGTCGCTATTTGGCTTTATACTTGGATTTGAACGCCTTGCAGTCGCTCTAAGCTGATGGTCAAACTACTCAGTACACGAATCGAGCATAAAATCTGACGATGGAAGGTTCATTGTTTGATATCGTAGCTCACCAATAAAAGCACGGGCAGCTGGCCCCAACGTATCGCCGTCTTCAAAAGACAGATAAAGGAGCGCCTTACGCAATGCTGCATTATTATCCAGGGGAAGGGGAACGAGTGTACCGTCTTCAAGCTCATCTTTAATTATTGCTATAGGCAGCCACGCAAAACCCAACCCCTGAGCAATAATATCTAATGACGTTCTAACGTGGCTTACGGTCCAGCGTTGCTCTGCACCTAACCAGCCCACATCAGCTTTACGCTCCGCAGATGAATCCCTTACCACAATTTGACGATGCGCTTTTAAGTCTTCCAGTGTGAGCGTTCTATCTAATTGGTGTAGTGGATGGTCGGCGTGAGCGACAGCTGCAAACTCAATTTCGCACAAGTCTTCGCTAAAGCCATTTGGAAATACGAAAGGAGAGATGCCTAAATCAACTTTACCATTGCTCAAAAGTGAATTTGCGCCACTGAGCACAGTTTCTTCTATCTCGATACGAAGCAGCGGGAACTCAGCAGAAACTTTCGCTAGCACGTTATAAAGCAATTCAGACGGAAAAATAATATCCACCGCTATGCGTAAAGTTGTTTCTGTGCCAGATTGAAGGCTATTGGCAACGGCCTCGAGCTTGTGCGCTTCGCTCAGCAAAAAAGAGGCACGGCGATACATAAGTTCGCCTTGCGGAGAAAGCTGGACTTTACGTCCAATATTCTCAAACAACGACACACCAATGGCGTTTTCAAGCTTTTGAACCGCGTGGTGAACGCTCGATTGACTTTTGTGAACTTCAGCAGCAGCTTGATTAAAGCCGCCTGCATCGACGACGGCTTTGAACATTCGCCATTGTTCTAACGTAGATTTCAGCATACAGCGCCTTAAAACTCTTAATTAACAATACTTATAGCATACACGTGGTTAAGAAGTCATTTTCGGTTTGCTTGGTTTATCGTGGGTACAGGGCATGTCACCACCGAAACGTTCTCATAGCCCATTTTTATAAGTTGCTCTGCTGCTAGTTTTGCTCGAATGCCCGATGCACAGTGAATATAAAGTGGCGCTGAAGCATCTTTAAACTGTTCCAGTGCCTTCATTTCGAGCACGCCGCGTGGTATGTGAAGCGCAGAAGGTACGGGCTGATTGGCAACTTCGGCACTCTCCCGTACATCAATCAGTATACCGCTATTGTTTCGGCACTCACTGGCCGCTTGCTCCGCAGATACAGTGCGTAAGTTATCGTCTATGTTTTCTATTCGAGTCTTCATATCTATAAGCATACTTTTCCTTTTTGCCTAAACTTGGTTAAAATAAGTAAAATCTAATATATTGATGTCAGCGTAATAAAACAATGTAAAATACAGGGATTCGTCGCATAAATTGGCAGGTCGGCAAAATGTCTTATACTTTAGTATAGTAAATGGCTAAATTGGTGCCGAAATACTTTACAGATAGAGAGTGCTTATGTCCGAGGATATGGTAATAGGTTCAGATGATATAATGGAACACGCTGCGGAAGCCGAGATCTTCCTAAAGCAATTCGCGAATAAAACACGCCTTATGGTGCTTTGTTCGTTGCTGAAAGAGGAAAAATCGGTAACCGAACTTCTCGAAGTTGTTAGCGTCTCGCAGCCAGTGATTTCTCAGCATCTTGCTTTATTGCGAGAATCAAAGATGGTGGCCACAAGAAGGGAAGGTCAAACTATTTACTACCGCTTAGCAGACGAGCGCGTCAAGCGTTTGATTGCTTTGATGTACGAATTTTTCTGCGAGTAATCTTCTTTTTGTATCCTAAGCTACAATGTCCGCCTTCAACAACGGACATTGTAAAGTTCCTAACTAAAAATCGCCAACAGTGACATTCTTCGGTTATTAATTTCCTTTTTTATTCAATTGCTCGCAAAGCATAGGCACATAGCCTTCTTCAGATATTTTTTCACTTTCCACTTCAGGTCTATCAACCAATTCGTCGTGACTTAAATTCACTACTACGCTGTGCGCCGCCCAGTCGATACTTTCAATATCGCTAGGTAGAAGTGCGAGATGTTTGCCACCCGGAAGCCAGTTGTTGGTATCTACCACTAGCATGATTATCTTCCAGCTTTCGGTGTCAATGACGAAGTTACTGATGTGGCCAACGTTATCAGTGGTTGTAGCAACTTCATATCCACCAACTTCGCCCACTGCTCTTAGGTGGTTGGTGCTCTTTTTCGGGTTTTCAGTTTCAGACTCTTCAGCGCGCTGTAATTCGACCAGTTCATTTGGATGTGCGAACTCCCCCCAAGCTCCTGGTCCAATCCAGTAGTATCCGTAACCAAAATATTTGAAGAGATTTTCTTCGTATTCACGTGACACAGGCTTATGTTCGTCAATAGAGGGGCTGTTTTTTAATGTATCAACTGTCATATTGATATGAACAGACTCACTATCTTCATCTAACTGTTTGACAGATATAGGTGATATCACCACTTTACGGCTAAGCGGTAGCCAAGTATTGGTATCTGCGACCAAGTAGCGAACAGTGAAGGTTTCGTCATCGAAAAGGATATCGCGGATGCCGCCCACTTTGTCATCTAGGGCATGTATTGAAAAGTGAGTAAGCTGTTTTGAACTAATGATCATCGTTGCGCCTCCTTTGCATGGGCTCGTTTTTCAGAATGAAATGCACAATTCACTGCACATCACTCTGTATTACTACTAAGTGTAGACAGTCCTTAATGTTTCTTCATTTTGTTCTTGTCTGAAGTTGATTGAGATCATTTGTTCAATAACAAAAAAGCTCGCCGGAGCGAGCTTTTTAGTAATGCTGTAGCATTATGCTACATCGAATTCTTCATCAGAGTAGTCTTCATCATAGTCTGATTGGTTACTCGCACTGCTGTGAAGGGTGTAGAAGTGCTTTTTGCCCCTTGCTAATCTGACGTATTTCGCCCAGGCTTTCTCTAGGTTATTGCTAGCTTCAACTTTACCTGTAACGAATTCGACGAAATGTCTCTCATCATCACTTTCAGGCGACAATTCGCCACTTTCAAGTCCTAGCAGTGTTTTGCCGTAGTGGGTTAGAAGATCGGCTTCAGTAATACTGAAGTCACCTGATTTACGAAAACCGTATGGAAACTTCTGACGGTCAATATAAGGTTTTGCAGATTGTCGAATAGCTAAACTTTTCATGTTGTACCCAACGTAATGTTTTGTTCAGCGCACTTTTAAGATAATTAAAAACGAAGATAAAACAAAAGATTTTTCTCTTATCAATAAAAAATTTTTAACGGTATAAAATCTAACACTAAATTTTAGATTACGTTTGAAAAGTATACAGAAAGTGCGAGGGTATAACCTCAAGCGTCATATGCCTAAGTTTTTGAAATTAAAGTAAAATGTAGGTATTTAATTATTGGCCCTGCAACGGGCGTCGCTATAACACGAGCGTAATTGAGTTGGACGTTAAAAGTCTATGAAAATCACTGATGGGAATAATCAAAAATTCTTGTCGCTACGATGATTAAAATTCGTTTTCTATTTTGTCGCTTAAGATAATAATTGAGGTGTGTTAACAACCCAGAGAAGTCAATGAGTAAAGACTATCGTTACCAGCGTGATGAATGGGACTCGGTAGAAGAGGAAGATTTTCACGCTAAAAAGCCAAATTCCAAACGTCAAAGTACTGTAAAGGAAAAGCAGAAGCGTGACCTGCAACGCCGTGACAAACAGCGTCGCCTGCACCAAGAAGAGTATTAATTCAGCGAGTTGGTGAAATTTTAATAAAGCGTACCGTTTATAGCGGTGCGCTTCTGTGCTTTTGTGTTTACTTGCCGTATTATCTGTGTCAATTTAGACCCACTTTGATTCGGTTGTACAATAAGCATGGATATACGCTTTCTCACCACCTTTATAGAGGTGGCAAAAACTCGTCACTTTGGTAAAGCGGCTGAAAACCTTTACCTCACTCAATCTGCAGTCAGTGCGCGCATAAAGCTACTTGAAGAGTATTTTCATACCACGCTTTTTATTAGGCAACGCAACAGTATACAGCTCACTCAATCTGGTGAGAAACTTCTGCCTTACGCTAGGCAATTATGCGCAACGCTAAACGAAGCAAAACAAGAGCTCCAAATTCAATCCTCTGAATATGTTGTTTGCGGCGCAACACAGCTGGCGAGCGAGCTGTTATTGCCTCAGATGCTCAGTCACCTACACAACTCGTTTCCCGATTGGTCAGTAAAGGCTGAAGTTCTTACGTTAGATACCCTTTCGCGACAATTGCACGAAAGGGTGACAGACTTATCATTCTCCACTGAACCGTTGAAATCTGAAGAAGTAAACAGTGATGTATTACTAGAGCAGGATTTGGCGCTATATAGAATTGGACAAGCGTCTGAGACTATTGATGCAGCAGATTTTGTGGCTATTGATTGGGGAACTAAGGCAAGAGACTGGTTGCTTACTGCTTACCCTCAACTTCGCGATGCAAAGTTAAGAACCAATTCGTTGAATCTTGCGCTTAACAATTTACAGAGCGAAGGTGGTATTGCCGTATTACCGACCAACGTTGAGAGTCAGTTACCCGGTAGTGTGAAAGTGACCAGAATCGAAACGTTAGAAAACGTATCGTTTAAGGTGTATGTGCACAGCATGAAGCAAGTCAGACGAGTGGGTCTAGCAGAGATAATAGAAAGCGTGTCTAAAGCGTGTTAACCGCTGCCATTAAATTTACCCACTGTGCCTAATTTAAAGGCATGTGAGTCGCAGAATTAAAGAGAGAAACTTATGTCACAATTACATCCTTTATTGGAAAAAAACGCATTTCAACGACTAGAAGCAAGCCTTGCAACAATTAAAGCGGAAGAGAAACTCTTCATTCTTAAAGATGAGCACGGCTGCGTAATGCTAACTACTGATGAAGAAGATGGTGTTCCGGTTTGGCCTGATGCTGAGTTAGCACTTTTGTGGGCAACCGAAGACTGGGCACACTGTGAAGCGATGGAATTAAGCACCGAAGAGTTTTTGACTAAGTGGGTGCCGGGCATGACGCAAGATGAATTAATGGTCATTGTATGTCCTGTACCTGCTGAAGAAGGAGAGGTGATTACGCCAGAAGAGTTCGCTGACTACCTTTAAGATGTGATCTCAAGGGGAAGACAAAGGGTAATTATCCAGTAAGCAAATGGGGCATAAAAAAGTTAGTTGGGTACAACGTATCTGGCGTTTATTGTGCCCTTAATTGATAACCCAAGGAGGCGTTATGTTTACTGAGCAACCCACAATGAATAGTCTATTCAGCCAACTAGGTTTAGGAAGTTCAGACGAAGAAATTGCTGAATTTTTTGAAACACATCGAGGGCTGAATAAGAGCCAACATCTTCATGAAGCGCCTTATTGGAATGAAAGTCAGTCTGCATTTTTGAAAGATGCCATTGTTGAAGACGCTGCGTGGGCCGAAGTGATAGACCAACTTAATGCTGAATTGCACGAATGATGGCTCTGCGCTCATAGATTTAAACGTCAAACTAATATTCAATGCTCTGAGAGAAGGTAATAGCCGTTTTGTTGCACCCATCTGCTGATGATTTGTGGTTTCTTCCGTTAGGCGGAACGGGCGAAATTGGGATGAACCTCAATTTGTATGGTCACGATGGTCAATGGTTAATGGTTGACTGTGGGGTTTCTTTTGATGAGCCTCTCGTACCTGCCTACAAAGGCGTCAGCCAAGCGTCTAACCAGAATACGTTCAAAGCCACTACGCATCGCGTTGTGGCTCCGGACCCCTCATTTATTGCTAAACAAAAAGAAGCACTAGCTGGCATTGTCATTACCCACGCCCATGAAGATCATGTAGGCGCAATTCCTTACCTTTGGGAACGTTTCCAAAAGCCAATTTATACTACGTCTTTTACCGCCGAAGTGTTAAGGCGAAAGCTTGCAAGGAGCAAATTGGCTAACCGTATTGCCATTATTGAAGTCGATGCAGGCGATACCAAGCAAATCGGGCCTTTTAGCGTTAACTGGCTAGCCATTACTCATTCGCTTCCAGAACCCTTCGCACTAAAAATCAATACACCAGTAGGCACAGTATTGCATACAGCAGACTGGAAAATTGATGCCAACCCCATAACAGGTTTACCTTTTGACGTTAGCCTTTACAAGCGACTAGGCAGTGAGAATATTCTTGCCATGGTTGGAGACTCTACCAATGCAACAAAACCGGGCTTTTCAATTTCAGAGAGAAATTGTTACGACGGCCTATTAAGCACTATCGCGCCGTTAAAGGGGAGAGCGGTGGTAGGATGCTTTGGTAGCAATATAGCACGGCTAATTTCGCTGGCTAAAGTCGCGAAGAAAACTAAGCGCTACATGGCGCTGTACGGTCGTTCGTTAATGAACATGTACGGCATTGCCAAGCAACAGGGCATTTGGCCAGACGATTTACCTGTGACCGATCCCCAACATTTAGGTTATCTTCCCCCCCATGAAGTTTTAGCCGTAGCGACAGGCAGCCAGGGCGAGAAAAATACCGCGCTGGCGCGTTTTGCAAAAGACACTCACCCTCACCTTAGTTTAGATAAAGGGGATACTGTGCTATTTTCTTCGATAGTTATTCCTGGAAATGAAGAAAGTGTAGGCCGACTAACTAAAGCGCTGCAGGCAAAGGGAGTAACGGTTATTCACAGTGAAGATAGCACGCTGCCAATTCATGCCAGCGGTCACCCCTGTGAAGAAGAATTAAAGCTCATGTATCATTGGGTAAAACCTACCATTGCTATTCCGGTTCACGGCGAGCATCAACACCTTCAAGCACATGCAAATATTGCTAAAGCGTGCGGTATTAAAAAGACCTATGTAGGGCAGAACGGTGATTTGTACAGGCTAGCGCCACAGCCAAGCATTCGCAGGCAGGTTGTTCCAGTTGGTCGCATTCCTGTACAGCAAGAGTAAAATAAAAATATCGAAATAGCCCTAAGTGTATTTAGTCGGACGCGCCTTTTGCTTTTGTTCATATTGCACTCTTTAGAAAAATTAATTTTTATTTATCAATGCGATAGATGTGTCCTTCACGTTTTTAAAAACCTCATTTTAGAAGCTGCCCAAGTTTAAAACATTCTGTTACACTTGGGTTTATAATAAAAATTTAAAACGTGCGACCCATTTTTGATGAGATATTTCAACTATCTTTTACTGCTGGTTTTAGTTGTAAGCCTACAAGCGGTGGCCTCACCGCGACTGTCTAATCCCGTCTTTCAGTCTTTATCGACCAAAAATGGCCTTCCGCAAGATATCGTCAACGACATTGTTATAAACGAAGATGGCTTTGTGTGGATAGCCACAGAAGGTGGTTTGGTTCGTTGGGATGGAGTAAGAACTAAACGAGTAGCAGGTCCAGACAATTCTCTTATCGACTCATCCATTTATCGACTTGCTCTTCAAGGTACTGAAGCGTTGTGGTTTAGCGTGTACGGCAGAGGAGTTTATTATCTCGATTTAGCCACTCAGGATGTGGTGCAATTAGAGCCAACGTACTACCACGACTTTGAAGGTTTTGTGCAACATGCGGAAACCTTTCATTGGCAAGATGACACGCACCTTATCATTGCACTGACAGAAGAAGTGCATAAATTTAACACGCAAACTAAAACCCTTGAGCGAATAGCAAAGCTCCCTGAGCCGCTGTTGGGTAACAGCCAAAGCATCCGGGCGGCAATCACCGTTGAAGACACCTTACTGGTAGCCACTACATCGGGGGTGTACGTCAAAAATATCAACAATTTAGAACAGCCTTTACGTAGACTTGATTACCTGGGTGATATTCCCGAAAACCTCGATAACGCCAATGCAAAGTTTCTACTTTTAGACGATAAGGACAGGGTGTGGATTTCAACGGTTTTGGGCGTATTTGTTGCTCAGAAACAAGACTTTCTCAAGCAGGTACAAGGCGAAAAAGAACATGTCTTTACACAGGTTGTATCCGACAGAAACGTGTGGACGTTGGTTCAGTACAAAGACAACGCTTTTTGGATGGGCACTAATAAAGGGCTATATCAGCTGAGTAAAAAAGCAGGTGGTTGGGAATACGAACACATCTTAGAACCGCATAACGGTTTCACCGAAATTTCAAACAAAAAAATTATCGCCATTGCCAAAGATGAATCTGACAACCTCTGGTTAAGTTCAGTCTATGCTGGCGCGCTGTATTTCGGTGTGAAAAGTGCGGATATTTTTGCCATCCAGAATGAACGAGCAGGAGAGGCTAGCGTTTTGACTAGCCATGTGGTGTGGTCGTTTGCCGAGACTGAGCCTAATAAAATTTGGATAGGTACAGAAAATGGGCTTAATCACTATGATTTCACGACCAAAAAGTCTGAGAAGTATCTGTATTCAAAAAGCCAAAGAGCGATTATCGGCGAAGGAGCCGTAGACAAAATTGTTCCAACGCAAAGTGGCGAATTGTTTCTCAATACGTACAACGGAATACGGTTGTTTGATATGGAAACAGGGAAGGCTAACCGGCCAGAGGTATTAAAAGGTGGTGATAACACCATATTTGATGCGTATGGCACGGGAATGATGCTTTCAGATAAAGGGGATTTGTACTTTATTGGCAACGAAGGTTTTATAAAGTATGACGTGGACGAGAAAGAAATTTCCTCTTTAGAGCTGGATCCTCGTGTTTTTGACATAAATTTTTCATTGGGTTTCTTGGGGCAGTCTCATTACCACAATGATCGATTATTTTTTGCTACCGAAGGTGGTTTGTGGTTAATCGACCCAGAGACGTTTCAGCATGAATTGGTCTATCGATTCTCAGAGCTACAGCGTGGCCGAGATCGCTCTATATCGTCGTGGGTTATCGACGATATGGGTGTGCTGTGGCTTGCATACAGTGGCGTAGGGTTGGTTGGTATAGACGCAGACACGTTTGAGCCGTTGTACAACCTAAATGAATCGAATATTTTATTATCAAACATTGTTTACGGGCTGCAAAAAGACGAAGCAGGCAATATCTGGTTTAGTTCGCACAAAGGGTTACACAATTACGATCCGTCTACCGGCCAAATCAAGAACTTTATCTACGGACGAGAGCTAAGTGTTTCTGAGTTTAACCAAGGGGCTTCGCTTAAGCTTAAGGACGGTCGACTGGCTTACGGTTCGACGAGCGGCGCTGTGGTTTTCTCTGCATCGCAATTGGAAAGCTTGGAAGTTGGAAGAAGTTTGCTCAGTAAGCAAACTGCTATAACGGAAGTTGCCGTAGATAATAGGGTGCTTAATCAGCCGCTTAAAAACCTAAGTGGACATCATTTCGATCTCGATTACGAAGATTATGGGTTAACAATCCATTTTTCGTCATTAGCGATGTCAGGCATAGGAAAAGTAAAGTACTACTACAAGCTGTTGAACGGTGATCGCGTCGTTACAGAAGGCGTGACTGACGATGCAAAAATAACCTTTACCAACATAGAACCGGGTGACTACGTTTTTTCTGTTGCCCCCACGCCAGGTAGTTTCGACTATAACGTGCTACCGGCTGAAATTACGCTTTATATGCCACATGCGCCTCTGCGTTCACCGCTTGCATATACTATTTACGCAGCGCTCATCGTAAGTTTATTCGTAGCATATTTACTCTCCCGTCAACGCCAACTGTTTAGACTACAAAAAGCTCAGCAGCAGGTAACGCTATTCAGTGACGCTTTTAGACAAACTCGAGACTGGGTTTTAATTTTTGATAAAGAAAAGCGTTTAGTTGCCGCGAACCCAGCTTTTGAACACGTGTTCGGCTTTAATAATAAAGAGCCGTTACCCAAGCAGTTGGCACGACTTTATTTGCGTTACCCAACGTTGAATAGACACCTGTCTGGCAAATTACCGGAAATGCAGGGAGGGGATTTTTGGAAAGACGAGGCCGTGATCGATGGTGCTGATGGCAAGCGCTACGACGTGCTTATTGATATAACAGCGGTAAGTGGCGAAAGTAATACTGCAGAGCATTACCTGATTGTTATTTCCGACATCACAGAACAAAAAAATGCTGAGCGCAAACTTCTGAAAATCGCGACCTACGATAGCTTAACAGGCTTGGTCAACAGAACATTGCTGCTAGACAGACTGGAGCATGCTATTGGGCTTGCCCGTCATCATGAGCATCGTGTGGCGGTGATGTTTGTTGACTTGGATAGATTTAAAGGTATTAACGACTCACTTGGGCATGACTACGGTGACAAACTGCTGCGCATTGTAGCCAACCGAATGCGAAACCTTGTGGCTGAGTCGGGCACCGTTGCGCGATTAGGTGGCGATGAATTCGTTATTGTTATTGAGGAAGTTAATGCCAATGACGACTTGAGCTCATTCGTGGCCCAAATCATTGAGTCAGTAGAAACGCCTATATCGTTAGCAGAGGAAGTGCTTCGTGTTTCTTGCAGTATTGGCGTGGCGTTTTATCCAGAAGACGCCTCTGAGCCTGCTGAGCTTATCAAGCAGGCTGATGTGGCCATGTATACGGCGAAGAAGGACGCATTAAGCGGCTTTACCTACTTTACGACAGACATGAATGAACGTGCCAAAACGCGTTTACAGCTTGAAAATAAAGTAAAACGTGCCTATTCAGACGACTGCTTCTTCAATCACTACCAGCCAATTATAGATGCCAGAACTAATACCACTATTGGGGTTGAGTTACTGCTGCGAGGAAAACTGGATAACGAGCCTCTTTTCCCCGATCAGTTCATTCCGGTACTTGAAGAATTGAAGTACATAATAGAAGTTACACGACAGGCAATGCGAAGAGCGGCAGAGGACTTGTCGTCCTGGTACAGCCAAGGCTTCACGGGATTTGTCTCTATTAATCTATCTGCACTTCACTTCAAAACCGAATTCGACTTAACCGGTGTGCTAACCCTGCTTGATGAGTTCAATCTACCCAAAGAAGCGTTTCGATTCGAGATTACCGAAGGCGTATTGATGGATGACAGTGACAATGCGTTAAGACAGATTAATCGGTTTGTGAAAGAAGGTTTTGTATTAGCCCTTGACGATTTTGGTACAGGTTACTCGTCTTTAAGCTATTTAAAGCGTTATCCGTTGTCGGTATTAAAAATCGACAAGAGCTTCGTTAACGAAATGGCGCCGGGTAATGCAAACGAAGCGCTGGTAACAACAACCATTACGTTAGCGAATAACTTGAATATGAGTTGTGTTGCGGAAGGCGTTGAAACAAAAGCGCAAGCAGAAGAATTGATTGGAAAAGCGTGTTATTTCCACCAGGGCTATTTCTACGCCAAGCCTTGTACCGCCGAGGAAGTTGCACCGCTGTTATTTAAAGCGTGGTAAAACGTCGATATTTACCGCGTTTTTCTAACAGATAAGACCATAAAGATTCAAAAGCCAAATCTATAAGAAAACTAAATTTAGCCTCTAAAGCCTTGTTATTCGTCGCATAGAATGTAAACGCTTGTTTAAAAAGCTTGTTTTTCAATAAAAAATAGGGCTTATTAGAAGTCTGTGAAATCATTGTAAAAATGAGCTACATTATAACAACATATGAGTGACTTATGCCGCTAGACATGACAGCAAACGCAAATACCACGGAAGTAATAACATCGCCATTAAGTATGTTGTACCACTGGGAACAGAGCCGTGGGAACGACGTATTTCTTACGCAGCCTATTAACGGTGAATACCACGACTACACATGGAAGCAAGTCGCCGAACAAGCCAGAAAAGTGGCAGCACGTTTACGTGAATTCGATTTCCCGCAAGGCAGCCGTATAGGTATCTTTTCAAAAAACTGTGCTGAGTGGTTTATCGCTGATCTGGGCATTATGATGGCAGGTCACGTGTCGGTACCTATTTTCTCAACAGCCGGTCCAGACACGGTCCAGTATGTATTGAAACATGCTGACGTACAGCTATTGTTCGTTGGAAAACTAGATAATACTGCGGAACAAGTTGCCTCTATTCCTTCAGAATATTTAACGGTTGCCTTTCCTTATCCAAACATTGCTACTAAGCAGCAGTGGAAAGCGTTTATGGATATCGCGCCCATAACAGACTCGCCTGTACCTGATATGGATGATTTGATGACAATCATTTATACGTCTGGCAGTACCGGTCAGCCTAAAGGGGTGGTGCACAGTTACAATACGGCTTGTTGGGCAGCGCGTCGTTCGCTCGATCAGTTGGGTATTAACCAAAACGATCGCACAATGAGCTACTTACCACTTGCGCATATTACAGAGCGTGTACTGGTCGAGCTTTCAAGCTACTACAGTGGTGGCAAAATTCACTTTGTAGAAGATTTAACTACCTTCCAACGGGATGTAGGTCACTGTCAGCCAACGCTATTTATTTCGGTACCGCGTTTATGGACAAAGTTTCAGATGGGCGTGTTAGCGAAAATGCCGCAGAAGAAACTGGATACGCTGCTTAAAATTCCAATTTTGAACAAAATTGTTGCGAAAAAAATTCGCGATGGCTTGGGCATTAATAACGCACGTTTGTGGGCAAGCGGTTCGGCGCCACTTGCACCAGCAGTCATTGAATGGTTCGCGAAAATTGGTATCTACATTTCTGAGGGATGGGGAATGACCGAGAACAGTGCTTATGGCACCGGCAGTGTACCTTTCCGTCATGATAAAATCGGCTGTATCGGCAAGCCATACGACGGCGTAGACATTCGCACGTCAGAAGAAGGTGAGATTCAAGTTAAGTCGCCGTGCAATATGCTGGAATACTACTTGGAACCACAAAAAACGGCTGAAGTCTTTACTGAGGATGGTTATCTGCGCACTGGCGATAAAGGGGTCATTGATGCTGATGGCTACGTTAAAATTACTGGTCGTTTAAAAGACATCTTTAAAACCGCGAAGGGTAAGTATGTGACGCCAGCGCCGATTGAAGCAAAATTCATGGAAAACCCTATTGTTGAGCAAGTGTGTGTAACGGGGACTAATTTGCCTCAACCTGTGGCTTTGCTGGTGCTTAGTGAAGAAGCGCAGAAAAAAGATAAAGCGGGCATTGAAGCAAGCCTTAAGAAAACATTCGAAGCTATCAACGCAAAACTGGAAAGCCATCAAGTTATGGATCGCGTTGTCATTATGAAAAACGAATGGAGCATCGAAAACGACTTGCTGACTCCGACGCTCAAAGTAAAACGTCATGTTTTAGAAGACCGCTTTGTAGATATTATCCAAGGTAGCTATAGCGACAAATTAGTTTGGGTTGACGCGTAAAATCGTCGTTGAGTCTTTTGCTTTGGCAATAATTAAAAAAGCTCTGTCTATGACAGAGCTTTTTGTTATCGGAAGGAGACGCAATAAGCGTTGAAACTGTGTTGGGCTATAAATACTACAGCGAGGCTAAATCGCGTCAAACGAAACGCAATGGTCGCTTTAAGAAGGGTAGCGAGAGCGTAACCCTTCATACACTAAGTCGCTAAATTCTGGCTTCGTTAAATCTAGGGCATCCATTACTTCTACCAGGTGCTCGTTGTCTTCACGACCTTCCCACACTTTTACGTAAGTGCCTTCTTTGTAGCCGTTATCTTGGCGGAAAAAATTGAGCACATTTTTACCTACGTACTGACGATACAGTTCGTCAGCTGACATTTCACACTGGCTTACGATGAACATGAATAGTGGCACGCTAAAGCGTTTGGCGGCGCAAAGGCCCGTCATGAGCTCTAAATTATCAAGAAGCGACAGATTTGACGCGTCGTAGTCCTTTCCATCGAAGGTTACTAGCGTTTTGCCACTTGCTAATTCAGAAGCAATACTTTTTGCAGATTCAGCGATATCGCCTTTATATTCAATAATGCAAGCACTTAGTGCAAAGTGCCAGATATCCACCAATTCCATTTGAAGCTGTGGTAAGTCTTTTTGCTGTGCTTTCCACCATTTCCAGCCGTGATGCTCAATTGCTTCAACTGACTCTACCATTGCTGCACGTAAGTATCCGTAACCAGCATTTAGCCAGTCTGGGTTTACTTTGGCGTTCATTTTATCCTGAAGAGAAAGCATAGTGGCGAGTTGTTGCGCGGTTAACATTGTTGCTCCTGACCGTGAAATTGTGTTGCGTTTCGTAAAGGCGAAATTGTACTTGAATGACGCTTCGGGAGAAACTGCTAAATTTACGGCAGCGAGAGTAAAGCGCTTTCTTTAATGTCTGCTTGCTCGTGGTGCACTTGCACCACGGTAAAACTATGACTTATTGGTCATGTTTTCTCGTTTCGTGTAAGTTGTTGATATTTAATGGTTAAAAAGTTGGCATTCAACCTGCAAAACATAAATCGTTAACAGTGCTGCTCAGTAGCGCTAACGTGAATGAGTGCCAGGCAACGCTTATTCACGTTGTTACTGAGTAGACCGTAAACCTTACCCATACAGATTTTTCGTGTCCTGAGGTCTGTGTGGGTTTTTTTTTGTCTGAAAATCGCCCACACACGCTTCTTTGTACTCATTTACTGCGCCAGATCTCTCTATCACTTTGCTTAGAACTCTCCGGGTATTGATTTCGCCATGCCCCCCGGTATTTGTTTTATTATCATAAGACATTTGCTTATCTAAATTTTGGAGAAATAACTTAACTACTGAGCCCAATGCGATACACTAAATTATAAGGTCGACGATACCTGTACAGTCTTTGCACAGTATCTAAAAGCACGTTCTACAAAGGATTTTTCGATTGCTTGCGCTATATCCCTCTAATAAATTAGAACACTTAAGTTTTCTTCTCACCACGCTTTTACGTCAGCAGCCCATGGGTGTGTTTACACCAGAAACCATCTTGGTTGAAAGCCCGGGAATGCAGCACTGGATCAGTATGCAGATTGCCACAGAACACGGTGTGGCAATGAATATTGATTATCCTTTACCGGTGCGCTTTATGTGGAATACAGCACGTACTGTATTAGGACAAGACAAAGTACCCAAGCAATCTCCCTATCGTCGTGAAGTACTGACATGGCGTATCGACAATATTCTCCAAGATGGCTCGCTAATGAGCGCAGAAGCCTTCGAACAAGTTAACCGGTATTGGCAAAATGCGGGAAGTGAACAAGAGCAGGGGTTACAGCGCCTTCAGCTTGCTACCGCTCTGGCCGACGTGTACGAGCAATACTTGTTGTACCGCCCAGACTGGTTGTTTAAATGGGAAGCTAACGAACGCGCTGTATTTGATGACATGGAGATATGGCAAAGCGAAATTTGGCGCATATTGGTCAAAGAGCAACCGCTGCATCCTGCACGTTTGCATCAAATGACCCTAGAGGCGTTAGAAGCTGGTCATTTACCGAATGAGCCAACGAACAAATTGCCTAATCGTGTGATAGTGTTTGCTATTAATACTATGGCCCCACAGCTTATCGCGTTTTTTGACGCCCTCGCGCAGCACATTGATATTCATATATTTCACTTAAATCCTAGCATTAATTATTGGGGGGAAGCGAAAAGCAGTAGTGAACAGGCGAAGCTATTGCGCTTAGAAGGCCTTAAGAAATGGATGGAAGAAGATCAGTCAAACCCGCTGCTTGGCAACTTAGGTAAACAGGGCAGAGAGCTATTCAACTTAATTACTGAGCTAGATACCTTTGAGATTAGTGCGTTTGATTCACCGGATTTTGAAGAGGCTTCTAACAGTGGTGAGAACGTTCACCGTTATGGTCTACTCGAATATATTCACAACGATATATTGCAAGCCGCTCAACCGAAGCCACTTACTCATGATTTAAGAGAAAAAGACGATAGCGTTACTATCATGTGTACCCATTCCGCACTTCGCGAAGTGCAGGTTTTACACGACCACTTGTTACACTGGTTATCTCAAGATAAAACGCGCACCCCATCTGATATTCTGGTGATGTGCCCCGCCATCGAAAACTACGCGCCATTTGTTGATGCTGTATTTCACAGAGTAGGCACAAAGGCTTTGGCTGGCAGAGGGCAGGTTAGGCTTCCGTGTACCATTGCAGATAGAAGCCCAATGGATGCAGAGCCGTTGATTGCGGCGTTTATGGCGCTGTTACAGCTGCCCGATAGCCGCTTTGGTGTGTCGGACATTATGGATTATCTGCAGCTAGATTCAGTGCAAAAGCGTTTCTCAGTGTCACAAGATGATATCGAGCAAATGGTGGTTTGGCTAAAACAAGCTCATATTCATTGGGGTCTTAATAGCGCCCATAAAACGGCCGTTTCAGAAGGTGTTGATCTAGACGACACTTACAGCTGGTGGTGGGGAATACGTCGATTACTTATGGGTATGCTTGCACCAGATAGTGAAGTCATTGTGAGTGACTTACTTACTATTCCCGACGTTGAAGGACAAAGTGCGCTTACGCTAGGCAAGCTTATTGACGTTGTGGCGCTGTTGGGTGAGTTTGCCCAAGTATTAACAGCCCCAAGGACGGCCGCGCAGTGGTCTAAAGCCTTAATATCGCTTAGAGATGCGTGTTTTATGCCGATAAAAGAGCAGCAGCAAAGTTGGGATCTTATTGCCAAAGTTGCTGCCGATCTTGCTGCACGATGCGAAGAGGCAGGTTATGAACACGAACTCACCCTTCGTCAGGTTCGCGACCTGCTACTCAATCGATTCTCGTCGCCAGATGCTGGTAACCACTTTATGACCGGTCAGGTTACGGTGTGTTCAATGCTGCCCATGCGAAGCATACCGTTTAAAAAAGTGTGCATTTTGGGCCTGAACGACAGTGAATTCCCCAGAAAATCAAGCCCACTTGGCCTCGATTTAATGGCAGGTGCTGGCCGCCAAATCGGTGACCGCTCACGGCGTTTGGAAGACAGGTATTTATTCCTAGAAGCCATTATTTCCACCAGAGACAGCTTATATTTAAGTTACCAAGGGAACGACGTTACTAATAATAGTGAGCGACAACCGAGTCTAGTATTGGCTGAGTTCATGGATATGCTAGAAAACAGCTACGCACTGGATTTATCAAAGTACAGCGTTAACGCGCCGCTACACCCGTTCAGTGAAGAGGGGTTCACGGGAACCTTGCCGAGCTACGAAACAGGGTGGTTACGGTTAGCTGACGCGTTACAAAAAACGAAATTAAATACCGATGAAGCAGATAATGACTCTACCAATGATGCGGATACAGCAACGTTAGCGCCATCATCTGACGCACTATCAACGCAATCGCTTCGTTTATCAGGTATTCAAATTGCAAGAGCTTTCAAAGATCCGCTGGAGTATTTTTCCGTACAACGCCTTGGTGTGAATCTGTCTCAATCGTTTACGCTACTTGAAAATAGCGAGCCGTTTGAAACCAATGCGCTGCTCCGCTACCAGGTGCTCGACGCTATCTTTTCGTCTGCAGAGCGCGTTGCGCCAGAGAAAGATGATGTCACCTCTCTTTCCTATAGTGAAAAAGTGATCACGTTTGCGTCGCTTAGAGGGGATATTCCCAATAACCCCGTTGCCAGAGATGAAGTTGACATGTGGAAAGACGGGGCGTTGGCATTGAGTCAGGCCATGGGCCCTCATGACGCGGAGCCTAAAAAAGCGCACTTTCAAGGCAAATACATCACCTTTACTTCATCGGCATTATTAGGCAGTGACGCGCTAGTCGAGCTTTGTGCAGGCAAGATTGACGCACATCGCGCTTTGGGTTTCTTCATCTCACAATTAGTTTTTTCAAGCAGCGATGAAGAAACCAGCTACAGCAACTATCCGCTGGATATCTATTCGTGTGCTTGGGAAAAGGGCGAAACCATTTTGAAAAAGCAGCGTTTCTCCGCTTACGATCGCGAAACTGCTGTGCGTTTACTTTTGTTTATTGAACAGCTTTATATGGCAGTTTACACGGCGCCGACACCTATTCATTTAAGTTTGTTCGGTACTTTTATGCCCGGAACCAGAAATTCAGACACTAAGCCTGTAGTGGAAAGCATAAAGCCTGAGATGTTTACCGACATTCTGCATGCGCTACTAGAGAGTGCGGACGGGACTAGTGAAACCGACAAAGCGATACTTAGCCAAGTTCGACATGCAATTGACGAGATGTGCCCGTTCACTGATAAAGACAACGCTGTAGCTAGCGAAACGACAAATGAAAAACATGAAAAAGCGAAACAGGCGGTGAATCAAGCCGCTGCACTTTTTAACACGATAGAGTTACAGCAAGCATTAACCGACTGGCAGCAAAGTAGCGGGCAGTTCAGCGCCGATATGGCAAGCAACCCTTACTTAAATTGGTTGTTTCCTCAGGGCGTGAGTTGGAACGATGTGCCGTATTTAAGTGCTTTTGTGCTGCTCGCCATGGTCAACAATGCGTCTCAGGAGGAGAAGCTATGAGTTACAACCCTACATCCTCTGATAACCCTATAGACGAACAATCTCAGCCGCAAACCGACGACCACAGCGGCACTGAAGCGCAATTACTCGATGTCGTCGCTATGCCGTTAAAAGGGCGCCACCTTATTGAGGCCAGCGCGGGCACAGGTAAAACCTTTAATATTACGCGCTTGTATCTGCGTCTATTGCTTGAAAAAAAGCTTACCGTCAAAGAAATATTGGTGATGACTTTCACCAAAGCCGCGACCGAAGAAATAAAGGGGCGTATTGCGGCAACACTAAGAGAAGCCCTCCTTATTTGGCAGCAAGCCAAAGATAACGGCAATGAAATAGACAGTGGCTGTGACCCGGTTTATCAGTATTTATTTAATAGCTGTGATATTGACGAGAGTTTGGCACTTTTAAAAGCGGCGCAGCTGGAGCTTGATGAAGCCTCGGTGTTTACTATTCACGGCTTTTGTCAGCATGTTATTACCCAATTAGCATTTAACAGCGGCTTTGCCATGTCGCTTAATTTGGGCAATGACACCAGCGACTTATACCTTGAAGCTGCCGAAGACTTCATTCGAAAAATTAGCAAAAGTGAGGACGAGTTTAGGCTACTGGCAGAGTCTGGCTGGCATACACCTGAAAAACTGCTGCGAGAGTTTAACGCCAGCATTAAAAGTACTCTGACCCCAATATTGCTTAGTGAAGAGGATATTGAGGCGGCGTGTAAAACGCAGCTAGATGAAGCGCCGCACACGTCTTTAGCCTACGTGAAGTCTCTACTTCAAAGCGTAGAGGATAATGAAGGGCTATTGGTAGAACAGCTCATCAAAACACCGGCCCATAAAAAAGAGCGGCCGCAGGAATTGGCTGCACTTAAAGCTTGGTTGCGTTCTTGCGTGGATGAACAAAGTTATTATCTTCCGCCGCCCGAAGCGGAAGCCTTTGTTAAAGGTAACCGATATGCGCGAAATTCATCTGGTGTAAAAGAGATCTTAACGCCTATAAAAGATTTTGCAGGGGCGCTTAAAAAAGCATTTAGTGAGAAAGACAAAGCGCTTGGTAAGGTGCCTGTATTCAAGCTGGTGGTTGAAGCCATTGCGTTCATCAAATCCCGCGTTGAAAAGCAGAAAAAGCAGCTTGGCGTTATCGACTTCGACGACCTTATTCGCATGCTCGCCGACGAAGTGGTGAAGCCGAACAATACCCTTGTGCCTGAGCTTCGTAAGAAGTTTCCCGTAGCGCTTATTGACGAATTTCAAGATACCGATGCAAAGCAGTACGCTATTTTAGACGCAGTTTATCCTAATCTTGCGGATGCTAACGAAAGTGCATTATTAATGATAGGTGACCCCAAGCAGGCGATTTATCGCTTTCGCGGTGGCGATATTTTTACCTATTTAAAAGCGGGTAGGCAGGCAGATTACCGCTGGGTGATGAATACCAACTGGCGCTCGGTTGAGGGAATGGTTAAAGCCTATAATCGGTTATTTTATGGCGCGCCTGTGGCATCAAATAGACCTGCCGATGTGTTTGGTTTTGATATCAAATACAACCCTGTGGAATTTACGCCTAAAGCGGCCGCGGCAAAAACGCCACTTATCGACCCTGCCGAACAAGACAAGGTAATGAAAAGTGCTGTAATGAAGAGCGGTGTAATGAAAAGTGCTGTAACGAAACGCAGCGCAATGAACTACGTTAGCATGTGTTTGGACGACAAAGAAAACGCCCACATTATGCGTCGCAAGATGGCTCAGTGGATTGCGCAAGAGATTTACCGCTTATTGAACGAAGCGCACTTTCAAACCGCCAATGGTGGCACCGCGCCTGTTAAGCCTCAGGATATCGCTATCTTGGTGAAAGACAGGACCGAAGCTGGCGCTATCAAAAGTGTACTGCAGCAAAAAGGCTTGGCGTGCGTTTATCTAAGCGATCGCAGTAACTTATTTGCCAGTGCCGAAGCCAAAGATGTACTGCGGTTACTTAACGGTATTTGGCATGCTAACGACACCAGTAAAGTAGCGTCGAGCTTGGCGTCACCGCTTTGGGGTTATAGTGCCCAAACACTTATTGAATTGCTATACCATGAAGATGACGCGCAGTGGGATGCTGCTATCGACAAGGTATTGTCGCTGCGGGATATGTGGCTGCAAAAAGGGTGCATGAGTGTGCTGCTGTATTTAATGCAAGATAGCTATCAACCTCATGCTGACAGCGTGGAACGCGCCCTTACTAACTATCAACACCTAGCCGAAGTGCTGGAAAAAGCTAGCACTACTCACCAGCGCCCAGAGCAGCTACTCGACTGGTTGAATAAGCAAATTCATAAGCCTGAAAGCGATGAAGAGCTTACTTTGCGCCTTGAAAGTGACAGCCAACTTATTCGACTTATTACTCAGCACGGCTCGAAAGGGCTAGAGTACCCCATCGTGTTTGTTCCTTTTGCCACCGGCTACAGAGACGCCGCTAAAAACGGCAACACTACGTCGCAAATATTTACTTATTACGACGAAGAAAAACAAGATTTGCAAATGCAGCTTGGGCAGACGCCACAGGCCATAGCTCGCGTTCAAAGTGAGAGTGAAGCGGAAGACATGCGACTGGCCTATGTGGCGGTAACACGAGCTGCCCATCGCTGTTACATGGGCGTTGTACCGCTGACTAACAATGAAAGAAGCGCATTAGCACGAGCACTTGGTGTAGGCGGCGATGGCAGCAACAACGATTGGTCAAGTGTGTTAAACCGTGTTGCTGAAGAAGAAGCGTCCCATGCCTGCTATATCGACGGTGATGAGTTTGAGGAAGTGTATACTGGCTTTGAACAAGAAGATGAGTTACCTCAGCTTACCGCGTTGCAATTTACCGGCACGGCAAGCGAAGAATGGCGACTGTATTCATTCTCAGCAATGAGCCGTTTAACCACGGTTGGTGCTAACCAAAGCGTTGAAACAGGCACAGCAGCAGAGAGCGGCGCATCAACAGAGCCCTTGGGTCAAACCCTTCCTAGTGTGCCCGTACTTCAAACCATTCGAGATGAAGAAGTGTATGCAAGCGACACCCTCATGGGTGAGATGGGCTCAATTGATGCAGACATCAATTCCTCGGCAGCTGTTGAAAGTACGGTAAGTAAAAATGATCTGCGTTTTACCCTAGAGAAAGGTGCGAGCGCAGGTAATTTACTTCACGATATTCTAGAGCGCAGTGACTTTAGTGCGCCCGATTGGGAAGAAACGGGTAAGGAACTGGTTAACCGCTTCGGGTTAGATGAAAAGCGAACGCCGCTACTCTATGAATGGTTAGAAGAAGCGCTACAGACGCCTTTGTATCCCAATATGCAGCTAAGTATGAGTGATTTGCCCTTAGCGCAAACCCTGCGCGAAGCCGAATTCTATTTTCCAATGAACGACACGCAATGGACTCAGCTTCGTGAAGTACTCGCTACCCATAGGCAAAACGTAGCTGACGTTATTGGTGGCGAGATGGAAACAGCGCCTCAATTAATCACAGCTAAATTACAGGGAATGATGCACGGGTTTATTGATTTGATTTTTGAACATGACGGTCAGTTTTATGTGGCAGACTACAAATCAACCTGGCTTGGCGATACCCTTGATAGCTACACGCCAACAGCGCTGTTTCACAATAACCAGCATCACCTTTACGACCTTCAGTACTTAATTTACTGCTTGGCGCTACATCGCTATTTAAAGAATACGCTGCCTAACTACGACCCAGATATGCATTTTGGTGGAGTGTATTACTTGTATCTACGCGGTATGCACCCAGAAAACGAGCGCGGGGAAGGGGTATTTTATACTGATGTTCCATCGTCTGTACTCAATCGATTAGACGGGATATTTGCGAGCAAAGACGATGCCCAGCAAGGCAATAGTTCTTCGAATGCAGGCAGCTCTCACCAGCCTTTGGAACAAACGTCTTCGGGTCAGCAGCAGTTTAGTTTCGATGACGAGTAGTCAACATCATAGAGGCTAAAGCAAAGGAAAATAATGAAAAGCAATCAACACTCTGTACCGTCATTTTTTGATAACTTGTTTGGCATCGAGGCGATCGACAAATTTGTCGCAAAAGAATTTGGCTTTATTGATGAACTGGAGCAAGAAGAACAGTTTATTTGGGCTGGGATCTTAGCATACTTGTCGTATATGCAGCGCAATGGCCACAGCTGTATCTATCTAAAAGACATAGCGGGTACGACGCTTTTTAAAGAGGTAGTCGCAGAACAAGAGGCAGCCTTGGCGGTTGAAACGAATGAGCATAGCAGTAATGGGGCGGCGGCTGCTTCACTGACGCTGGTTGAACAAACCGAGCAGGAAAAAGCGCCCAAAGCAGGTGTTGACGTGCCACAACAAACACCGTTACTTAGAATTTTAAAAAGCGCACTGGTTAACGAGCAGGTGGCTCAACTATTTGTCTATAGCAACGGCAAGCTGTACAGCCGTCGCTACTATGAATTTGAACAAGAAGTAGCACGCAATGTTGTAAAACGAGCTGCGCTTACGCCGTTAAGTGATGAGGCAAGCGAAAAAGTAAAGCAACTTTGGCCAGCAATCTTTCCTACCGAAACAACCGATCGGCAAGATTGGCAGCAAATAGCGGTGGCGAAAAGCCTAATGCAGCGCTTTTGCGTTATAAACGGTGGGCCAGGAACAGGTAAAACCTATACTGTATTGCGCTTATTACTGGCGCTACAGGCTTGCGATGAAAACTTAAAAATTGTGCTCGCAGCGCCTACAGGTAAAGCGCAACAGCGTATGACCGAATCTATCATGAACAGCATAGACGGGCTTCGCGGCAAGTTGAACGACACAGTACTTAACAACGTGCCTACCGATGCTGTGACGCTACATAGATTACTAGGATTGCGCGAGCACGGTGTATCGACTAAGTTCAATCAGCACAATCAATTGGCAGCAGATGTACTTATTGTCGATGAAGCAAGTATGGTCGACTTAGCGCTAATGACGCGCATAGTACGAGCGTTACCAGACCATGCACGGCTCTATTTTATCGGTGATGCCGACCAGCTTCCTGCGGTTGAGCTCGGTAACGTGCTAGAGCAGCTAGTTAGTACCGAGACAGCAAGTTTTGACGAAAACGAGAATGTGTCAAATGGCACAAACAGCGCATATAGTTCAAATAGCTTAAACAGTCATGGCGACGGGCTTTCTTTAGGTGGCGTGCCATCGTTGATGCGTCAGCACATTGCTACGCTGTGCCCGCATTTGCCTCTGTTACCTGTTGATGAGCAGGCAAAAAGCTATGTAGCAACTCTTCAAGCACCTCAGCGCTTCAAGGGGCAGGTGGCAAAAGTTGCAACGGCCATACAACGAGGTGATGCAAGCGGTGCACTTGCCGCTATTACCGATAAGGCTGGCGAAAATAACGAAAGTGCGGGTCTTGGTTCAAATACGGCATCACGCCTACAATCTGGCGTTCACCTATGGCCAGAGTTCCAGGTTAGCGGCCGTGATTTACACCAGTTGGCCAAAGAAAGCTTCTTGCCTATTTTTGATGCTGGCAGTGCCGAAGAAGCGCTTAATCGCCTGAATGTGGTTAGGTGGCTAACCCCGGTCCGCAAGGGCGGAATGGGCGTAGAAGGCCTGAATAATTTGGTGTTCGATGCTATCAAGCACAAGATCAGAAAGCGGGAAGGCCATTTCTATCAAGGTCAGCCCATTATGATTGTAAAGAATCATCATCCTCAACGACTATCAAACGGTGAGGTTGGTGTAATCTGGCCTGACAGCAAAGGAAAGCTATATGCGTGGTTTTACCAAGAGAGCCAAGCTTCAGGTCAAAACGGTTCAAGTCAGAATGCTTCGGCAAATGCGGGAGACAATGCTGACAAGGCGCTACAGGAAAAACAAGCGTTGCGCAGCATATCGCTATCAAGAGTACCGCAGTTTGAAACTGTGTATGCCATGACCATACATAAATCTCAAGGCTCTGAGTTTAACCATGTCGTACTTATTTTACCTAAGCCTGATAGCGAGAAAGCCGCCAATTTATTTCATCGAGGCCTAGTGTACACAGGGTTAACCCGAGCTAAAGACGGCTGCTTAATTATTTCTGACAACGCTACATTTAGCCACATGGTTCAACGGGTGGATAAGCGTTATTCCGGGCTTTCTGAGGCAATAAGCTTGCAACTAGAGAGCACATCAAACGCCACCACAGAAGTCGAATAAAAGAAAATGTACTCTGACCCCCAAAATTTTGGGGTCAGAGTACATTTCTGGGTCGTTATTTTACTGGCGTAAAAAGGCACAGGCCGCGTTTGTTAATATCAATTGGGGTTTTGCTGATTAGATAAATGCGGGTGGGGGCAGTTACACGCAAAATTCCGCCTTCGGCATTTAAAAACTGTGAAGGCAAAAGTACAGACGTGTCTTCACTTTCTGAATTGTCGGTCTCGGCTTTCACTGCAAAGTGTGACAAACCGCAGTGATCCAGCCAACCTAATATATTATCTGGCGTTGCCACAAAATTATCGTGCTTCAATACGCTGCTATGTAGCGTAATATTCGCACCGAAGACGGGCTTATTCTCTATCGCCATTTGCGTGTTAGGCTTTAAATGCAGACGGTATAGTCCGTGTGCTTCAGGCACAATGTCATCATTCGCATCTGTATTATTCACTAACGTAAGCATACAAAGTTTCACAGGTTAGTTTGGATGGTTTTATTTTGGTGGACTTACGGCTAGCCTGCGTTGATGTGGATCAACTGCCCTTGGGTTTACGCACTTTGTATAAAAAATTAGGCTTCTTGTGCAACAAGCATCTCACCAAGACGCTGAATAGCTTCGGTGCGCGCAGCCTGCGTACTATCAATGAAATTAAAACGCAGGCAATGTCGATACTTACCTGTTGCCGAAAATAGCTGCCCTGGCGCGACATAAATTCCTTTTTGCTTGGCTTCGTCAGCCAGCTTCACGGAGTCATAACGGCTGTTTAGCTCTACCCAAAGCACATAGCCCCCTTGAGGGTAGCTAATACAGGTGTCGGCGGGAAAGTAACGCTTAATGTCTGAACGTAGTGCGTCTCGTGCACTTAGGTAATGGTGACGCATAGCCCGAATATGTTTGTCATAACCGCCTTGCTCAATGAAACTGGCTATAGCTAATTGGGGTAGAGTAGGGCACATAGAGCTACTGACATATTTAACGTGGAGCACTTTATTTCTATAGCTTCCCGGCGCTATCCAACCCACGCGAAAACCAGGCGCTAGCGTTTTTGAAAACGAGGAGCACAGTAAAACACGCCCATCTTTATCGAAAGATTTAATGGTTTTTGGACGAGGGTAAGCGTAGGCAATATCGCCGTAAATATCATCTTCAATAATGGCTACATCGTACTCTCTGGCCAATTCATATAACGCTTTCTTTTTCGCCTCAGGCATAACGAATCCTTGAGGGTTATTTACCGTTGGGGCGACTAAAATGGCCTTGATCGGCCATTGATCAAGCGCTAGCTTTAATGCCTCTAAACTCAGTCCTGTTTCAGAGTCGGTGGGGATCTCTAATGCTTTTAATTCAGCGCCTTTTATAGCTTGCATAGCACCGTAGAATCCGGGGGATTCTACCGCTATCACATCACCGGCGCTCGCCACTGCGCGAAGGCAAACAGATAAGGCTTCCTGGCAGCCAGAAGTCACAATGAATTCGTCGCTTTGCAACACACAGCCAGATGCTGCGGCCAATCGGCTTAGCTGTTTTCGCAGAGTTTCATCACCTTTTACGTCACCGTATATCATGCCGTCCAAGGCTCGATGTTTGGTGAGTTCATGCAGGCGTTTTATAAGCGGTTTAAGGGTTTTGGCAGTCATGTTGGGCATGGCATGCTGAAACTGGCACAGGGTTTTAGCGTCATGATCTTTATTGAAGGTATTAAGTAGAGTGTCTAGCACATCTTCCCATTGAGACACATCCATAGGGCGTTGCGGAGGCTTCGTCATGCTAGGGGTGTTATCTATTAAGATACTACGGGCGACAAAATAACCTGATTTAGGTTTTGCCTCTACCAGTTGCTGCGCTTCTAACACTCGATATGCTTCCTGCACGGTAGCTATACTTACTTTATGCTCCGTTGACAGCTGCCTAACCGAAGGTAACTTGTTCCCCACCTCAAAAACACCACGCTCGATTTGGGCTTTAAGTTCATTGGCTAATGTTTCGTAAAGCGTCATCGCAATATTTATTCTTATGAAGTTATCTGCATACAGATAACTATATCTTAATTGACAGGAGCTTTTAACCATACAGATTGGTGAAATAACTACCATACAGACGTTACCATGACTAAACTGTATGGCTGTTTTTAAGCGTATTTGGGTATGATGCATACAAAAATATGATTGTATTGTGTTGGTGAAAAACAAGCGTTTGGTTAACCGACCCCTTTCTTTTAAAGAAACGCATTGCTCACCTCAACACATAAGGACTGTCATGGAAACATCTTTACTCATCGCGCTTGCGACATTCGCATTCATCAGTACGGTAACGCCTGGCCCGAATAATATGATGCTATTGGCTTCTGGGGCACAATACGGTTATAAACGTTCGCTGCCGCACATGCTGGGTATTGTAATTGGTGTTGCAGGTCTAATGATAAGCACACTGCTGGGCATTGGTGCGCTGTTCAACATATTTCCCGTACTGTACAGTGTGCTAAAAGTGCTTGGCGTGGCATACCTGTTATGGTTAGCGTTCAAAATTGCCACTGGCCCCGTAGATGAGCCAGTAGGCCTAGTAGAAAACAAAATTAAGTCGACCAAACGCCAAGGGCCGCTCAAGTGGTGGGAAGGGGCATTATTTCAGTTAATTAACCCTAAAGCATGGATGATGGCGTTAGCCAGCGTAGGCACGTTTTCACTGCCTGGCGAGCACTACACCCAATCTGGTATTGCGATTGTTACCGCTTTTGCCGTGATTGGTTTTCCAAGCATCTCGCTTTGGGCAGCGGTAGGCGCAAAAATACGCGTGTGGTTGAGTTCGCCAACTCGAAGACGGCAGTTTAACCTTACAATGGGCGCGGCCACAGCAGCCACGTTATTTTTGATAGTGTAACGGTTATATTAACTGGACGCTGGCCTTTTGGGTGTAAACCGATTGGCTTGTGTCTTTTAAAAAACTGATAAAGGGAACACGTAAAATGGAGTGGGTCGAAGTCTTTATTCAATACTTAAGAGCCTATGAACAAAAGGACCTAGACAGTGTTTCCGATATGTTTGCGGATGACATTGCATTAAGGGACTGGAAAATTTCTGTAAAAGGTAAACGGTTAGCCGTTGATGAAACACGTAAGAACTTTGAGAATGCTGACTCGATAGAAATAGATGTGCTGTCTACTATGGTAAACGAGAAGATGGTGTCTGGTGAGCTCAAAATTGTGGTGGATAAGTCTGAAACACTGTTCGTTGTTGATGTCTTGAAATTTAATGAAAACGGTAAAATCATAGCTATTCACGCTTATCTAGGACGCGACGATTAAATCTAGCGCAAACAATACAAATACAAGGAGCAGGTCTTCATGGAATTGAACCAAGTTACGTTACCCGTTACCAATATGGTCGAAGCGGTGGAGTTTTACCTTACACTTGGGTTCACTCAAATTGTAGATACACCGCATTATGCCAGATTCACGTGTCCAGAAGGCTCGTCCACTTTTTCGCTCTCTTTAGAAAGCGAAAGTGCTCAAAATCACAGTGTGATCTATTTTGAACACGAGACGCTAGAAGAGTTGTATACCTCTCTTGTGGAAAAAGGTATTCGTTTTGAGCAGCCGCCAACGCAGCAGCGCTACCTTTGGAAAGAGGCCATTTTAAGAGATCCCTCTGGCAACAAAATAAAGCTGTACTGGGCAGGAGAGAATAGAGTGAACCCGCCTTGGAAAGTGGAAATAAAGCAGTAGCCATTTAGATAAACTTCAAGAAAAACTGAGATAACCAGTGACAGACTCCCAAACTAGCGTGCACTTTCGCTTAACAAAATTAGATGCCATGCAGGCGTATACGCTAAAACGAGAAATTGAAGGCGCTTACTTTAGTAAGCGTGAAGAATTTGTAGATGAAAAAGGCTCAGGTGCGTTCATTGGCATGGTGCCTTTAAAAGAAAGCCTGTTTGACGAACTCAACGATTACGTTATTCGCCAGCAAATTCAATATGATGACTGCGATATTTATGTTGAATCAAAAATTGCTAACGGTGATATTGCCGTGCCAAGGGTGGTAAACAAATTGCTCAAATACATCGACTGCAAGCTGACTTTCGCTTTTGCGAAGTAGTTTCAATTGAGGTGCGCTACTTAAGCGTGAACCGCCAAGGCAAGGTTGTGTCATCCCGTGCACCTAGCTTACCGGTTTGATCGTCTTTTGCGTAGTCTATGCCAATGCGATGCGAACTAGTGATATGTTTACTAGCAATGGCATGGTTACTTTCCTCAATCCAAATCAAAGTGTTATTCACTACAGGCTCACCATTAAGCGCAGGTGTTATCGCAAGAGCTTGTGTCAGCTTAGCTGGACCGTCACATAGATTACGCAATGATGTCTTCATGCCGCGACGTTCGCGCATTTTGTCTACACCTTCTGTAGGCTTAATTTTTCGGATCAGAACTGAATCAGTGTGGTCAGCGTCATTTGTAACAATATTCAACATACTGTGAGAACCATAAATGGTGTAGATGTAAGCAACGCCGCCTTGCTTTTTAAGTGTTGTTATCGAAGAAGGGCGCCGCAACAGGTGTTTCTCCATGGCAAGATCATGATGTCCACGGTAGGCTTCCGTTTCTGTTATCGTTCCCCCGGTTAGTACGCCGTCGACGTTACTAAACAGGAAGTTACCAATGAGCGACTTCGCTATATTGACGACATCGCTATCAGTGAAAAAAGAACGCTGCATTTTTCGTTTAGGTTTATTAATCAAAAAATTAAGACGACTTCGTAATTTCGCTGTGAGATTTTAGCACTTTGCTACCGTCGTCCTGTTCAATGAGATATGCTGGGTCGCTGTCGCTAGCCTCTCGTTTTACCGACGAACCCTTAATCGTGCGCTCTACATCATTGGTAAATTTTTCTCTGATATTTCCCGTTGCACTACCGTTTCCCCATTCCCATTCTACTTCTGTGTTTACCGCATAATGTTTCATAATTATTCCCTAAGCCACTAAATCAACTATTAACTTAATTTGTTTAACGAAAAGAATAAGACCTGAGTTCAAAAAGGGGGAAATAAGGATGGTAAAAAAGTACAGAAGGTTTGAAACCCTAGGGCCTGTTGACCTTTGTTGTACATTTTTGCAGCGGTCTGTGTGCCATCTAGACAAGGCGGATGTTTGACGGTTTAGTGGTTCTAAATCGAAAACATTCAACGCAGTATAGATGGCACAAAGGCGCTGCCCGAAGGGGTCGTTATGGAAGCCTTTTACTCTTTGTCACAGTCCTTTAACTTAGCTCGCTAGGCTTGCAGGACTGTTTCGCGATTAAAAGGCTTCCATTTAGACCAAAATTCGTACACCAAAGGTCAACAGGCCCTAGGAAAGGGTTTCAATTTGTTTTTGTTTGGGTAGTTGTTTTTGCGTAGCTGAACTCCCAGCGGTAGCAATAACGACTAAAGCCACTGCAAACCATTGTGAAAGCGTGAGGGTTTCATCAATAATGATGAACGCCGCTATGGCTGCAACGGCAGGCTCAACACTCATCATAATGCTGAAGGTTTGCTTAGGCATATTGCGCATTGCACTCATTTCTAACGTATACGGGATAGCCGACGAGAATACGCCTACAGCGAACCCGATGAAAATAGCCTGTGGCGAGAGTAAGGCGATACCTTGACTTGCAACGCCAATAGGCACTACACAGATAGCGGCCACTAGCATGCCTAATGTTACCGTAACACCGCCAGAACCTTCGTTGCCTGTTTTGTTTCCAAATACGATGTAACCGGCCCAAAACGCTCCGGCTGTAAGGGCAAGAATAACGCCGACGGGATCTAAGCTCTCGGCCGACGCGCCGCCAATATCGGGAAGCAGCAAACAAACGCCTGCAACGGCTAAAATAGCCCAAGCAAAGTCTCTCTTTTTTCTGGCACTAAAAAATGCCACAGCCAATGGTCCGGTGAACTCAAGCGCAACACCTATGCCAAGGGGAATACGCTCAATCGCAAGATAGAAGATGATATTCATTGCGCCTAAGCAAGCGCCGTAGAAAATAACGTTACGCCATCCTTTTGCGCTTAAGCGCGCTCTCCAAGGTCTAAAAATTACTGTTAACACCAACGCGGCGAAAAACGCACGAAGAGCACTGGTGCCTTCAGGGCCAACTATAGGAAAGAGTTGTTTCGCAAACGATGCACCAGACTGTATGGTTACCATCGCCAAAAGCACTGCGACTATGGCAAGTAAAAAACGTTGATTCACAATATATTGCAACCTGGATGAGACAAAACCGGATTATATTTGTTCTAAAACTGAAATGCTCGTTGATAAGGGAAAGTATTGAAAATTAAAGTCTAATAACCAAAACGCTATGGCAGCGGTCGCGAACACCGTCTATGCTACCCGCTGCAAACGCGTGCGATTTATGATGGCCAAATGAGCAAAATGACTCAGCGCACTACAGTTTAAAATACGACATCAAGCTTCGTAGAGTAGGATCGAATTGATTAGGAACGCGTTCAATTGTCATGTGGTACTCAGCTACGTTCCAAAATGTACCGCCTAGAAGAAGCGCTATAAGCACCTGGGTAGTCATTGTAAACTTGATATAAGGTTTATCTTCCGTAGGCTCAAACAATGTATTTATTTGAACGCGTTCATTTTTCATGTCTATCTTGGCGTAGATTGGGCATTGCAAGCCAGCTTGCAGTTGCTCTACCGGCTTAATGTGTAAAACCACATCAGTATCTGGGAATGTAGATAACCTTTCTTGCGCGCTCCATACGTTTGCTCTGGCCTTAAAAATTAAGCTATTGATTGGCATCATAAGCCCGTCAGGCCAAGTTATTCTGTGAAGCTCGCAAGGAAAATCAGCTAGAGACTCAGCGTAGTTTATTCTGTCTTGCTGAGTAAAATTCCTATCTAGCGCGAGAGGCGAGTGCTCTGTCGAACGGGAAGCTAAGTCCAGAGCGTCACCGGTCGATAACATGACCAGCTTATTCTCGTTAAGATTGTGATTACGCCAGGCCGATTCTATTTCCTCAGGGCATGCTTGATGTTGATACTGCGCGTATTGATAACCTGTTCCTGCTATCACAAAAGATCCAGCTGCTGGAATATTGAAATCTGCATCAATAATTTCCGCAAGTTGGCAAAACTTCTGTAATCGAGAGGCTTTTAACTGTGCTACGCGAGTGTGTTTCTCATCATCGCTATAATGAGAAAAAACAAAGGGGTAAATACTTGCGCCACTGTAAGCAAGAATTGCAGCATCAAGCTTACCGAAGGTCGCCTTAATTTGCTCTGCGTGCCTAATTTGCATCGGGTTGTCTACAGCAAAAAATACCTTGTACCCGTTTCCATCTTCAAGATATATCGACGAATCAACAGGTATGTTTGTTTCATTCACGATATCGTCAGAAGACCCTGAAAACTCTTTTATAATGGTTATACTGTGCTCGCCAAGTTCCCAAGGTTTGTCAAAGGTACATTCCGTAATATTCGTAAACCCTAATTGCTGTAAAGCTAAGCGAAGGGCAGGGGTCGGAAATTTACCGATCAATATTGGGATGTCTTTATCAAAATGAGATAGCGTAAAAGGATTAAAGTGGTCACCGTGAATGTGACTAATATATAAATAGTCGGGCTTTAAATTTAGATAGCGTGTGCGCTGCTTTTCATGCATAGGAGGGTAATTGAAAAGAAGGCCATGGTAAATGCCGTCTTCATACCAAGGATCGGTTAAAACCGTTGTTCCGTCACTGAAAGTAAACAAAAAACTCGCATTCGTTATATATTCAATTTTCATTAACAATCCTAAGGCTTTTGCGCGATAACAATGGCTTCTCTTCCTAAGTTTAGGTTAGAAAAAGCGCGATAGATATCTTGTCGTAAGTGGCTTAACCCCGCATTTTCCATGAACCATTCAAAGTTGACACGTTTCAGGTGACATTCTCGGCCCACGCTTGGCGTTTCAATGTAGTTGTCGCCCATCGCTAGAAACAGGTCTAGCGGGAAGCTGGAAAAACGGCTTAAAGGATTAAATCCACATTTTGAAACGAGTGCTTCTAGCGAGTCAAAATCAAAGTAATTAAGGTGGTGTGGGACAGCAACCCACCAAGGTTTGTAGTCTTGTGTTTTTCTTAAGCCTTCTTGCAGAGGGTTGAAGTCATTAGGGACACCCACAACTAAAACACCACCACTGGCAAGTTTGTCGAAAGCCACATTGATTAGAGAGAATGGGTCGGGAACATGTTCTAGAATATTGCGCATGTGAACCACTTTGATGTTTTTTGGAAGGCTGGTTAGGTCAGCATCGAAGCTGCTATTAATGATATCTAAGCCTTTATCACGGCAATGGTTTGCCGCTATTGTACTTATTTCGACACCAACTGTATTCCACCCTTCCTCTTTGGCTGCTTCCAAAAACAGGCCTGCACCGCAGCCAATATCAACCAGAGTATTATCATCATTAGGCGAGATAAATTGAGCTATTTCGTTAAGCACGTCGCGATAGCTCATGAGCCACCAATCGCGGTCTCGCTCATAGTAGTTTAGCCTATCTCGTTCGCCGTCATCATAATGGCTGTCACGATAAAGAGTCTCATTTTCGAGCTTGTCTGGAAGTGGCGTAACATGTTTGAATCCGCACGTTTCGCAGTCAATAACATCGTAACCATCACCTGAAATAACGACGTTTCCTGAATGTGCCATGGTGTGTCCTAATTTTGTTTTTTATTTTGAGAGGCGTTTATCATTTTATCAAAAACTGAATCAAGAAACGTACCATTAAGAGTGAAACTTAAGGTAAGGTGTTAAAGTCATTCTGCTGGAACATGGTTTGTCTGAATCTGTTTGCTTAGACTAACTTTCTGTATGCTTAACAATTAGGACGTTGTATGAACGTAAGGAACCTCTCTTCACCGATAGATATTAAAGGCTTTTCGGTGATTACCAATAATCACACTGAATTCTCACCGATGGGAAAGATACCCACACTTTGGCAAAGGTTTGATAATTCGATAGCTGTTAACTATAAAGGCGGCGAGCGAGTGTATGGCGTGTATTTCAATTACGAATCCGATCATTCCGGTGACTTTTCCGTGTTGGCTGGGTTTGACGGTGACTCAGTGCCAGAACATTTAAAGGTTGAGCACATCACTATTCCCGCAGGAAAGTATCTCGTTTTTTCGCGACAAGGTGAAATGCCGCAAATTGCCATTGATGCATGGAGCGATATTTGGCGCTACTTCACAGAAGGAGGTGCCGAGTATGAAAGGACGTTTTCAATAGACTTCGAGTACTATGTGAATGGCAACCGTATAGACGTCTATATAGCGATAAAATGACGTCATGTTAACTTTATAATAAAAAAACGGCGCTAATAAGCGCCGTTTTTATCATTGCTCAATATTACGTAAATTACATTTTGTACGCTACGGTTACGTATCCGAAGCGGCCAATGTTGTCGTACGCGCCGTCTATTGAACCCGTGCCTGTTGTGCCTGTCGGTAGCGCACGATTAAACAGGTTATCAATACCCACGGTTAGGCTAACACCGTTAGCAAAGTTGTAACCCGCGGTTACGTCAGTCACTGCGTATGAAGGCAGTTCCATGCGGTTGCTCGGATTTGGGTTACGCGCTAACTTTTGGTTGTCGTAAAGGCTTGAACGTTCTAGGTAGCGAGTTTTCCAGCTTGCTTCCCAATCACCACGGCTATAGTTGATGGTGAATACACCCTGCCAATCAGATTCACCTGCCGTACCTGCGTACTGATAGAATACTTCAGGGTTATCTTGGAATGGAAATTCTTTGCGGTCTTTAAGGTAAGTCGCAATCAAGCTAGTACGGAATGCGCCTTCTAGCGCGTCGAAATCATATCCTAGTTCGAAGTCGATACCCTTGGCTTCTTGACCCGCGATGTTCAATGCATAGCTACGAATCTGAGTGATTTCACCGGTAGTTCCATCACGGTCGATAAGGCCACAGTATACGTTGTTAATACCCGACTCAGAGTCAACACAGCGGTCCAAAATTGTTTGGCCGTCAATAGACGAAATCGCGTCTGTCAGCTCGATTTCCCAGTAGTCAACAGTAGCGGTAAAGCCTTTAAACCAGCTAGGAGTATAGACAACACCTAGTGTTTTAGATATTGAGCTCTCCGCTTGCAAGTCGATGTTTCCACCGTTTACGCCTTCTAGCGTTGCTGAGTCGTAATCAGAGTTGAAATCTGCAGGGATACCTAACGCTGCACAGTTTGCAATGCGTTGGTCGGCGTTGGCTAAGTCAGCAAGGTTGTCTGTACGACATGGATCGTCTACGCGGAAGAAGGTTTGGCTTGCTTCACCATAAAGTTCACCGATGTTCGGCGCGCGTAGTGCAGATGATTTTGTCGCACGTAGACGTAAATCTTCATACACTTTCCAATCTAGACCAAGCTTCCAGCTTTTCGCGTTGCCAATCGAAGAGTAGTTGGCAATCCGCGCCGCAGTATCAAATGTCAGCATTTCTACGCCAGGGAGATCGGCAAGTAGTGGAATAGTAACTTCAGTAAATACTTCTGATACATCGTAATCGCCTTTATCTTCACCTAGAGTGTTGAAAAAGGTACCCGCTGCATTATCAGGTTCTTCAATTTCGCTTTTTTCTTTGCGATATTCAACACCGGCTGCAAAGCCAACGTATCCTGCAGGTAATTCATAAATACCAGAGTTTGCGATGGTTGCGCCAGCGTTGTATTGTTCAATTTTGCTTGTGCCAACTGATGTAGTATTGACGTAGTCAATTGCTTCTTGTGATGGCTGACCAAAGCCCATAATGTTCAGCGGTACACAGCCGTCATCACTACCTGAAGCACAAACAATGTTTCCATCGCCGTCAGTTATTGCGTTAAGTGCATTCTCGAAATTTTGCAAAATAAGGTTGTTGCGGTTCTCACGCTCTAATTCAGTTTTGCCGTAGTTTACAAACGCCTCGTAGCTCCACTCGTCACCCATGTAGCCTTCGATACCTAGCACGTAGCGGTAAGTTTCACGCTCGTCTGCTTCGGTGCGGCGCCCTAAATCGGTCATCATGCGGTTAAGCTGAATACTTTTAAGGTCACCATTCGCCTTCATATACTCGACAACAGTTTCATCTAAGAAAGGATTACCTTTTTTGATTGTCGTCTCTGAGCCGCCATAGAAGAAAGCAGGCTGGCCCATTGTAATTGCACGAGTACGCGCGTACTTTGCCTGTGCATACACTGTGGTGTCGTCGTTTAGCTCGTAGTTACCTTTTACATTTAGGTTAGTACGATCAAACTCAGGCTGAAGCTGCGTAAACTGGCGCAGGTTAAACGAATCACAGTTTGCGCAGAACGCACCGTCTACTTGATCACCGGTGTAGATTTCGCGAATTGAACCGTCAGCGTTGAAAGTCTGAGAGTTGCCGCCAAAGACGCCAGAGTTGTTTAGTGTGTAGTAGCCCGCATTAGCAGTGTAAAAGTTGTCAGGAAATGCCGTTGAATTTAACTGGTCTTCACTGCGCTCGTATCCCATGATGCTTTCAAAGCTCATATTACGATACGACGTTGCAGTCCAAGGGTTGTCAAGGGCCTCTAAAGCTTCTTGTGAGCTGTATTCGGCTGCAAAAGCAATGTTGCCGCGATCATTGTCGAAGTTAAAGCCGTATGATGCTTGGTATTTATCGTTCTTATAACCGTTTTCCTGTGCAAAGCCTTGCGTCGCACTCACGTCGAAACCTTCAATGTTCTTTTTAAGAATGAAGTTAACAACACCAGTTACTGCATCTGCACCATAAACCGCAGAAGCACCGCCAGTAACGATTTCTACGCGCTCAATCCACGAAGTAGGGATGGTGTTGGTATCAACCGCTGCAGAACCTGCTGAAGAAGATACGTGACGTTTACCGTCTACCAATACTAATGTGCGGTCAGTACCCATACCACGTAGGTCAAGAATATTCAGACCAGCAGTTCCAATAAATTGACCTGAATTACCCAATGAGAATGTGTTTGCAAGTGAAGGAAGCTCATTAAGCACCTCACCAATGTTCATCGCACCTGAATTAAGAAGTGACTCACCAGAAATGGCTGTTACTGGTGATGGAGCGATAGCGCCCTGACGAGAGATACGAGAACCGGTGACCTGAATTTTTTCAACGTCAGCGCTTTCATTTGTTGAGTCCTGTGCAAGAACGTTGCCTGAGGTCAACGCGACACTTCCTGCTAATGCTAACTGAACTGCAGTTGCAATATTTTTCATGGATTGTTCCTAGTGAATTAGATTTACGTGCTTGTTGTAGGTTAATGCCCTGTAAATAGGCAAGGGCTAGCCAAATTGCATGCGTAGTTTTTACTTATGTCGCAATGGCGCGCATTCTAATTATCTAGTATTAAATAAATCAATTTTTTGCGGTGAATTAAATTCTGGCCATGAAAGAGTTAACTTAATTTTAAAGAATTTATAAATAGTAGGTTTAATTAATATTTTTAAGTGTTGTATTAATAATGTTCAATAATTGTTTTTATATTGACCATGTGGTCGAAAAGTGTCTTTTTAGGGCGCTTATTAAGCGGTTTTCGTCTTGTTTTTAATTTGCTTGGTTAATTTTGAGTTAGAAGGTTTTTGCTCGTATATTGCACTAACTGAGTAAATTTAAACCGTGTATATTAAAGTTTCTTTTTTTAACGTGAATAATGGTTGTTTTGTCGCTGTTTTTAATTAAGTAATTGCTAATGTTTCTCATAAGTTAAATATTCGTTACTGTTTATTGTGTTATATTTTTAATTATCTTTATTCTGTAAAAGCTATAAATAATGTAAGAGGGTTAACCTTAAAAGGGCCGAACGGATGAGAATAACGCTGATACTCTTTTTAACCGCTAGAAATAAAAAAGCCCACGTTGATATGGGCTCTAGTGCGCTTTCAAAAAACTCGCTTTTATTAAAAGTTTTGGGGCGTATTAAGCGCTGAGTTTACACAGTAATTCCTGTCTTACTATTTCAGCACCTGCGCTGAGCGCTTCAAGCTTGCCACGAGCAACCTTTCGAGAAAGGGGGGCCATACCACAGTTTGTACAAGGGTAGAGTTTGTCGGCATCCACGTACTTTAATGCTTCACGTAATGTAGCTGCTACTTCTTCTGGTGTCTCTATTGTGTCAGTTGCAACATCAATAGCGCCCACCATCACTTTTTTGCCTTTAAGAAGCGAGATCAGTTCAATGGGTACATGAGAGTTATGGCACTCCAGAGAAACCATATCAATATTAGATTTTGCTAGCTTAGGAAAGCTCTCCTCATATTGTCGCCACTCAGAGCCCAATGTCTTCTTCCAGTCGGTATTAGCTTTGATGCCATATCCGTAGCAAATGTGCACTGCAGTTTCGCATTTAAGCCCTTCAATGGCTCTTTCTAATGCGGCAATACCCCATTCATTGACTTCATCGAAAAATACGTTAAACGAAGGTTCATCAAACTGGATAATGTCAACACCAGCAGCCTCAAGCTCCTTTGCCTCTTGGTTTAGTATTTTGGCAAACTCCCACGCAAGTTTCTCGCGACTTTTATAATGGTCGTCGTACAGCGTATCAACCATCGTCATAGGGCCAGGTAACGCCCATTTGATGGGCTGATCGGTTTGGCTCCTTAAGAACTTTGCATCTTCAACGAACACTGATTTTGGCCGTGTAACAGCTTGGGTAACGACAGGTACGCTAGCGTCGTAGCGATTGCGAATACGTACGGTTTTACGGTTTTCAAAATCAACACCGTCAAGGTGCTCAATAAAGGTAGTTACAAAATGCTGACGGGTTTGCTCACCGTCACACACAATATCTATGCCTGATAGGGCTTGTTCCTGAAGCGTAACGCGAAGCGCGTCTTTTTTGCCTTCCTCTAATGCTTCATCTTCTAGCTTCCACGGCGACCACAGGGTTTCAGGCTGTGCAAGCCACGATGGTTTTGGAAGACTGCCTGCAATTGAAGTGGGGAGTAGTTTTTTCATGTAATTCGCTTTCTTCTAATCAATAATTTGTATGGATGCGCGAAGGGCAGAACGTGCTGCCCTTATCATAGTTTTGTGTCGCAACGTATGCGGTTTGAATATCGCAAGTATCTAGATGAACGGATCAGGCGTAGCTTGCTGTGAATTGCGCTAGCTTGTGTTGATAAGGCTTTATAAAGTTCTCTTCTACGAACTTGCCTTGTTCAACGGCTAGATGAGTCCGCTCTTCACGGTCATAAACAATGCGAGTCACTGAGTGATCGCTATTTTTCAAGTTTGGTTTGTAGCTTAAACCTGCCTGGGCGTTAGCGTTATAAATCTCAGGGCGATAAATTTTTTGGAAGGTCTCCATCGTGGCAATAGTGCTGATAAGCTCCAAATTGGTGTAGTCGTTTAACAAATCACCAAAGAAATAAAATGCAAAAGGAGCAGCACTGTTTGGTGGCATGAAGTAGCGCACGTTTAAGCCCATCTTCTTGAAATACTGTTCAGTTAGTGATGATTCATTAGGCTGATATTCAACACCTAAAACGGGGTGCTGATTTTCTGTTCGACGGTAGGTTTTATTGTCGGAAACGCTTAAACAAATGACCGGCAGCTTTGAAAAATGTGCTTTATAGGCTTCTGAATTAACGAAATACTTAAACAACTTTCCGTGCAGATCACCAAAATCGGTAGGGACACTGAACGAAGACTGGCCGCGATTGTGATTAGAGAGGCGAACGCTAAAGTCATAATCGCGAACATAAGACGAGAAGTTGTTTCCCACAATACCTTGGGTACGCTTGCCCGTTTTTTTGTCAATGATATTGGTTTGTAAGATTTCGATAGTTGGGAATGTGTTGCCGTTACCCTCAACGTCGATATCTACCGACACAATTTCAAGTTCGACAGCATAGCGATCGCCACTTTCATTATCCCAGCTAGCCAGTGCATTAAAGCGGTTGTTTATCATGCTTAGTGCATCGCGCAAATTTTCTTTGCGGCGTTGACCACGAGCTAAATTGGCGAAGTTGGTGGTGATGCGTGTGTTGTCTGAAGGGCGATAATCTTCATTAAACTGAACGCTGTTAATAGTAAAAGAGAAATCTGTGTTCACGTTGTTGTTCATGAGAATGCGCTTCTATTCCTAAAGTTAAACCGAGTAGTGAGACTGCTGTAAAAGCTATGAACACGTTATACGTTGATTTAACTATGAATAAAAATGACTTATTTTCATTTTATCATGAAATATTGTCATGTATTGGTCGGGCGAAGAGGTAGTCGCCTACTATTGAGGCGGTAGATCTTTACTTGAAGTTGAAGTTTGCTACGAAATGCACAAATTATGCGTGTCTGATAAAACATAATCATCACCGCCACAGTGACCAGTTTTTGTATGTGGCGGTCTATCAGCCACTAATGATTGCGTAACGCATCAATTAATTCGTCTTTGCTCATTTTAGAGCGACCTTCAATACCCACTTCCTTGGCCTTTTGATACAGTTCATCTTTAGTGCGATCCTCGTACTTTTTGCCTTTTCCACCATCTTTAGAAGGCGTTTGTTCGCTATTGGCTTGCGCATTGGCAATGCGCGCCGACTTCTCTTTACTGTAGCCTTCGTCGCGAAGGGCTTCGTAAGTGTCGTCGTTTTTAATTTGGTTGCCGTGGTCCTTAGCCATATTTAACTCCTGTCATTTGTAAACTACTAGCAATAGTTACTGGCGTACTCGGAAATAGTTTAAATCCTCATGAAGCCTTTCTTTAAATACCAATTTTTAGTCATTTTTTAAGGTTGATATCTTGCCAAATCTCATCATTTCTTTTTTCGCACTTTCCTTACGAAATCTAACAGTTAGAAAACATCCGACTCATAAATGGGTGTCGAAAAAAATTACAGCATTGAGCCTGGTTATTTTAAGTGATTGAATTAATTATAAAATAAAAGTGGATTAGTTTTTGCTTAATAATGAAAGCATTATATATCTTGGATGTATCACAATAATTAACAAAGGGAATTAAGATGTACTTAAGAAATGCCTGTTTTTCAGTAGCTTTAATGGGAGTGGCTTCATCAGCGTCGGCCGGCTTAATACTCGAAACCGATGCTCAAAACAGAACGATAATTAGTTGGACAGGAAGTTGTTCTGATTGTTTAGGCACGAAGGGAGACAATAGTTTTTCAAATGCAGTAGATGTATCTGGTAACATTGTTGTAGATGGCTTTACTTATGGCGAAGATTTTCGGTTTAATTCGTCTAACCTTTATTCATTTCAATACGATGGTCCATCAAATCATGTAGACAATTTAATTATATATAACGCGAGTTATTCTTCAGGAGATACTTGGATTGATAACTCTGACGCTATATTTAACGACATTGGACGGACTGATTTTGTCACTACAGTTATTGGTACGGTTCCTCCAGAGGGCTATTACGCTGAATTTGGCGAGAACTTGAGCGTATCAGGTAAAATTACAGGTGATTTGGAAAGTTATTTTTTATCGATATCTTTTGATACTTATGTCCCTGTGAACCAGTCGACCGGCGAATATATTAAGATGAGTACTTTGGTCAATACAGGTGAAGAAGCTCTCTTAAAATTAGTCAGATTCGATTTGGAGTTTTTTGACGATGGAACTTGGTATATCAGAACTGATGAAGAAGCTAATGATATCGGCCGAAACGCACAACTCTCAGTTGCTCAAGTTTCAGAGCCTGCATCTTTTGGCATTTTTATATTATCTGCCGCTGCTTTTTTGCGACTAAAACGCAGGAAGTAAAGTCAATAGCTGAGCTATTTCAATTACTACATAGATAAAGCGTGTTCGTACACGCTTTTATTTTTTATCACTCCTCTCTAAAAAATGTCATTCATCGCAAACGCCTAAATGCTAATAAAAGCACTGCACCGCAATGTAACCGCTTAACACATTAAAACTACTTACATTGTCAATTTTAGTGCGCCACATGCACGTAGAAAGTGCATTTATGTCAATGGTTTAGCGTTTTTATGCTATTGCGCGTTTAAAATTAAGCCTTTAGTCTAAAGTGAATATAGACGGAAGACAGAGCGAAATATGAATAAAAATGAACAACAGAGCACCGTGAATTCTTCACGTCGTAATTGGTTAAAGTCAGTGGGATTAGGTGCAGGAGCAGTAGCGCTAACGACCAGCGTTGACAGTATTATGGGCGACCTTCGTGCCGCAGGTATGCAAACTGAACACTTCCCGTCTGCTACCCCCAATGTAAACGATGGTCTTATTCGCCTATCGTCGAATGAAAATGCCTTTGGGCCGTCAAAAAAAGCCGCAAAGGCAATGCAAAGTGAGCTTTTAAACCTAGCGCGTTATACCGACGCTACGGTTGAAGTGTTAGCGCAAAAAATTGCTGAGCAAGAAGGCGTATCTGCTGAGCAAATCGTAATTACGAATGGATCTTCACCTATTCTTTTTGGCTATGCGGACTGGATCACCAAAAACGGCAATAAGCTGGTAACGTCTATGGCAACCTACGAAGGCGTACCACGGGGCGCTGAGTTTATGGGGGCAGACGTGACCTACGTGCCGTTAGCCAATGATATGACTTTTGACCTAGATGCAATTGAAGCTGCAGTAACCGAAGATACGACTGCTGTGTACGTATGTAATCCAAATAATCCGACAGGGAGCATGGTAGATGCGGCGAAGCTTACCGCTTTTGCAAAACGCGTATCGAAGAAAGCACAGGTTTTCATCGATGAAGCCTACATTGAAATGTCTGATGCTTACCCCGCTAATGTGCAATCGAAGCTAGTAGCTGAAGGGTACAACGTGGTGATTTGCCGCACCTTCTCTAAAATTCACGCCATGGCGGGACAGCGTCTCGGTTACGCCATCATGCCTGCTGAGCAAGCTAAAACAATGGGCGGTATGCTGCGCATGGGTGGTGTGAATTACTTGGCATTAGTAGCGGGTATGGCAAGTATGGATGATCATGAGAACTTAAACACAATGCGCTCACGCATTAAAACTGAGCGTGAAAAGTTAGTAAAAGTAGCTAAAGAGTTAAAGCAGCCGTTTGCGCCAAATCCACAAGGGAATTTTATTTACATAGATACGGGCATGCCGCACGATAAATTTGCAGAAAAGATGAAAGCTCAAGGTATAAAGGTTGTAGGGCGCACGTGGCCTGGGTACGACTCATGGTCACGTATTAGCGTAGGGACACCTGAAGAAACTGACGCGTGCGTTAAAGCATTAAAAGCGGTACTCGCTTAAAAAACAACAATAACACCTAGCGCAGAGAGAAAAGGCTGAACGCAATTTGTGTTCAGCCTTCGTTTTTTGAATCGCTATTTCTCGATAGCAAACGTTAAGCCTGCATTTTCTTCTAAACGGCGGATAAGCTTGTTACCAAGTGCTGCCGCAGGTGTGAAGAAACCACCAGATAAACTAACGTCTTTGCACAAGCAAAGGGCAGATTCTGAAATCATTTTACTGGTAGAGCCGTAACCTGGATCCTTGTCGCCTTTTACCGATACGGCTAGCATATCACCATTGGTAGCGGTACCCACAAACATGACATCGTAAAAGCCATTTTCGCGCTCTTCTTTGCTCGGGCCTTCACCTGGTTTAGGGCCATCATCACTTGCAAGCGACTTATCTTTGGCAACGTGATTCGCCATGGCTTCACCTTTCTCACCTGGACCAGTCATCATCATTTCATCATATTGAAAGTTCTTGCCGTAGCTATATCCGCCCAGGTAGTTCGTGCGATGAACGTTTTTAGTATTGATGGCCGCCATAATAAATGGTGCAACCCATGTGCCTAACTGCTCATCGAAGTAAGGTTTATTGCCATCGGGCTGTGGCTGATTTGACGCGCCATCGGTTAATGAGTGCGGGTTAATAAGTGCCGCCATGACAGACTTATCTTTGTGCGCAGCCGCCATGGTCGCTTTTAAACTTGCAGCCGTACCGCCAGAGAACGTGCCCTGCATTTTACGAACGCGACCTTTTACATATTCAATGACATCGCCAGTTTGCTTTTTGGCATGTTCTTGAAGGTAGTACACACCAAGGTCAAAAGGCACAGAGTCAAAGCCACACGAGAACACAATGTTTGCGCCGGTTTCTTTAGCTTTCGCTTCGTATTTATTGATCATTTGGTGCATCCAGGCTGGCTCACCGCAAAGATCTGTATAGCCGGTGCCGTTATCGACACATGCAGAAAGTAACTTTTCACCGTAAATTTGATACGGACCAACAGTGGTAAGTACAACGGCTGTGCGCTTCGTCAACGCATTTAGCGCGTCATCATCATCACCATCGGCTACAATGCTAGCAACGCTTTCACTAATGCCTAGCTCCTTTTTTACGCCGTTGAGTTTAGCTTCGTTTCGGCCTGCGACCGCCCACTTAACGTTGTCATCGCTGCCATACTGAGCCTGAAAATATTCAGCTACTAACTTACCCGTAAAACCTGTAGCACCGAAAATAACTACATCAAATTCCCGTTCGTTACTCATTGTTTTGTCCTGTTTTATCTCGTTTCGACACGTGTCATCAATATGCGTTACTCAATATACGCACAAGCACCCATATCTATCATTTTTTTCGGTAATATTTGTCTATTCACGAAATTAAATGGTGAGCATAAAAAAGCGTTAGCTTAATGATTCTACAAACTCAGCAAGCCGTGAAAGCCCTTCCTCCAAGCGTTCAATGCTAGTGGCGAAAGACAGTCTTACGTAATGGTTGGCATTGTGCTCACCAAAATCATTACCCGGCGTAAGCGCTACGTTATGTTGTGAAAGTAGGGCATCACAAAATTCAATTGCAGTTAAGTCCGTATGTTTAATATTGATGTAGGCGTAAAACGCACCGTCAGGCTTTGCATCTAAACCAAGCCCCATATTTTCAAGTGCACTAAAAACAAGGGAAGCACGCTTTTCCAGCGTATGGCGGTTTTGCTCGCATTGCGCCAATGCTTCTGGTTTAAAGCACGCAAGAGCGGCTTTTTGCGATAGGGTAGAGGGGCAAATAAACAAATTCTGCGCGAGTTTTTCAACGATGGGCGTCATTGCTTCAGGTACCACACACCAGCCAAGACGCCAGCCGGTCATGCCAAAATATTTGGAAAAACTGTTTATTACGACCACTGTTTCTTCAAGCTGTGCATTGGCAAGTACGGTTTGAAGTTTGGTATCAGTGCCCAAGGTCGATTGGGAAGCGAATGTATCATTGCGTACATCAAGATCAGCCGAAAGCGATAGATCCAAGTAAATTTCGTCAACAATTAAGAAGCCACCTTTGGATTTGCAGTACTCGCCAATTTTAGTCAACTCTTCTGCATCTATAACCGTACCAGTAGGATTGGCAGGTGTGGCAATAAGTACACCTTTCGTGTTGTGCTTCCAATTATCGGCAACACTTGTTGCGGTTAGCTGAAAGTTATCCTCACTGCGTGTTGGTACCAGCGTTACCTCTGCGCCAAATGCGTTTAAAAAACGTCGGTTACAAGGGTAAGAAGGGTCGCCCAATATCACGTTGTCGCCTGGTTCAACCAAGGCAGCACTTGCCAAAAGTAAAGCGCCAGAAGCCCCAGCGGTCACGACCACTCTAGAAGGGCTTACAGCTACGCCATGTTTAACTTCATAAAAGCGTGCAATGGCTTCACGTAGTTCAGGCATGCCCAGCGCCGAGGTATAGGGAAAAACTGGGGCATTTAAGCTTTCTTTCATTGCGGCGAGCACTGCCGCGGGTGCGCCGAAATCAGGCTCGCCTAAATTAAGTCTTATAACATCTTTACCTTGCTGTTCTAGTGCCGTGGCTTTTTCGCCATAGGCCATAGCAAGAAACGGAGAGATCACTGTAGCGCGAGAGGCAAACTTCAAAATAAAACCCTTATTAGTAGTGCCAATTCAAACTGTACCGCAATTAGGGATCACTCTTGGTTATGATTCAAGGGAATTCTTCGAGAAGTACAATTAACTCGCTGACTTACTTCATAGATAACTATTTAAACGAACAAACTTTTCGGCCAACTCGTCTAGTGATTCTTTATTGTGCGGGTCAGGCTTAACAACATCTATTGGGCATACCGCTACGCAAGTGGGCGCATCGTAATGCCCCACGCATTCTGTACAGCGTAATGGGTCTATTTCATACACTTTACTGCCCATGCTTATAGCGGCATTAGGGCATTCGGGTTCGCACATGTCGCAGTTAATGCAGCTATCAAGAATAAGCAGTGCCATGCATTATGCCTCGCTCGCGTTTTCGGGTGTTACTGCACTAGGAGCTTTTCGAAACGGATTGCGGGTATCAACGCCTTCATCTAAATTTCGCAGCAGTAGGGCAAAGTTTAGAGACACATCGCTGGGTATCGGTATTCTTACTTGGTGTCCTGAACCCTTAGCATCCGTAATAGAATGGTTTCTCTTATCCAGCATCTCATTTAGAGTAAAGGTAATGTTGCCGCTTGGCGTCATCAACTCAAGCGAGTCACCTACACAGAATTTGTTTTTAACGTTTATAATTGCATAGTTAGACTCTTCACAACGGTCAATCACTTCACCAACAAATTGCTGTTTATCGCTGACTGAGTGGCCATACTCATAGTTCTGATACGCGTGGTGCGCATGGCGACGCAAGAAACCTTCGGTATAACCTCGATGAGCTAAAGTTTCCAAGCTTCCCATTAATGTACTATCAAATGGCTTTCCTGCTACCGCGTCGTCAATTGCTTTTCTATAGACTTGAGCGGTTCGGGCACAGTAGTAATGTGATTTAGTGCGGCCTTCTATTTTTAAACTATGCACGCCCATTTGGGTTAACCTGCCAACATGTTGCACGGCACGCAAATCTTTAGAATTCATGATATAGGTGCCATGTTCGTCTTCAAAAGCTGGCATCAGTTCGCCAGGCTTTTCCTTTTCTTCTAACATAAACACTTGGGAGCTTGGCGTGCCTTCACCAAGGGTAGGAATTACCACTTGAGGTGCTGTAACTGCCTTATTAATCTCATTGGTTAGAACGATGTCGCCAGTTTCGTTTTCCTCGCCTGCCTTAACATCGTAAGACCATCGACAAGCATTGGTACAAGTGCCCTGATTCGGATCGCGTTTATTCATATATCCAGACAATAAGCAGCGCCCCGAATACGCCATACAAAGCGCGCCATGCACAAACACTTCCAATGCCATGTCTGGAACATGCTCGCGAATAGTTTCAATTTCTTCCAAAGAGAGCTCTCGGGACAAAATAACGCGCTCTATGCCTTGTTTCTGCCAAAACTTCACCGTGGCGTAGTTCACCGCATTGGCCTGTACACTCAAGTGAATAGGCATTTCAGGGAAGGCGTCGCGCACCATCATAATAAGCCCTGGGTCTGACATAATTAACGCATCGGGCTTCATAGCAATTACTGGTGAAATATCTTTAAGGTAGGTACCTAGCTTACTGTTGTGCGGAGCAATGTTGCTTACTACATAGAACTTTTTACCTAAAGCATGTGCTTCTTTTATGCCTATCGCTAAGTTCTCAAGGCTGAATTCGTTGTTTCTTACGCGAAGCGAGTAGCGTGGCTGCCCAGCATAAACAGCATCAGCGCCATAGGCGAAAGCGTAGCGCATGTTGCGTAAGCTACCCGCAGGTGCAAGCAACTCTGGCGCGATTAACGTTTGGTTTGGCAATGTTGAAACTGAGTCTTCACGTAGGTTAGAAGAGCTGCGATTAGGTGATAATTTTGAAGTCATAGATAAAAACCGCTACTAGACGCTTTAAACAAGGCGGCGGATTTTATAAGCCGTAAAATACCTCTACAACTCAAACAAAGCTTGGTGTTGACCAAGATCAAATAATTTGTTGTCGCTTGTGTTTTTGAATGTTTAAACGGCAATTGAGCAGAGTCAATGCCAGCTGTTTTCTTCCATATAGTTGCGTTTTTAGTGCATTACCTTCGGTAGGAAAAACCAAGCCTGTTCACAGCTAAATAACAAGCAAAAAGAGCGCATTAAACGATGAACTACCATGGGCAAAACCCACCACATAGGGTAGGCTAGAAATTCACAATAATAAGGACTAACTGCATGCTGCAATTGAACATTTTTCATAAAGCGGCACGACAAGTAAAAGCATCGGGCAAATCGGCCATTGCGATTACGGTATTATTTGTCGTGTCTACGTCTTCCGCATTGGCTGCGCTGCCAAGCATTGGTGAATTCACCAGCAATATGACCAAAAAAGATGGTTTAATTCCTGTTTACTATGACGATGAAAGTGACAAAGTTTACTTGGCGGTGCCAACAGACCACGCCGAATACCTGTTTCAAAGTAGCTTGCCGTACGGTGTAGGGTCTAACGACATTGGCCTTGATCGCGGCCAGCTAGGCAACACGCGTTTAGTAAGCTTTGAAAAATTTGGAAACAAGGTTTTATTAAAGCAGCACAACACCAAATACCGAGCAGCCCATGGCAGCGACGCTGAGAAGCAGAGCATTGATGAAGCCTTTGCTGATTCGGTTATCGCAGGTTTTACGCTGGTAGCCAAAAACGACAGCGCCAGTCTAATAGATTACACACCGTTCTTATTAAGCGATATCCATGGCATTGGCAATCGCTTAGCGGGAACTAACCAAGGCAGTTTTAGCGTAGATAACATGCGAAGCGGCGTGTATTTACCTAAAACCAAAGGTTTTGAAAAAAATACTGAATTAGAGGCTTTAGTCACCTTTGCAGGTAAGAAGCCAGGCGAATACGTGCAGCAAGTTACGCCCGACCCAGAAAGCTTGTCGGTGCACTTGCATCATTCGTTTGTGGCTCTGCCTGACGATAATTACACGCCCAGAGAGTACCACCCGTACTCGGGCTACTGGAAATTCAGTTACTTTGATTATTCAACGCCTATCAGCGAGCCTACTGAACAGCGTTTTATTACCCGCCATCGTTTAAACAAGAAAACCCCGCATGCTGCAATGAGCGAAGCAGTGGAGCCTATTGTGTATTACCTAGATCCTGGTATTCCAGAACCCGTAATGACCGCGCTTAAAGAAGGGGCGAGCTGGTGGAATCAAGCCTATGAAGCCGCAGGCTACAAAGATGCGTTTCAGGTGAAAGTATTGCCCGAAGGTGCCGACCCAATGGACGTGCGCTATAACGTAATCAACTGGGTACATCGCGCAACGCGCGGTTGGTCTTATGGTTCGTCGGTTGTCGACCCGCGCACTGGTGAAATTATCAAAGGTCACGTTACGCTCGGCTCATTGCGTGTAAGACAAGATTATTTAATTGCCCTTGGCCTAACCAGTCCTTTTAAGGACGGCAGCACCGACACCACTGCACAGCAAGAAATGGCTTTAGACCGCATTAGGCAGCTTTCAGCCCACGAAGTAGGGCACACATTGGGTATAGCCCACAACTTTGCGGCAAGTGAAAATAACCGTGCGTCGGTAATGGATTATCCTCATCCCAAAATTAGTATTAAAAACGGCAAAATTAGCTTGGAAGGCGCGTATGATAAAGGCATAGGCGCATGGGATATTCACGCCGTAGCGTATGGCTATCAAGATTTTGCCAGCGACGTAGAGGCAACCGAAGTCTTGGCAAAAATTATCGTAAAAGGCCGTAATGAGGGTTTAAGTTTTAAGTCAGACCCCGATACCCGCAGTAGTCGCCATGCATCGGCAAACGGCCATATGTGGGAAAACGGTAGCAATCCGCTAGATGCTTTCGATGAAATTTCACAAGTACGCGAACTGGCGTTAGCCAATTTAGGTTTAGACACCTTAAGCCCAAATAGCAGTTTATCCTCGCTTGAAAATGCTTTAGTGCCTATTTACTTACTCCACCGTTATCAGTTAGAAGCCGTTGCAAAGCAAGTCGGCGGCTTAGTGTATGAATACGAACGCAAAGGTGACTATACCAAAGCACAGGGCCAACAGTTTGTAGCGCCTGCAGTGCAGCAACGCGCTATGCAGCAGTTAATTACAGCTACTACCGCTGATTACCTGACGATACCTGAATCGGTACTCGCCCTTATTCCACCGACAGCGTATGGCGACGATATTACTCGCGAGCACTTTAAGGGCAAAATGGGGTTAATGTTAGACCCTGTTTCTACCGCCGCTTCTGCATCTAACTTTGCGTTTGAATTACTATTGCACCCAGAGCGCTTAAACCGCTTGGAGTGGCAAACAAGAAGCACTAATGACAGACGTAAAAAAGTAGGCGTTTCTATGCTGGTGAAGCAAATACTTAACGTTCATTGGTATAAAAATAAGTCACAAAGCCCATTAGCAAAACGCTTACAGTTAGTGGCGTTAAATGCAGTGATGAAAGCAGTAACTAACGATAAGTTGGCGCCTGAAGTAAGAATGGAAGCCGAACTTGCTCTGCTTGAATTTAGCGAATGGTTAGACGACAAAGCAGACGACAATCAGTATGAAATACTGAAAGAACAGTTCGATACTTATTGGGCTAGTAAGGCATGGCCAAGTACCTTTGAAGTAGAGCCGCTACCGCCAGGTTCGCCGATTTAAAATGCGCTGCTACCAAGGACGCTGCTGATGCAAAACCATAGTAGTAAAAAAACGTCAATGCCGCAAAGGGATGCTGCGGTACGGCGTATTCCTGTATTTGTTGGGCTACTGCTAATTCTCATACCTTTAGCTGAAAGCGTTAATGGGAGTGTTTTGTGGGGGATGAACTACCATTCCCCAAAGCTCATGTCACAGGTCGGGGATATGGTAGCCTGGGTGAAATTGATAGCGGTATGTGTAGGTGTTTACCTGATTTTTAAGCAGAAAGGTGCACTTAAGCTTTTGTTCAAAAATAAATGGGTTTCTAACATCCTTAACATTTTTATCGCTGTAGTGGCTTTTATTCAGGTTAACCTAGGCTTTTTTGACGTCGCAATGGATATGGTGTTAACCGATAATACAGACTACTTTCATAAAGAATTTGAAATAGGCAAAAACACTATTTACGTGCATACCCTAGACCAAGGTGCTTTGGGAAAGGCTTATCATAACTTTTACTTAAAATGCCCACTTCCTTTACACCGTTTTGAATTAAAACCAATTGAACAAACAGACTGGGTTTTAGATTTACAGCTTAAAGCAACCGATGTTGGTTTTGGCGTGTTTAACGGACGTGGAGAGTTTAAACATGATATTGGTTTGAATGGGATAAATTGTACTTAAATTGTGAGCGGCTTCCTCGTCACGCTGGACAATATCATCATTGTATTGGACTCTGCCATTATTGATAGATCTCCCAAAAAGCCGTCTAGTGCTTTCATTGAATCTGTCGCTACTTTCATTATGAAGGCGCGTTCACCCGTCACATTGTATCCTTCAACGACCTCTAGCCGTTCTTTCATAAATGCTAGTATTTGCGGCTCCTTACCAATAAATACACGGGCTTGAACCATGGCTGTAATAGGTAATCCCATGTTGTGGCTATCGATTGTTGCAGTATAGCCAGTAATTACGCTTTCCTCTTCTAATCGCTTTACGCGTTCAGCAACCGCGGGGGCGGAAAGGTGGACACGTTTCGCTAATTCCGAGAAGGAAATACGCCCCTCAGACTGCAAAATATGTAGAATATTTCTGTTAATCTTGTCCATCTTATTTTTCCAAAGTAAACGCAGCCTTTTCCTTTGTTTTACAAAGTTAAATGCGCGAAATTCAATTATTGTGTTATTCATCGCTTAGCAGGTCAAGCATACACTGAGCAGTATCAATTGACCTATAGAAGACAAATCATGCAAATCGATGAATTTACACTTGAACGAATCCAATCACTCTATGAAAACTTAGTTGAACTGAACCTATCTGATAGCGGTGTTCACCCATATCGATTAAACGAACTGCTCAATCAGGAGCAGCAACAAGAGCTATTGAGTATTGAACTTGGATACGGTTGGACTAATGGTAGTGTGCAACTTCGAGAGCGCATTGCTGCCCTATACAGCAATCGAACTTCTGACAATGTAATCGTTACAAATGGCTCGGCTGAAGCAAATTTCCTAATGGTAATGAGCTTACTTGAAAAAGGCGATGAGCTAATAGTTATTGTTCCTAACTACATGCAGATAGCTGGGTGGGCTAAGTCGTTAGGGGTGAAGGTCGTCGAAATTCCATTATTGGAACAAGACGGTTGGCTACCAAACTTTGAACTGCTAGAAAAAAGCATATCGGCTAACACCAAGATGCTCACTATTTGTCATCCCAACAACCCAACGGGATCTACGCTGCCTCTTGAACAAATACAGGAATTGGTGAACTTTGCAAAACGGCACGACATTTATATCCATGCTGATGAGGTATACAAAGGTGCGGAGTTTGATGGAAATGAACTACCTAGTTTTGCAGATGAATATGAAAAGGCGATTATTACCTGCGGCTTGTCAAAAGCTATGGCGATGCCTGGTTTACGCCTAGGATGGCTAGTTGGGCTACCCGAAGACATCTACAAAACGTGGCAGTGTAAGGATTATACCAGCATCACCACTAGTGCTGTAAGCGAATATGTAGCGAATATAGTGCTAGAACCAACCTTTCGGCATCAGGTATTAACCCGCAGTAAAGAATTCTTAATAGATAATCTAAATAGAATTAGTGAGTGGGTCGATGAAAATTCCTGGGCCTCGTTTGTACCCCCCAAGGCAGGAGGTATGGCATTTATTCGTTATGATTTACCAGTTAACTCGACTGAGCTTGCCCACGAGTTTAGACAAGAATTGAGCGTGCTTATTTTACCTGGTGATGTGTATGGCTTAGACGGTTACTTCAGAGTAGGAATAGGCGCGCCTAGCGATCATTTAGAAAAAGGGTTGGAGAGAATTAGTCATTATGTGAAGCACAAATATGGGGTGTAAACATGAAGATTGTCACTAAATCTGAAATTCTGACCGTGCTGAGGCAATTCGACCCATTACTTGATGTTGAAAGTGGATTTGTTGACTATTCCAAAGGCTTAGCGTGCATCCCGCCTGTAAGTGAACTAGTGCTTGAGAAAGGTGAAGTACATATTAAGTGCGGTTACCTCAAGGCTGGAGTTCATTATGTGATTAAGGTTGCATCAGGCTTTTATGGCAATAGTGTATTAGGCTTGCCGTCCAGCAACGGCTTGATGATGCTGTTCTCCACCGAAACAGGTGAAGCCAAATGTTTACTGCAAGATGAAGGTATTTTAACCGACCATCGTACTGCAATTGCAGGCGCCATTGTTGCCAAGTATTTTGCTCCTGCCGTGGTCTCTGCCATTGGGGTAGTAGGCACTGGTATTCAGGCATGTCTTCAGGTGAAGCGAGTGAGTCAAGTGACAGGATGTAAAAAGATAATAGTGTGGGGACGTTCAACGGAAGCTGCTGAACGCTTTAGACGGTCCATGCAAGTCGAAGGTTATAATGTAGAGCTTATCGAGCACTTGGAGTCGTTGGCCGGGAAGTCAAACCTAATCATTACCACAACCCCGTCTTCCCGACCGTTACTAAGCCAGAATATGATCCAAGCAGGAACATTAATAATTGCAATTGGCTCCGATACACCCGAGAAGCAGGAGCTGGATACAGATATTTTGGTGAATGCCACCAGAATTATTGTGGACAGTAAAAAGCAAAGTTTAACACGTGGTGAGGTATCTAAAGCACTTCGTGCATCCGCTATTGGTGAACATCAAGTGTTCGAGTTGGGAGCAGAAATCGCAAAGGGGAGGCGACCAACGATGGCAACAGAGACAACGGTTGTAGATTTAACGGGTTTGGCAGTTCAGGATTTAAAAATTGCCGAATTTGTACTAAATAGGATTAACTAAGCTTTATCTTGCTAAATATTCAGTGAATCTAGCAAAACGGACTCTTTACCCTTGCGTAGTTCGCCAACTTTTTTTCGTGAAAAAGGTGCGCTTTGTAGCTGCTTTATGAATCAGCGAATAAGCACTCCCTTAGGGCGGTTGCAACAAACTCTAATCCAATTTGTTGCAACCAAGTTCACATCGTATCTATTTGTAGATAAAACCTACAATTCCCGATAATTAGTAAACACCTTATACAACTGCGTCCCACTCAATACCGAAGCCGACGGGAAGTGTAGAATAGGGATCAAATCGCAAGGCGCTTCTAAGGTCCTGCTGCCGTTGTCGGTATCCAGATCGTCAATATTTAAAATTTGCGCCAGTGGTTCGCCTTTCTTCACCGTTTGGCCTGGTTTCGCCATGTACTCCACCATGCCGCCCCAGTTAGTAAACAGGGTTTTATAGTCTTTTAAATACACGCCTAAACGCTTCATTTCTGTCGGTTTAATATCGCATTCGTGCAATACGCCTTTGGCGTTTAAGTAGCTAAGAATACTGGTGGCGTCTATATTACCTTCGTTAAAGTCGATAACTTCTTGGCTACCCATTTCAAGCGTAAACGCTTCAACGTTAAAGCTTACCTCACGCGCTAAATTAGTTTTTATGCTTTCTTGCAGTGTCCACCATGGGCAGAACGTCGCTTCGTCCAACGCCCCCGCAAATACGTTTGGAATAAAAATACAATGGGGAATGTTAAACAGCTTAGCACTGTCTTTGGCGTACTCGGGAATATAAACGTGACGGGTAGACACCGGGCCGTTGTGGAGATCTAACACGAAATCGGCATTTACTGCCATTTGCTGTAGCTTTAGGTTCAACTGCTGCGCTAGTCCTAGGCCCCAGGGTTCAGCCAGTTTGTTGTCGATAGCGTTAGATAAGTGAGCACGAAAACGTTGTTTTATGCCTTCAATAGACTCTTCGCGGGTGACCGTTTTGGAGAAATGCTCAACTGCATCCTTATCGAAGAAGTAGCCGCGGTTCCAGTTTGTGCCGTTCACAGGATCGAACCGGCCTAATGTGTACTCACCGGCTTTGATGTTAGTACCAATGGGATTACAGTTGGGCACTAGGATAATTTCGCCGCAAATATCCATGTCTTTTAAGCGCTGAATGAGATGGTAAATAACCACGTTGCCTTGCACTTCAGCGCCGTGAATAGAACTTTGAATATACACGGTGGGGCCAGGGCGCGCTCCTTTCATTCGATAAATTGGCACGTTCATGTTACGTCCAGACGCGTTTTGCGCCACTACCATGTGTTTTTTCACTACTTGGGTTGTCATTTAAATCAACCTATTTTCTGTCTTGTTCTTTGTTTTAGTCTGTTGTTTTTAATCACGTTTTTAGAATTCATGCCGCAAATGCACATAAACTTAACAAGCACATAGCTCGCAATCTACGCCTTTAGGTAGCTTCCAGTTTCTCCACTCGTGCGACAGAGCATCAAACGTCATTAACGTGTTTTTAGGAATACTATCGAAATCCATCAATACTTGCATAGCTAGCATCGCTTGATAAGTACCAACAATATTCACCACTGGCGAGAATATACCTGCCTCTACACAGCTTAAATCGGGCGATTCAAATAGCGTCCGTAAGCATGCATAGCAACGGCTCTCACCGGGTATAGCGACGAAAAGCTGGCCTTCAAAGCGAATGGCCGCGCCCGATACTAGCGGGGTATTTAGTTTAAAACACAGTAGGTTTATTAAATCTCGCGAGTTTGTATTGTCGGTGCAATCTAGCACAACGTCAGCACGCTCTATGGCTTGTTTTAATACTGGTGAAAGCTGAGTAGAGCTGGGCGCCGAAAACGGTTCTGCTATTACGGTAATGTCGCAGTCGCTGTTTATTTCACTAAGCCGCGCTTTAGCCGCCTCTACTTTATTTGTGCCTACATCTTGTTCGCTAAACAAGGTTTGCCTTGGCAGGTTGGTGGCCTCAACTGTGTCGTGGTCGATAAGTGTAAGAGAGCCCACGCCACTGGCGCAAAGGTTAGTAGCAGCCGCGGTGCCAAGCCCGCCAATACCAATGATACAAATATTGGCGTTTAGCAGCGCTTCTTGACCGTCTAGATCCACTTTTGGAAGCACGATATGGCGGTTATAACGCATAGCCTGCTGATGAGTTAGGCTTTTAGACATAGTTTATGCCAACTTAGTTGTTGAATTCATGGCATGCACCCTTATAAAGTGATTACCAAATAGTATTTTGGCTGGTACTTTATCAAAAACCGCCAAAATGTCGCATATCAAATTAGGATTTCATATGTCAGTTGTCAGCCAACCCCTTAATATTGCCGTACTCACTATTTCAGATACGCGCACCCTCGAAAACGACAAGTCGGGAGACTACTTGAAAGAGGCGCTTACCTCGGTTGGCCATAACCTTTACGATCGCGACTTGGTGAAAGACGATATTTATCAGCAGCGCGCCGTGGTGTCGAAGTGGATTGCCGATAAAAACATTCACGCCGTATTAATTACCGGTGGTACAGGTTTTACCCACCGCGACTCAACGCCAGAGGCCATCAGTGTATTGTTCGACAAAGAAGTCGACGGCTTTGGCGAGCTATTCCGTCAAATTAGCTATGAAGAGATTGGTACATCAACCATTCAGTCTCGCGCGGTTGCGGGCTTTGCTAATAATACGGTTATTTTCTGCTTACCAGGCTCAACAGGCGCGTGTCGTACGGCGTGGGAAAAAATTATTTCGAGCCAGCTTGATGCCGACTTTAGACCGTGTAATTTTGTGAAGCATTTGGTGGAAGCATGAGCACCTTTAGCCATTTAAACGCTGGCGGTGAAGCTAACATGGTTGACGTTAGCGACAAAGACGTTACCAAGCGAGAAGCCACAGCAGAAGGTTTTTTATACGTAAGCGAAGACGTTATTCGCCAAATCTCTGAGTCAAAAATTGCAAAAGGTGATGTATTTGCAGTTGCCCGTGTAGCGGGTATTCAAGGGGCAAAACGCTGCGCCGATCTTATTCCTCTTTGTCACCCATTGGCACTGTCAAAGGTGGATATAAACTTCGACGTTCAGGCCGACCAAAACCGAATTCAAGCCACCTGCTATTGCAAGCTAAGCGGTAAAACCGGCGTTGAAATGGAAGCGCTCACGGGTGTAAATGTGGCGCTGTTAACCTTGTTTGATATGTGCAAAGCCATCGACCCTGGCATGCATATGGAAGGGGTGCGGGTACTGGAGAAAAAAGGCGGTAAGACAGGCCACTGGCGGTCCGACACCTAGTTTTCACAAAGGCCAGTGAAAGGCCAGTGAGCTAAAAAATGACGTGCATAAAGCGTACACGCACTCAAAAAGCAACGCATTTTAGGCTCAACCCATTTCAGAGGCTTGGCAAGATTAATTAGCGCGCACAAAGCGACCTTAACAACGTAGATAACAGGCAAAGCATGCAGGTAACGGTAAAAACATTCGCACAAACCCGAGAAATCACGGGAGAGGACAGTATCGCGCTTCATATAAGCGAGAACAGCACCATTGAGACCGTGATATCGCAGCTTAAAACGCGTAGTGACAAGTGGGCATTAGCACTAGAGGGCAGTGTGCTTACTGCCTGTAATCAAGAGCTTTGCGATCTCCAAACAGTACTTAGCGACGGTGATGAGCTGGCGCTATTTCCACCTGTGACAGGGGGCTAGCTATGTTCGCGCTAGTTCAAGTTGAAGATTTCGACCAAGGAGAGCTTTACGCTAGGCTAAAACAGTCGGCAGATGAGAAGGCCTGCGGCAACACCGGCGCGATTGTTACTTTTACTGGGCTAGTGCGAGATTTTAATAACGCTGGCGACATAGACGGCATCGAATTAGAGCATTACCCGGGCATGACTGAAAAAGCATTAATGCTTCTGGTTGAACAAGCGAGCGAACGCTTTTCACTTAACAGTGCTGGCGCACTGCACAGAGTAGGGCGCATACACAACAACGAGCAAATTGTATGGGTAGGTGCCGCCGCTCCCCACCGCCAGGCGGCGTTTGACGCTGCCTGCTACTTAATGGACATGCTTAAACAGTCGGTACCGCTTTGGAAAAAAGAATTTAAAGGCGATAAATCTGAATGGGTTGCGGCGAAAGCATCTGACGATAAAGCGGCACTTAAGTGGATGCGCAAAAAGTAATGGTTTGTTCTTTAGCAATGCGACTTTCAAGCTTTGTTAACTTGGCCATGCTTATTTTGGTAAGTGCAAGTGTAGCCCTAAGCGTTACGGCTCTTTCAAGTTCTGTGGCACAGGCGAGCAGTTTTGAAGCGGCGAATAATACTGTAAATGAAGGGAGTGTTAGTAGTGCCGATAAACAAAACCAGTCAGTAAATTTCAAGCGCGATGAAAAAATTAACGTAGCCGTTGCGGCAAACTTTGCAAAACCGCTAAAGAGTATTGCCGAGCAGTTTACTGAGCTAACCGGCATAGAAGTCGCGGTAACGATATCCTCTAGCGGTACTTTGTATGCGCAAATTCAACATGGTGCTAGCTTCGACGTTTTTCTATCTGCAGATCGCGCTAGGCCGCAAGCGTTGGTTGATAACAACGTAGTTCACCACGGCAATCTGGTGGATTACGCTAAAGGCAAGCTTGCGTTTGTCTATGCTGGCGACTTATCAAGTGAGGCATCACATGAAACATCCGGTAAAAGGAATTGCGAGCAGATCGCGCGCTCATCTACTGGAGACACAACTGCACAAATAAACGTTCAGCTTACCGATTGCTTGTCGAAGCAGCTTGTTCAATTAATGGAAAATCCACAAAACAAGGTAGCTATCGCAAATCCTAAACTGGCTCCCTATGGTGATGCTGCGCAACAGACGTTGCAAAACTTATCCTTATGGCAACAGTTTTTACCTCACAGAGTGATGGGTAAAAACGTGCTACAAACCTTGCAGTTTTATACCACCGGCAGCGTGAAAGGGGCGTTCGTTGCGTACTCATCGGCGTTAGATTTGCCCGCAGACTTATCCTCTAATTTGCCTTCTAATTTTAACAGTGTTGTGAATACCAAAAGCGCCGATGCTGTTACGGTTATCGTCCCAGTACCTGAAACCTTGTATCAACCCATCATTCAGTCGTTGGTGGTTAATAGTAAAACGGTAGCTACATTATCTCCGAATCTGTTCGAACCACTTCCAATTAAAAATGCGGCAGCGCCAGTTGATGAGCCTATTCACAACGACAACGTTGAGCCAACCAGAGCATTTCGTTTGAGTGACGCTAATGGAGTGTCATCACCCAGCCTGTTCGTACAGTATTTAATGTCGCAAGGGGTGCAGCACAGCTTAATTGAATGGGGCTATGAACCTACCATTGCATCGGGCGTAGGTAACTAAGTATGCTCACAGAATTCTTCGGGGCATCGACACTTGAAGCCATATTACTCACCTTAAAACTGGCCTTTATAACCAGTGGTTTGCTGTTGTTAATCGCATTGCCGCTAGCGTGGTTTTTAGCGAAATGGCAGAGCAAAGCTAAGCCTTTGGTTATGTCGATACTCGCGTTGCCTTTGGTGTTACCGCCAACTGTGCTGGGTTTTTATTTGCTTATTGCTTTTTCGCCGCAAAGTGCGTTGGGGCAGGGATGGCAAAGCCTAACCGGGAGCAATTTAGCATTTAGCTTTGAAGGTTTGGTGTTGGGGTCTGTCATCTACTCCCTACCATTTGCTCTGCAGCCTTTGTACAGCGGCTTTTCACAATTGGATAACCGTTATCTAGATGTAGCAAAAACGCTGGGGTTTTCGGCCTTTGAAGCGTTTATAAAAATAGTGCTTCCTTTAAGCAAAGCGCCCATCGTGGTGGCATTAGGCTTAAGCTTTGCACATACCATAGGCGAGTTTGGCGTAGTATTAATGATAGGTGGCAATATTCCTGGAGAAACTCAGGTGCTGTCTATCGCGCTATATGAACAGGTAGAAGCGTTGGAATATAACAGTGCACACAACCTTGCGTTGGCCCTTCTTATTTTTTCATTTGTGATGCTTGCGGCGCTCTATCGTTTTAACGGTGTCGCACGAAGTGATGAGGCGCGTTAACATGCAAATATCTGCGCGACTTTCTAATCGCATTAACGCACAAATCTCATTGCAGCCGCAAAGCCGATTCATTGGGATTACCGGTCCATCAGGTGCGGGAAAAAGCAGCTTGTTTCGCGCCCTAGCTGGCGTAGAAAAAAGCGCAGAAGTGCAAACGCCGTGGACCTCTCAAAAGGTCGGCATCGTTTTTCAGCAGCCCATGCTATTTCCCCATACCGATGTGCGCGGTAATTTAGCCCTTGCGCAGCGTCACGCAAGCCCTAATGCAATGTCTATCGATGCGTGTTTGCGCGGCTGTTATTGCGAACATTTAATTGATAAGCCAGTTCAAGCGCTTTCTGGCGGCGAAGCGCAGCGGGTCGCGATTGCGCGTGCGTTGGTCAATGGACCAGATGTGTTATTGCTAGATGAATCGCTAAGCGCGATTGATATCTTTACCCGTCGCAAAATTTACCAGTTTTTGAACAATTTGTGTGTGTCGGGGAAGCTCATATGCCTTGTGATTTCTCACGATTTAGATGACCTTGCCTTGTTCAGCGATGAGTTGGTTTTTATTGACCAAGGCCGCACCGAGCTTTGTGGAAAAACGCTCGATGTGTTGACTCAAGTATTCGCAAAAGAGGGATTTGCGACACCGTCTAGCGTACTTGAGGGATTTAAAGTTACTGCGCAAAGCGAAGCACATGACAGCAACCAGTCACAAAACGCCGTTGTCAGCTACAAACACGGTAGCGAAACCCAACAAGATCAAAATGCTCTAACCTTACAAGGCAATGAGCAGTGCCAGTCGGAAAACGGTATTGAGCGCGTTGAGGTAGCGGGGCAAGAGATATTCGTCACTGCAGAATCAGTGTCCTATTTGCCTCAGCAAAGCGGTGAAAAAGTTTTTGTTCGTTTTGCAGTTAAAGCCTGTGATGTAAGTATCGATACCAATATTGCTGACTTTGGCAATGCCAGCACAATCAGTATTTTAAATGCGCTGCCATGTGTTATATCTAGCATCGAACCCGTGGCGAATCCACTCAGTCCCCTGAACGAGCCAGAAAATAACGCCGATACAGAACTCACAGATACAAAGTTAACTTCTAAAAAGCTAGCGACCGTAAACAGCGCGAAAGTGTTGTTAAAACTTGATGTACTAGGCAGTAACCAAACCCTATATGCCAGCATTAGCTGTATCTCTCTATCGCGTCTTAAGCTTGATGTAGGGATGCAAGTGATTGCGCGGTTTAAATTGCCCTAGGTTTAAATGGCTTTGGAGTAGCTACTGAGTATTTCACTTGCGTTCAAATAAGCGTCGAAACGCGCACAAATAGCCCGAATGTGAATGCGAGCAGACTCTGGCACTCGAATATACCGAGATGTTGTTTCGATAAGCCCGTCTTCTTTAAGTTCTTCAAGGTTGTTTAAGGCTGAAGCAAAGTATTCATCAAAAATGATGTGGTGCTTGTCGGCAATTGCTTGCTTGTCTACCGCTAAATTGCACATTAAGCTAGAAATCACGTCTCTGCGAATAAGGTCGTCGACACTTAATGACAGTCCGACTTTCGCATTGGGCAGGTGGTTGTCTAAGCGATGGTAATATTCTTTTAGCTCCTTAGCATTTTGCGCAAAGGCATTACCTACCGTGCTAATGGCTGATACGCCGAACCCTATAAGGTCGGCGTCGCCACGTAAGGTATACCCTTGAAAGTTGCGGTGAAGCTCGCCTTTATTTTTCGCAATAGCCAGTGAGTCTTTGCTTAAGGCAAAATGATCAAGACCAATCATTTCATAACCTATGTTTGTAAAGCTGTTAACGGCAAGCTTGTAAAGCGCCGCTTTTTCTTCACTACTTGGCAGTGTTTCTTCAGCAAATTTACGCTGCGCTGCGAACCTCTCGGGAAGGTGTGCATAGCTAAAAAGCGAAATACGATCTGGCATCATGGCTTTTGTTGCGGCGATGGTTGATGAAAACGTTTCAATTGACTGATTCGGTAAACCATAAATTAGATCTAAGTTGACTGAGTCGAAACCCAGCGACCGAGCCTCGAATACTAAATCGGCAATGTGAGATGTGCTTTGTACACGATTTATGGTTTTCTGAACATTGTAATCAGTATCTTGTAAACCAAAGCTAATGCGTGTGTAGCCGAGACATTTTAAGTTTTGAAGATAGCGTTTATCGATATTTCTGGGATCTAACTCAATTGACAGTTCAGCACCTGCTTCAAAGGTAAAGTGTTTCTTAAGCAGGTACATTAAATAAGTATGCTGAGTCTCGCTCAAAAAACTGGGTGAACCGCCACCCAAGTGCAGAGAAACTGCACGCCTGCCGTCAGTTAAATAACGCTTAGACAGGATTTCTTTTTCTATGTAATCTAAATATTCGTCCGCTTTTTCATTGTGACGCGTCACCATTTTATTGCAGCCACAGTAGTAGCACAGCGTTTTGCAAAATGGAATGTGCACGTAGAGACTTACTGCCGGCGCTTTTGACACTGCAAGTGCTTGTGGAAGTATGTCATCTTGTAGCGGTTCAAATTTAAGTGCAGTAGGGTAAGAGGTATAGCGAGGAGCATTCAACGCATATTTGGTAATGGTTGATACGGGACGGTGTTGTACGGCAATTATTGTCATATTGGCTCTGCACTTATATGTAGATATCTAGGCGCGAATTCAATTCGATGGTTAAAGCTTAATGGATTGCTTAGGAGGCTGATTTGATCTACTTCAAGGTTTTGGTATTAAACCTGATAATTGTTTTACTTCTTCCAGTCATTTTGCTTCAAGCATTCTGGGTGAGGAAGAAGACCGCTGTACTACCAGAGCCCGACGGCGAGCGGGTATTAACCTCTGCCGATAGTAAATTGCTGCTAACTAATAACGTTTTGGTTATAGGCGATTCTGCCGCCGCTGGTGTTGGTGCAACGACGCAAATGGGGGCACTCACAGGTCTGCTGTACTCAAACCTTGTTAAGCATGGGCCAACGCGAGTGACGTTGAATGCTAAAACAGGTTTTAAAAGTGAAGATGTGCTCAAGCTTCTTCATGAAATGCCTGCCGAGTACTTTTCGTCGGTGCTCGTCTCTATTGGTGTTAACGATGTGACCAAATTTGTACCGTTGAAACGGTGGCGACAAAACATCGATGCTATTAGTACGCTACTGTCAGATAAATTTGGGTGCGAAACAATATTATTTACTGCGCTACCGCCAATTCATTGCTTTCCAGCGCTTCCGCAACCTTTGCGTGCACTATTAGGTTACCGCTCGTGGTTACTAAACCAAGCTTTGGCTGATAGCGTAACAGCCCGGGCTAACGCAGACATATTATATGTTAGTGCACTTAATGTGAGCGGAACTATGACGGATATTCAGCAAAGTGGTTTGATGGCAGAAGATGGCTTTCATCCCTCCACGAAAGGCTATGAAATATGGGCACACTCAGCCCTTGAAAAACTTTCCACGCTTTACAGCACCACAATGGGCACGACAACAAAAGTCACAGCAGAAACTGATGTAACTGCGACGAAATAATCGCAGTGTGGGGTTGAAGTTTCTTTTTGTAACCTTATCTAAGCCCTTATATCTTCATGAATTCAATAAAGCGAGGCCTATCATGGCAGCAAATGAGCAAGGTGTACAAAGTGCGAGCGGTATGCAGAGTGTAACAGTTAATATGGTTTCTGACGTAGTATGTCCATGGTGTATTGTTGGGTACCAGCGTTTGCAAGAAGCCATTAAAACCCTTGATAACATTGAAGTGGATATTAAGTTTCATCCCTTCGAGCTAAACCCCAATATGCCAGAAGAAGGGCAAAACCTTCGCGAGCACATAATGGAAAAATACGGCATTAGTGAGCAGCAAAGCGCGCAGAACCGAGCACGGTTAGTAGAAGCGGGCGAGCAATTAGGCTTTTCGTTTAACTTTACTGACGACTCTCGCATGCAGAACACGTTTAAGGCTCACCAACTTATTCACTTTGCTGCAGAAAACGGTTGGCCTTGATAAGTCTGAAGCTGAACAAGCGCTTAAGAGTGAAAAATACGCGCAAGCAGTGCGCGAGGAAGAAGCCCTTTGGATGCAGCGCGGTATCCAAAGTGTACCTACTTTTGTCATTGGTAATCAGGGCGTAGCCGGGGCACAAGAGCCAGCAACATTGGCTGCATTTATTGCCCAAGCAGCATCACAGCAATAAGCAGGTTAAACGGGTGTAGAGGTAGTTATGAGTAATCACGTTAACCATTTGTTGGCCCAGTGGCTTCCACTTAAAAACAAGCATAAGTGGGTGTTAGGTTTTATTTTTAAAACCGAAGGCTCATGCTACCGCAAAGCAGGCGCCATGATGTTGTTTAGTGACGCTGGGCATCAGTTAGGTATATTAAGCGGTGGCTGCTTAGAAAGTGACATCGTTAAAAAAGCCCAGCGAGTAATGACAGACGGGGTAAGTCGTACCGCGGTTTACGATGACGAAGATGAAGAAGACATCGCGTTTAAGCTAGGTGTTGGATGCGGCGGTGTGGTGTACTTGGCACTCGTACCAGTTAACGAGAGTAACCAGTATTTATCGTTGGATGTGGTTAGCAAAAGCTTATCAAACGGAAAAGCGTGTGAGTGGCGCTGCGCTGTAGACGGTACTTTGGGTGATTGCACGGAATTGGAAGACCATTCTGCTAAACCTAGAAAAGCTGTGCTAGACACCGTTGATGGCAAGCGCATGTTGTCGGTTTTGATGCTGCCGCCTATCCACCTACTTGTTGTTGGAGGTGGGTACGACGCTACCTTTATGACTAAGCTTGCTAGTTTGCAGGGCTATTTAGTCAGCCTTTGGGATCCAAGGCCTGCACAAGCAAGACTTGAACATTTTCCCGAGGTAAATTACTTGATTGAAGACCCGTCTACTGAAGGCTTACGTCTTCACATGGGCGAACATAACGTTCAAGCAGCAGTGCTTATGTCCCATCACCGTGAAATTGATGCAAAGGCGCTGCAGGTGCTAAGCAAGCAATCGTTAACCTATACGGCAATGCTCGGGCCACTGCACCGTAAGCAGGAAATTATGGATTTAGCCGGGCTTGGCGATACCAACTTTACTCAGTATTTTGCAAGCCCCGCTGGTTTCGACATTGGTGGTGAGCTACCTGAGCATATAGCGCTGTCTGTTATTGCTCAGTGCCATGCGGTGTTTCATACCAAACCTACGCATTTAAAGCGTTAGAAAGACTTTCTGAAGGTAACGCCAAAGCTTCTAGGCGCGCCTGGGTAGGCCATGATCTTTCCGGTTTGTACGGGTACATCAAAGCCACTTCGTGCAACGTACTCTTCATCGAAAACGTTGCGCGACCACGCAATAATTTCGCTATCCCATTGTGGGATAGTGAAACTTACGCGAACGTTAAATAATGAAAAGTCGTCAGCGTATTTGTACGGGTCGTTCGCATCATCAAGAAATACGTCGCCCGTGTATTGGTAGTCAATACTGGCGGAGGCTGGATAATTCCCAACTTCGAAATAGTGATTCAGCATAAGAGATAGTGAGTTCTGAGGCTCGAAGCCTACGCGGTCTCCGTCTCTTGAACAGAACGGGTCGTTCGGCTCCACTCGGCCCGGATCGTCAATGCCCGTGTGCCACGTGTACGCAACCCAACACGTACCGCGTTTAAACTCATCAAAGTTCGCCAATGTGCGCGATGCAACAGCCTGTAATTCGGTATTTTCAGTCATTAGCCAAGTGGCTTCAAGTTCTACACCTTTTACTATGATATCGCCCGCATTTTGGAGGTTGAACCCCGTTCCGGTAAAGGTCGTCGCCTGAAAGTCGCTAATTTGTGTATAGTGCGCCGCAGCATTTACGCGCACGCCGTATTCTTCAAAATCGTGTTTTATACCTATTTCAGCACTTCGCGATTTTTCAGCATCAAAAAGCGGGCTAAGCGAAGGTAAAATTCTGTCGGTATTCGTACCGCCAGCTTTGTAACCAGTCGCAAAACTGGCGTACGTTAGCGTGTTGTCATTAGGGTGATAAGCCAGTTTTACCGTGCCGGTTAACTGTGAATCATCAAGCTCTTCGTTTAAGTCAGGTCGCGGCATAACCGCTGCAGATCCCAAGAAAAAATACCCCCAACCCGCTTGTTGAAATGGTGCTATAGCGTTAAGTGACTGTGCTGTAGGAGCTTGTCCCGCCGCTAACGCAGCAGCGATGTTTTGTAACCCAAATACAGCACGACCTACATTAGGCCATTGCGCTGGGTCTTGAGTTAGTCCGTCAATACCAGGCCCTTGCTCATCGTAGGCTCCGACAATCGACTTTTCTTCGCGGGTATAGCGTAAGCCCGTTGTTAAGGTGAAATCACTGTTTAACAGCCAATCCAGCTGAGAGAATAAAGCAATACTATCTTGCTCTTGATCGGCGCTGTGCGCGAAAGCAGTACCGGACGGCGCGGGTGCTGCAGCAGGCGCAATAAAGCCTGATGTAACTGCAGAAAGTTCGTTGATGGCGTTAGCCAAAGGCAGCAGATCGGGCGCGGCGGCATTAAAGAACGCACTAAAATCATCTTGCGTGGTAGTATCAAAGTTTAGATCTAAGTTTTGGCTGTAATAGTAAACACCTATTAAACCGCGCACATCTTCACTGGTGTAATGTAATCTAATTTCTTGAGAAAACGACTGCTGCTTGGCGTCGTTAGTGGCAGTAAGAAGGTCCGCATCAGAAAAGTCGGTATCTACCGTATCTAAGCTGTCAAACGCGCGGTACGCGCTTATGCTCACTAAATCCCATGCTTTGTTTAAAGCAACATCTACTTGAACTGATAGTCCTTTGTCTTTCATTTTTGAAAGGGGAGTTTGCGACAGCGAGGTTTTATAGTCATAAAAGTTATCGCGCCCGTAAATAGTTGCATTAAACGGCGGTTGTAGCAGCAGCGCATCAGTACCGAATTTACCCGCTATGTCATTAGCCTGAATATTGTTTTGAAAAGTTAGTGCGCCGCAGCACCGTTCGTCTAGCTCGCCGTAATCAGCGATAAGCCGTACGCTAATGTCAGCTGTTGGAGTGTAAAGCAGCTGTGCTTTTATCGCAGAACGGTTACGGTTATTCAGGGTTTGTCCGCTGCGCTCGTCGGTAATGAAACCGTCACTGTGAGAACTAAAGCCAGATACTCGCATGGCGAGTACATCGTCGATAAGCGAAAACGACGAGCCAGCGCTTAAACGAACCAAGTTATCATTGCCGATGATGACTTCGGCAAAGCCGTCGCGCTCGTCGTGTGAAGGTGCGACCGTCGTTAACGTCATTGCGCCAGCGGCGGTATTCTTTCCGAATAGTGTGCCCTGTGGCCCACGCAACACTTCTATGGATTCAATATCGACTAAGTCGTTTATTAACGCGTTTTGTCGTGCACGGTACACACCATCTACGTATAAACCCACCGAAGACTCGAAGCCGAAGTTTTGTGAAGACGTGCCAATGCCGCGTATTGAAAACCCTGAATTTGTTACGCTTTGATTTTGAAACGCGCCAAAAGCAGGTACGTAGTTTTGCAGGTCAAACACATCTCGGCTAACTGTTTCAACTAAGTCTTGACCTGAAAGCGCAGTGACCGCAACGGGCACATCTTGCAAGTTTTGACTGGTCTTTTGCGCCTGTACAACAATGTGTTCCAGCGCCTTTTTGTTATGCGGAGTAGATAGAGCATTCTCATCGGCGTGAGCGTGGGGAGCCAAAGCAAGTGTCGACGAGACAATAGAGGCAATAAACGGCGAACTACATAGGCAACGCGTAATGGCGTTTTGGGGTGTAGATATGCTTGAGCTATTACAAGACAAAGCGTGTGTAAGTGACTTCATTTTGGTTCTTTTTATTTTTCAAAAGCGGGGGGCTTTAAACAAAATTAATCACGACAAGGTCGCGTCCAAATGCGTACAGTCCTTTACATTTTAAATACGCCAACTTCCCTATGACGTCGTGTAGTGCCTTTTCACTATACAATCTAATGAACATATATTGCACGCATTTGAAGCTATCATGTCAAATTTTGTTCGCAACGTGCAAAAAGTAAACAGATATTTGGCAGTGAATAGTTTCACATGATGCATACTCATTCAAAATATCAATTAAACTTATATCGCTGTTTTCCTTAGTATGTTGGTTGAAAGTTAACATATTAATAACATCAGGCAGCGGTATGACAGACATCTATTTAGTGCGACATGGTCAAGCGTCTTTTGGCAAAGCGAACTATGACAAACTTAGTGAACTGGGTGGGCAACAGGCCATTTGGCTTGGTGACTATTTCAAGCATCGCAATGTTGAATTTGATGCAGTTTTCTCTGGCGACATGGTTAGGCATCACGAAACCAAAGAAGGTATTGCCTCGGGTATTGCTACTGAAGACTATACGCTACCTGAAGTTACAGTGAATAGCGCACTGAATGAATTCAATTTTCAGGCAGTGGCTACCGCCTATTTAACACGCTACCCAGAAGCAAAAGTACCTGAAGGTGCTTCGCCTTCTGAATATTACCGATTGCTAAAAAAAGCAATGCTTGCCTGGTCGCAAGACGAGTTGGCGTATGAACTCCTTGATGAAACATGGGGTCAGTTCGAAGACAGAGTTCACAGTATGCTCACGCACCTTCAAAGTATAGATGCGAAGCGCGTACTTGTTGTGAGTTCTGGCGGTGCAATTGCCATGATGCTCAAACACATTCTTGGCTACGATGCGGCCACCGTTGTGAATATGAATTTGCAGATCCGAAATGCCAGTTTTTCTCAATGCTTTGCCAATGCGCGAGGCGTTCACCTTAATAACTTCAACAGCGTACCTCACCTGGATGTGATTGACAGGTTACACGCCATTACCTACAGCTAAATGGGGCAGTTATGAACTTTGAATATAATGAAAAGACCCAAGCACTTTTAGAAAAACTAAAAGCGTTTATGAAAGAAGAAGTGTATCCAATTGAAAAGGAATACATTCACGCCGTAGAAAATGGCTCTGCCAACAATGGCGAAGGTCGTTGGAAAACGCCTGAAATGATGCATACATTGAAAAAGCGTGCAAAAGAAGCGGGTCTTTGGAATCTATTTTTACCTGAAGAATATAAGCCATATGGCGCGGGCTTGACTAACGCAGAGTATGCACCACTTTGTGAAGAAATGGGCAGAGTTTTGTTTAGCTCTGAAATCTTCAACTGTAGTGCGCCAGATACTGGCAATATGGAAGTGCTGGCGAAATACGGTAACGAAAGTCAGAAAAAACAGTGGTTAGAGCCTCTGTTAAACGGGGAAATACGCTCAGCCTTTGCTATGACAGAGCCTGCAGTGGCATCAAGTGACGCGACAAACATCGAAACTTCCATTAAGCGCGATGGCGATGAATACGTTATCAACGGCCGTAAGTGGTACACCAGCGGTGCTATGAATGAAAACTGTAAAATTATGGTGGTAATGGGCAAAACTGATTTCGATGCGCCTCGTCACCAGCAGCAGTCTCAAATCTTAGTTCCTATGGACACTAAGGGTGTGACTATTGTTCGCCCAATGGCTGCAATGGGCTATTACGACGAGCCTATCGGTCATGCTGAAGTCTTGTTTGAAGACGTACGTGTACCGGTAGAAAACTTACTGCTTGGTGAAGGGCGTGGTTTTGAAATTGCACAAGGACGCTTAGGCCCAGGCCGTATTCACCACTGTATGCGTCTTATTGGTTGTGCTCAGCGCGCGCTCGATATGGCGTGTGAACGAGTTGAGAACCGTGTGGCATTTGGCAAGCCGTTGTCAAAACAGCAGTCGGTTAGAGAAAGCATTGCGCAGATGCACTGTGATATAGAACAGGCACGCCTGCTCACGCTAAAAGCGGCAGATAAGATGGATCGCTACGGTAATAAAGTATCGCGCGACCTTATCGCTGCTATCAAAATAGTTGCGCCCACTATGGCCTGTAACGTTATTGACCAAGCCATACAGATGCACGGGGCTGCAGGTACAAGCCAAGATTTCGTACTGTCTGCCATGTACGCTTATGCGCGTACCATCAAGCTAGCAGATGGTCCTGATCAGGTGCACATGATGCAGTTAGGTCGTAATCTTATTGCTGAAAAAGCAGTCGCTGAATAAGTCAGTGTTGTAAATAAACAATACAAAAAATTACGGGTAAGGAGTGAATGTGTCTAAAGAAAATGCGAAAGCCCCACATGCTCTAGACTTAGCAGTTTTAAATGAATATTTATCTTCTGCGTGCCCGAGTATTGGGCACGTCAAAAGCGCTGAGAAATTTGCAGGTGGGCAATCGAACCCGACGTTTAAACTTACTACGAATAACGGCGTTTATGTATTACGCCGTCAACCTCCGGGCAAATTACTGAAATCGGCTCATGCGGTAGACAGAGAGTTTCGCGTTATCAACGCGTTGCAAGGCTCAGAAGTGCCTGTGCCTAAAGCGTACCATTTATGTGAAGACCCCAGCATAATCGGTAGCATGTTCTACATTATGGCATATGTCGAAGGTGACATTTTCTGGAATAGCGCACTGCCTGAAATAGCATCTTCTGCTACTCGCGGTGCCATGTATGATGAAATGAACCGGGTGCTTGCAGCGCTTCATAGTGTAGATATTGAAAGTGCAGGCTTACGCGATTATGGAAAGCCTGGCAGCTACTTTGAGCGTCAGCTAAGCAGGTGGACAAAGCAGTATCGTGCATCAGAACTTGAGCATATTGAAGAAATTGAAAGTCTTATTCAGTATCTTGAGGCCAACCTGCCAAAAGATGATGGACAAGTGTCGTTGGTTCATGGAGATTTTCGATTAGATAATATGATGTTTGATATGTCTGATGCTAAAAATCCTAAAGTAGTCGCGGTGCTTGATTGGGAATTATCTACGTTGGGACATCCGTATGCGGACTTGGCTTACCAATGCATGCAGCTACGCCTTCCCTCTGATATTGCACACGCAGCTGGGTTAGGTGGTTTAGACAGAGAGCAGTTAGGCATTCCAAGCGAACAGGAATATATTAACGCGTATTGCGAGCGAAGAGGTATTGACGCCATTAGCAATTGGACGTTTTACCTCGCATTTAGTTTTTTCCGTTTAGCCGCTATTTTACAAGGTGTGGTAAAACGCGCTCACGATGGCAATGCGTCAAGCGAGAAGGCAATGCAGTTAGGTGCGATGGTGCGCCCATTGGCGCAAATTGCCAATCAAACTATACACCAAAGCGAATAAGCACCTTATAACTTATTAAATGACATGCCATGCTACGTAATAGTGTGCACGTCGAACAAAGAAACTGGAGACAGTATGAAAGCAATCGTATGCGAATCTTTTGGGCCACTTGATGAACTTCAATTTAAAGATGTTGCAGACCCGCAAGTTAAAAAAGGGTATGTAATCGTAAACGTTGAAGCCGCAGGGGTAAACTTTCCAGACGGGCTGCTGGTGCAAGGTCTGTATCAAATGCAGCCAGACTTCCCGTTTATTCCTGGTAATGAGGTGGCAGGCACCATTTCTGAAGTAGGTGAGGGGGTAACCCATTTGAAAGAAGGGCAACGAGTTATTGCGTTGTCTAACTTAGGTGGTTACGCAGAAAAAGCGCTGATCCCTGCCACTCATGTTATGCCGTTACCTGATCCCATCCATGTTAATGAGGGGGCTGCTCTTGTAACTGCGCATGCGACAGCACATCACGCGTTAAAACAGCGCGCAAAACTGCAGCCAGGCGAAACACTGGTTGTAACCGGCGCAGCGGGTGGTACTGGCTTAGCAGCAGTGCAAATAGGCAAGATTATGGGCGCTAAAGTGATTGCAGTTTGCTCAACAGAAGAAAAGCTGGCGCTTGCTAAAGAGTATGGCGCAGACGTTTTAATTAACTACAAAGAAAAAGATCTCAAAGAAACGCTGAAAGAAGTCACAGGCGGCAAAGGTGTCAATGTAGTTTATGAATGCGTTGGCGGTGACACATTCCACGCTTGCAGCCGCAGTATGGCATGGGAAGGTCGTTTACTTGTGGTTGGCTTTGCTGGCGGTGAGATCCCGAAATTCCCGGTTAATTTAGCGCTGGTAAAAGGCTATTCGGTTATGGGCGTATTTTGGGGCTCGTTTACTCAGCACGATCCAAAAGGCTTTGCGGAAAACATGCAAGAGCTTTTAACTTGGTATGTGCAAGGTAAGGTGAAGGTGGTCGTAGATGAAGCATTACCCTTAGAACAAGCAACGAAAGCCATGGCCAAGGTAATGAACCGGGAAGTGAAAGGTAAGATGGTACTTGTGCCCTGATCCTACAAGCCTGACACGTGGGTAACTTAACAATAAAGCCTGAACAATCGATGTTCAGGCTTTTCTTGTTAACAGTGGGTTATTCCATAAGCCACATTCGTGCACTTCTTCCTGGTACATAGAACTTGTGCCACTGAGTTGTAATATATTGCACATCATTACTTAAGGTATCGCGGTAATTTCTATACCACCACAAATTGTCCGTAGATGTATCTACCCAAATATCTTGGCCGTCTGCGCATTTATTAATACCCACAACGCCTTGATGGTCACGCTTGAAGAAAATAACGCAGTCATTATGACTTACAACTTGCATGCCACTGCCCTGAACTCCGTTATGGAATTTAACCATACCCTTGATGTCATCACGCTTGTACAAATCTACCCAACGATTATCACCACTTTCATTGTTATCTGAGTACAGTAATGGAACACCACCGTCACGCCCTAGTACATAGGCATTTGCCAAATGTTCGTCGGTAGGGTCAAGTAACTGGTAGCGGAAGCCGTCGTTTAGCGGGATGTCGTGGGTAATACTAAATGTGATGGCCTTGTCGCCTGATAAAGCCTGACCGTACGCACCTGGGTCAACTAAGGCATTCATCGAACCACCGAAGGTAAATGCACTGCGAATTTGCGCGAAAAGCGGGAAGTCGTAGGCCGAGTGACCTGTTGCTGATAAATAAGGTGCAAGGAAGTTATCATACTCACTAGAGCCTGCACCGCCCGTGGTAATTATTTCTCCGAAAACATGCACGCCGTTTTTTATATTGCTGTCGAACACCGCGTTGATATGATAGTTGGTCATGTGCTTTGCAGCATCAACGCGAAAACCGGTTACACCCATGTCTTTTAACGCCTGAAGATACGCTTTTTGCTGGGCTACTACCCAATTATTGGGGTCTAGGTCGGGCAAGCCAGGATCTGGCGCGGCGCCGCATAATCTATTGTACTGAACATCGCCCACGTCGCTGTAGTTACTGATGCACTTAGGGCCACCTTGATCATACGTACCGTGGAAGTCACCACCGCCAAAAAGGCCGCTACTTACATCACCAAATAATGTGATGCCATTGTAGTATCCCTGATTTGAAGAGTACTGCTGTAGTACTTCACTTCCGGGGTAGTTTAAGTCTGAACGTTTCCATGCTTCATTCGCCATATGATTAAAGACAATATCCGCATAGGTCTCTACACCTTTGGCATTTAATGCATTAACCATCGCTTGAAAGTCAGCAGTGTCACCAAGTGGATTATCAATAACTCGATAGTCCTGTGGTTGATATCGCGCCCACCACTGGTCACCTGTCGATTTATAAGCAGGCGAAACGAGTACTTTGGTGTAACCAAGGTCCGCAATTTCCTGGGCTTTTGCGGCGACGTCGTCGTAGGTCCAGTTAAATGCGTGCAGTATAACGTCGGCATAGCTTTGATAACTTAATGTACTCAGTGCTGCGCCTATTAAAACGCCTGCCGCATGTTTCTTCATCTTCATAGTGTGTCCTATTTTATGTGGGAGCGAGATAAAAGATGAAAGCAATGCTTACATTTTGTTTACAAATAATAAACATCGTGCATACGTATTCAATTCACCTTTAATTTTAAATTAAAGGAAAGGTGAACAATCAAGATGCGCAGGGAAGGGAGTACAGTTAGTTATTGCAATTGGATTAGCGGCTCTTAGTTGCGCAGCACTGTTTAAATTTTTTGTTGCTACCGCAAACACAAGGTAGGTTTCTCCCGTATTTAATTTTGCCGCAGTCGTCGTGTAATACGCCGTCGTGATAACGCCACTTACCGTCTTCAACACTAAAATTCGACGTTTCGTGAAGCTGATACATGCTTTTATTTTCAAAATAGTAAGCAGTGAATTCAACAATGGCATTATTGGGCTTAGAGATGAGCTTGGAGATGGGCTTTAAACTAGGCTTAGAGATTGCCTCGGCGTTGGTTTGCGCTTCGACTTTAGCGTCAGCATTTACAGAACTGTCTATCGAACTCTCTTCAGTACTACTGACCGAGTTACCTACCAAGCTATCTACGGAGTTATCTACGGAGCTAGCCGCTAGAGTGGGGTGTACTTTAAGCGCGAACCATGTCGCACCTTGTGCGCTTTGCGCCAAATCTTCTACAGAAAGACCCTGCTGCTTTTCTTTGGTGTAGGTTTCAAGAATATATTGATAATGCGCTGTAGCGTAGGCTGAAAACCGGGAGCGCATAAGTTGCTCTGCAGAACTAGGGTATTTATCACCCTTAATAAAAGGCTCGCAGCATTCGTCGAAGGATTTTGATGAGCAACAGTAACAGCGCATAAGACAACTCGCAGTTTAAAAGTAAAACAAAGCGCTACAGTATAAGTATAAGTTGCGTGAGCCCCAACTTTTTTAAACGTAAATGTTGCCGATATTCAATGAGTCCGTGGTGGTTGATGCTAAAGGGTACATGTCAGAGAGTCCACGCCAAAGAGCTGTATAAAAATAAATATTTAGGTTTTGTTTACGCATCGCTACTCAGGCAAACGTAAGATGGAGCAAACGCAAGATGTAAGCATAAACAGGCTTTGTATTACCAAGGGCCTAATGCTACGTTTTGTTCGTCATTAATGCTGTTAACACGTACATTCACCAGGCTGACAGAGTAAAGCTCACACAGCTTTCTAATCATTTCACTGTCTGTTGGTTGAAGGTCTAAATCGATGTTTTCCACATACAGTGTTTTACACTGGCCACCTGTAATCAGCTTACTGATCCATTCAGGCATTTTTTCTTTTTCAGGTTTCTGAATACGGATAGCGTGATCTACAGATTTAGAAAACGACACCGTATTTGAAAGCAGATAATTCCAACCTTTGTCGTTATTTCCTTTTCCATTACCTTGTTTTTCGCCAGGAAACCCTTCTATCGGCAAAGGTAGTTGAACAACATTTGAAACCGAAGCGCGTAAAGCATTGAATCGTGAAACTGAAGATGTGTTCATAGTAAAACCCTTTATGCATTTGCCCTTAAGTTCATAAATCGAACTTCAGGAATATTGTTATTAATTGATACTGGTTACTTATACAGTGTGTATGTGTATACAGTATTCATAAAAGAGGGATTTGGCAAGTATTTAGTTGTACTTTTTTCACACAAATTGGTGCTTTGTCAGTAACTATATAAAAGATAATGGTTTTTTTGTGCTTTCGAATTCTGAAGGAAGTATTCATACTCCGATTAAGGTAAGATGCGCGCGAATTTTACATAGAAAACTACTGTATAAAGCTGGAGGAGCGTTGAGCGTATTAATACATTTAGGCTACTTGGGGATGTTCTTATCTGCATTTTTGGCTGCCACTATATTGCCTTTTAGTTCTGAAATTGTGCTTAGTGCTTTATACAGTAGTGGGTTGAGCTGGGTGTTGTTGCTTGTTGTTGCTTCGTTAGGAAATGTACTCGGCTCGGTGGTTAATTATGCATTGGGCTTCAAGTTCGGAAAAGAAATTGCGACCGATAAGTTAAAAGTGAGCGAAGCAGCGTTTAACCGTGCAAGCTACACCTTTACAAAGTGGGGGAAGTGGAGCTTGTTTTTATGCTGGGTACCTATTATTGGCGACCCTATTACTTTAGTAGCAGGTGTACTTAGAAGCCCATTTTGGTTTTTTATTCTTGCGGTAACGCTTAGCAAAACAGCGCGTTATGCTGCGCTGCTTTACGTGCTCGTTTAAAAGGTTTTCGACTTTAGTTTTCTCACGCCACTGCGTTTTTGTCTCTCGACTTCTTTTGGCTTTTCTTCTGATACGTCACATACCACTGCTTCATTCTAGGGCTCATTAATATCAGTCCAATCATCCAATACCAAACGGGCTCTTGCCAAAATGTCTTCTGCGACCAGCTGAAATGAAGTAGTGCAAGTGGCAGGATCAGGTAAATGCTGTTATGAAGCTTCTGCCACTTTTTTCCCATGTTGCGCTGGATACGCTTGAACGACGTAGCGGTGAGAGCAAAAAGAAGAAGTAACGCTGCCATGCCAACAATGATGTAAGGCCTGCTTACTATCTCGCTAGCCACTAGTGCCATATCAAGCTGGAGTTCAAACACAATGTAAGTGAGCAGGTGTGCAAAGGCGTACACAAAGGTGTATACGCCAATCATACGTCTGAATTGCATTGGTTCTGGGCTTGGTAACCATTTTGCAAGTGGGCTAAGAGTAAGCGTTAGTAAAAGAAAGTGAATTGCCCAAGTTCCAGTCTCATTGATGAGCGTGTTTACAGGGTCTGGACCAAGCTGATCGGTTACCCCTGCAAAAAACAACCAAGCGATATAGCCCAATGCGAAAAGGTGAATAAGACCTTTTAGGCTGCGGCGCTGCCATACAGAGAGTCGAAATGTTTTTTTTCTTAACGGCATTAAATGAACAACTTAATAATAATGTTTAATAGCTTCGGTCATGAGATATTGGTTAGAAGGGCTAGCTATTTGCTCGTAGCCCGTATAAAACGTACCAGCTAGTAATAACGGGATAAGTCCATATCTTTGTATAGCGGCGCGACTTCGCTGTAACCGTTGAACATTTGGGTGTCGATGCGATTTCTGGCGAGTAGCCCACCTGTGGTTATTCTACGCTCGCTGGCCTGGCTCCACCTTGGGTGCGACACGTTTGGATTCACGTTGGCGTAAAAGCCATACTCGTTGGCGGCCAGTCGATTCCATGTGGTAGGCGGTTTCTTATCGGTAAGGCGAATTCTCACAATAGACTTAATGCTCTTAAAACCATACTTCCACGGTACAACAAGCCTAATAGGCGCACCGTTTTGAGGTGGCAAGGTCTTCCCGTAAAGACCAACCGACATGAGCGTTAACGGGTGCATGGCTTCGTCGAGACGCAAACCCTCTACGTAAGGGTAATCAATACCACCACCGGTAAAGCGGCTTCGTTGACCGGGCATTTGCTCAGGGTCGTATAGGGTTTCAAACGCCACATACTTGGCTGACATTAATGGCTCGGCTTGTTTTAACAACGCCCCCAACTCAAACCCAATCCAAGGCACCACCATCGACCATGCTTCCACACAGCGCAAGCGGTAAATGCGTTCTTCAAGGGGAAAACGCTTTGTTAAGGCATCGTGATCAAGCTCAATGGGGTTTTTAACCATCCCGTCAACTTTTAACGTCCATGGATTAGTTTGAAATTCAGTCGCATTTTTGGCTGGTGCATCTTTAGATGTGCCAAACTCATAGAAGTTGTTGTAGCTGGTCACTTTATCTTCAGGCGTTCGGGTTTCCGTTATTTGAAACTTAGGGGGCTGACTAAACTCCAGCGCCTTTCCCTTAAACGCTGCCTTCTCTTCTTCATCTTCCCAAAACCAACCGGCAGCGCCTGCCGACTTCGCCAACAGCGTAGACGCTCCCACAAAGCCCATAGATTTGAGCAATGAACGGCGATTCATATAAACGCCTTCATTGGTTACGTCGTTATCAGTTAATTTTACTGAGGGTTTAAATGGTTTTGGCATTACGTCACCTAAATTATGATAAGACTATGAGAAATGGTCGTCACTTCGCCCAGTACATTTAGCTACGTTAATGTAACGAGTAAGTTCAACATAATAAAAAAGACCGAGAGTACGGTCTTTTCATTTCAATTAATTTGGAAAAACAAAACAATCTACATATGCAGACTATCTTGAATACCGCCTTGTTTAGGTGAAAAGATATTACTGTATAGGCGAGGTGCGAATTCATCGGTCATACCCGATATATAGTCGGCGAGAACGCGCATACCATTGCCGCTCTCACAGGCCTTACGCCAGCGAACTTGGGTGTTTTCGGGAAGTAAGCGGTCAGGATCTGATGCAAAGGCTTCAAAAAGCTCCATAACCACCAGCTGTCCTTTGTATTCAAGAAGCTGCACATCGGGGCGGCGTATTACTTTGTTAAACACAAAGCGTTTGAAAAGCTCCAAGGCTTGTGCAAAATGTTCAGGCATTACGGCGTTGAACGCCAGTAACGGGTGAGCGAAACCCTCAACGCCTTTTATTTCAATAGCTGTAATAAAGCTATTTACCAGCGCGCCTATGGCATTTTTCCTTTCGTGATGTGCAGCGCTAAATAGCTTATTGGTTAGCACTTCTATATTGTCTGACAGCCACGGTACATCTAGCGCTTTTAGCGGGGTGGTTACATCCTCGACAAAATGATGCTTGTCGACCATATCCATTACAATGGCATCTTCTAAGTCGTGAATGCCATAGGCGATATCGTCAGACAGTTCCATAATTGAGCAGTCGAACGATTTAAATTGCGTTTTACTGTGTGCATTCAGTTTTGCAGTAAACTGTATAAACCCATCTTTATCTTCATTGCTAAATGGCGCAAGTAGCCAGTCGAATAGGGGCTCATCGCAGCGAAACAGACCTTTTGGCGGATGCCAGTCGTGGGCCTTTACCTGACGAAGTGAAACAGGGCGCTCTGGCGTAGGTCCTTTACTATGAAGGGCATCGATAAAGTTTGGATATTTAACCAAGCCTAACACGCTTCTTCTGCATAAATTCATGCCGTGTTCGGCGGTATAGGGCTCTAGCTGAGTGATGATCCTAAAAGTTTGTCCGTTTCCTTCAAACCCGCCGTATTGGTGCATCATGTAATTAAGCGCAATTTCACCACCATGGCCGAATGGGGGATGACCAATATCGTGAGCCAAGCAGAGGGTTTCGATTAACGTAGGATCAAGCGCTAACGTCGTGGCGATATCTGGAAATTTCACCCAAAGTTGGGCAGTAATACCGGTGCCAATTTGGGCGGCTTCTAGAGAGTGGGTTAATCGAGTGCGATAGAAGTCGCTCAGCCCCACACCGAGCACTTGCGTTTTTGCCTGTAATCTACGAAAGGCGGCGCTATGAAGAACGCGTGCTTTATCACGTTGATACGGATTGCGGTGATCGCCGTCTCTTGTTTCACTGCGGGGTAAACGACGCTCGTGTAATGCTAATTCCCAATCGCTTGTTGCCAAAAAAACCTCGCTGCCTTGCTGTGTATGCTACTTCTATTCGTCAGTATAGTGATTTATGGGCTGTTAGCCGCCTCGCTCACATATCGTCTTGCGTAATTTCATCAAGACTTAAAGAAAAGCTTGGTACGTAACGCGTTAAGAAGTAGTCCACCTCTTCAGAATGATATTCTTTAAGGGTTTTATCTAATCTTTTCTTAGCCAGCTTAAACTCTTGGTTACCAGCAGCTAATTCTTCAAGCGTTTTTAGGTAAGCGCAAAGTACGTCTGCTGCTTTCACAATAAAAGCTTCTTCTTCACTATGGTAGTGATGATCAATAAGCGCCGCATAGTCTTCTCGAAATGCCTCTGGTGCCATTTCAATTAGCTTGTTCTCTGCAATTTTTTCGATCTTTTTATATTCTTCTTTAATCGCAGGGTTAAAATATTTCACTGGGGTAGGGAGGTCTCCAGTGAGTACCTCCGACACGTCGTGAAATATTGCCATGGTAGCAATACGATCAGGGTTTAGTGTGCCGCCAAAAAACTTATTTTTTATTAAAGCAAGTGCGTGGGCAACCATGGCCACCTGCAAACTGTGCTCCTGCACATTTTCTGTGCGCACGTTGTGCATTAGCGGCCAGCGATTAATAAGCTTTAAGCGCGCCAGGTGCGCAAAAAAGTGACTTTTATCAGACACATTACGCCCCTTGCTTATACGTTCTAAAGAAGTTGCCAATACGATGCAGAGCAGGCACCAAAACATCGCTGTGCGGTAAAAATACTAATCGGAAATACGTGCCTTCAGTAAGGTTAAACGCGCGACCGTGTACCAGCAGAATTTTTTCAGCGCTTAATAAGTCCAGCACCATTTGTTCATCATTTTGAATGTTGAATTTCTTCTCATCTACTTTGGCGAAACAATACATGGCACCTTTAGGTTTAACGCACGAAATACCGTCAATGCCGTTTAGCATATCTGTAGTCACGTCGCGCTGAATGCGAAGGCGCCCGTTTTCTTTCACCAAGTCGTCAATGCTTTGATAGCCGCCTAACGCAGTTTGAATAGCACTTTGACACGGTACGTTAGCGCACATCCGCATGGAAGACAGAATATTAAGCCCTTCAATATAGTCCGACGCCAGGCGCTTATTGCCGCTGACAACTAGCCAACCTGAACGAAAGCCCGCCACACGGTAGTTTTTGCTTAAACCGCCAAAGGTAACAAAAAAAACATCGTCAGCCAGTGAAGCAATACTGGTGTGTTTTGCTTCATCGTAAAGAATTTTGTCGTAAATCTCGTCGCTAAATACAACAAGTCCGTGTTCGCGGGCGACTTCAACCACATCTTGTAAAAGGGCTTTGTCGTAAACTGCACCGGTAGGGTTGTTAGGGTTGATCAGTACGATCGCGCGAGTTTTACTGGTGATTTTACTTTTTATGTCGTCAATGTCGGGGAACCAGCCTGCTTGCTCGTCGCAGCGATAATGAACGGGTGAACCTGACGAGAGGCTAACTGCTGCAGTCCAAAGCGGGTAGTCAGGGCTTGGAATAAGCACTTCATCGCCATGATTAAGCAACGCTTGCATCGCCATCATAATTAACTCAGATACGCCGTTACCAATATAAACGTCGTCTACACGGATGTCTTTAATGTTGCGCTGCTGGTAGTACTGCATCACGGCCACACGGGCAGCATAAATTCCTGTCGAGTCTGAATATCCTTGAGACGTAGGCAGGTTATGAATAACGTCTTTTACGATATCGTCAGGGGCTTCAAATCCAAATGGGGCGGGATTACCGATATTCAGCTTTAATATGCGGTGTCCTTCGTCTTCCATTTTGCGTGCTTGCGCAGCAATTGGGCCTCTAATGTCGTAACAAACGTTATCTAATTTATGTGAGCGAGATACAGTTTTCATGGTCTATCTGGTTGATTTACATACCCTGAGATTATCGCAATACAAAGCCATATGCGATGGCCTTTTTGCAGTATTTCTGCTTTAAGCACTACTTTTTTCACCAAGTGGCTATTTATTGACCACATAACGAGATGAATGATCCGCTTGTCACTTAAGTATAAAATTTATGTTAATAGCTTGTGAACTTTTCATTCAGCGCCTATCGTAGTAGTAAGGCGTGTATAAAAAACGCGTTAGTAACAAACAGGCTAACAAGCAGAGGTGATAAGAATATGTCGCACCATTTCAAAGAAACACCAGAGAATGCAATCACGCAAAGTGGTATAGCACGCGTTATTCCCTGTAAAGAATTAGACGTTGGCGACCCTATAAAATGGTTGTCATTGGCATTACGAGACGCTATGCGCGCACCAGGTCTCACATTGTTTTATGGCGTTCTTTTCGCGGTTATTCCGTGGTTCATTATGTACTTGGTTGAAATGACAGGTTGGCACTTAGTTATTTTACCCGCCATTGTTTGCTTTATGTTGGTAGGTCCATTTTTGGCTGCTGGTCTTTATGATGTGAGCTGGGAAATGGAAAAAGGCCACAAGCCCACGCTACGCCACTCTTTACGCGCAATGCGCCGAAATGCATTTAACGAGTGGGGCTTTGCCATACTGCTTATGGTGATGATGATATTTTGGTTACGTGTCGCATCGCTAATCCACGCGCTTTATCCGCCTTATATAGAAAACGACTTAGAAAGCTTGTTACCGTTTTTAGCGCTAGGCACAATTGTTGGTGCGGGCTTTACATTGGCTATGCTTTTTATTACGGCGTTTACCCAACCAATTTTGATGGAACGCAAAGTAGACCTTGCCACCGCCGTATTAACCAGCGTTAACGCAGTGTGGCTTAATAAGGTGCCCATGCTTATTTGGGGGGCGATCATCTTTACCACCGTTGCGATTGGTTACGTAACCGGGTTTATTGGTTTTATCGTGTTAATGCCTATTATAGGCTACGCGTCATGGCATGCTTATATTGATGCTATCGAGACTAAGCGCGAACGCAAATATGAGTAGTCGGCTGCGCTTTCTGTAATTTAATTACGGAAAGGGCGAGTGTTTCTGCTTATTAAACGCGCTCTATCATTATATATTTTGTTAAAATTACATTTTTAAGGCCCCGAAAGGGGCCTTTTTGTATTTAAGTTTTATACTTCTTTCTTTCTTCAAGTGTCGTTGCTAGATACATTAGTAATATATAATTTAGATTAGTCTCTATAAAACAAAGGTTTAAGCCGATAACAACGGTGTAACAAACAGATTTACTGCGTATTTACCCCCATTACACAATCATTCAACAGAAAAGTTTTAATTCTTGATGCATAAATAAAGGGCGTTGAGCGAATTGTTGATTGTTCAGCTTTGTTCAACCAAAAACTAAGAGTTTGCCACAAACTTGATTAAAGCCTTTATCTACACATTGAGGAATTAAACATGAAACCAGTTAAATCGAAACTAGCCAACGCGGTAAAAGTGCTAGCTGTAACTGCAACCGCAGCATTTAGCGTTAACGCAACTGCCGCAGCACCGCAAAAAGACATACGCTTTGTAGGCGAAACCCAATTTGCAGGGTTTTGTAAAGCTGTGATAAATGATGATGTTAGAGTACTTCGCTCTAGTCTTTCACGTAACGTAGGTCGCATTGGTGCTAGCCAGCGTGAAGTGTTGCGTATGGTAACGTCTGAAGAAGGATTAACGTGCAATGGCAGTAGCCTAATTGAGTTTTCAGTTGAGCGTCACGCTGATGCCGTACATGAATACTTAACGTCGCGTAGCTAAGGCGTGGTAGCGGTTACGATAAATCCAGAAAAAGCGGGCTAGCTTGCACTCATCGTCAATCACGTTGACGTAAATGGTGAAAACTAGACCCGCTTTTTGTCTTACTTTTTGCTTTAAAATGCGCCTTAATTAGCGATTTTAATATACGTGGCTACACGCGCTTTACTGGTTTTAAACAAACGTTGCGTTTTAAACCTAAGCTTTAGTAGCAACACGTAAGCAAGTGGTACTAAGAACAAGCTGGTTAGTGTTGAGAACACCAGCCCACCAATGATTGCAATGGCCATTGGCGAGTAGGGAGGGCCGTCGCCGCCAATTCGAGTACTCCCCATCGCAAGTGGAATAAGCCCTAGAACTGTAGTGGCTACTGTCATCAGAATAGGCCTGATACGTGTCATACATCCTTCAATTACTGCGTCATACAGCGACAAGCCTTCATTAATTAGCTGATTAATTCTGTCCACCAATACGATGCCATTGTTAACCACAATACCCATCAGAATCAGCATGCCAATCATCCCCATGATAGACATTGAGGTACCCGTCAACATAAATGCCCAAAACACACCGGTGAACGAAAATAACAGCGAAGTGATCACAGATGTTGGAAGAATTAGCGATTCAAACAGCGCGGCCATCACAACGTATATCATGCAAAGCGCTAATAGCATATTCATTTGCATTACGGCATTGGCTTCATCCTGGCGAGAGAAGCTGCCGTCTAGCGTCCACTTGTAGCCTGTCGGCAGTTCAATATTAGCTAATGCTTTTTCTATGCGTTCACGAGCTTGTTCGGTGGTGGTTTCACCCTCTAGATTTGCACCAATAGCTAGCGCTGTTTGACGATAGTTGCGGTTAATTTGCGAAAGCTGTGGCACCACAGTGAAATCTGCAATCATGTTCAGCGTTACCGATTGACCCTGCGTAAACCCAATATTGATGTTCTTAAGTTCGCTTAGCGAGGCTTGAATATCGCTGCCAAACTTAAGCTGCACCGCCACTTCTCCGGCGTCACCATAGCGGAATGTACGTAAATTACTTCCGCGTAGTGCCGTAGAGATAAGTTTAGCCACATCGTTTACTTGTATGCCGAAGCGGTTTGCTTTCTCTCTGTCTATGCGTATTTGAACCTCATCACGGGTAGATCCCGTGTCGGCTTTTACATCTTCCAGCCCTTCTATAGTGGAAAGAATAGGGATGATCTGCTCTGAAATATTTAGCAAGGTTTCTGAAGACTCGCCCAACAGCGTTACTCTTACGCCACCACCGTTGCCGCTATCCCACTGGAAAGAGGGGCGAGCACGCACGAATGAAGGCATGTTTTCGCGAATATCCTCCTTAATTTTACCCACACTTACGGGCAACTCGTCATTAAGCGTGATACCGCTTACTGCATGGCCGGCAGTAAAATAGGTATACACCTGCTTAATGTGAAAGCGTTCTTGGTTTTCATAAAGATATGCTTCCATTTTATTTACGGTTTTTTCCACTTCATCCAAGGTGAAGTTTTGTGTCACATGGTAATTAAGCCAAATGCGCTCTTGGTTGTCGTTACCCTCATCGTCAGACGTTACCACCTGCATAGGCACAAAGGTCGATGCCAAGATAAATAACGCGATAACGCAGGTTACGCCCTGGTGTTTCAACATCCAGTTTAGCGCACGACCATAGCCTTTTATGTAGGACGGTGTTTGAGGCGTTTTTACAACAGGGATCTTTACCTTAGTTGTCAGCAAGGGAATAAGTGTTTTAGCAATGAAAAGCGACGCGAACAGAGATATACAGATAGCCACAGCAACGTGCTCTAAGAAAATAGTCACGTCTATTTTCACCCCAATAATATTAGGTAAAAACACTATTGCCGTGGTTGCAGTTCCGGCAATGACTGCAAGACTGACTTTGTTTACACCAATCTGGGTGGCTCGCTTAATGTCTCCCTCTTGTTGGCGTTCTTGAAATACGCTTTCAGTGATCACAACAGCGTTGTCTACCAGCATACCTACCGCTAGCATGAGGCCCATCAACGATAAGATATTAAGGGTATAGCCCAATAAATACATTACACCTAAGGTAATGCAAATCGAGAATGGCACTGAAAGCACCACGATTAAGGTAGTGGTGAGCTGGCGCAAGAACAAATACAGCACAATAACTGAAAGTAACGCACCTAAAAGACCTGCGTTTAGCAAATCGCTCAGCGACGAAGTCACGCTTTTCGCGGTGTCGTCCATTACAAATAAACTAATGCCTGTAAACTCAGGATCTTCCTTGGCTTTTTCGATAACCTTCATTACCGCGTCGGAAACTTCTACAAGATTGCTGCCCGATTCGCGAAATACGTTAAAGCCTACCGCGAAGGTGCGATCTAAATGACGTCCTTCGTTGCGTTGAGGAAGCTCGTAAGTCACGCTGGCTATATCAGACAAGCGAACGCTGCGGGTAACCCACATATTTTTAAAGTCGTTTACATCGGTAAATTCGCCAGTTGGGTTAACCAGAATTTTTTCACCGTTATTGTACATATAGCCCGCGGTTAGCGAGAAGTTGGCGTTTTGAAGCTGCTGCTCTAAGCGTGTACCGTCTATTTGGTAGGCCGCCATTTTCTTAGGATCTAAGCGAATAGTAATTTGACGCTTCATTGTGCCGTATAGCTCAACTTTCGATACACCCTGAACACGCTCTAGCGGTCGCTTAAGGTTGCGTTCTAGCAAGTCGTAGGCATTTGATAAGTCGCGGTCGCTCGATACACGCAGCTGGAATATAGGCATATCGTTGGTGTTAAATTTATACACCATGATCCGCTCTATATCGTCAGGAAGTTCGTGGCGAATAGCGTCAATCTTCTCCCGCGCTTCAATACTTTTGGCTTTAAGGTTTTCATCCCAGTCGAACTCTACAATGACCTCAGCCATATTGTCGTACGACCGTGCCCTTAATCGCTTTATCCCCGACATGGTAGCAACAGCTTCTTCAACCGGACGGGTTATCATCGTTTCAATCTCAACAGGCGTTGCATCAGGGTAGGGGATCTGCACTACCATTTCTGGAATATCAATCCCAGGGAATTTCTCTAAAGGCAATAAGCGGCCAGATACAATGCCGAACAGCAACATAGACAAAAACAGCATTCCGATGGTAACGGGCTTATTTAACGCAAAGCGTGCAAGCGAGGCGCCTATACCTGCAATTTTTGAAAGGTGCGGCTGTGAAGCTATATCTGTCTCGCGTTGATTCGGTTCACCTATTTGGCGCTTTTCAGTATGGGTTTCAGAACTGTTATTAGCGTTGTGAGAAGGTGTACTCATAGTACACCTCCTTTCGACATCGCTCCTTCGTCACTAAAGCCCGCATTAGTGTTAACAGACGTTTTCTGCGCAACGTTTTTCTTCACGTCGAACAGGCTGTAAAGCACTGGCAGTAAAATGAGGGTGAGCAAGCTTGCAAACAGAAGGCCGTAAATAACAGTGATGGCCATTGGCGTGCGAATTTCAGCACCTTCACCAAAACCAAACGCCATAGGCAATAAACCTAGTACCGTAGTAAGTGTGGTCATCACAATAGGGCGCAGGCGGGTCTTTGCAGCATCTAGAATAGCGGTGTCTTTATCTACTCCTTGACGGCGTAACTGATTTATACGGTCAACTAATACAATAGCGTTGTTTACTACAATACCGCACAGCATAATCAAACCGATAAATACCACCACGTTTAGCGGCGTATTGGTAAGCCACAATCCATACACAGAACCCGCGCCAGCTAGCGGCACTGCGAATAAAATAAGCAGAGGGTGCAGCAGCGACTCAAACTGAGACGCCATAACCAAATACACCATAAACACGGCAAGTGCTAGGGCAAACTGTAGCGAACGGAAGCTGCTTTGCATGTCTTCACTTTGTCCAGTTACTGTTGCACTTAAAGATAGAGGAAGTTGGGTTTCATCAATGACTTTATTAGCAACGGCAACTGCTTCATCAAGCTTACCCTTGGCTAAATTTGCAGATACCAGCGCTACACGCTGCTGTCCAACGCGGGTGATTTCGCTAGGACCTACACTCATGTACACGTCTGCAACTGCACTTAATGGAATAGGTTGCGCAGAGCCTGGATTAACAACAATGGCGCGCACGCTGGCGATGTCATCTCGCTGGTTTTCTTGGGTTCTTACTAGCACATCTACCTTTCTGTCTTCAACACTATACTGTGTAGCGACACGGCCACCTACTTTGGCCGCAATAAGCTGAGAAACGGTTGATGCATCAAGCTCAAGGCGAGCAAGTTTGGCGTGATGGAAGGCTATTTTAAGCTCTGGGTTTCCGTCACGAATGCTGGTCGTTACGTCTGCAAAATTATTAAAACTGGCTAGCTTGGTAGCAATGGCGTCGCCATACTGCTGTAGTTGATTGAGGTCGTAACCCGCAATTTCAATTTGAATAGGCGAGGCAAAGCTAAATAGCTCAGGCTCTGAAAACGTTGCCTGAACTTGAGGTTTGAAGGCTAGGTACTCACGAAGGGCACGCTTTACCGCGTCCATATCGGCAGCTGTCGCCGAAGGCTGCATGACAATGTTTAAGCGGCCCCAATGATCGCCACCCTGATTAGGCGCAGCGCTTATAAGGCTTCCCGTACCAGACATGGCATAGGTGCGAAGCACCTTGGTTTCGCCGCCATCATTGTTATTTACTGCAACCGCAGCAAGCTCGCTGATAATAGCGTCGGTACGCGCTAGTGGCGAGCCCGCAGGGAGGGTCACTTCTACCGAAAATTCTCCTTGTGACAGGGTAGGAATAAGTTCCATACCTAGTTTTGGTACAAGCATTATCGCGCCAGCAGCAAGAATAAAGGCAGTAGCTAACACCAGCGCTTTGGCTCTAAGACTTACGCGCAGCAGTTTTTCATAAGCAGAAGCGAGAAGGTCAAACCCTTTGTTAAATACCCAGATAAGTGGTTTAAACGCAACGCTTAATAATTTGCTGACGATATGCCATGCGCCTATCACCAAGGTAACCAAGGCTGCAGGTAAAAATACAAAGATAAGTCTGAATACCCAACGAACTGGCAGGGTAACGTAATACATAACTTTGCCCAATGTTGACGTAGGAGGGGTAGGCGCTGGTGTAGTAAACACATCTTCGTGGTCTAGCTGTTGCTTTTTCTTCTTATGTGCCATCGCAGGGATAAGTGTGAGCGCAACAACAAGCGATGCAGCTAAAGCGAACGACACGGTTAACGCTTGATCTTTAAACAGCTGACCTGCAATACCTTCTACAAATATCAGTGGCACAAACACGGCCATAGTGGTCAGCGTCGAAGCCACAATTGCGCCAGAGACTTCTTTTGTTCCTTCGCTGGCGGCAGATGCCTCAGTGTCTGTGGCTTCTGCCGTCGTTTTTTCATTAGCTGTAGCGTTATCACTTCCAGCCATTTTTAACTTCTTATGGCGATCGATATTTTCAAGCACAACAATGCTGTTATCTACTAATAATCCAACAGCCAGCGCGATACCACCTAAGCTCATCATGTTTAAGCTTATGTCGTTGGCATACATTAGATTAAAGGTGGCAATTACTGATACCGGAATAGAAACCGAGATAATAACGGTAGCCCAGAAGTCTTTAAGAAAAAGGTACAGCACCAACATGGCTAAAATACCGCCCATCACTGCCGCTGATTTTACGTTATCTATAGCTTGCTTAATGAACACGCTTTGGTCATAAATTTCGCTAAGCGTGTAGTTGGAAGGCAAGTTGTTGTTGACCTCATTTAACCGGCTAGCCACTTTTTGTGAAACGTTAACCGCATTAGCATCGCCTTCTTTATAAATGGCAATTTCAATGCCTTCATTGCCGTTAAAGCGCGTTACCACATCACGATCTTTATAAGCACTCTCAACCGTTGCCACGTCTTTAAGTTGAATGTTTCTGCCTTCAAAACGCCCAATGAAAAGGTTTTCGATATCGCTCAGTGTTTCAAACTGATTTAAGGTTCTGACCAAAAACGCCTGGGCTGCGTTATCAATTCGACCGCCGGCCGCGTTAATGTTTTCGGCACTGACCCGGTCAATAATTCGGGTAATGGGAATCGACAGCTGACTGGCTTTCTGCTGGTCGATAAGAATGTGTATCTCGTTTTCTAAACCACCGCCAACGCGCACGGCTGCCACACCTTCTACCGACTCTAAAGCTCGTTTTACCTGCTGTTCGGCATATAAACGTAATCGCTTCATTTGCGCTACGCTTAAACTTGACGTATCGCTTTGTGCCGTCAGCCCCAGTTTAATTACCGGGTCTAAACTTGGGTTAAAACGAAGGAGTCTTGGTTTTTCTATATCAAGGGGAAGTTGTAATACATCAAGTTTCTCGCGCACTTCTAAGCTCGCGAAATCCATGTCAGTACCCCATGCAAATGAAAGCACTACGTCAGACTGGCCTGCACGCGATGTGGACGTGACTTTACGTACACCTTTCACTACACCAATGGCTTCTTCAATGGGCTTTGAAACCAGTTGTTCGACTTCGCCTGGCGCTGCACCGTCGTAGTCAGTACGAATGGTGAGAGTAGGGTAAGATAAGTCAGGCAGTAGGTTAACCGACAGTCTGCCTAACGACACCATACCAAATAGCAATACCGCAAAAGTGAACATACTAACGGCAACAGGGCGCTTTACAGCAATATCTACAATACGCATTGTGTGATTTCCTTGTTGGGCCGAATTAGCTGTTAACTACTTCAACAGGGGCGCTGTCTTTCAAGTTTTGGTGGCCTGCGGTAACCACTTCTTCATTACCGTTTAAACCATTAATAACTTCAACGACTTCGTTGTTTTCAAAACCTGTAGAAATATCAACTTTTTTAACTTTGCCGTTGTCGACAACGAATACACTATGATTATTATCGATGGTAACTAGCGCTCTACGAGGCAACAACGTGGCGTTAGCATGTGTTGCGTATTCAAGTGACACATCGGTAAACATGCCGGCTTTAAGTTTGTTGTCTTCGTTCGGTACTTTTAAGGTTACTTTGAACGTGCCGGTGGTCGCATCGATGACCGGGCTTATACGTTCAACACTCGCGGTGATACTCCTGTCGCCTAAAGCCGCCACGGTAAGCATTGCACCTTGTCCAATCACTACGTTAGGTAGCTCATTTTCAGGCAGATACACAATGCCTTGAAGATTACGTTGCTGAACGATATGGAACATTCTCTCCCGTTGGAATGATTCGGTTAAGTTACCTACTTTTGCGTTTCGCTCTGCAATGTATCCATCAATCGGTGCCGTGATCGTTGCTTCTTTCAAATCAAGTTCAGCCAAGCGTACAGATGCTTTTGCTGATTCAAATTGCGAAGTGAGCTTGTCGTAAGTGTCATCGCTGATAAGCTTTTTGGAATAGACTTTGTTGACCTTTTCTAGTTCGCTTTCAATGCCAGCTAAATCAGCCAAAGCTTTTGATAAGTTCAGCTCGTAGCGGCGTTTATCAAGCTGTGCTAGTACCTGGCCTTTTTCAACATAATCACCTTCTTCTACGAAGATTTCTTCGATAATTCCAGACGCTCGCGCAACCACAAATGCTTCTTCACGGGCCTCTAAAATAGCGGTTGTATCGTAAGTGGACGTAATGTCGCCAGTAACAATGGTTTGGGTTTCAACGGGAATAGCAAAAACGGTTTCTTCAACTTCGGTGGCGTTGGCTTGGTCGTTAATGGCATCAGCATCAGAACATGCTGTCATCGAGAGAGTGAGGGCAATAATACCGCTTCCAACAAGTAATTTGAGTGATGTTGGCGAAAACGGTAATAAAGAATGTGATGGTGACAAAGAGGTGTTGCTGTGCGTTGTAGTTTCCATGGTCAATAACCCTAACGTAATTGTCGTTATATAATAATGACCATATACAGCAGCTAATATGCCAAAGATGTTAACTAATGTTAATTGTTAATTATTTCAATAATTTACGAGTGTAACAAACAGTTTCAACGAAAAAGCCAACCCAAACGGTTGGCCTTTTCTACTAATGCTTAGCGAGAATCGCTAAAAAGAGGTTGGTTCTACTATAGTTTATTAAACCAAAGTATAGCTTGTAGTGATCTCAACATTACCCGTTAGCATTAGCATGACGGAACAGTATTTTTCTGCAGAAAGCTGCACAGCGCGAGCAAGGGCCTTTTCACTAATGCCTTCACCTGACACCGTGTAATGCGCGTGAATTTTAGTAAATACACGAGGCGGCTCTTCAGCGCGTTCAGCTTCTAATTCACAGTTACAGGCTTCAATGTTAAAGCGCCCTTTTTTAAGAATATCTACAACGTCAATACTTGAACATGCACCAACTGCCAACAGCACTGACTCCATTGGAGATACGGCCTTACCGCTGCCGTCCATCACCGTTTTGTAACCGCTGTCTGTAGTTCCTGTAAAAGTTAAATCTTGATCCCAAGAAACACGTGCTTTCATTGTTTGTCCTAATGTCATAAAAATAAAAAAGGAAGCTGCAAGACAGGCCAGTTTAGCGCTTCAATACAGCTGTGACATGTGCGTTTATTTGTTAAGGCGAACTGCATCTGGGCTAAGCGTGATTTTCTTTTGCTTATATAACGCCCCTAACGCTTTTTTATACGCGGCTTTACTCACGTTAAAATGAGAGTAAATGGCTTCTGGCGCACTCTTATCTGTTAGCGTAGAAATCCCACCGTGGGCTTCTAAGTCATCCAAAATGGCTTGTTGAAGTGCATCACGGCCACCTTTGTCTACGCGCTGAAGGGCTACGTCCACTTTGCCGTCGTCACGAATTGTTTTAATTACCCCTTCAGTAGCTTGCCCGACTTTAAGTGGCTTAAAGGCATCGCTATGGAAAATAAGACCTAAGCTTTTTTCATTGATAACTACCTTAAAACCTAAATCAGTTTTGGCATAAACCAAGCATTGCACTGTGTCGCCCTCGTTGAGATAGGCACTACTTTCCTTTAGAAAATAGTGAAGCTTGGTAGCACCTAAAATACGCTGGGTTTTATCATCAAAAAAGGTGTGAACAACATAGTACATACCTGGATTAACAGGTTGGGCTTGGTAGTCGTTGGGCATTAAAAGGTCGTTGTCTAAACCCCAGTCGAAAAATGCACCAAAGTTAGTGGCAGACACCGCTTTAAGTACCTTAGTTTCACCAACTTGAATCAGAGGTTTCTTCATGGTGGCATAGAGATCGCCGCGCTGATCTGTGGCTACAAATACGTCTATCTGTTGTCCTTCTGCGAGGGAAGTTTCTACTTCGTCAATCGCAAGCGTAACAGTTTGCAGCTCTTCAGCATCATCTATTTCTATTACGCTGTCGTTTTCGTCGCTGTTTTCGACAAGTGGCGCTAAAGCGTAGCCAAAAGGGTATTGGGCTACGACGCGTAATGTATTAATTTTTCCAATATTTATCATCAGCACTGACTTTTTAAAAAGAACAGGTAACATGATACTGGAATGAACGTAAGAGCTAAACCATTATGAAGTTAAATTGCGATTTAGGTGAGAGTTTTGGCGCATGGTCTATGCCGGTGGAAGCGGCCATTATGGCAGAAATTGATCAGGCCAACATTGCATGTGGTTTTCATGCGGGAGATCCGTTAGTCATGAAGCAGGCTATTCTGTCAGCTAAACAACATGACGTGGTCATAGGTGCCCATCCAGCCTATCCAGACTTACAGGGATTTGGTCGCAGAAGTATGGCGATTGCTGCTGATGAACTCAGCGCTATGATCCAATATCAAGTGAGTGCATTGAGTGGAATGGCAAAGGCTTGCGGGGCCAGCGTAAGCTATGTGAAACCTCATGGTGCGCTTTACAATGACATGATGAAAGATACAGCTGTCATGCGCACGGTAATGCAAAGCATAGCTGAAATAAATATGCAGTCGTTAAATTCGCCCCTCGCGCTAATGGTACAGGCTACGTCGCAAAATGCAGCGCTTAAAGACGCTGCGCAAGAGTGGGGGCTGCCGTTGTATTTTGAAGCGTTTTCAGACAGGCGTTATACCGATGAAGGTTTACTGCAATCTCGCTTGATCGAAGGTGCCGTGTTAAGCGAGAGCGACGCATTGCTTCAAGCTAAACAACTTATATCATCGGGAACAGTAACGACAGCCTCGGGAGCAACACTTGCAATAGAAGCGGATTCTCTGTGTGTACATGGCGATACTAAAGGGGCGGTGAATATTGCAAAGAAAATCAGAACATTTCTATAAACCTGCCTCATAAAAAACACATTTTACAAGAACAATACAAGAGGCTGTTACCCATTGTTGTGCTGAGAGTGGTATATCTAAAACTAAGTACTCAGAACCAAGCACTGACAGCCGTATAAATAACAAGGACAGTAGATGCAAGCTTTCGGTCGCATTAAGCGAATAGTTACAGCAAGTGCAGACGCCATTATTTTGTACTTTGATGGCGCAAACCTGGACGACGCGAATAATGACTGTCATCACATGCTGGCAGCGATAGATAGCAAAAAGGGAAGCGATTCGTGGGCTTGGCTGCGTGAGTGTGTGCCTTCCTATGACAGCCTGTTGATTATTTTTGATATGGCATTAATTGATAGCCACGGTGTATACCGTGCCATAAGTAATCTAAGCGCTGAAGATATATACCAGCAGTCAGATTCTTCACATGCAAAAGGAAACGAAAGTAGTGCAGTGATTGATATTCCTGTTTGGTACGGTGCGCCTAGTGCAAGTGATTTAAGTGTAGTGAGTAAGAAAACGTCACTGTCTATTGAAGAAATTATCGAATTGCACACGGGCACTACTTATAAAGTATACGCAGTGGGGTTTTCTCCGGGATTTGCCTATATGGGCGATATTCCGGAAGCGCTCAAATGTGCACGACTAGGCACACCGCGCAAACGTGTACCTAAAGGTGCGGTTGCAATCGCTGACAGGCAAACTGCCGTTTATCCCAGTGAATCACCAGGAGGCTGGAACCTATTGGGACTTACGGCATTTGACATGCTCATTCACAGCGAAGAGCAAAGTGAAGCGCGGTTAAAAGCAGGTGATGTCGTTAAGTTCGTTTCGGTTACTGAACAGGAATATAGAGCAGGATTGCAGGTTGAACGATGAAAATTGAAGTACTCAATAAGGGACTGTATAGCCTTATTATTGATAACGGGCGAGTAGGGCGGCAACGGGATGGATTTTGTGAATCAGGCCCTATGGATAGTAACGCCTATGATTGGGCCAATTTTCTCGCCTTCAATTTAGACGGTACGCCATGCTTCGAAGCGATTGGTGAAGTGCGATTACGAGTTGATGAAGATTGTATTATTGCTGTGACTGGCAGGGAGCCCTCACTCGATGTAGATGGAAACGCTAAAGCAACATACCAGAGCCAACATGTACCGGCAGGCGCAACTGTTACGTTTGGCAGCGCTCTACTTGGTAGCAAAGCCTATTTGGCAATAGGTGGAAATTGGCATGTGCCAAAAGCGGTAGGGAGTGCATGTACGGTAGTACGCGAACAACTTGGTGGGTTGGATGGTAAGGGATGCGCGTTAAAAGATGGCGATTGCATCGACATTTCAGCTAACAGCAGAATTAAAAGCACCGCTAGAATGCGCACTCTCTCGCGACAGCACATAGACAACTATGGTTTTTTAGAGTCTATTCGGGTTATTCCCGGGTATCAGTTTTCGAGTTTTAGCGCTGTTGCTTTACGCACGTTTGAAACAAGCAGCTATACGGTTTCATCGGCTATCGATCGCATGGGCTTTAGGTTGACCGGTGAATCAGTTACGGCCGATATAGAAAACATGCGCTCAGAGGCAATTCATTTAGGTGCAATTCAAGTTCCCGGTGACGGGCAGCCTATTGTGATGATGCGCGACAGACAAACATTAGGGGGTTATCCAAAACTTGGCTGTGTAAGCCCCTGTGATATAAGTCGCTTGGCCCAAGCCGTGCCAGGCGAAAAAGTGAATTTTGTTTTTCAACATGAAGAAGATGCAAGGGCAGACTGGCTACTGATGACAAGTAGGCGTCGCCGACTACAAGGAGAAATATTGTGACGATTGCGTTTTTAAACGGTGAGTATATGCCTCTTTCTGAGGCTAAAATTTCTCCGATGGACAGAGGCTTCCTTTTTGGTGATGGTATTTATGAAGTCATTCCAACGTATTCTGGTAGCGCAGTAGGCTTCAAGGGGCACACTTCGCGTATGGCGCAAGGCCTTAAAGCTATTGAAATCGCTAACCCTTATTCAGCAGAAGAATGGCAAGACATTTTGACCAGCTTGGTCGAAAAAAACAAAGCATTTATAGAAAGCGGAAACATTGGTGTTTATTTCCACGTAAGCCGTGGCACCGATTCAAAACGTTTTCATGCATACCCTAAGAATATAGCACCTACGGTATTCGGGTTTGCTTTTGAAATAGCGCCACCACAGCCCACAGCAAAATCTGAAGCAAGGCCTTTCAAAGTTGCGCTTCAACAGGATAAAAGGTGGCAACGATGCCATATCAAATCCACATCCTTGTTAGGCAATGTAATGCACTACCAAGCAGGTGTTGACGCAGGCGTTAACGAAACTATTTTGTACAACAGCGAAGGTATGATAACCGAGGCAAGCTCATGCAACGTGTTTATGGTGAAAAACGGATGTATATCTACGCCCCCCTTAAACCATGAACTTCTTCCCGGTATTACTCGCGCCATTGCAATTGAAGCATTTAAACAGGCAGGACTGGTTGTTACTGAAACTTGGTTTAGCAAAGATGAGTTGCTGGAGGCAGATGAAGTATGGTTAACCTCTTCAAGCAAAGAAGTTGCCCCGGTAGTTGAAGTAGACGGAAAACCTATTGGCACAGGGGAAGTGGGTGACGTGTGGGAGAAAGCAATTAAGGCTTACCACGCATATAAGTTTAAAGCGTAACGAAAAAAGGCCCGCTTAAAGCGGGCCTTTTGCTAGAATAAAACTGTTACTTATTCAGGTAAGTTGTCGCAGTTACCGTCTGTACACTCACCGTATAAGTATAGGCTGTGATGCGTTAGCTTCATCTTGTGTTGCTTTGCAATCATCTCTTGGCGTTCTTCGATAATGTCATCTTCAAACTCAATGACCTTGCCACACTTCAGACACACAAGGTGGTCGTGGTGATCTTTGTGACTGATTTCAAATACAGATTTTCCACCTTCGAAATGGTGGCGATTGAGAATGCCTGCATCATCAAATTGGTTTAACACGCGGTACACGGTAGCAAGACCAATTTCTTCACCCTGTTCGATAAGGATTTTGTAAACGTCTTCAGCGCTGATGTGTTGGTTTTCTGGCTCTTGCAGAATTTGTAAAATTTTAAGGCGAGGCAGAGTGACTTTTAGCCCTGCTTTTTTCAATTCTTTATTTTGATCCATTACAACCTACTAAGAACGAGTGAATAAGTATTTGGTGGTTATTATAGGTAAGTTGAAACAATTTAAAAGCAAAACCGTGGAAACTTTGTTTTCTCGCTGAAAATTTATCCATTGCACTGGTGCGATAAAAATTATTACTTTGATACAGCCCGCATGGTGTCTGGCCTGACCAGATTGTAAGTGCAAGATTTATCTAACAAATGTGCAAAATAAATAAAACTTTTGATGCATTGAATTAACATCCTGTTAAACTAAACTTAAAAAGGCGATACAACCCTTTTTATTTTTTGGCATGTTTTTTTGGTGGAAGTGCCCATGCAGTTAACAATTATAAATAAAATCACGTTAGGCTTTGGCTTATTCGGCTGCTTATTATTACTTACCAGTATTCTTTCCTATTTTGGTCTTAGCGGAATAAAAGATTCTGCACAAGACGTTGTAGAGCAAAAGATGCCAGTTCAGACCAGCATGGTAAAAGTAAAGACTGAGATCCTCTCTTTATCAGTGATTACTGCCAACGGATATCATGTCGAAAATAGAGAAGAGCTGGTCGCAAACAAAGAGACGTTTGATACTTTATCTTCCGCATTCTCTGACGACTTGTCTCGTTTAAACTCACTTATGCCAAATAACGCGGTAGCCAGTAACGCTGTCGACGTTAGTCTAGCCTACGTTAATAGTAGTAACGACATGTATACCGCTATCAACGAGCGAATGAATATCGAGAAGGCTCTTGCTGCACAGCTTGAAAAAGTCTTAATGACGGCTGATGAGGCTAGTGCGTTAATGCTAGATCTTTCCTATTTAGAGGGAAATAACCCCAGCATTGAAACGCTAATTGGTGCGGGCACTGCAATAGACAATAAATTGCTCACAATGAATGATTCATTCATTGAACTGGCTGAAACCGATAACGCTACGCAAAGTGCCAATATTATTGAAGATTTAGAATACCAATTGAGTAATTTGCAGGTAGATAAAGACTATGTAAATCGTTTGGCCACAGGGGTAGATGATGGCGGTACGATAGCTTCTTTTAACGAACAGTATGGTTTACTGATGGAAGCGGTAAACGGCAAAAATGGATTAATTGCTTTGCAGCGACAAAAACTTTCTGAAGTAGACAAAGCTGCGAAAGCTCAGAAGGAAGCAAAAGAAGCGTTAGAAACCGCACTTGCCGACATTAATACTTTGTTTGACGCTGTCCAGAAGCAATCTCTTGATGGGCAGAACGCCATTCTTGAATCTGTTCAGGCCAACCTTGTGCGCAATATCATTGTCGCGGCACTGGGCTTGGTTGCTGCAATATTTTTAGCGGTTATTGTAACCCGTAGTATTTCCAAGCCCCTTGGGCGTATCAATAAAGGCTTAAGTCAGCTAAGTAAAGGGGATTTAAGCACCAAATTGCCTCAAGAGGGCAATGACGAGTTTTCTGCCCTTTCCGCAAAAGTGAACAGCCTAACCGATAGTTTACGAGAGCTAGTGGGCAATATATTAGAGCAAGAAAAACGCCTTATAGACATTACAAAAGAAAGCGTAGAGCTGGGTAATAAGAGCTTATCTGAGGTAGACAAGCAACGTGAGCAAGTAACGGTAACGTCTACGAATACAAAACATGTACAGGAAAAAAGCCGCAGCAACCTCGCCCAAATTAATGAAGCAATGGACGCCCTACGCGATATAACAAAGCAAAGTACAGACATTGGTCAATTGGTACAAAAAAGCAGTCAGCAGGTGGGTAATCAAGCCAAACAGGCGGAGTCTTCGGCGCAGATCATTAATCGTTTGGACGACAACTCTCGCAATATTGGCAGTATCTTAGACGTGATTAAAACGATTGCAGAGCAAACCAACTTGTTAGCATTGAATGCAGCCATTGAAGCTGCAAGAGCTGGTGAACAAGGTAGAGGCTTTGCGGTTGTTGCGGATGAAGTGCGAACGCTAGCCAACCGCACCCATGACTCTACGGAAGAAATTGAGCAGATGATTGGGAACTTGCAAAAAGATGCTGCGCAGGCAGTAAAAGCTATTAATGCAGGGCGCGAACAAGCGCAAGAAGGGGTGGAAATTACCCAGCAAGTATCTCAACAAGTAGAGAGTATTAGAGAAATCATTGAGCGGTTAAGTGATATTAATGAACACATTGTGGCTGATACCGAACAACAAGATGTTTTACTTGGTGATGTTGCGAAAAGTTTGAACCGCATAGTTGCTTTAGCCGACTCCAGTGCGCAAAGCACGCGCCAGTCGAACGAGTCGACAATGTTGTTGGATGCGCAAACTGAGAGCTTGAGAAAAGCAGTAGAGCGGTTTCACCTGTAATCGCTGAATTAGCGTAACTGACAGCAGGCGCAGCTGATTAATTATCAAAAAAAAACCGCTCATCAGAGCGGTTTTTTGTATTCTTTTTCGCAGCAGTGCTTAAGCAAGTTCTGCCAAGCAAAGTTCATCGTGAATTTGCTTGCACCACGCTTTAACGCGCGAGTCAGTTAGTTCTGGTTGACGGTCCTCGTCAATACCCAAGCCAACAAAGTGATTGTCGTCAGCCATGCCTTTAGACGCTTCAAAGTCGTAGCCTTCAGTTGACCATTGACCTACTAAAATCGCACCTTTGGCTTCAACGATGTCACGTACCATGCCCATCGCGTCTAGGAAGTACTCTGCATAGTCTTCCTGGTCTCCACAACCAAAAATAGCAACTAGCTTGTCGTTGAAGTCAATTTGCTCTAGTTCAGGAAAGAAATCATCCCAATCGCATTGCGCTTCACCGTAGTACCACGTAGGGATACCAAAGATAAGCAAATCAAATTCAGCGATGTCTTCTTTACTGCTCTTGGCAATGTCTTTAACATCAATTAGCTGTTTACCCAATTCCTTCTGGATCATTTTCGCAACATGTTCGGTATTACCCGTGTCACTTCCGAAAAATAGGCCAACGCTTGCCATATCTAACCTCTATTAATCGTTACTAATTAAACGCCTGTGCTTAGCCAAAACCATTCAATAATGCCCTTCGCAAGAAACCCTAATGCGCCTAAACCTAGCACACCGTACGTTACCACTCGTCCAATAAGTGGCACATCGTTCTTACGCAGTACATCGTGTACAGCAAAACCCATCAACCCAAAAAGGATAGATAAGCCGCCATACAGCATGATGGACTCAATGAGTTCGTAATTTTCTGCAAGCATAGTGTTGTTACTTAAAAAAATCTGGCGCAACTATATCACAGTATATACGCCTGTAAGAGCCTAAAACGTTCAAAAATAGGTAATAATAGTCATTCTCATCTTACAATGATGATGAAAACCCTTCTTTAAGACGATTTATTGAGCGTTCTTTCTACAACGGCGTTAAAGACCGCTGGCTTTTCTGCATGTAACCAGTGCCCAGTACCTTCTATTACATGTGCTTTAGCCTTGGGAAAATAACGCGTTATTTCATCGCGATAGGCTGGCGTAATATAATCAGACTCACTGCCCTTGATGAATAAGGTTACGCCATCAAATGTTTGATTTGTTTGTTCCCAATCAATAATGTGTGAATAACTTGCAATTAATCCATCGACATTAAAACGCCATTTCCAATCGCCATTTTCATCTTGATATAGGCTCTTCAATAAGAATTGTCGAACGCCTGGCTCTTTCACATGTTTAGCCATTTCTTTTTCAGCATCTTTTCTACTTTGAATTGCATCTAAGGGAACGGCCTTGAGTCCATCAAATACGGTTTGGTGGCTATGGTCGTAAGATACTGGTGCAATATCGGCGACAATGAGGTGAGAAACAACGTCGCCGTGGTTTAAGGCTAATCTCATGGCTACTTTGCCGCCTAATGAGTGGCCTAAAACCGCGCTTTCTCTAATATTAAGCGATTGCATAATCTCGAACACCCCATTTGCAGCATCGTCGACAGAAAATGAAGATGTCCATGGGGATTCACCGTGGTCAGGCAGATCAATGCTGATCACGTTGTAATTAGACTCAAAGTGGCGCTTAATGCCGGCTAAATTATCGGCATTTCCAAATAGTCCATGAATGAGAATCAGCCAGGGAGAGGTAGAAGCGCATTCCGAAAGTTTGTAGTTCAACTTCACAATATACTTATCCGTTTCTGAACATGCTGTTCAAACAAAATAAGGCCTGTAAAAACAGGCCTTGTTTAATTCACAATTTCAATTAATTAATGGCGTAATCGTCGAGTGACTTACCGCTATCTAGCGCTTCTTTATAAACGCGAGGCATGCGTCCTATACCTGTCCAAAGGTGTTCTTCACCCTTGCTATCAACAAGCTTGTATTTAACCGGACGTTTTTTGCCAACCTTTTTGTTTGTTTCTACATTTAATGCCTGTAGATCTTCAACATTTAAACCCGCTTCTTCCATTTGCTTTTTAATAGCAGCGAGCTTCTCTAATTTTTCTTTCTCAAGCTTTTCTTGTTCTACTAATTTTTCTTTTCTTTTCTCAATTATACCGCTAAGTTTTTCTTGAACTTGTTCAAGTTCTTCAATGCTTAATTCCTTAACAGCACCTTGTAAACGTCTTCCATGGGTTAAAATATCTAAAAAATCGCTCATTAATTAACCTTAATACGTTGTACTTAATTTCTATTGGATAATAAATAAAAGTAGCACAAAAAAAAAGCGAGCCAAGCTCGCTTTTTAAAAATATCCGTTAAATAGCAAATTAATACTTTAAATTACATGTTCGGGTAATTTGGTCCGCCGGCACCTTCCGGAACTACCCATTTAATATTTTGACTTGGGTCTTTTATGTCGCAGGTTTTACAGTGAACACAGTTTTGTGCATTAATTTGGAACCGTTTTTCACCTTCCTCTTCAATTACTTCATATACACCAGCAGGGCAGTAGCGCTGTGCTGGCTCTGCAAATTTAGGTAAATTAACCTGCAAAGGAATAGACAGGTCTTTTAATTTTAAGTGGCAAGGTTGGTCTTCTTCATGGTTAGTATTAGATAAAAACACAGAAGATAATTTATCAAAGCTTAACACGCCATCTGGCTTAGGATATGAAATCTCTTTTGCATCTTTCGCTTCTTTAAGCTGTGCGTAGTCTTTATGTTCGTCTTTCATGGTGAAAAACAAATTACCATTAAAGATATTTTGCTCTAGCGTGTTAAATGCGCCACCCCAGAAATTTCCGAGTTTGTGGATAGCGGGGCCAAAGTTACGAGAGCGGAACAATTCGTCGTATAGCCACGATGATTTAAATTTCTCTGTAAAGCTTGTTAACTCTTTTACTGGTGCCTCAGCATTTTCTGAAATGGCTTCAAAAATACTCTCTGCTGCAAGCATGCCCGACTTCATGGCCGTGTGATTACCTTTAATTTTGGCAAAGTTTAGCGTTCCGGCTTCACAGCCGACGAGTAAACCACCTGGGAAGGTCATTTTAGGCAACGAGTTAAACCCACCTTTAGCGATAGCTCTTGCGCCATAAGAGACACGTTTACCGCCTTCAAGGTACTGTTTAAATACGGGGTGGTGCTTTAAACGTTGAAATTCATCAAACGGGCTTAGGTATGGATTGTCGTAGTTTAGGTCTACGATTAGGCCAACGAACACTTGGTTATCTTCAGCGTGGTATAAATAGCTACCGCCTGTTGCATCGTCAAGTGGCCAGCCTGCACTGTGAACCACAAGCCCTGGCTGGTGCTTGGATGGGTCTATATCCCAAATCTCTTTAAAGCCAATAGCATAATGTTGCGGTGAACTGTCTTCGTCCAGCTTAAAGTGCGAAATGAGCTCTTTTCCTAAGTGACCGCGACAGCCTTCTGCAAACACTGTGTATTTAGCGCGTAGTTCCATACCTGGCATGTAGCCGTCTTTAGGTTCGCCGTTTTCACCCACGCCCATGTCGCCGGTAAGTACACCGCCAACACTGCCATCTTCATTGTAAATGACTTCAGAGGCCGCAAAGCCTGGGAATACTTCAACACCTAGTTGTTCAGCTTGTTCTGCCAACCAGCGACACACATTACCCATAGACACAATATAGTTGCCATCGTTGTGCATGGTTTTCGGAGTAATAGCGTTAGGTAACTTTTTCGCTGAAGTCTCATCATTAAGTAGGTAAATGTGGTCTTCAGTTACGGGTGTATTGAGAGGTGCACCTTTTTCTTTCCAATCAGGGAAAAGTTCGTTTAGTGAGCGCGGCTCAAACACGGCACCAGAAAGAATGTGTGCACCTACCTCGGAGCCTTTTTCGACCACACAAACCATTAGCTCTTGGTCTTTTTCATTTGCAAGCTGCATAAGCTTACAAGCCGTTGATAATCCAGCTGGGCCGGCACCGACGATGACTACGTCAAACTCCATCGATTCTCGTTCCACGGGAGGCTCCTTATGTTTGTATTTTTATAATGCACTATTGATGAAACAAATAATGCTTTGTGTCAAAAACATGTAAATTAATTGTCGTTTTGCAAGGTAATGCAGGTTGACGTTTACGTCAACAGTAAGTACATTGCAAAGCAGTTTACGTTAACGTTAACTGGCAGTGTATTATAACTGCTCGTAAACGTGGTGTTAACGGCGTTTTAAGGCTAGCCTTTAAAAAACGTACGTTTCACGGATTCTTTTTTAACGTAGAGCACATTGTTAAAGTTTCAAAAAGCGTGGTGAAGTAATACGTTTTTAATTATTAATAGTTAATTATTAATGAAACGTAATAGACACCGACGAACTCAACAATTGAGGTAAATATGAAAATACTCGTACCGGTCAAACGCGCGATCGACTACAACGTTAAGGTAAGAGTGAAGGCCGATGAGTCTGGCGTAGATCTTACCAACGCAAAAATGGCCATTAACCCTTTTTGCGAAATTGCTGTTGAAGAAGCCGTTCGATTAAAAGAAAAAGGTGTGGCCACTGAAATCGTTGTTGTTTCAATTGGTGATAAGAGCTGCCAAGAACAAATACGTACAGCATTAGCCCTAGGTGCTGACCGTGGTATTCAAATCGATACCGACCAAAATCTTGATTCACTTCAAGTGGCAAAGCTGTTATCTAAAGTAGTTGAAGAAGAGCAACCACAGCTTGTTATTCTTGGTAAGCAGAGTATCGACTCTGACAATAACCAAACAGGACAGATGCTTGCAGCACTTACTGGTATGCCGCAGGGGACTTTTGCGTCAGAAGTCGTTGTTGACGGCGAAAAAGTTAATGTTACCCGTGAAATCGACGGTGGCCTTCAAACTGTTGCGCTTTCGCTTCCAGCAGTCGTGACCACAGATCTTCGTTTGAACGAGCCGCGCTATGCATCGCTTCCAAATATCATGAAAGCAAAACGCAAACCGTTAGACGTTAAAGCGGCTGCGGATTTTGGTGTTTCACTTGACTCAAACGTTAAGGTGCTAAAAGTGACGCCTCCGCCTCAGCGCGAGGGTGGCATTAAAGTGGCAGATGTTGCTGAGTTGGTAGACAAGTTAAAAAATGAAGCAAAGGTGATCTCATGAGCGTACTCGTATATGCAGAACACGATAATGCAAGCTTAAAGACTGAAACGCATAAGCTTGTGAATGCCGCGCAGAAAATGGGGGGCGATATTCACGTGCTAGTCGCAGGTGAAGGTTGCCAAGCAGTAGCTGAAGCTGCAGCGCAAATTGACGGTGTTGCAAAAGTACTTGTTGCTGACAATGCTGCTTACAAGCATCAGCTTGCTGAGAATACGGCTGATCTAGTAGTAGAATTTGCTGCTGACTACAGCCACATTGTTGCTGCTGCAACCACTACAGGTAAGAACTTCATGCCTCGCGTAGCGGCTTTATTAGACGTAGCGCAAATCTCTGACATCATTGGTGTAGAGAGTGAAGACACGTTTGTACGCCCAATTTACGCAGGTAACGCTATTGCTACCGTACAATCATCTGACGCGAAGAAGGTCATTACTGTACGAGCTGCATCATTTGATGCTGCAACAACAGGCGGCAGCGCAGAAGTTGCAGCAGTGGACGTTGTAAAAGGCAGTGATAAGTCTGATTTCGTATCGGCAGAGCTGACTGAGTCTGAGCGACCTGAATTAACTGCAGCAGAAGTGGTAATTTCAGGTGGCCGTGGTATGCAAAACGGTGACAACTTCAAGCTTCTTGAGGGCATTGCTGACAAGCTAGGTGCTGCTATTGGTGCATCACGCGCCGCAGTAGATGCTGGGTTCGTTCCGAATGATATGCAGGTAGGTCAAACAGGTAAAATTGTTGCGCCTCAGCTTTATATCGCGGTAGGTATCTCGGGCGCTATTCAACACCTTGCAGGTATGAAAGACTCTAAAGTCATTGTTGCTATCAACAAAGATGAGGAAGCGCCAATCTTCCAGGTTGCAGACTACGGGTTAGTAGGCGACTTGTTTGATGTACTTCCAGAGCTGGAAAATTCGTTGTAAATCGAATTTTAAGGTTTAGCAAAATAAAGACAAAAGGCTGCGTATACGCAGCCTTTTTTGTAGGGAATTGTTATAAAATACCTAGAGTAGTTACGGGTATGTTTTTTAATGGAACAATAATTTAAACGCGCACCACTGAGTTGTCTTCTATGCTCACAGGTGAGGGAATATAAGCATCTGCTTCCCAATCGTTTTCCCATTTTTCACCATCGATGAGATAGCGAAACTGGTACTCGTGATCCTTCTCTAAATCCACCGTTAACGTGAAGTCTCCACTTTTCAGTTTCTTCATCGTTAGTGGCTGTGATTTCCAGTCAGTAAAGTCACCACACAACGCTGCTTCTTTGGCGTCTTGCGCCGCTTCCGCATTTAGTCGAAATGTCACTTTGCACAGAGGTTTTGATTTAAGGTATTGTTTCTTAAGACTCATAATGTGTTTTCCCTTCAACGTAGCGAAATCATTCCCGAGGCTACTTCGCATTAAAGACTAAGCTCAAATAACAACCGCCGGTTAACTCATAACCAATGAGTGATTAAATAATCAACGAAAATCTGATAATTATCAATCTTACTTTGTATTCTTTTGATAATTTTTTATATTAGGGCGGCTGATTTTTATGTGTATTTTAAAAACAATTAACAGACACAAAATTTAACAATCTTAAGTGGGCACAATAACCACAAATCAGTACACTAGTGTTGAAACAATAATAATAGATTTTCGTGGGTTATCAGGTGGTATGTGAAAGTGCAATACATCGTTGCGTCCGTTTCACTCGCGTGGATTTCCTTCGTTCCTAGGGATAGTAAATGAAAAACTCCATCTTGATGAAAAGTGGCATTCCACTAATCATAGTTTTGGTCGCGTTTATCGCCGCGACAGTCATGATCAAATCACGTAAGCCACCAGAGCAAGTACCCGTGGAAATTCCTGCATTTTTGGTTGAAGCGAAAGAAGCAACAGCAGAGGCCGTGAGCTTCATCGTAAAATCTCAGGGTAACGTTGTTCCACGAAACAAAACTGCGTTAAGTGCGCAGGTCAGTGGCCAAGTAGTGAGTTTGTCTGATGTATTTATAGCTGGCGGTACGTTCAAAAAAGGGGATGTGCTGGCAACACTTGAACAAGATGATTATCGCACGGATCTTAAGCTTGCAGAGGCTGAATTAGCTCAAGCGCAAGCAGCGCTTCAAGAAGAAATAGCTCGCGGCAAAGTAGCAGAGCAAGAATGGCGATCGGTAAGTAGCGTTGCACCGCCTGAGTTGGGTTTACGTAAGCCGCAACTGGCAAAAGAACAAGCAAACGTTAAAGCTGCAGAAGCCAAACTAGAGCGCGCAAAACGCAACTTGGCAAGAACGCAAATTACAGCCCCTTATAATGGCATTGTGGTTGAACGTAATATTGACCTGGGTCAGTTTGTATCGACGGGCGCAGTACTTGGTACCGTTTACTCCACCGATACTGCAGAAGTCAGGCTGCCTATTACTGACAGCGACTTAATGTTTATCAATATTGCCGGACAGTCCAATGACGGCGCTCCGGTTTCGTTAACGGCCTCTGTGGGCGGTGTGAAACGTACTTGGGAAGGTAAACTGGTGCGTTCAGAAGGTATCTTAGATACGGGCAGCCGAGTAGTATATGCCATTGTAGAAGTACAAGATCCTTACAATCTGAAATCTTCACATAATGCCCCCCTTCGTTTTGGTCAGTTTGTAGAAGCAGAAATCACGTCTCGTCAGAATGAAGAATTGGTGGTGTTGCCTCGTAGCATTTTACGTTTAGACAATACCGTACTGACTGTTAACGACAATCGTGAGATTGAAATAAAGCCTGTTGAGGTTGCGCGTACTACCGCTAAAGAAGTGTTTATTCGTTCTGGTATTGAGCATGGAAGCCTGGTAGTGAGAAGTGCCGTACCAAACCCGTATAATGGCATGAAAGTTCGTCTACCAGGTGATGAGCCAGTGCTATCTGATGCCGCTGAATCGGATGCTAGCGAAGATAACGATAAAGTAGAGAGCACGTCCACGGAAGGTGATAGCGAATGAGCCGTATTGATACCAATAAGGGGCTTATTGCCTGGTTCGCGCGTAACAGCGTAGCTGCAAACCTTCTGATGTGGTTGCTTGTAGTTGGCGGATTATTTGGTGCCTTCAGTATTCAGAAGCAAGTATTTCCCAATTTCGAGATAGACGTTATTAACGTTCGCGTACCGTATTTAGGGGCCGCACCTCAGGAAGTAGAAGAGGGCGTACTGCTTAAAATTGAAGAGTCAATTAAAGACCTAGAGGGTATTAAGCAGCTTAATTCCACAGCAGTTGAAGGTATGGGTACGGTAAGTATTCAGGTGGAAGAAGACTATGATGTTCAATCTTTACTTGATGAAGTAAAAGTACAAGTTGACGCTATTCCGAGCTTCCCCGCAGACACTGAAAAGCCCATTATTTACCGTCAAAAAATACAACAAGACGTAATTTGGCTCTCGGTTTACGGTGACGCGTCTGAACGGGAGCTAAAAGAGTTTGCCAAAGATTTGCGCGACGACATTGCTAACCTACCTGGTATTTCAAGTGTTCAAGTTGTTGGGGCAAGGGATTATGAGATTTCCGTTGAGCTTTCGGAAGTCGATTTGCAAAAATACAACCTTACATTCGCCGATGTCGTTGCGCGTTTAAGTCAAACCAGCGTCGACTTACCTGGCGGCTCAATTCGCACTGAAAATGGCGATATTCTGCTCAGAACGAAAGGGCAAGCCTATACGGGCTGGGATTTCTCGCAGATTGTTTTAGTAACAAACAGTAACGGCACGCGCGTGACATTAGGTGATGTGGCGTATATCAACGATGGTTTTATTGAAAATAACCAATATGCGCTATTCGACGATAAACCCGCTGTTAGTTTGCGAGTGCGTGCGGTAGGTGATCAAAACGCATTAGAAATCTCTGAGCAAGTTAATACCTATATTGAGAGTCAGAAATCGGAATTTCCGGCGCATATAACAGCTGATACGTGGGGCGACAGTTCGTTCTACTTAGCTGACCGACTCAACATGATGCTGGAAAACATGTTCTTCGGAGCGCTGCTGGTTTTCTTGGTACTTTCTTTATTTTTAAAAATTAAGCTCGCGTTTTGGGTCATTGTGGGCTTGCCGGTTTGTTTTCTTGGCACCTTGTTAGTTATGCCGCTAGATATGGTTGGTGTGTCTATCAACATGCTTAGCCTGTTCGCGTTTATTCTTGTGCTGGGTATTGTGGTTGACGACGCCATTATCATGGGGGAATCGGCGTATTCTGAAATAGACAAAAAAGGCCATAGCGCTGAAAACGTGATTGCGGGCGTCAAAAAGGTCGCTATGCCAGCGACATTTGGCGTGTTGACAACCATTGCTGCATTCTCGCCCATGCTGATGGTATCTGGGCCGTTTGGAATTATTTGGAAAACCATCGGTATGGTGGTTATCGTGTGCCTTATTTTCTCGCTCATTGAGTCCAAACTAATATTGCCGGCTCACTTGGTACACATGAAGCTTAAGCCATACGATCCTGAAAAGGCGAACAGATTTCAAAAGTTCCGAGATTTCTTCAGCGAAGGTATTAAGACGTTTATAAACAATAAATACGCGCCATTTTTGGCTACAGCTGTACGAAATCGCTACACCACGGTTGCTGTGTTTATGGCTATGCTGATCCTCACAGTAGGCCTGTTCGGTGGTGGTATTGTACGTTTTGTATTTTTCCCGAATATTCCTAGCGATTTTATGATTGCAAGTTTCGAGCTTGAGCCAGGATCTTCGCTTGAACAGCGTGATAGTGTACTGACTACGCTTCGCGAGGCCATGCACCGTATGGATGACAAAGTAGCTGAAGAGTCGGGTGAAAACGTTATAAAGCACGCCATTGCCTTTGATAACGGCAATCTTGGGGGCGAGATTTTCGCAGAGCTCACCAAAGGTGAAACGCGAACGCTGACAGACTTTGAAATTCAAGACATGTGGCGTCAAGAGTTACCAGAAATCCCAGGTGTTAAGTCGTTTAATATTAGCTCTCCGGGTGGCCCTGGTGGCGGTTCAGACCTGAGCTTTGAATTTAGCTCAAGCGATATTAAGGCCCTTCGTTCGATAAGTGATGAACTTAAAGAAGCGTTGGATAAATACGAAGGTGTTACCGACATTAACGACACCTTCTCAGGCGGAAGCGAAGAAATTCAGCTAGCACTGAAACCTCAGGCTGATGCGCTAGGTATTTCTTTGCGTGATTTAGGTCAGCAGGTTCGCTTTGGTTTCTATGGTGCGGAAGTACAGCGTATTCAGCGTGACGATGAAGAAATCAAAGTGATGGTGCGTTATCCGAAAACGGAACGTAGCTCTATAGAGCATCTTGAAAACATGCGTATCCGCGCGCCAAATGGGCAAGAAATTCCGTTTGAGCAGGTGGCGACATTTACAGTTGGTCAGGGCTTTGATTCAATTATTCGTGTCGACGGTAAACGCTCGGTAACCGTAACTGGTGCAGTGGATAAAGCGTTGCTTGACCCGTCAGAAGTAACCAATGATGTGATTGAAAATCTGATGCCGGATCTATTAGCGCGGTATCCCAAGGTGGACTTCCAGCTTCAAGGGAACTCGAAAGAGCAGGCTGACGCTATGATCAGCCTAATGCAGGGGCTTCTATTTGCACTCTTTGCCATTTATACCTTGCTTGCTATTCCACTTAAATCGTACAGCCAGCCTTTCATCATTATGTCGGTTATACCTTTTGGTATCGTAGGCGCCATTGTGGGGCACTTGGTATTAGGTATGGCGGTAAGCGTACTTTCTATCTGCGGTATAATTGCGTTGTCTGGGGTTGTAGTTAACGACAGCTTGATCATGGTGGATTTCGTTAACCGTGCGCGCAAAGAAGGCATGTCGCTAATGGATGCTGCTATTAGCGCAGGTACTCAGCGTTTCAGAGCAATTATCCTCACCTCACTAACAACGTTTATGGGGCTTATGCCAATTGTTTTTGAGCGCAGTTTACAGGCTCAAGTTGTGATCCCAATGGCTATTTCATTGGCCTTCGGTATTTTGTTCGCCACGGTGATCACCTTGCTACTTGTCCCAGCGCTGTACCTTATTTTAAATGACCTTAAAAGCGTGTTTAAAGGTCGAAAACATACGCAAGTTACGACAGAAAGCTAAATAGAAAATGCCGGTTGAAACCGGCATTTTTCGTTTAAGGAATAAAAATGAAGAAAAATCTAATATACGCTGCCATAGTAGCGGCATCAGCAGGTTTAACCTTGGCGTGTACAAGCTCGTATACCGAATCTACTAGTTCAGTGCAAGGTGAATCACAAAGTGGCGGCATGCCAAAAGTGTCCGACTATCCAGAAACCAAAACTGTGACTCAGCAAGACAACTATCATGGCACTGTAGTGAGCGACCCATACCGCTGGCTAGAAGAAGAAAAGAGCGAAGAGGTAAGTGCTTGGGTTGAGTCTCAAAACACCCTTGCTCGTCCTTACCTGGCTGAATTGCCCTCTAGAGAAAGATACAAAGAACGTCTAACAGCGCTGTGGGACTACGAAAAATACTCAACGCCATATATGGTAAACGGCAAGCTGTTTTATTCTTATAACGACGGCTTGCAAAACCAATATGTGCTTTATATGGCTGACGGCGTTAACGGTGAGCCTGAAGTACTGATTGACCCAAATACATTGAGTGAAGATGGCACAGTGTCTATGGCGTCAACTGAACTAAGCCCTAAAGCCTCGTTCTTGGCCTACATGCTTTCTGACGGTGGTACAGACTGGAAAACTATTCACGTTCGTGACACCAGTAAGAAGTCGGATTTAACTGACATTATTAAAGGCATTAAGTTTTCAAATATCGCGTGGTTGCCCGATGAAAGCGGCTTTTTCTATTCACGTTACCCCCAAAATGAAGCTGGTAAGTATGATGATAGCCAAACCGTATCTATCTATTTTCACGCAATAGGTACAGCGCAAAGTGAAGACAAAAAGGTTTTTGCGTTTGACAATAAACCTACATGGAACCCTTATCCTTCGGTTGTTCAAGATGGCAAAACACTGCTCATTTCTGTGTTCGAGGGATATCAGACGAATGGTGTTTATGCTAAATCGCTGGTAAATGATAACAGTGAGCTCGTTCCGGTTTTCGACAAATGGGATGGCCGTTACGACCTAATTGGCGAGCATGACGACGAGTTATTTTTCACATCTACAGCAAATGCCCCTACAGGTAAGGTTATTAAGGTTGATCTCGATGGTAGCGTTAAAGCAACAGAAACCGTAATTGAAAGTACATCTGATACCTTGTCGAGCGTTTCACTTTTGGGTGAAAAGCTTTTTGCTCAGTATCTAAAAGATGTAAAAGGGCAGGTAAGTGTATTTGATTTAAACGGCAAGAAAATAGATGAAATTGCGTTTACTGATATTGGAAGTGTAAGCGGGTTTTACGGAAGCAAAAATGCCGATACAACGTTCTATAAACTTACGGGATTCACAAATCCTGGCCAAGTATTTGCGTACGACGTAAAAAGCGGCGAGTCATCATTATTTAAATCCATCGATACAGGTGTTAATTATGATGATTACGAAACAAAGCAAATTTTTTACACCAGTAAAGATGGAACAAAAGTTCCCATGTTTATCGTGCATAAAAAAGGCTTGAAGCTAGATGGAAATAATAAAACGTTACTGTACGGGTATGGTGGTTTTAATATTTCACTGCTGCCCCGCTATTCAGTATCGCGCATGGTGTGGGTAGAGCAGGGCAATGTACTGGCCATAGCTAACTTACGTGGTGGTGGTGAGTATGGGCAACAGTGGCACAAGGCTGGGACTAAGTTAGATAAGCAAAACGTATTTGATGACTTTATCGCAGCGGGCGAGTATTTGGTTGAAAGTGGCTACACTACGCCTGAGAAAATGGGTATTCAAGGTGGGTCGAATGGCGGTTTGCTTGTTGGTGCGACCTTAACACAGCGCCCGGATCTTTTTTCTGCTGCCTTACCTGCAGTTGGCGTGTTAGATATGCTTCGCTATCACACACCTAGTGCAAATGCGCGAGCATGGTCCTCTGATTATGGGTTAAGTGAAAACAAAGACGAATTTGAAGCGCTTTATGCTTATTCGCCACTTCACAACACCAAGCCCGGCACGTGCTACCCGGCTACATTAGTCACTACAGGTGATCACGATGACCGTGTTGTGCCGTGGCATAGCTATAAATTTGCAGCTCAACTACAGGCTGACCAAAGCTGCGATAACCCAATTCTACTTCGTGTTGAAACTCGAGCTGGTCACGGTGCGGGTACGCCAACGTGGATGCAAATAGAAGGGTATGCCGACCAGTGGGCCTTTTTGGAGTCCGCTCTCAACTAGCGCATATATACTGCTATTAAATAGAAGCCGCTTTAAAAAGCGGCTTTTTTGTTTGCATTTTAAACAAATGAACATATACTGTATAAATATCAGTATGGTTTATTTTGAGTCTTATCTTGGTTCGCTAAAAAGCGCAACGTTTAGGAGATAGTTATGCAAACAGGCATTAAAGCGGTTGATCAGCTTATTTCAAAACACGGCATTATGGCAGAATTCGGGTCAGACACGTTTCAACGCCGTAGCCGCTTGACTGGGGGCGACGAGCGTGCAAATGGGTTGCCTTTCTGTATGTATCAAAAGGTGGTACATGCCCCTTTGTCTCATCAATTTACCGTGCATCACTTTTATATGCCGGGTAATAAGGGGAAATTAGCGAGCTTTTTGTTTAATGAAAAAGGGCAGTTAATTGAGCAGGTCTACTACCAGAAAGTTGCCCGCTGGGTGGAAGTGTGCAGAAAATTACAGCAGCTAGTACAAATGCCTACGTCTGATATTCATATGGCGGCGTAACAGGCACAAAAAAGCGGTAACGTTGTTCAACGTTACCGCCTATTTATGCAATCGGTAGATAGCTCGAATGAATAGAACTAACTACTTATCTTTGCTTAGAAGTAAGTGTATTTAAACTCAACACCCCAAATACGAGGTTCGTTTACAATACCCGTTAAGTTTGCAAAGTCGATTGCACCTTTAACGTTGTCTTCGTCTGTTATGTTACGACCGAATAGCGCTACCGTGTAGTTGTGCGCAAAGTTCTCATAACCAATGCGTAGACCGCCTTCGAAGTTGTCGTCTGTAGTAAACTCAACCGCTTCATATAGGAAGATGTTGGTTTCACCTTGGAACGCCCAATCAGTAAACACGAAGAACTCACCGTCATCACCCATAGGGATAGTGTAACGTGCAGTGAAGTTAAAGATTGATTCAGGTGCTTGCGGGAAAGGGTTTCCGTCAATGATTGCATTGAATCCATCTGGGCGCTCATCAGTTACTGTACAGTAGCCAATGAAGCCATCAGATGCGCTTGTACCACAAGGTGCAACCGTTAGAGAATCATCTTTGATTTCAGTGTGGTTGTAGCTGTAGCCAGCAGTGAAAGTTAGTTCATCAGTCGCTAGCCATTGAGCGTCTACTTCAAAACCATAAGCTTCACCTTCGTCAGCATTCACTAGCGCAGTAAAGTTGTTACCACCACCAATGGCCGAGAACTGCATGTCATCAACGGTATAGTAGAACGCAGCAGCGTTTAGACGTAGCGTGTCGTCGAATAGGTCTGACTTAATACCCACTTCAAAAGAGTTGATCGTTTCTGCGTCTGCAACTGAAGGTGCACCTTCAAATGCAACGTCACGACCTTGGATAGTTTGCGCTCTGAAACCATTAGCATAGCGAGCAAAAACAGACATGTCGTCAGTTACACGGTAGTTCGCGCTAAGCTCAAAGCTTGTTTGACCGTCATCTACGTTGATGTCTTCGTAATCCTGAACGGCAGCAATGCCTAGAACAACGGCAAAGCCGTCAACGTTCTGTTCGCCAACCACAAGAGACTTCTTGTCGTGAGTGTAACGGATACCACCAGTAACGTTTAGCTTGTCGTTAACTTGGTAAGATGACTGACCGAATACCGCCCATGTTTGGTTTTCATGGAATACCGTAGTCGCGCCAAAGAAACCGTCGATGCTGGTTACGTTGAACGATGCGTCGTAATAGAAAGCACCTACTTGCCAGTTCATTGGGTCGCTGGTGTTGCTTGCTAAACGAAATTCTTGCGTGTACTGCTCTAGATCGTCAAGGTTATCTTGAGTCACAAAGTTTTGTGAAGCAATCGCGTCGCCGTCGATGTCGCCAAGGCTTGAACCTTCAGCGGTTTCAATTGCAGAGATTGAAGTAAAGGTTACATCGTCCATGTCGTATTCTAGTTTAAGTGATGCACCTAAACCTTCATAAGACTGTGGGTTGTTATCTGTACCGTTACCTTCTAGATCGCCGTCGTAGCTTACTGTTTCGCGGTCGTAGCTATCGTTAAGGTCATTGCTGCCTTTATTAAAAACGTTTCCACGGAAAATTGAAGCAGTACCGTCTAAGTCGCGGCCGTGTACGTTGAGAAGTGCAGAGAAGTCCGCTGATGGCTCCCAAAGAAGCTGTAAGCGCCATGCTTTTTCGTCGAAGCCGCCTAATGCGTCGTTTTGACCTGTTGCTGCGTTGTCGATGTAATCATCACGCTCTTGTGACAATACAGAAAGACGGGCAGAAAGTTCGTCAGTAAGGCCGCCGCTAATAGCGCCTTCGAAGTTCATTGTACCGTATGAACCGAAGCCTGCTTTCGCGTAACCTTCAACGTCTTGGGTTGGTTTTACTGTATCAAATTTGATGATACCAGCAGTGGTGTTACGACCAAATAGTGTACCTTGTGGGCCACGAAGTACTTCAACTTGCTGAACGTCGAAAAGCGGGAAGCTTTTAAGTACCACGTTTTCCATTACCACTTCGTCCATGATAATAGAAACAGGTTGTGATGCAGCAAGGTCGAAGTCGGTGTTACCTAGACCACGAATATAAAAACGCGGTGCAACACGACCATTTGATGACTCAGCATAAAGACCAGGTACGCGAACCGCTAGAGCAAGAATATCTTCACCGCCAGAGAATAGGCTTTCGAATTTCTCACCGCTTAGCGTCGCAACAGAAATAGGTACTTCCTGAATTGACTGAGTACGCTTTTGCGCAGTAACGGTAATCTGTTCAAGTGAGGCTTCTTTTTTTTCTGTCGTCGCGGCCTCTTGTGCAAGAACTGAAGAGCTGAACGCAGCACTAACGGCTAACGCTAGTGTGGCGATTTTGTGTGTTCTCATGTTTCCACCAAGATGATTTTAAATTTATACTTTTGTAGTGTTTTTAGCACAAAAAATAACAATCTATGCTTGGCGCTGCATTTTACACAAACTTTTACATAAAAACTTCAAATTTGTGCAAACCAAGGCGTTTTTCATCGAAAATGCACAATATTAGTTAGATTGAATATAACTAAAAAGCCTGTGTGCACAGGCATGGAACATCAAACTTAATAGAGAGATATTTTTTGGTGCAAGTAGTCTACTAACCATCTAAATCAAATCAGCCTCGCTTGAATTTCGCTCGGTATTGAGAAGGTGATAAACCAGTCGTTTTTTTAAATAGTCGGGTGAACGAGCTAAGGTCTTCATAGCCTACAGCGCTAATCACGCTCTCTAACGGCATACTAGAGGTTTCTAAGAGCTTTCTCGCGTGCTCAATGCGCAGCGACTGTAAATACTGACCTGGTGTAATATCACACGCGTTTTTAAATCGGCGTATAAGTGTGCGTTCGGTCATATTATGCCGTAGCGCTAGTTCGCTTAGCGTACATTTATTTTGTACGTTCTTTTCCAGAAAAGACTGTACCGCTTTAATGTCCTTGTCTGAGTGAAATCGTCGCTGACGACTGCTGGCGTAAATAGTTTGGCTTGTTCTGGACACATCCAAAACGTGGGATTTTGCCGTATCGCTCGCAATCTGATGACCACAGTAGCGTTCTATCAACAAGATAGATAAATCAATCCACGCCATGCCGCCGCCTGCACAAAACACCGTATCGTCTTCAGTAACCATTTTCTCGGGTTGTAAGTTTACGGTAGGGTACATGGCCTTAAATTTATCTGCATATCCCCAATGTGTAGTGGCAATTTTATTATCCAATAATTCAGATTGGGCCAAAAGGAAAGTACCGGTGCAATTGGCGGCAATGTCGGCCCCCATTTTCTGCAGACGCCTTATGTGTACAAGCAGAGGCGCTGTGCTTTCTAGCACTTCATCAATATCGCCACCAATGGTGGGAATTAACAAGACATCAGTGTGTGAGACTTCTTCGATGGCGATATTGGGCTGTAGAACAACTTGATTAGAGCAAAGAATAGGCTGCCCATGGTGACTGGCCAACTGTACTTTGAACTGTGGTTTGGTTGGTAAGTTGTGTATTCGCTGCCAACTAATACCTGCGAAAGCAAATACATCGAGGGCTCCTGTAATGGCAGATGCCAAGGCTTGGTTAAAGCCGAGTACGGTAACGGTGAACTTCGTGTTATTCATAAAAATAATTCGAGTTATAAAATAAGATAAAACTCAGTGATTGTTGGCGTGATTGACCATTATTGTGTCATTAATGACAATGATGGCACGATAACGAATATGACACAATGTGTTAACAAGTTTTCGTAGAGGACAGGACACCATGGCCGATCAACTTATTCCCCGCCGTGAAATGCAATTTCAGCTGTACGAAGTATTAAACACCGCAGCCTTATGTGAAAAAGCTCGCTTCGAAGAGCACAATGTAGAAACCTTCAACGCTGTTATTGATATGGCCGAGAAGATGGCAGAAGAGTTATTTCTTCCTCATAATGCCGTTGCTGATAAAAACGAGCCTACATTCGATGGCACTAAAGTCTCTATGATTGACGACGTAAAAGTGGCCTTCGATACTTATAGAGAATCGGGCTTTATCGCGGGTCACTTCGATTTTGAAGATGGCGGCATGCAGCTTCCTGTTACCGTGATGAATGCCTGCGCGGGCTATTTTTTAGCGGCAAACCCATCGTCAACCGCTTACCCTTTCTTAACTGCGGCGGCCGCCAATGTCATTAAACACTTTGCCTCCGAAGATATCAAAAGTGCGTTTCTATCAAAAATGCTAGCGGGTGACTTTACTGGCACCATGGCACTTACCGAGCCCCATGCCGGTTCGTCACTTGCAGATATTCGTACATCAGCAAGGCCGCAAGATGATGGTACGTATCGAATCAAAGGCAGCAAGATTTATATCTCAGGTGGTGAGCATGAGCTTTCCGACAACATCGTACATTTGGTGTTGGCGAAAATTCCAGGTGGTCCAGCTGGTGTAAAAGGCATCTCCTTATTTGCTGTACCTAAATACCGTCTCGACGCTGACGGCAATCCAGATGTGCGCAACGACGTAACCCTTGCTGGTCTTATACATAAAATGGGCTACCGAGGTACGACTTCAACCGCACTAACCTTTGGCGAAAATGGTGACTGCCACGGCTACCTGATTGGCGAGCCGCACCAGGGTTTGCGCTACATGTTCATGATGATGAACGAAGCACGCATTGGCGTGGGCTATGGTGCTGCCATGATAGGGTATCGCGGGTACCGTTACTCACTAGAATACGCAAAAGATCGTACCCAAGGTCGCGCTGCGCCTAATCTTGCGCCAGAAGACGAGCCTACACCTATTATCAATCACGGTGACGTGCGACGTATGTTGCTAGCGCAAAAGGCCTACTGTGAAGGCGGTATGTCCCTCTGCTTGTACGGCAGCATGCTCATCGATGAGATGGAAACGGAAACTGACAGCGAAAAGCGTACCGAACTTTCTCAGCTTTTAGATCTTTTAACACCCGTGTTCAAAGCGTGGCCTTCGGAGTTTGGCCCTAAAGCCAACGATTTGGCAATTCAAATTCTAGGTGGTGCGGGCTACACCCGTGAATATCCTGTTGAGCAGTGCTGGCGCGATAACCGCTTAAACCCAATTCATGAGGGCACGAATGGTATTCAGGCGTTAGACCTGCTGGGAAGAAAGTTATGGCAGCACGACGGCAAAGGCCTTCAGGTGCTGCTTTCTCGTGTAACAAGCGATATGAAGCGCGCAGAAACGCCCAGAGCACAGGCGCTAGCTGCAAAATTAAAACCATACTTAGACCAGCTTGGCGGTTTAATACAACAAGCTGCGGCCGATCTGCGCTCTGATAAACAGCCTGTTTTACTAACTAACGCGAGCTGCTTTTTAAATATCTTTTCAAGTTGTGTGGTGAGCTGGATTTGGCTGCGCCAGGCAAATGTTGCCGAACAAGCACTCGCTAACGGTGCAGGCGAGCAGGATGCTGACTTTTATGAAGGTAAATTAGCGGCCGCGGAATACTTCTTAAATTGGGAATTACCGCTGGTCAGTCGCGATATTGAAGTGCTTTCTTCACGCGAGGCAACGTGTAACAACGTAAAAGCGAGTTATTTTTAATCATTCAAAACAAAGAGCATGCGCAGTGACTTTTATTTAACAGCGTTGCGCTTGTTCACGAAATTGGAGTATAGCTAATGAATGTAGCTGCAAATGTCGAAGGCAAGCATATTCTTATTACTGGTGGTGGCTCGGGTATCGGTGCTGCTTCGGCTCGCGTATTGAGTGCGCGTGGTGCAACAGTAGGCATTGCCGACTTAAACGAAGGTAATGCCAAAACATTGGCTGAAGAAATTGTTGCTGCAGGTGGCAACGCCTATGCGGTGGCAGTGGATGTTACCGAACCGGCTCAGGTAAAAGCGATGTTCGACACGGCGCTTTCTCATAACGACAAGATTGATGTGGTTATTAATAATGCGGGTATCGACCATTTTCCAGCTCCGCTAACTGAAGTCGATGATGCCATGTTTATGAAGAATATTCAGGTCAACTTAGCTGGCGTATGGTATTGCATGAAAAACGCCCTCAAGCATATGACGGCGACAGGCGGTGGCCACATCATCAATATTGCCTCTGTAGCTGGATTGCGCTCTGCACCTATGATTAGCGCTTACAGCGCTTCCAAACATGGGGTAGTGGGGCTTACTAAATCGGCGGCGGTGGAATACGCAAGGGCGAACATTCGCATTAACGCTGTTTGTCCAAGTTTTGTAGATACTCCTATGGTGCAAGGCGTTTTATCAAAATTGGATGAAAGAGGTCAAAAAGGGCTTATTGGCGCCAATCCAATGAAGCGTTTGGGTAAACCAGAAGAGATTGCTAATGCCATTGCTTGGTTGTGTAGTGATGAGTCGTCATTCATGACGGGTCAGTCAGTAGTACTCGACGGCGGTATGTTGGCCTAGAGCAGGCACCGCAACAAGCGTTAATAAGAGAAATTAAGCACACAGCACTTTATCAGCAAGAATTAAGGATATGACAATGAAGAACCTTTTTGATTTAACAGGAAAAGTGGCACTGGTTACAGGTGCAAGTCGCGGTATCGGTGAGTCTATTGCCCGTTTGCTTGCCCAGTATGGCGCGCATGTAATTGTATCAAGCCGCAAAATTGACGGCTGTGAAGCCGTGGCTTCTTCAATTCGTGACGCAGGTGGTAAGGCGACAGCGCTAGCGTGTCATGTGGGTGAAATGGAGCAAATTACAGAAGCATTTAACGTCATTAAGCGCGATTTTGGAAAACTGGATATTTTAGTAAACAACGCGGCAGCCAATCCTTACTTTGGGCATATCTTAGATACTGACCTTGGTGCCTACAATAAAACTGTAGACGTCAATATTCGTGGCTACTTCTTCATGTCAATTGAAGCTGGCAAAATGATGAAAGAGCAGGGCGGTGGCGTCATTCTAAACACGGCATCGGTAAACGGTGTAACACCGGGTGACATGCAGGGGATTTATTCTATTACCAAAGCTGCGGTTATCAGCATGACTAAGTCATTTGCAAAAGAGTGCGGTAGCTTGAACATTCGCGTAAACGCATTATTGCCAGGTTTAACCGATACTAAATTTGCGTCAGCATTAACAACTAACGAGCAAATCTTGAAGCACGCGCTTAAAGTTATTCCACTAGGCCGTGTCGCTGACCCAGATGAAATGGCGGGCACGGTATTGTACTTAGTATCAGACGCTTCAACCTACACGACTGGCACGACAGTGGTGGTAGATGGTGGTATGCTAGCGTAATTAGATTCAGTTATGAGATACGACCATGCATATATGGGTTGACGCCGACGCGTGCCCTGCAGTGATCAAAGACATTCTTTTTAAGGCAGCCAGACGTACCAAGCTGCCTTTGTCTTTGGTGGCTAACCATTCCATGTCTGTTCCACCAGACAAGCACATAACCTTAACGCAAGTGCCGTCAGGCTTCGATGCCGCTGACGATTATATAGTAGAGAAGTGTGAAGCGGGTGACTTGGTGATTACCAATGACATTCCATTGGCCGCTGATGTACTGACAAAAAATGCGCTAGCATTAAATAATCGTGGTGAAGAATACGACAAGTCGTCTATCAAGCAGATACTGGGCATGCGTGATTTTATGGAAACCATGCGTTCAAGCGGCGAACACACAGGCGGTCCAAAAGCCTTCTCCCAACGTGACAAACAAAACTTCGCCAACGCACTAGACCGACTCCTCACCCAAGGCCTCCGCAACCTCAAATAAAACATTGGGGTCAGAGTACTTTAAATACTGAAAAAAGTACTCTGACCCCATTGAGTTTTAGCAATCTCCACCACCGCCATCACTGCTACAAGATGAGCTTGAACTGCTGCTTGGTGTGTATATCGCTGAGGCGCCATCGCTTTGAGAGCCTGGCGTACCGCCGCGTGCCTTGGAAATAAACGTAATTAGGAACATCAACGCACATAGCGAAATAATAGCGATAGATGCTTTCCACTCACCGGTTACAGCTCCGCTATAACACGAGTACGCAGCCACGGCTAAACTAACAAGCCTTATTAGTAACCTCATAACGATCTCCTTTTCAGTTAACGGAAATGGGAGACAGAAATTTACTCTGCCCCCATTTTTGCCATTTTTTTGGAGGCAGAAAAGTACTCTGACCCCATTATTTGGTGGTTATTTAACGATGGTCATCTCTTCGATGAGGTTCGTTGCACCGTCAACGTATTCCATTACCCATAACATGTAGCGGCTATCTACATGGATGGTACGGGTTGTTTTCGGGTCAAAATCCCAATCAGAATTGACGCTCTCAAACGTACCGTCAAACAACAAACCGATAAGCTCTGCTTTGGCGTTAAGCGTTGCTGAGCCTGAGTTACCGCCGGTTGAATCTAAATCCGTCAGGAAGTTCACCGGCACGCTGTTAATAGCTTCTAACTTGTAAGGTCCGTATTTCTTGTCCTCAATAAGCGTAAGCTGCTTTTTAGGAGAGTCAAAAGGTGTCTCGCCCGTGTCTTTTTCAGTAATACCTTCAAGACGAGTGAACGGCTCGTAAATCAGACCGTCTTTTGGCGAGCCGCCCATTACGTTACCGTAAGTGACGCGCAGCGTACTGTTTGCATCTGGATAAGCAAGGCTGCCCAAAGATTTTTGCCACTCAATAATGGCACTCATGTATTTAGGGCGAAGCGCGGCAGCTTTACCGCTTAGCGTTTTGCTCTTATCTTCAATAGCCATCTCGGTATCGAACAGGGCAACCGCAAGTTTAATGAACGGGTCGTTGCTATTTTCGAAATCAGCGCGGCTTGCAGTTAACCATTTCAAACGTTCTTCAGTGTTAGTCAATGAAGTCTTGTCGTAAAACGCCTTTAACTTCTTCTGAAGTGTTTTTCCGTCAGTATCACTATCAATGCCTACTGCTTTATCGAACGCGGCTACTCGGTTTTCTTCAGGCTGTTCAAGGTACATACTAATCATTTTTTGCCAAACGGCCTGATCAACGGCCGGATCAAAGCGACGCTCAATGCGCTCTACGCCTTCTTTCAGGCGAATTTGATCGCGGTCCTGAAATCCAGATTCACGTTCTGCGTCCGGCTTTTCTTTTTCGATGGCATTGCGATACAGGGTTTGAGCTGACGACAAGAGTTGTGCACGACTTAGGTTGTTGTACCAGAAGTTTTGCTTGTTCATTTGCATTTGTTCAGCACTAACCGCATCAAGATCGGCTAGTGCTTGCTTCATTTCACTCTTACCGTTTTTATCAAGCCATGCAGCTAGTTGCTCTTCACGCTCAGCGCGACGTGGAACAAGTCCAACGCGTTTAGCGCCAGAAAGCTGGCCTAACGTATTTTTGTGGAAGTTGTTAAGACCCGCTAACAATGCTTCGTATTTGATACGCGCATCGCTGCCTTCTTCAGATGCACTTTCGATAGTCTTGATCCACGCGTCTACCAGTTCAAGGTAAGTGGGATATAACCAATCAAACGTGTACGACACTTGTGATAAACGCGCATAGCGATTAGTAGAGCCAGGGTAGCCCGCTGCCATAACAAAGTCGCCGTCTTCAAGTCCAGCTGCCGAAACTTTCAAGAAATGGTCAGGTTTAAACGGCACGTTCTCTTCACTGTAATCAGCGGGTTTACCGTCTTTACCCACATAAGCACGATAGAAAGAGAAGTCGCCCGTATGACGAGGCCACATCCAGTTATCTACATCACCACCGTATTTACCAATTGAATCAGCAGGCGCGTAGGCAATGCGCACGTCACGAATTTCCATTTGCTTAATTAGCTTATACTCAAGGCCTTGGAAAAACGAAGGCACAGAGCAGCGGAAGCCTGCTTCAGACTCACATTCTGCAATTAATGCTTTGCGGTTCGCTTCAATGAGGTCGTAGCGCTCGCGTCCTTGAACGTCATCGCTGATACCGCCAATGACGTTGTCGGTTACATCAGAAAAATCGACCGTAACGAACATGCGTGTACCCGGCGCGGCCGGCAGTTCTTCACCAATTTCTTTTGCTAGGAAACCATCTTTTAAATAGTTGTTTTCTGGGGTGCTGTTATATTGAACAGAGCCGCGCGCACAGTGGTGATTAGTAACGGCCAAGCCTTTGTCAGAGACAAACGATGCTGAACAGCCACCTAGTGAAACAATCGCGCCCATAGGAAACGCGGTTAGGTCGTTAATACTACTAGCAGGGATTGCTAAGCCTGTTTCTTTTAAATCGCCGGCAATTGAAGGGAGTTGTTCTGGCGTGAACATGCCTTCCTTAGCATTTACTTGCATTGCACTGCCAAGTAGCGCGGCAGAAAGACAAAATACACTTACTTTAGACATGGGTGATCCTTGTTCTTGTCGTTAATCTCATTGTTATAAGTCAGTCGTAATAAATACCAAGTTAACGTGTACGTCAACATTGTTACAGTGTAACGATTATATCCGGCTTGCCCTACTAAAAGGCGTATAGCGCACTGCGTGAATTTGTTAAAAAGTGTGACTAACCGCTACTGACAGCGTGGTTGGGGCGTTCATCGCAGAAATAGGAAGACGGGTAATTTGAAGGCAATAAAAAAGGCAGGGTGTGAACCCTGCCTTTCGAATCTTAAGAATCAATAGTTCGTACTTAAAGCACTGATACCAATGCTTTAGCAAGTGTTTCTACGTTTTCTTGGTTGATGCCCGCAATGTTCACGCGGCTAGAATCAACAAAATACACACTGTGCTTTTCACGCACTTCGCGCACTTGCTCTGGAGTAATACACAAGAACGAGAACATACCTTTTTGGTCGTTTACGAAGCTAAAGTCTTTAGGCGAGCCATTATCGTGAAGGTTTTGAACTAGCATTGCACGGAGTGATTTCATGCGATCGCGCATTTCGTTCACTTCAGATACCCACTCGTTGTTAAGGGCTTCGTCAGCTAGGATAATGTCTACCAACGCGCCGCCGTAGCTCGGTGGCATAGAGTAGATGCCACGTGCGATTGACTGAATTTGACCCTGAGCAATTTTACGGGTTGCTGAATCTTCAGTAATGATGGCAGCCAAACCAACACGTTCGCGATAAAGGCCAAAGTTCTTAGAGCAAGAAGCTGCAACAATAACCTCTGGTAGGTTTTCTACCAACAAACGCATGCCGTACGCGTCTTCTTCTAAGCCTTCACCAAAACCTAGGTAAGCCACATCAATGAAAGGCAGGAATTCGCGCTCTTTTGCTACTTCTAGTACTTCATCCCATTGTGCATTAGTAAGATCAGCACCTGTAGGGTTGTGACAGCAACCGTGTAGAAGAACGATATCGCCTTTTTCAGTTTTGCGAAGGGTTTCCATCATAGCGTCAAAGCGAATGCTCGCTGACGCTTTATCGAAGTACGGGTAGGTTTCGATTTTAAGACCCGCCGAGCCGATAAGTGGAATGTGGTTCGCCCATGTTGGGTCGCTTACCCATACTTTAGCGTTGTCGTTACAACGGGCAAGTAGTTCTGAAAGAATACGCAATGCACCGCAACCACCTGGAGCTTGAACCGCTGCAACGCGGTCTGCTAATAGAACGGGGCTAGTCTTACCTAATAGCAAAGACAACATACCGTCGATAAAACCTTGGTTGCCCTGAGGCGTGATGTAGGTTTTGCTAGTTTCGGTATCTAAAAGCACTTTTTGCGCTTTTGCGACACTTGAAAGAATAGGGGTATTACCTTGCTCATCTTTATATACGCCAACACCTAAATCGATTTTGTTTGGGTTGGTGTCTTCACGAAAAGCAGCTGACAGGCCAAGAATTGGATCTGGGGCGAGATGGGGTAATACTTCAAACACGATATGTCCTCACGTTACGTTGGTATGCAAAAGATAGCAGGCTGGCATTATGCCACCGATGGTAGAAAAAACGACCCCTAAAGGTTGAAAATATTTCAATTAGTCGAGGAAAGAAAACGTAAACGAAAGTTTCATTTCAAAAACACCCTAAATTGAAAAAGAAAAAGCGCGGGTTTCTTGTGCTTCGCCTTTGTCTGAAAAGCGTCGTTCTTTCCAGGTCAGCGTATTGTTTTTATCTACTAATAGCAGTGTAGAGGTACGCGTTCCGTATTTTTCGGATTGAATAAAAATGGAAGACAACGCCTTTTCCCACTCATAGCCTACGCCCGTGTCGGGTAACAAGGCATCGTCGGCTTTATTGTCGTAACGTAAAATATCAAATAAGTCTTCATCATTAATGATGTTTTGTTTGGAAACATAATCGTTCAATGCGGTAACGCCCTGCGTGACTTTTGGCCAAGGTGTGGCAATATCCGCGTTAGACAAACCGTAGACACCAGTGTCGATTATGTGGGTCGAATTGTTTACGTTGTTGTAAACCTTGAGCGAATTTATATCTCCGAATAACAGGTTGTAGCCGTTGTATCGGTGGCGCGTTTTTTCTAGCGTTGCCAAGTATTGCGATTGTGCAACAGGCTTCATTTCGACTGAGTCGTGCTTCAGCCAGTTGGCGACCAATTCGCCTCGCGATACCGCATTTTTATTGATGTTGTGTGGGTCCCTTACATTAGTAAGCGCCGCCACATATCCGTTACGCGTAACACCCATCCAGGTTCCATTAGCTTCTAAGTCTTGTCCGGCGAGCAAATGCGGGTGGCTTTTCCAAAATGAAGACGGCGCGGTTGGTCGTGCGTAAAACTCATCCCGATTCGCAGCAATGATAAGCCGGTAATCATCTCGCATATTGTTTGCGATAAATAAAATACACATAGCTATATTAAGCCCATATTCTCTAAGAATTCAAAACGCTGCATTGTTAACAATTGCGTTACAAACCCATTTTGATTACTCTTCGCCAAATTGCGCACTCTCCAACGTTTTACTCTGTTAATTAATATGCGGGTACAATATGGAAAGTAAAGCGCTTTTCGTTACGGCATTCCACTTCGAAGCCTCAGAAAATAAATTAGCAAATAGATAACCTAAGTGTACTAAGCAGAGCATAATAATAATGACAAAAACCTCACACCCTCAAACCCACTCTCAACGGGCCAATAGTGTTAACGTTGGAGAGCATGTTCCTCGCAAGTGGCCCAACTGGTTGTCGTCGTTCGCAGCGTGGGTGCTGACAAAAAGGGGCTGGCGTGTAGAAGGTGAACTAATCAATCAGAAAAAAGCCATTTTAGCGGTAGCACCGCATACATCGAACTGGGACTTCTTTATTGGCTTGTTCGTGGTTTTTTCCTTTAAGCTAAACATTAATTTTTTCGGAAAGCACACCATCTTTGCGCCCCCTTTGGGCGCTATTGTTAAAAGATTAGGCGGTATTCCTATAGAGAGAAGTAAAGCGCATGGGGTGGTCACGTCTATTGCAAATAAGATAAAGGAAGCAGATCAATTAATACTCGCGTTAGCGCCAGAGGGTACGCGAAGCCCCATTTATCCATGGAAAACAGGCTTTATGCACATTGCACGAGAAGCCGAAATTCCTATACAAGTCATTGGGTTGGACTACGCCAGAAAGATGATTGTGTTGGGGCCAATTATTCAGAAAGTGACTAACATAGATGAACAAATGCAAACTATTTATACGTTTTATGATAATGTTTGCGCAAAATATCCTAAAAACTGCATTACAAAGCCATAATCATTTCTATTGAAGTGGTAAGTACGCAACCGTATCAACTCAGAGTACTGGTGCGCACTCGGCTCGGTCGCAAACATCTATTTTCGGAGCTTCACCCGTGACAAAATTGGGATTCACAACCCGTCAGGTTCATTCTGATCGCATGCTAAATACGCCTGAACATGGTGGTGTTCACAGCAGCACGTCTAATTCAGTTCTTTTCGAGTTTAAAGATGCGCAGGGCATCATCGATGCGTTTCAAGGTAAACGAGCTGCTCACGTTTATTCTCGTTCATCGTCACCTTCTGTGGCGGCACTGCAAAATATGCTTAATGATCTGGAAGGCGGTGTAGGTACCTTATGTTACTCAACCGGAATGGCGGCGATAAGCAGCTCGTTATTTGCTTTACTCAAAGCCGGCGACCATTTAATTGTAAGCCAATACCTATTTGGTAATACGCGAAGCTTTTTTGAAACCATTAAAGATTTTGGTGTGCAGGTTACCTACACAGATGTGACCGACATTCAGCAAGTCAAAGAAGCTTACCAGCCAAACACAAAAGGCGTTTACACCGAAACCGTAGCTAACCCTGTGACACAGGTGGCCGACCTTCACGCCATCGGTCAATTCTGCGAAGAGAAGCACATGCTGTTTATGGTTGATAACACCATGACGCCACCCCCTGTTTTTTACGCTAAAGATGTTAAAGCGTCGTTAGTGTTTTGCTCGCTGACAAAATACATTGCAGGTCACGGTAACGTTTTAGGTGGTGCTGTCATCGATACGGGTAACTATGACTGGACTAAGTTTAGTAATCTAAAACCAGCTTATCAGGTTGCAGATACTGCACAGTGGGGCATTACGCAAATCAAAAAGAAAGGTTTACGCGATTTAGGCGCTACATTGGCACCGCAATCAGCGACGGCCATTGCCCTAGGCATGGAAACCTTAGATTTACGTTTATCACGAAGTCAGCATAATGCTATGCAGTTGGCGACGTTCCTAGATAATCACCCCAAGGTATCTAAAGTCTTTTATCCAGGTCTTGCCGACCACCCTCAGCATTTCATGGCAAGGGAATACCTAAACGACGGCTACGGCGCAATTTTGAGTTTTGACCTTATCGACGGTGCTGATCCAGTGGCGTTTTTAAACGAAATGAAGTTAGTTATTTGCGCCACGCACTTAGGGGATAATCGCACCTTAGCGCTACCAGTTGCGCCTACTATTTATTTTGAGAACACGGCAGAAGAGCGTGAGTTAATGGGTATTTCCGATACCATGCTGCGTATTTCGGTAGGTATTGAAGACACTCAGGATCTGATTGCAGATTTCGACACGGCGCTAAATACCATATAGATAAAATCTTCTTGTCGAGAAACACAAAAAAGGGGCGTTTGCCCCTTTTTTTATTTTAGGTTCATTGGGTCTCAATATAATTGAAACACAATGGGTTTAGCAATTTTTTACTAGTCAAAACCTAGCGTAATTTGTCCACGAATTTCACCGCTTGGGAATGCATCTGAGTGGAAGTTAGTGTAAAGACCTCCGTCTGCCATAACATTCATTTGCTCAGCGGTTAACGTAGTATTAGCTGGCACAGACCACATACCGCTGGTTCCGGCAGTAAGTCCAATTAGAACATCACCATTTACGCCCATTTCACCCTCGTGAATGTGAGCCATGTTTGCTGTCATACCGGTAATGGTAACGCTGCCTGACAGTACACCTGTAGATGTATTCAAAGTAAATGCACCAGCGCCGCTTGCTGTTGTAGTTACTGCAGGCACTTCTTGTAGGCCGTTTGCGATGATGCCGTACACTTCAATATTATCAGGCGTGATTTGGCCGCGAATTTCACCACCAGTATTAGCTGCTGTATGCACATTCACATAATGACCACCTGCCAGTAGTTGCGTAGCTGTGGCTTCATCTAGTGCTATGCTTCCGTCTGTCATCCAAACGCCAGCGGTGCTTTCACTTTCCACAAGTCCTACAAGTACGTCACCATTTTCACCAGCAAACCCAGTATGAATGTGCGCCATAGTCGCATTTTCAATAGTGGTTACCGCCACAAGAGAAACGTTGTTGTTTGTGGTGTCGAAGAGCGCATAGCCAAACCCCATTGCCATGGTGTCAACTGCTGGTACCTCTTGGCTGCCGCTTAGTGAAAATGTTACTACCGCAGTTGTGTCGGGAACAATCTGACCACGCACTTCACCGTTAGGGTTAGCGGTAGTGTGAACATTTAAATACCACTCACCGCTAGTCAGCGCGTCTAAGTTGCTAGGTGAAATATTAGTTTCAGCGAGAACATAAGTACCATTACCAGCATCAGTCAGTGGGAAAGCAACCGGACCATTCATACCAATGCCGCCATCGTGTACGTGTACACCAGTAACATCCGTTAAGCCTGATACGTCAACACTTACGCTAAACGCCGGTAAGTCTTCGTCAATTTCGACCACTGCAGTTGCCATAGACATAGTAGTAACGGCAGGCACTTCTTGTGAACCACTTAAGTTTACATTGTAAGTCATGTCAGCATTAAAAGCTGGTGGAGGTGGTGCTAGGCCATCAAGCAACGCTAATTGAGGTAAATCGCCTTCCATTGCACCATCTAATGCGATAGCAGTGTAAATCTCACCATTCTCAAGCGTTAAAACACCTGTTTCGATTGCCGCTGTTTTGGTGCCTGTTGGTGTAACCGTAACGACGTAGTCACCTTCTGCAAGACTTACGTAACCTGTTTCAACAAGCTCGCCAGTCTCATAGGCAATATCGGCAAATGCCGGGTCAACCGCATCAATTTCACCATCTGCGGTTACGTAAATATCGACGTTACCCGCTGAAGGTGAAGCATGTACAATACGCACTTTCGCTTCTGTCGCTACGGAGCGGGGCATATCAACAAGCACATCAAGTTCTGGTGCAGCCAAAACGTTGTTTGCGATAGCGGTATAAGACATACCTACTTCTAGTGTCAACTCAGCATCGTCAATTGCCACAACACTGTTGTCGCTATCGGCTACAACGTCAATAAGATAGTCACCGGCTGCAACAGACAAATAGTCTGTGGTGCGCGGGAACTGTATTCCGTCCACCAATACTATTTCGTTATTTGCTACAACATCAACCGCTGGTGCGTCGCTGATACCGTGCACAACGCGGATAGCAGCACCTGCTTCTGCATCCCAAATCTTGAAGCTTCCATCACCGTCCGCGGCCAGTAATGTTACTGGTGAATCGCCTGTACCTACGTTATTAGTGGCAGCGATAAGCAAATCGGCACCGTCTGCAAGGTTTACCGTACCAGAGTCGTATACAACCGTTGTCTCACCGGCCGGTGTAATACGAATTTGATAATCGCCCGCGGGTACTTGAATCAAATCTGTCACGTCAGTAAATTCAGCAGTAACAAGCGGCTGCTCGGCAGTGATATCTGTATCTGGTGCCGTAACATAAATATCAACCATAGGAGCCATTGATGCTGCATGTACAATCTGTACTTGAGCATTACCCGCGTCAACTGCGGTTTCCATACTGGTCACCGTTAAAAGCGATAACGACTCATCGCCAACATTACCTACGGCAAAAATATCGTAGTTCATGTCAGCTTCTAAAGTAACGTCAGCTTGCAGCACTTCAGCGTTTTCACCTGGAAGAATGCCTGTAACACCAATATCGTACATGCCTGTCTCGACTTCGAAGCGAGATGAAGCAACTTGGTAATCAACGCTTTCAAGATCGTTGAGTATGGCGTCGTTAGCAGTGATGTTTACCATTGGTGCGTCTGATGCTGCGTGAACAACTCGAACGTTTGCGTATTCTGGGGTGGGTGTGGGCTCTTGTACGACATCGTCGTCGTCATCCGAGCAGCCAATTAAAAACAGTGGTAATATTGAACATGCAAGGAGCGCTTTGGTCCTTCTCATATTTTGTATCCTCTTAATTGTGTTGTGGCAAACTCGGTTACGCTGAGCAAATAAGAGAAGATCAACCTCCTTGCAACATTAACGTAATGTAATGTTTTCAATAATTTCACATTTACTCTATTCCTTGGCAGTTTGTTCTACAAAATAGAACGAAGCCTTCATGTTTTTGATATTTTCATCCCACCCGATTGCCGTAATATAGCCATATATTATCGAAACAACGAATATTGGAGTTCGGCATGAAAAAAGTACTGGCTATATTTTCCAGCCTAAATGGCAACCAAGGTAATTCTTCAAAGCTTGCAAACGAGTACCTTTCAAAAATTGAGAATGACGGTTCTGTGCACATTAACCGCGTGGATGTTGCCTCTCTGGCACTGCCTCATTTAACAGGTGAAGAAATGCAAGCGTGGATGACTGAGGCGTCTGAGCGAAATGAATCACAACAGGCATTGGTAAAAGTCTCTGATGACATTGTTGAAGCAGTAAAAGCGGCTGACGAAATTGTGCTAGCCGTGCCAATGTACAACTTTGGCATCCCATCGAGCTTAAAAGCTTACTTCGACCGTATTGCAAGAGCTGGTATAACATTTAAGTATACCGAGACAGGTCCTGTCGGATTGCTAGAAAATAAATCAGCGACTGTTTTTGCCGCGCGTGGTGGTGTGTATGCAGGTTCAGACTTTGATACGCAAACGCCGTATTTAAAACACTTTTTAAATTTTGTTGGTATCAGTGACGTTAAATTCGTTTACGCTGAAGGACTTAACATGGGCGAAGAGCAAGCAAACAAGGCTTTTTCTGAAGCAAGCGAAAAAATTATTGAACTAACCAACAACTAAACACACTAAATTAATGCAGTTAGCTAAAACGTAGGAAGTATGTTTTCAGCTAAAAGTGTGTTCCAAGTTGAGTGTGCTTGATTGCCCCGCGTGTTACGCGGGGCTTTTTTATGCGCGGCTTTTAGATTCTCGTTTGGTGTGACCTATAGGCAGCATTGATATTCGCGGTTTTATTCGCTTTTGAGGAGTGCCTCTATGTCAGCGATAAAAGCCGGATCAGTGGGCTTTGTTGAACTAGGGTAGTGGGTTATTTGCTTACCAGAGCTGTCAATAAGGTACTTATTAAAGTTCCATGATGGCGCTTTGCCGGTGGCGGTTTTTAGCATTCTATACATAGGATCGGCGTCTTCACCTTTTACCGATATTGGTTCAAACATCGGAAACTTTACGCCATAAGTCAATTCACACAGTTCTGCCGTTTTGCCTTCATCATTATCTTCTTGGTTAAAATCGTGCGACGGGAAGCCAAGTACTACAAAATCTTTGTCTTTGTAGTCATTATAAAGGGCTTCTAAACCTTCAAATTGTGGCGTGTAGCCGCAATAGCTGGCTGTGTTCACCACTAAAAGGGTCTTTCCGGCATATTCGTTACACAAATTCACCGTTTCTTGTGAGTTGAGCTTACGCTTCATGAACTTTAGTACGCTGGGGCACTCGCTCGCAAAGCTAGGAGTCGTGAAAAAGCTGAGCGCAAGCAACGCAGGTACAAAACCTTTCGCTTTCATAGTGTTTTACCTCATCAGTGAATTTTTGTTATTTTGTTCAGGCCGACAGACCAGTTTCACAACCATAAACGCAGATGGTTTACGTTTGGTTCACTATCTCAATCGATGAACGTTAGCGCATTAGTAACTGCTCTGCGTATAATGTTAACGTTTTTTACATAACAACGACTTAAAATAATGAAAAAATACTCTTCTTTACTCATCGCGGCTAGCGTTACTTTTGCGTTGGGCGGATGTGCAAGCACGACTAACGAACCATCTAACCAAGCAGCGTCTACATCGCTTCCTGCTGCCACTGTCCAGCAAACCGTTACACCCGATGTCGCGCCTCAGAACAGCGCGAAAAATGGTGAAATTACTTTAAAGCAAATAATGTCAGACCCTCAATGGATGGGCGCGCTACCCGAAGGTATGGGGTGGTCGGTCAATGGCGATAAAATTGTTTTTGAAAAAGAAAGACAGAATAGCGCGTTAACAGATGTTTATGTTGCTGAACTCTCAAACCCTGCAAATGCCGTAAAAGCACCGTTGTCAGATTTACACAAGTATCGTTTTGACGAACGTGTAGTAAGAAATGATGGTGTAATTGCTTATTCATTTGAAGACAGTGTTTATGTGCAATTTACCAACGGTGAAACCGTGCGTATCGCGCGTGGCGGGAATGCGCTGTCAACGCTTTCATTTATGACTGATGGCCGCTTAATGGCGTTAAGCGGTAACAAATTTATTGCTATAGACCTATCTAACGGCACCCGCGAAGAATTATTGAGCTGGGAGTTTAGCGACGAACCCAAAGCGGTTGAGCCGCCTAAAGATTATATTGCCGAGCAACAACAGTCGCTGGTGGAATATATCAAACTACAGCGCAAAAACAGACAAGAAAAAGACGACGCTCAAAAAGCGTTGGCCAAAGAAAACAGCAGTGTAGCACCTGCGCCGTTTTACTTTGATAAGTCGCATCGACTAGCGGGTATTAGCGTATCACCTGCGGGTAACTTTGCAGTAGTCGCCACCACGGAAAGTAAGCCGACTCGTGATGACAGCGACATCATGCCGCATTATATCCAAGAAGACAGCCGTATTGCCGCGAAGCCGGTACGCCAACGTGTTGCAGATGCAGAATCGGTAAATCATGAACTTTGGCTGCTTAATTTGAAAACTGGCGAGAAGAGTGAACTTAAATACTTTAATTTGCCTGGGTACAATGACGACGTACTTGCAGATGTAAAAGAAGAAAACGCGAAAGCAAAAGGCGAGACCTATGAAGTTAATCGTTTGCCACGCGACATTACCTTACTGCAAAGCTGGTATTGGACTAAGCCTTCGATTCGCTGGCACAAAAACGGTAACGCTGTTGCCGTTATGCTAGAAGCGTGGGACAACAAAGACCGATGGATTGCAACGGTCGACTTAGCGAATAAAACGCTAGAAAACCAACATAGGCTTCATGACGATGCGTGGGTAAACTACCGTTTCAACGCATTTGATTGGCTAAATGACAGCGAAACACTTTACTATCAGTCTGAGCATACTGGTTACTCTCACTTATACGTTCAAAAACCTGGCGAGAAGCCTGTCGCGCTAACCAGCGGCCGTTTTATTGTTGACGATTTAACGCTTTCTAGCGATGACAATTATATCTACTTTAAAGCTAACATGGAGCACCCGGGGCTTTACGAAGTTTATCGTGCAGATTTAAGTGACAATACCATCGATACCATGACTGATTTGAATGGTATGACAGACTACTCACTTAGCCCTGATGGTAAAAATTTGCTGCTAAGCCATAGCAAGGTGAATCAGCCACAAGAGCTTTACATTAAGCCAGCAAACGAAACAACAGCGGCAAAGCAAATCACGCAAAGCACCAGTGCAGATTTTAATGCACTTCCATGGGCGGTGCCTAACATCGTTGCTATTGAATCGTCGCATACCGATGCACCTATTTACGCACGAGTATATTTACCGGAAAATTACGACAAGACGGCACCAAATAAAGCGGTAGTGTTTAATCACGGTGCAGGCTACTTGCAAAACGCCCACATGGGGTGGTCTGGTTACTTCCGAGAATACATGTTCCATAGCATGCTCGTGCAGCAAGGCTATGTCGTACTAGATATGGACTATCGCGCTAGTGCTGGCTACGGACGTGATTGGCGAACCGCTATTTATCGTCAAATGGGTACGCCTGAAGTGCAAGATTTGCGTGATGGTGTTAACTGGCTTGTTGAAAATGCAAATGTAGATCGTGAGCGTATTGGCACATACGGCGGTTCATACGGCGGCTTCTTGACCTTTATGTCTATGTTTACCGCGCCAGATCTGTTTGCGGCAGGTGCAGCACTTCGTCCGGTAACCGATTGGGCCCATTACAACACGCCATATACGGCTAATATTCTGAATACGCCTGATATCGACCCCATTGCGTTTGAGCGTAGCTCGCCAATTTATTTTGCCGATGGATTAGAAAAGCCTTTGCTTATCAATGCGCCAATGGTTGATGACAACGTGTTTTTCCACGACACCGTGCGATTGGTACAGCGTCTTATCGAGCTTGAGAAAGAAGATTTTGAAACGGCCATTTATCCGGTAGAGCCACATGGCTTTGTGCAGCCAAGCTCTTGGCTTGATGAATACCGCCGTATCTATAAGTTATTTGAAGAAAACTTATAAGCAAATCTGCGAGTGCAACCCAGTGATTAAGAGCCACTGAGTTGCTCACAGCGCGGTAGCTATTAAGGACGGAAAAAGCTTACAAAAAAGGCCCAAATTCAATGAATTCGGGCCTTTTTTAGATCTTCATTTTTTGTTCCAGCACATTTTATCTGTTTTAACGAATTAAAATGCGCAAAAAGAGTGACACTATATCGCTCAAGTTTCTATTTTCTTTTCGCCGTAATAAACATAAGTAAAAAGATTGCGATACCCGTAAGCGCACCGAATAAATGCGCGTCTACGGCAACTTTTGCGTCAATCAGGTTTGCAACTTGTTCACTACTACCGTCAATTTGTTCGTATCCCACCTTGATGGCTAGACCTATAAGCAATAACCAACCCGACTTCATTTTCTCTTTTATATCAACACAGGCGCCCCATGCGAAAATACCGTGTAATGCGCCAGACAAACCCGCGTACCATATTAGATCTGGAGAGAAGAAATAAAGCCCGACACTGGTTCCTAAGCAGCACCATACAAAAACTTTTAAATACAAACCAATGCGATAATGTTCACCGTGTAGGGCCCACAATAGCGCCAGACCTGCTAAATTTAAAAGTAGGTGGTAGCCATTGGTATGCACGATATTGCCGCTGACTATTCGCCAAGTTTCTAGACCTTGAATGGCGTACCTGTCGTAAGCCAAATAATTGCCAGACATAGGCTCAAAGAAAAACGCGACAACGGAGCATAGCGCAATAAATAAAGGACCAGCGCTATACTTAAGCGAAAACGGCAGTGACATCATCAGTGTTAGTTATTTTTGAAATTAGAATTTGCTGGCTATGATACAGAAATTGCCTACAGGGTGAAAACTGAAGTACGCCCAAAACAAAAAGACGACAGTAAAGGAGTAATTATGTCTTACATTATTACCGAAACAAATCAGCAATGCTTAACCATTACACTTAACCGAACCGATAAGAAAAATGCGTTAACACGCGACATGTATCAAGAAATGGCGAATGCCATATTAGGTGTTAAGAACGATGGCTCAACCAAAGTGGTGGTTATTAAAGGCGCGGGCGATTGTTTTACTGCAGGAAATGACATTGGAGACTTCGCACAGCAACAAGATCACGCTCAGGTGCCAGAAACAGCTGCCTTTATGCGAGCTTTGGCGGCATGTAATTTACCGGTTATTGCACAAGTTCACGGATTAGCAGTGGGCATAGGCACAACGCTTTTACTTCATTGCGATTTTGTTTACGCCACTCCAGATACCCGATTTGTTCTACCATTCATCAACTTAGGGCTTGTTCCTGAATATGCATCAAGTTATCTTTTGCCTAAGGTTGCGGGTCATATAAAGGCGGCAGAGTGGCTAATGCTGGGCGAACCCTTTACCTCTGCTGATGCTTATCAATTTGGTATTCTGACAAAAATTGTCGACGCTCACGAAATAGATCAAACGGTTCAAACAACGGTAGAGAAACTCGTCGCCAAGCCTTCATTTTCGCTTAAACAAACAAAAGCGCTATTAAAAGGTGACGGAGAGCGAACAAACCAACAAATGAACGAAGAGTTTGATATATTTTTAGAAGCGTTGGGCACAACCGCAGCTCAAGAAGCGTTTGATGCGTTTCTTAAAAAACGCCCAATAAACCCCGAAAAATTTAAATAAGAGGAAGTATTATTTTGAGACGCAGTGCTTTTTTCAGAGCTTCAGTGGTAACTCTTGCATTATCTAGCTGTTTTATTTTTGGTGCGAACGCGAAGCAAACACGTGAAGTCGGAGAACCAGAAGCGGCAACAGGCTACATAGAGAAAAAGGCATTTGAAGCCGAAGATTATATGGTTGTAGCGGCAAATCCCTATGCGTCTTGGGCGGGAAAGAATATTTTAGAAAAGGGCGGAAGTGCGATCGATGCAGCGGTAGCTGTGCAATCGATGCTTTCGCTGGTTGAACCACAATCGTCAGGTATTGGCGGTGGTGCGTTTATCCTTTATTGGGATAATAAGAACAAAGTACTTCACACCTTTGACGGCCGTGAAACCGCACCGAAAGCTGTCAATTCTCATTGGTTTATTGAAGGTAATAAGCCAATGCGCTGGTTAGATGCCGTAGTAGGCGGTAAGTCAGTTGGCGTGCCTGGTGCAGTAAAAGCGCTAGAAATGGCTCAGGGCGAGTTCGGTAAGCTGCCTTGGAATACGCTGTTCGACGATACAATCAAAACAGCTGAAGACGGCTTTAAAGTATCGCCGCGTTTAGCCAAACTTGTTGCATTGGACTATCACCCTGGTCTTAAAACTTTTCCTGCAAGCTCTACTTATTTCTTCCCGGCAGGCCTGCCGTTAAAAGAAGGCACGGTTAAGAAAAACAAAAAATTAGCTAAAACCCTAAGAGGTATTGCGGAAAAGGGCAGCGACTATTTACTGAAAGGCGAAGTTGCCGAAAAAATAGTGGAAGCGGTTAATAATGCGGAGATTAACCCTGGCCAAATGTCGTTGGAAGACTTAGCAAGCTACGAACCAGTAAAACGTGAACCCGTATGTGGCCTGTACCACGAAAAACGCATTTGCGGTATGGCACCACCTAGCTCAGGTGGCGTAAACGTTTATCAAATTCTAAAAATGTTAGAAGGTTTTAACCTTAGTCAATACGCACCGGATTCAGTAGAGTTTGCCAACCTATATACGCAAGCAAGTGCGCTTTCATATGCCGACCGCGAGAAATTCATAGCGGATAGCGATTTTACTAACTTGCCGTTTGCGGCCATGATTAATACCGCTTATCTTCAGCGCCGTGCCGAGAGTATTGCTGTTGATAAAGAGTGGCGCCGCAAACGCGCGGGTAATCCTTACGCCGATGCGAATGTAGCACTTGGTACGTCAATGGAGCTGCCCAATACCTCACACGTTTCTATAGTAGACAAAGAGGGCAATGCAGTATCAATGACTACCAGCATTGAATTCATGTTTGGTTCTGGGATTATGGTAGAAGGCTTCCTGCTTAATAATCAGCTTACCGACTTTTCATTTTCGCCAACCAAAGATCGCTTCCCCGTACCTAACCGAGTAGAGCCTGGTAAGCGCCCTAGAAGCGCGATGAGCCCTACAATGGTGTTCGACAAAGAGGGGAATTTAGAGGTTGTTGTAGGCTCGCCGGGCGGCTCTAGAATTGTAAGCTACGTCGCTCAAACCCTAATTGGAGTTTTAGACTTTGGCTTGGATATTCAACAGGCCATCAATCTTCCTAAAATTACTAATCGAAACGACTACACTGCGTTAGAGAAGGGCACACCAATAGCTGAGCTTGAAGAGCCGTTAAAGGCACTCGGCCATAACGTTAAAGTAGTGGATTTAAACAGCGGTCTTCATGGCATTCAGTTTAAATCAGGTAAATTAATTGGCGGCGCAGATCCTCGCAGAGAAGGCATTGCAGTAGGGCGCTAATTTGGCGTTTGCCTAGTTAAAACTAGTTGCAGCAATGTGCTGTTGCCTTAGAGAAAGCGGAAGGTTAAATATCTTCCGCTTTTTTGTTTGCGCTGCGGGAGTGTAAATAAAATGGTCTGCTCTTTCTAGCTTCTACTCTTAACTATTCGATTTTTCAAGAAGGAGTAATACCGAACGAACATGTGCAGAAAAAGACGACACTGGTGTTATTTGAATGACACGCCAGCCCTGATTGTTGTATTTGGTAACTTCTTCGTTAAGGGTGTCTAAATTAAGCTGGCTAGACCAAAAGTTTCGAGTTTTAAATTCAACGACTTTTTGCATTTATTTATAGTTCCTTCTACAGCTTTATTCTTTAAATTGTTAGATAGTAATATAACCTTCAAGGTAAGACACCGCTTGGCCTGAAATAAGCACGCGGTCACCTGCCACCTCACATTTTAATGTGCCGCCTCGTTTAGATGCCTGATAAGCCATAAGTTTTGATCGTCCAAATACTTTTCCCCAATAAGGCGCTAGCCCAGTGTGGATTGAACCGGTAACCGGGTCTTCATCACCGCCGTTCGCAGGCCAAAAATAACGCGAAACAAAATCAAATTGCGTACCAGGCGCTGTCACTACCACATCATAAGGCGCTAGTGTTTTTAGTTGTTCGCTGTCTTGAATTACGCTTAAAACGTCGTCTTCGTCAGAATAAACAGCAAAGTAAGCTTGGTTATTTTTTAAAATGCTTTTGGGCTTGATAGAAAGCCCTTGTAGTAACGCTTCAGGAACATCGTTGACTGGGTGGGGCATTCTATTAGGGAAGTCCATTTGAATGAATCCGTCGTCTTTCTTGACGACTTTCATCATCCCAACCGACTTGGCGAATAGAGAAATGTGCGGTAGTTGGTAATTTTCGCTAAAAATGACAAACGCAGAAGCTAAAGTAGCATGACCACAAAAATCGATTTCCGTCACAGGGGAAAACCAGCGGATAGCGAATATACCGTTATCATCTTCAACTAAAAAAGCAGTTTCAGAAAGGTTATTCTCAGCAGCGATTTCCTGCATTTTTTCATCGCTAAGCCATTTTCCGGTGATAACCACCGCGGCAGGGTTACCTTTAAACCTTACGCTGGTGAACGCATCAACAACGTTAATTCTAATTTTCATAAGAACGCGCTTTTTTTAATATTCTGTCTAGTTCGGGTTTAATTGGCATTACCTTAAATGGGCTCACATTAGTACCGCCCGTATTTCCCGTAGGCACTAAACCAAAAGCGGTTTTTGTGGCAGCGCCCGCAATTCTGAAAAGTTGACCAAAAAACTCACCAATATTGCCTTGTTTCACTGCCCATAAAAGCATTTGAACGTGTACTTTAACGTGTAGCCTTGTAGAGGCTTGACCAAGAACGTGGGCATTTTCTAAGTGTGAAAAAGCACACTGTTGGCTGTTTTGGTTTTGCTTTCTATGAGCTAGCGCTAGTTCAGCTTCTACATAAGGGCGAATATTGCGCGTAAAGCCTTTTGCTTTGAACATGGTGTAAGCACCTTTATTGAGGTTGATTTAAACCAAGCTCTTTTTGCATTTTCTTGGTTAACCCTAACGATACTAGTTTATAAGATGCGCTTAAATAGTATTTTAACGCTTCATCTTCATCACTCTCGCAATTGTACTGTTGTATCCATTTCATTCCACGACTAGCGAGATAGGGTGCAGGCCTATAGCCAGGCTTTTCTTCCAGAAAATAATAGTTTTGCTCAGATGTTTTAAAGGTAAAAGCAGGGTGTCCGTCCTTGCTAATGCTCCCTATAGCAAAGACTTTACCACCTACTTTCCATACTTCTGAATTCCCCCACTGAACGACGTGAGTAGTGTGGGGGAGTGCTTTGCAATAGTGATTGAATTCATCAATGGTCATATGATTCTATTTATTGAAGAAGCTGACTAGTGGTTATTGTGATTAGTAAGCATCTTAATAAAGGTTTGGTTCATATCGCTACCCTCTTTTAAGAACTCGTAGTTAAGCAAGTGGTCTGCCCCTTGGTAGTTTATGTGCTTACACTTATGTTTAGTGCGCGCATTCATTTTTTCACAAACTGTTTCAGCCATAGTAGGCGAGGGCCAAATTTCATCGTTTTCGCCAGTCATTAACACAACATCGGCGCTGATTTTCTGTACAGGAATATTAGCTTTACCGTTGTCTGCTCGATTTTCTAAAGATTGCGTATAGAGATCTAGCAAACCATTAACTTCACCCGACGGGTTGAAAGGAACAAACGCTAAGTCTTGCCCGTCGTAAGTCCAGCTGGAACCAGGCACTTTACTCCAATCTTTCAAAATACCTGCCCAAACAACAGAGCTAGGCGCAATAGCAACCACATTTGAAATACTTGGTTCTTTTGACGCTAGAAGAAGTGACAGTTCAGCGCCTTTCGACCAGCCAACTACAATAATGTTGTCCGGCGTGGTTTCGGGTTGTGATTTTAACCACGACATAGCCTGAATTACATATTCAAGAGGTATTCTCTCTAACTCTGGCGGTAAGCCTTCTTCCTTAAAATAAGCTAAAGCTAGGGTAGGGAATCCCGCTTCAACGATTGGACTAGCGAGTTTTTCTGGCACGCCTCCCTCGGATCCTCCAAGCACTAAAACGCCCATTTTTCTCTCATTAGAACCCGATGGGTAGTAGGTGGCCGCTAAGCCATCTTCTTCAAATTTTAGTGTCCGCGTTGAGGCTTCGCATTGCATTGATACAAGTAAGAAAAAGAGAAAACAAAAAAGCACGGTTTGTGTGTTCATTTAATACCCGTTTGATTAACTTAAGATAAAAGGTCTAGTAGGAAACACCGCCTAAAAGCTCGATTACTTAATTTTGTTGTGAGACGGTAGATCGTTGCATATATCGCAGTGAATCCGCCTTTTAAAGTTGTAAGCACGGCGGACTGCAAAGATAAAGATGGAAATGAAAGCCCAAGTGGCTCCGAATTCCAGCGAATAAATGATAGATTGCCCTTTAAGATATTGAACGCTAGCAAAAATAGCGCATAACAGGGGGAGTGCTACTAAGTATTGTAAGGTCCATTTCTTAAGAGGCATTGTCATTCCTTTGATGTCTTTTAAAAGTTAGGTTTTCACCATGCTACATAGTCTCTGTACTGCTCACTATCTTAACTAACTCCTACACGAACATCTGATTTCACCATTTACATACCTTTCACTGTAATCCGACGCTGGGCATTGCATTTTTATTTGATTGCACTTAGAACGGTTACCACTAGACACTTTATTTCCGGTAATTGTTGATGAAATCACGTCACCTAGAACCTCCTCAGCTGTCCAGGGCTCAACATCAAGTGCAGTGCAACCAGACAGCAACCCTAGTAGTAAAATAGCAGGCAAAATGGTTGGTACTTTTCTCATAATATGTACTCGTATTTTTGGGCTTACGACTTAGTGTATTTATATTCAAATGATACAACCGCTGCACACAAACCGCCAACAATAAAACAAAACAAAGCGGTAGATACTGTACCTGCACTAAAAAGCCAAGCTATACCTCTCGCGCCATTCCAAGTCACTGAAAGAATTGGGCTATTTGGTTCGCCATACATAGTTCTTTGACCAAGGAATATACTAGAAATCCAAAGTAAAATAGTCACTAGTGAAAAGATATAGCCAAGAGCACTCGTGGCTCTTGCTGCGAAAAGTAGGGTAGGAAGGTTATCCGTCTTAATCTTCGAGTGTGGGTAAAACTTCATGAAAATCCTTTTAAAAACTGTGAAAAGACTAGATATATAGTTCGTTTAAAATTGTTTAAACAAACTGAGTATTAGCTTACGTACATATTGGATGGCATCAGGTGTAACCTAATAGCTTTGCTGCCAGAAGCGCTAACGAAATTACAGAGATAAATATTTGCAAAGCCATTAATTTGGGTTTTGGCTTCTTCTCCGATGTCAAAAATCGATTGATGTTCAACTGAGTAATTAAAAACAGTACTGAGATAAGAAGCATAGAGACAGCAACAAATGGCTTGTCTGATTGAAAATAGCCAACTGCCAAATAAATTGGCAATATAGTAAAGAAAGTTAGGATAATCCTGGCTGGTATTTCATTTTTTATCATAATTCTTCCTTGTGTATTGTAGTGAAAACTGAGTTTTTTCGTAAGGTTTTAGCTAAGCCAGGCTTTGGACTTTGTTACAGCTGGCAGGCCTAACAGCAGTTCTGTTAAAAAAACAATTCCCGTCGACATTTATGCTCGCTATTTACAAGCAATTCTCAACGATGTGTTATACGACGATATAAAACTATAAGTAACCTGTATCTTCATATTTCTCATAGCCTGCTTGAGTTAGCGCCTTTAGTTGTTGAAAAAGTTTGGTATCTTCAGTTTTAAAATTAAAGCATGACTTACCCTGCATTCGCTTTTTAAGCTCTGGGGTAATAGTTTCAAGCAAGTCCGGAAACACGTAAACAGGCATGAGGTGGAAGCTAATATAATTCTTACTTATTTTTACTGAGCCAAAATACATGGGCTTCTTGTTTTTCATTACGTGGTGCGTGTTCAAATAATAATTATCGGGTGTATCTGTAACTACATCCATTTCGCTAGCATATGGAGTCAGTATCTTTTTTAGCTGTTGGAATATCTCGTCCGGATTACCCATTAAATTAACCACCTTTAAGACTCTATCGATTAAACATTTTCAACTTCGCCTAGTTTCAAGCGTAAGCTTAGCACAAAGTGTCAGCTTTCTTGCTGTTGTCAGTTGTATTGAATCTTGCTGTATATAATGACATCTCACAGCTTACGTATCGTGGTCATTTGGGTGGGAAAGTGAAGCCTCCCAGGAAACAAATGCAGCAAATAGAGCAGATACGACCAACACAACTATAGCGAGGAAAAGAGCAATTACTCCCAATTGATATGGATGTGATTCATAAGTTTCTCCTTGGCCTCCAACTGGTGCACTTGGAAATAGATAAACATAAAATTCAGAAAAGAAAGCTAAAAGCGCTATGCCTATCAAGAAGTAGCCGGCATAGGCTAACAAACGCGCAAACAATAGTAGTATGCCTAGGTTTTTGGGCTTTAAGTTAGAGTAGGGTATTAGTTTCATCATGGTTCTCTTACATTAATTCACTGTGCGCTATCGCTTTCAGTAAGCGACTGAGACAATGAGGCACCATCATAAAATTCAGTGAAACGGTTATTCATGTGTCGGCCTTTGAAAATAGTGGAGGCTAAACCAACGAACCGAGTTGTACATCCAGTTAACGCAGATTCCAAAGATAATAAATACGGGCACTGAAAATGTTGACAGTGACAATATATTGGCTTGGGCTGCATCTAGCCCCGCTAACTTTAAAAGCAAGCCAGAAAGCAAAACCGAGATTATAAAAATCACTACTTTGAAGAAATTATTATTAGCAACATCCACTATTACTCTCCTTAAGTGTTGAACCGCTTAGTAACTACTATGCCGCTTCTAGGAATTTTTTATTAAAAGGAATAGAAAAAAACAGAAAGCACCAACAGAATTAATCCGATTAAAATGTAAAAGACCGGTGTCGTACTATTGGTTTTTACAGAGTGAGATTGAAAATACTGATTGATACTTGGAACTAGCGTATTCAACAGGTGGTTATATTTCGATTGTTTTAATTTTAGTTGTCCTGTGCCAACCCAGCTTTGAACTGACACCAGAAGATCGGCACTACTATTTGTGAGTTTAATCAATGAAACTTGCTCTTCAAACTGTATGTGGTTTTGGTCCAGTGCGTAATGTAGAGCATTTCTAAATGAGTCGTCAGAAATCCCTATTGCCATATAGCCTTTCATTTGAATCCAAAAAAATGCTAAAAGAACAACATACATAATAGGGGACATCAAAGATAACAAACTAAAAACACCGGTAGAAAATTGAGTTTCAACTGACATAATTAGTTGAGGGGAAAACGCGATAACCATAAACACAAAGAACACTTTAGAAGGTAATAACAAAGGTTTCTTAGATGTTATGACTTTTAGGCCGATATAAAGAAAAAATACCGCCATTAAAGTAAAAACCAGCGGAAAATATATGTTCAAAATAAAACTTCCTGTTGATAGTACTCCAGACACTTTGAATTCCTTTTCTTATAAAACGCTAGTAGTAAGTCGTGTGCTAAGTTGAAACAGATCTTTTATCTCTATTTTTAGAAAAAACATAGCCCAATTAAGGGCATCTGCATTAGCCCAACATATTGATTAAATATTCCAGTCAAGTCTCACTTTGGTATATTGTTTAACCGGCTCTCCGTTTAATCGGGCTGGCTTATACTGCCATTTTTTGATGGCGTTCTCACCATTCTTATCAAAAACACCTGAAGGCACTGATTCAATAATATTGATCGCTTCTACCGTTCCATTCTCTGCTATTACTAAATCAGCAACAATGAAGCCACTGATGTTATTACGAGCAGCAGATGGCGGATAATCGGGTTTAACTCTGTTAAAAGGTATGGCTGGCGCCGTTACTTCGTGATCGTAATAAACATTTAATGGGACAGATGCGCAACCCGTCATCACACCCATAATAAAAAACACTGATATTTTAGATAATCTCATCAAGTTATTACTCTACTCCAGATCTTTTAACCGCGGAGGCGGCAACAAGGCTGAAACGACATCCCCTGAGCGAATGCGTTTCGGCAAATATAGGAAATAGTTATGTGAAGCGACTATCAATTCATAGAAAGAAGGCTTCGAGGCTTAAGTTCCAAATTACTTTCTAGCTTTTCTATTTTTTGAAGAAGTTCTTGATTTGATTCGCGGGCTTGGTCGACTTGATTTTGAAGCTTGTCTACTTTTTGCTGAACTGTCTGATTAGCTTGACTTTGTTGATATAAAATAAATGATTGCAAGCTTACGATAACTGCAAAGGCGATAGTTGATAGTGTTAGCTTTGTGTAACTTTTCATAGAACTTCCTTATTTCAATTGAATCTTAAGACTACCAGTGAATTTTTTGTTTTTCACTAGTTCATTCATTTTAAATGGCTGCATATATACCTCGGCCAAAATCAGAATGAAGATAAGTAGCCAACACACTTATGCCAAAATAAGCAATTAGTGATAAGTTAGCATATTTTCATCACCGCTCGGTAAATGCCAGTTTGAGTCCAAGGCCTGCAAAACTGGCCGAAAATAATCTTTGCATGGCCATGGTCGCTCTTTTCGAATTCACAATGAACAGACTAAAACTGCCCGATAAAAAACCATATATAACAAAAACAGCAAACGTCAGGGCCATGAATATGCTACCTAAAATGAGCATATGAGAAAGTGCGCCATCTTGATTTGCGGGTACGAATTGCGGAATAAATGCCAAGAAGAAAATAGATAGCTTCGGGTTTAAAATATTGAGTAGAAAGCCCTTTATTGCAATGTTTAGATAAGTAGACTGGCTGCCTTTGCTATTCACATTGAGTGGCGATGACGTTTTCCACATTTGCCAGGCTAAATAAAGAAGATAGATAACGCCAAGGTATTTAATAATCTGAAACGCAACTGCACTTGTGTGGAACAATGCGGCTAGACCCAATGAACTCGCAAGCAAAGCCGGTATAATTCCCAAAGTGCAGCCTAGCGCTGCAACAAAACTTGCTCGCTTCCCAATAAAAAGCCCCGTGGCAACGGTGTACAAAACTCCCGTGCCGGGAATAAGTACGACAATAAGAGACGTAACAAGAAAATCTACAGAAATCATCCCACAGTTCCTATACTTTAAAAGTTAAAGCGCAGTTAGTAGTATAAGCACGAAGTAACAACATATGCGAGGGATGAATACTCAAGCGTAGCATCCTGTAAAGGAGCCATTGCTGTGTACGTTACTTCGCGAACCCTCTGAACCTCTCTAGAACTTTCTTATCGGGTATTTGACATTGTTGAGTGCCACCGAACAGTTTAATGCGATTACGGGCAAACGTTTTGTAGAAAAAGTCTCTTAAGGTACGCGGTAAAATTTTAAATACGCCAAATACAAACCAAAGCCCAGACAAATCTTTAGCGATTTCTAACGCTGCGTCTGACCAGAGAAACAATTGTCCGTTTTTTACTAACATAAATGTATCAATACCTACTGTATCGACCTCATACTGCTCAATAACTTCTTGAGCATATTCTGACTGCATCGGTGAGAAGGTAAAACGTTCCGCTTTGTCCCGCTTCAAAATAAATGCAACAGCCCCATTGCAGAAGTTACATACACCATCGTAAATAACTAAGTCTTTATTTTCCAATTAACACTCCTACATAAAGCCGCCAGAAGTTTAGAGAGTGTATTGCTAAGCCAAGCGTTTATCTATTTAACCAGGGAACAGTGAGCAACATAGTAAATTCGCTAGCTACCTTTGCTTGAAAAATCTGCATGGCTGAATACGCTTTTTGCTTTATTGATTCCGCTCTCTAAATGTTCAGCGTGCAGCCAAATGTCAATTACGTTATTGCTCCTTTGAAAGAGGCTTAATCGATTGCCATGAACCTCTACTTTTACGACGCTATCAATACGAATCGCGGTTCTGTGTACAAACGAAAACCGAAGTTTCGAGGTTCGATTTATCAATACCTGATCGCCGTTGACATCGAAAAGCTCTCTATTGCGAGACTTATAATGAAAAATAAATGAAATAAGCGCAAATACAGCTAATAAGATTAAGAACAGGTTTTTAAATATAAAAGAAGGTAATTCTTCCATGCTTTTCTCTAGTAGTTAACTTTCTAATAAAAAAGCTTGCACGAGAGTTACAATGACCATGCTGCTCTGACCGGCTAATCCGCACTTTTACTTTGTTTTATTTCTTGCGAACTTTCAGTGAAACCTGTGTTAAAGCCTTCAACAAAGGGCTCAGCGGACAAGGATAGAAAGAGACAAAATGAACCAAGCAACATCATGTTTCGCTTGTTTTTTCTATATCCGAAACCACTGAAATAAACGAATAAGATAAATAAAATAGCCTCAAAGTAAAACATCGTAATTCCTTTTAGTTTTCAATTTTTATGAGTGTAGTAGATAGTCTGTCATGTGATCTGATGATTAGTGTTCGGTAAGGTGGCTTCCCATGAAACAAGTGCAGCACAGAGGCTCGATATTATGAGCATAAGGAAAGCTAAACCAATGTTTAAGAACCCTGCTATAAATCCGTGGAATAAACTTGGCTGGTAGCTTAAAGCAAGACTTCCTTTAACATGAACAGGATCACTTAAGGAGAAATAGTCAAATATGACAGCTAAAAACAAAACCAAAGAGAGACTAAAGAAAAAGTACCCTAGATAGGCTAGAAGACGAGCGACAAATAAAAGAACTTCTAGGTTCTTCGGTTTTAAATTAGAGTAGGGCACTAGCTTCATAATAATTCCATTTATACGTGTTTATGATGAGGCACGGGTCTATTGCCACACAAGACTCAGTTAAGGTTAGCACCACGAGTCTTCGTGTTCCAGCTAACTAAGTAATTGCGTTAATCTACTTGTTCGCTGCCACTGCCAATAATTTTCCATTCAGGATTAATATTTTGCGAGGTTGCATCAACAAACTGGGTAACCTTTGTTCCTAAAAATAGATATTCGATTGAATAAGGTTCAAAGTCCAATTCTCCTTTAAATCCTAAACCACTGTCTTTTATTTTTGAATAGTTTTCATAGGGAACACTTCTTAGGTTTTTTAACTCGTAAGATAAGCCTTTCCATTCAAACCTAAACCCTTCAAATGCCCCCAGTTCAGATGCTCCTAGAATGTGTTTTTCACCATCCTTTGAAGATACGATAACAATCTGAGCTTCTTTTTTGTCCTTGTTTGCGTCAATACCAAAGAGAATATATCGGTCTCTATTCTCGTTCCAAACCCGATACATAGCCCCTGATTCACTTGACGATTCAAAATCTAGTCTTTGGACTTGCAAGAACATAGTGAAGTAACAATCATCATCACAGTGCACTAAAAATGAATTTAATTCTGCTTTGCCGGCGGGGGTGTCATGTTCGCTTGAAAAAAGAGTTTGAGCGCCCGCGGTATGGGCAATCAAACAAAAAATAAAAACGAGTATCTTCATAAAAAACATCCTTATTGTTAAACAGCGCAGTTCGCCTCTTACTATTGGGCGATAATAAATGGTTAATATAAGAACCGAAGTGAAGCATCCCATGTGGTAGAGGTTTGGCGAGGGCATCTTCAATGCTCGCACTCATTTTTGGCCTGTGATATGCCAAGTGATTGCCGCCACTACAAGCATAAAAGCGAGTTGATAAAATGGCATAACAGCATAAATAAGGGCGGACTGTCCATCACTGCCCGTATATGTATAGGATGAGTAATAAGGCACTAAAGCTAGAATGCCCGAGAATAAACCAGCAGATGACACGATTAGATTAAGTTTTGAATTTTTGGTCTTAACCAGAACCAATAAAATAGACAATAACAGTGGTGCTGCAATATAAATTTGGAACCAATTTAACCCGAACCCTGACGTGCCAATTGTTGCCAGCATAATTGCAAGTGAGAACAGTATTATCATTTTTCTCATAAGAGTGACTTCCTTCATGTTCCTAATTTCCTTATGTGGGACGTAAACAGGCTGGCGATGATAGAGAAACCACCTAGCGTGTAGCTGTGCTGTTCGTTGAGGCCCCTCTTGATTTAGTATTAAAAGCATAAAGATAAATAGCAGCGTGGTAAATATCAAAGAATAAACAAATAGTTGGACCTGATGTCGAGCGAAGTTCGGGGCGTAGTCCAACGATTTTACGGGCGAGTTGATGCGATCATTAACTATGCCTTAAAACTTCAAACCCAAGTACACATGATACGGTTAAAAGACCGAACCAACCTAAAATATGCCCAAAGTCCTCGCCGAAATAATCTAATGAAGAAAAGCCCTCTATAATTTCACTGGCAGGTTTGGAGAATACGACAAGGCTAATACTTAAACCCGGTTCCCATAGCAAGTACCAATAAGTTGATAATCGCCAACTTGTACCTTCAGTGGTAGCTATGAAAAACGTCAACACAGCAAAGAATGCAATGCCTATTATTTTGGAACTTCTCCACCTTTTAAAACTGTCCGCCAATGAATGCCGATATTCGTATTTAGCGTACAGAAAGACAAAAACAATTGGAGATAAATAGAGTAGAAAAATAGTGAATGAAAATAACATGCTCATTAAAATAGCTAACGGGAAGTGATGAAACGGCATAGTAGTATAGCCGCTCAGCGTGTTTGCGCTCCAACAACTAAAGGGAACGACTTTAATTCTTGGTTATGTACCAGGCATCAATCTCTTTCTGGTTTCACTCAGGGCATACAGCTACCATACTGAACTCAACGAGTGTTAATGCGGTTGGTAGTAGGCACACAGACCCTTGAGTGATAAGAGGTTTAGGCCTACGTCGTTCGCAAGTATTATTCGAAGTAAATTTTGTGAGTTGGCAGTTTACGCCTTTTTATAGGTCGCTTTTTTGTTTTCTGATTCAGCTTTATAAGAGTTATACCAAAATAAACCTTCAAAAACGAAAGCCAATAAAATTAATCCAAATGTTCCATTTATCATGCCAAGACTAAATGTGACAATGGCAGCAATCAAAAATGTAAGAATAAATAAAACACGATAGTGGTTCTTCATAACCTTTCCCTAGTAAAAGTTCGCCTATTTAATATAGTGCAGTTTTACAGTTGTTCTGAATAACTTTGTAAAAATGTGTTTCACTTAGCTGATAACTTCAAGATTACGCTAAGGAGTACAAAAACATGACCAAATAGACGAAGACGCCCAGCCATTGTGCGTCCCTGCGAATGCAAGTGAACACCAACAGTTGTTTGTTAGCTGCCAACGCAATCAGATGGTCGCATAGTAAAACTATGTAACTTTTCCCCGTTATGGGCTAGGTAGTTTGAAGTCACTGCAACACCCACTTTCGAAAAATAACTATTTTCATTTGAATTGCAGTATTCATTTAACTGCATATCTTCAAGCTGTCCAAAAGTTAAGATATCCTGGGATTCATCGTGGTCAAGAATATACTCGTAAACAATTGTTCTCCCTTCAAGCTGGACACTATTTAACTGAGTTATATCGTCTAGAAATATTGGTACCATTTCATTGATCTCATTCACAACATTTTGTAATTGAGCGTCACTTATTTTCAACGATTCTTTCTTTATGAAAGGCTTCCATACCGAATTCGAAATCAATGAAAGACTTCCGATAATAAGCAGAAAAATTACTACCGTTTTTGTTGTTTTGTCCATGCTTACCTTCTGGCAGCTACCATTTCAATAACGGCTGAAGACACGTGGGGAATAATGGCGAGGCCACCCCGCATATATGCGTCTCAGCGAACGAAGTTAGTGCGTTTATTGGGGTGTTAGGTGCGCTCACGCCAAGACCCCATTTAGCAGCATACTTGGCATAAAAAAGTAAAAAGTCAATAAGCCCGAACTTGTAAATAGAAGTGCGGCTACACAAAAAGAAGCTTGTACGAAGAAAACGGAAGGTTTAGCAGATGCACTATGCCTAAAAGCTACTACTGAGGTTTTTAAACACTCTTTAATTGCTTGGTATTTAGTCGAAAACCAAGAAAGGAGGGGAGCTAGGCTAGCAAAAACGAGAGCAAATGCGACTTCCATACCGCCTAGTTGAACTAAGAAGGCTATCTCTGGCAAAAATGCGGCTGCAACAACCATTGCGATGCCGATAACTACCCGTTGTGAATTAGTTAATTCATTCCATGATTTCATAATTTTCCCTTTTAGCACCTAACAGCCCACTCAATATGATAGCCTGATAGTGGTGTTTCTGCATCTAAGTTAGTGCCGCAGCTTATAGCTTTAACGCCTTCATATTCAGAGAATACTTCTTCGGCTCTTGGGCTACGCAATCTATTTTCTGAATAAACGAATAAAAGGTTCCTGTTCCCTTAAGTACAAAACGTTCAACTTAACAGGCTAATATTAGCAACGAAGGAGAGCAAGCCTGCTGCTTCGCGTCCTTGTTCCAGTGTTTGTTAGCTATATGCCAAATTCAGTCTGAAGTTTTTTAAGGTTACTCCACTCTTTATCTCTATAGAAATTAATGTCAATAGGATAAGCATCGTGACCAGATAAGGCTTCATTAAAATGCTTCATGAATACTTCCCTATCAGCGATATAAAACACAAACTCTTAAAGGTCATTTCCTGTCGCTGAGTATACGTCGAAATAAAGCTCTTCTCGGCCTCTGATTGTTTCAAGGCCATCTTCAAGTTTGATCATGAGTTCATTCACATGTTTTGGCGGCATTCCATTATTAGTTGAGCCATCATATGTCCATGAAACTACAGTCAACCACTCCATTTTTGAACGAGTGCTGCCATCAGGAAAATCATTCATGAACTTATAAACGACAGGTTTTCCTTGAATTGTGGCTTCACCAACGGACCATGTATCCACTGACCACGCCATGAACGAAACTCCAAGAATTAGAATTGATAAAAGATACTTGAACATATAGCTAACTTTAAAATAAGGGGCGCAGACATGTGAGCTGAGATTCGAGCGAATTGAGTCAGCCGCCATGTTTGTGTCCGAACGATTCCGCGAGCGACTTAATTTTATTGATAGAAGACAAAGCTATATGTACAAATCGTGCTTCTGTAACACCTTACGTATTTTAGCTTGGTCTTCTAATACTGTTTTATATACCCATTTATAAAAGTATTTTCCATTAGTGGCGATAACTGTTTCTGCTTTTTTCTTTCCTAGCACTTCGGTAAGTGCATCGAGTTCCATTAAGCAAACGGCGAGGTGTAAGTAAGTTGAAAACTGACTTCTTGCTCCATCTGGATAGCCTACGGGGACAGACGGATACATTTTGCGTAGCTCTGATATTGTATTTTCTACTTCTTTTTTCTTTGAGTCTTCAAACCAGTGTATCTGCTCATGTAATAGTTGAGACAAACCTGCTGGGTCATTGTTTGGCATTGAAGCTTTTAGTGTCAAAATAGGGTGACTAAACGGACTTCTAGCAGACTCATCTATGACTATTTTATTCGTAAACCACCACTTGCTAAGGTCATGTTGTTCTATGAGCCTTAAAACTTGTGTTCGTTTCATTTCCTCTTTATCACTGTCATTCGATAGAGAAATTTCAACATTTGCAGAAGCCAATTGAGATAGTAAAGTTAAAGGTATAGCTAAGTTTAAGATTTTCATAAAACTTCCTTGTCTTGTAACAGCCCACTAAGTGGCAGTTACGCATGGGCTAGAGTCAGAAGAGAATCGACATAGCCCATGTGTTTGCGTCCCATTATTTCTCTGAAGCTTGGACTTTATTGCCCACTGAAACATTAAATATAGACAACACTAACGTTAGTAAAAGAAAAAAACACCCAGCAATTATCATCCCGATAACACCGAAGTTGCTGTGGTTGTTAAACTTGGTGGCAATATCACGAAGTGTTTCACCATTTAGTACCAACTGATTAGGGTCAATATTCTTTGATGCAAGTGACTCAATTTGAATATCGTGTAATGAGAAAAGAAATTCTGTTGTAGCATTCGTTGATTGAAAAATGTACCAAGCTAAAATCCAGAATGTCACGCCAACTACCATGAAAAATGATTGAACAGGTTTCGAATCAATACTTACTGATATGGTATTCATAGAGCTTTCCTTGTCAGATAACGTCCCAGCGAACGAAGTGAGTAACATTAGCGTTTTGTTAGGCATCTTTCCAAAACTTCCTTGAAGCCAAGTAGAAATTACTAAACTCTTCCTCGCTATCAAAACTTGAGTTTGGTATTACATGAAATAATCCAGGGGCTATTTGAATAAGCATGTATTGCCTAAGCTTTCGAATGTCTGTAATACCTTTCCACATTGTTTTAGCTTCATTCGCTGCAGTTTTTTCATACAAACCACCTTCAGAAATCTCGTATTCATGTAAGCCCAAAACACCATTTTCAACTGAAGATGATAGTAAAATTTGAAGTAGGTTTGTTGCTAGCCCCAATATGGCCGCAGCAAGTCCTGACGTTAAAGCAATCAGGAAAGTGACCACCCATTCTTCAGTCGTTTGGGGAACGCCATGTTTAAATATTGCATAGGCCCACAAGGCAGCGAAAACGATAGCTATTAACGAATAAGTACCTTTGCTTTTTAACGCGAGCCAAATATTGAGCTTCACAATATCAGACTTTTTAATATCGACAGAAATTTTCATGTTCATCCTTGAAGCCTAACTTTTAAATATGGGGCGTAGGCGCGGGGTAATAATGGCGAAGCCGCGCACGTGTTTGCGTCCCAACTCACGAAGTGAGTGACTTAATTTTCTTGTTAGGTGCTATTTTATTTTATATACAAAGAAACAAAAACGTAAAAAGACAAGATAAGTATATTTACTATTATTGGAGCAGCGATAAACCACCATATAGCTAACCATCTTTTAACTTTAAAATTTGTAGCTACAGCTTTATAGCTGACGATTAGAGACCAAACAACAAAAACCATAGCTACAATTGAAAATATATAATCTTCACTATAGAAGCTTAAATAATCTTTATAGCAAATAGTTACAATAAGCATTCCTATTGCAACTGGTAAGGCGTATACCATGTTAGAAATAACGTAAATAGTGCGCCCTAGTTCTCGATTGAATTGACCAGCACCACACCACTTTATTCGTAAGTTATAAAACCAACCGCCGATCCACCATATTAACCATGCAAAGAGAAAGCCGATAACCAAAGATACAGACCAAAATACAAACCAGCTAGTAACTATTGTGTTTAATAAAGCCTCTTTAGATTCTGGTACATTGACCATATCGTAGCGAATTACTTTTTGTTCTATCCTTTCAAAGACGACAATGACACTATAAAAAGCCGTAGCTAAAACGATAAGCCAACGCTTTTGAAGTAAGTTTGTATCTAAAAAGAATTGTGAGGGTCTAAAATATAGACGGTAAAATTTATTAAAAATCGATGTCATTTAAATTCCGTTTTTAAAAAAACACAATAGATTGAACATGTGTTTGAGCTCCAAACTAATCGCCGCGTAGTTTTAATGTTCCAGCAAGCTTGCGAGCGACTTAAGTAGTTTGTTATGTGCGTTAGTTTACAATTACCTCGGTCTCAATATAAATAGAGTGCTCATCTAACTCCCCTGATGGGCAAATTGTAACCGATTTTATTTGAACTAACGCTTTAGGTTTTACGGCTTCATTTAACCAAAAATCTTCTCGTATAACGCTAAACTCAGGTTGCCCAATTGAGTGAGCGCCATCTCCATTGAAATCTTCGAACGGTTGAGTGGAAACAATATCAACAAGCTCGCCTTCTTCAACGATATTGCCTAGATGAGTGATTTTACCATTAATGACATCCTCATTTATGGCATCCCACCATGCATCACTACCAAGCAAAGGGGTTGTCTCAAAATAGCTAGAAAAAGACGACTTTATTTCATCATTGATCTCATTTGCCCACTCAGGGGCTTTCTTCAATTCAAAAATAACTTCCATTGTTAATTATCCTCAGCACATAGCGCTAAGCTTTGGGGCGCTAGCACGTGGGCTAAAATCCGAACGAAGTGAGCCAGCCCGTGTGTTAGCGTCCCAGCGATCGAAGTGAGTACGTTTATTGGTTTGTTATGTGCGTGACTATTCATTTCACAGGCATGCCGTAAGCTTCTGCAACTATTTTTTCGTATTCTTCCATTGAAGGAAGCCCGACTTCTGCTCTTCTTTTATTTACATTCTCTTTGTCTAAAATCGGGTCGAAAACTAGCTCACCATTTAGGATGTTTAACTGGGTTCCATACAATTGTGGTTTATTCTGATGAACTAAGATTCTATCTGTCAGTAGAGCAAATTCTTGACCAGTAACACCTTCGCCGTTCAAGAAGGATTGCTTTAAAAGTGGAAGCATTTCTTCTTGAAATTTGTAGTCTGGTGAATGTTGCACAATTAAGAATGCGGCTGAAACACCTTTTTTACCAACTGAGTCTTCAGTAACCCACGAGTGCTGTTCAACGATTTCTTTCAGTCTATCTGTATTTCTTGTATCGATAAGCCTCATTTTTTCGAGCAAATCAGTAGGCGCGTTTTTCCATCCGATAGTAGCTATTTTATTTCTGACTTCTTGATCAGCTTTTTCCATGGACACAAGTTCTTTTTGTAACTCTGTATTTGAAGCGGCTAAGCATTGAAATGAGAAGATGATAATTAATAGAGAGATACGCATTTTTAAAGTCCTTTTAGCACATAACTTTTCAATAACGGGCGCACGCACATAGGGCATAATGGCGAAGCCGCCCTGCGTGTATGCGTCCCAACGAACGAAGTGAGTGACTTATTTTTTTTGTTATGTGACTTTGCCAATACAGAGTACCTAAGTTTTATGGAATTTAGAAACTGGGTATATGGCAACCAGAGCGAACATAAAAAACACTTCGAAGGCCAGAAGCCCACTAATCGCAATTAAGATAATGTTAAGCGCTAACTGTTTATTGGACATATCAAAGTACCTGCGCAACCAGTCTATTTCACTGAGCAGATAGAAAAAAATGACGAATGCAAAAGTACAACTAGCTAAAACATTGAGCTTGAAAACACAAGGAAGTATGAAGAAGCAACTAGATAAAAAAAGGACCAATAACTGTATCTGAGGAAGTTGCAGTCTGTCTTCATTAGTCATTAGATGATTCTATTCCTTTAGTCCCAGCGAGTGGCATAATTTGTTTGTTATACGCAATAGCCAAAATCAACCGCCATATTGCATTACTAAGTAAAAGCCACAAACTAAACATACCGAAACAAAGCAAGGAATACCAAATAACTGCAGTTTTTGTTTTAGCGCCAGAGACTTTGAGCTAGCTGAAAGAGCAATACAAGGGAGCAATTGTGATATGAAAATAGGAATGATGAAAACGCTTATTGGATAACCAACATAATTTGCAATGAAATCGCCTGCATTACCTACATACCAAATTTGAAGTAAAAAGTTGAGTAAGCAAACTAATACAACAAGACCAATAAATTCCTTTTTACTCACAGGTTTCCTTTTGCGTACAACGCCCCGATAACGGGCGAATACTTGCTGCGTAAATGGCGAAGCCGCAGGAAGTAGGCGTCCCAGCGAGCGTAGCGAGTGTGTTGATCGGTTTGTTATAACTACTCATCCTTATCACCCAATAAAAGCTGTCTTAGCATTGGGCG
>NZ_QJJN01000005.1:0-329989 GCF_003201515.1 Alteromonas sp. I10
GGAGTATCGTATTCTACGTGTGAAGTAGAGATGGTGATACCACGTGCTTTTTCTTCAGGCGCGTTATCGATTTGATCGAAAGCCTGTGCGTTACCACCGTAAGTCTTTGAAAGAACTGTAGTGATTGCTGCAGTTAGCGTAGTTTTACCGTGGTCAACGTGGCCGATTGTACCCACGTTTACGTGGGGTTTCGTACGTTCAAACTTTTCTTTTGCCATTTTTCTCGTTTCCTAAGTTAAAAGTCCGACCCACCAATAGACCGGACCGAACCTTCATTTAGATTAAATTCTAGATTCAATAATAGCCTGCGCCACATTGTTCGGCGCCTCAGAATAATTGAAGAACTCCATTGAGTATGAAGCACGACCTTGTGTTTGTGAACGCAAGTCAGTTGCGTAGCCAAACATTTCTGAAAGCGGCACTTTAGCACGTATTATTTTAACACCTGCGACGCCATCTTCCATACCTTCGATCATGCCGCGGCGACGATTAATGTCACCAACTACATCACCCATCCAGTCTTCTGGAGTAGTCACTTCAACTTTCATTGTGGGTTCAAGTAACACCGGATTTGCTTCTGCGGCGCCTTTTTTGAAACCCATAGAGCCGGCGATCTTAAACGCCATTTCAGAAGAGTCAACATCGTGGTATGAACCGTCAAACAGCGTAACCTTTACATCAAGTACTGGATACCCTGCAAGAACACCACTTCGCATCTGCTCCTGAATTCCTTTATCGACCGCTGGAATGAACTCTTTTGGTACCACACCACCGACGATTTCGTTCACAAATTCGTAGCCTGAACCTTCTTCTTGAGGCTCAATGCGCAGCCATACATGACCAAATTGGCCGCGGCCGCCTGACTGACGAACGAACTTCCCTTCAACTTCAACAGATTTACGAAGGGTTTCACGATAAGCAACCTGAGGGTTACCTACGTTACATTCAACTTTAAATTCGCGCTTCATGCGGTCGACAATGATATCAAGGTGAAGTTCACCCATACCTGAGATAATCGTCTGGCCTGTCTCGTCGTCAGTTTTCACTTTGAATGACGGATCTTCAGCTGCAAGCTTGCTTAGGGCTATGCCCATTTTCTCTTGGTCAGCTTGCGACTTAGGCTCAACCGCAATTGAAATTACCGGCTCTGGGAACTCCATACGCTCTAGCGTAATAACATGGTTAGGGTCACAAAGCGTATCACCGGTTGTTACATCTTTAAGGCCAATGGCCGCAGCGATGTCACCTGCGCGTACTTCTTTAATTTCTTCACGGTCTTTCGCGTGCATTTGCACAATACGACCAAAGCGCTCACGCTTGCCCTTAACAGGGTTGTAAACCGTATCACCCGTGTTTACTACACCAGAGTAACAACGGAAGAAGGTTAGCGTACCCACAAATGGGTCGGTCGCTATTTTAAATGCTAGCGCTGAGAACGGCTCATCGTCACTTGAATGACGCTCTGCTTCTGTCTCGTCTTTGTCGTCAAGTACACCAGTGATGGCCTTAACTTCTGTTGGAGACGGAAGATAATGAATAACAGAGTCTAGTACTGCCTGAACACCTTTGTTTTTGAAGGCACTGCCACAGGTGGCAAGAACAATTTCGTTGTTCAGCGTACGCTGACGAAGGCCTGAACGAATTTCTTCCTCAGAAAGCTCTTCACCTTCCAAGTATTTATTCATTAGCTCATCAGATGCTTCTGCAGCCGCTTCGATCATTTCGGTACGGTACTGCTCAGCGGTATCTAAATATTCAGCCGGAATGTCTTCATAGGTAAATGTCATACCCATGTCTTCTTCATTCCAGTTGATGGCTTTCATCTTCACAAGGTCGATGACGCCATGGAAATTCTCTTCAGCGCCCATGTTGATTTGAATCGGAACACAGTTTGCGCCTAAACGCTTGCGGATTTGACCCACAACACGTTCAAAATCAGCGCCAGCCCGGTCCATCTTATTAACGAACACAAGGCGTGGCACTTGATATTTGTCAGCCTGTCGCCAGACTGTCTCTGATTGAGGTTCTACCCCAGAAGACCCACAGAAAACAACCACTGCACCGTCTAGTACACGCAATGAACGCTCTACTTCGATAGTAAAGTCAACGTGTCCAGGGGTGTCGATGATGTTGATCCTGTGTTGATCGAACTGTTGCTCCATACCAGACCAGAAACAAGTCGTTGCAGCAGACGTGATAGTAATACCACGCTCCTGCTCTTGCTCCATCCAGTCCATGGTAGCAGCACCATCGTGCACTTCACCGATTTTGTGAGACAGTCCTGTATAAAACAGAACACGCTCTGTGGTCGTGGTTTTACCCGCGTCCACGTGAGCCACAATACCAATATTGCGATAACGCTCAATCGAGGTCTTACGAGGCATAAATCTCTCTCAGTTAAATAACGTTGATTACCAACGGTAGTGAGCAAACGCTTTGTTTGCTTCGGCCATACGGTGAACGTCTTCACGTTTCTTAACCGCTGAACCTTTATTATCTGCTGCGTCTAGCATTTCAGCCGCTAGGCGTTGTGCCATAGACTTTTCGCCACGTTTACGTGCAGCTTCAACCATCCAACGCATACCTAGCGCGTTACGACGAACTGGACGTACTTCAACTGGAACCTGATAAGTTGAACCACCAACACGACGAGACTTAACCTCTACTGTTGGGCGGATGTTATCAAGCGCTTCCTCGAAGATATCTAGGTGTGCTTTGCCGGTTTTTTCAGCAACAATATCAAGCGCACCGTAAACGATTTTTTCAGCGACTGACTTTTTGCCGTCGAGCATTACGACATTCATGAATTTCGCAAGCAGTTGTGAACCAAATTTTGGCTCTGGTAGGATTTTACGTTGACCTACGACTCTTCTTCTTGGCATTTTCTATTCTCCGTATGAATTCAGGGAAAACCCAAAACTCTTAAACTTCAGTTTGGCCTTACTAACGGAGAACCGTTATGACTTAGGCTTCTTCGCGCCGTACTTAGAACGGGCTTGTTTACGATCGTTTACACCTGCGCAGTCAAGAGTACCGCGAACTGTGTGATAACGAACACCTGGTAGATCTTTAACACGACCACCACGGATAAGTACTACACTGTGCTCTTGTAGGTTGTGACCTTCACCACCGATGTATGAAGAAACTTCAAAACCGTTAGTTAGACGTACACGACATACTTTACGTAGTGCAGAGTTTGGTTTCTTAGGCGTAGTAGTATATACACGAGTACATACACCACGTCTTTGTGGACAAGCTTGTAGAGCAGCTACGTTGCTTTTTTCAACGGGCTTTCTACGCGGCTTGCGCACTAACTGGTTAACTGTTGCCATTAACTAGCTCCTGATTAAAAACTACGAAAACCCAATCACTGTGATTGGGTCCATATTAATACGATTAATTGCTTAATCGCTCTTGTTTGTGAACATTGTGCTCGTCAACATTCACTGAGCTCTGATACAAAAAACCGCGACCGTTTATCGAGCCACTTATTGGCTATCCAAAATCGGGTCGCGGAATATTAAAGATCATCGCTCTGACTGTCAAGGTGTACAAAGGTTAAGCAGTTAATTTATCTGCAATCTGTACAACATGACTGCCAAATTGTTAGGAGTACGTTAACGTACTCCTATGATCTTGCCTTATTCGGCAGTATCTTCGTCTGCACCAGCATTAAGCGCTTCGGTTAGTGCCTGTTCTGCTTCAGCAGCAGACACTGACATTTCTTCGATTTGCTCTTTGCGACGTTGTGCACGGCGTTCGTGGTAAGCGAAACCTGTACCCGCTGGAATTAGTCGACCAACGATTACGTTTTCTTTCAGACCGCGTAGGTCATCTTCTTTACCTTGAACCGCAGCTTCAGTTAGAACACGTGTTGTTTCTTGGAACGATGCCGCTGAGATAAATGACTCAGTAGACAGTGACGCTTTAGTGATACCAAGCAGCTGTGTTTCGTACTGCGCTGGGATCTTGCCGTGTTTTTCAATTTCACGGTTAGCCACTTTAACGTTCGATACTTCAACCTGTTCGCCTTCAAGGAACTGCGTATCGCCTGGATTAGTGATAATGCACTTGCGTAGCATCTGACGGATAACTACTTCAATGTGCTTATCGTTAATCTTAACACCCTGTAGACGGTAAACTTCCTGAACTTCGTTCACGATGTAGTTTGCTACAGCTGAGATACCACGTAGACGTAGGATATCGTGTGGAGACTCTGGACCATCAGCGATAACTTCGCCTTTTTCCACTTTCTCACCTTCGAACACGTTAAGCTGACGCCACTTAGGAATCATCTCTTCGTACGCGTCACCCTCAGCAGGTGTAATTACAAGACGCTTCTTACCTTTGGTCTCTTTACCGAAGCCGATAGTACCTGAGATTTCTGCAAGGATTGCAGGCTCTTTAGGCTTACGTGCTTCAAATAGGTCCGCAACGCGCGGTAGACCACCCGTGATATCACGAGTCTTCGAGCTTTCCTGAGGAATACGTGCTAGCACGTCACCTTCGTTAGCCACTTTGCCTTCTTTCGCTTCGATGGTTGTGAAGCTTGGAAGACGAATTTCTTGAAGACCGAACTCGTCGCTTTCAAGAATTAGCTTAGGCTCTTTAGAGTTTACTTTCGCAAGGTCTTTAACAACGATACGGGTTAGACCAGTAAGCTCGTCTTGCTGCATTTCGGTGTTAGAGTCATCAATGTCAGCGAAGCTAATCTTAGCTGCACGTTCAGTGATGATTGGGTGACTATGCGGATCCCAGTTTGCAACAACGTCGCCAGCTGCAATAGTTGCACCGTCATCCACGCTAAGTACAGCACCGTAAGGTACTTTATAGCGCTCTTTCTCACGGCCTTGCTCGTCGATAACAGTAAGTTCTGTTGAACGAGAAACGATAACCACTTTGCCGTCAGAGTTACGTACGAACTTCGCGTTGTGTAGCTTAAGGCTACCCGCAGTCTTAACTTGTACGCTGTTCTCAGCAGATGCTCTTGATGCCGCACCACCGATGTGGAACGTACGCATGGTAAGCTGTGTACCTGGCTCACCGATTGACTGTGCTGCAATAACACCAACCGATTCACCGCTACCCACCATGTGACCACGTGCAAGGTCACGACCGTAACACTTAGCACAAACACCGAAGTCGTTGTCACAAGTGATTACCGAGCGAACCATGATTTGGTCAACTGAGTTAGCTTCAAGCATGTCTACTAACGCTTCGTCTAGAAGAACGTTACGCTCAACTAGTACTTCGTTAGTACCTGGCTTAAGTACATCTTCTGCTACCACACGGCCTAGTACACGCTCGCGTAGTGGCTCAACAACGTCACCACCTTCGATTAGTGGTGTCATTTGAACACCTTCGAATGTGCCACAGTCGTCGTTAGTGATTACCAAGTCTTGTGCAACGTCTACTAGACGACGCGTTAGGTAACCCGAGTTCGCTGTCTTAAGTGCGGTATCCGCAAGACCTTTACGAGCACCGTGAGTTGAGATGAAGTACTGTAGTACGTTCAGACCTTCACGGAAGTTCGCCGTAATTGGGGTTTCGATGATTGAGCCATCTGGCTTAGCCATCAGACCACGCATACCAGCTAGCTGACGAATCTGAGCGGCACTACCACGAGCACCCGAGTCGGCCATCATGTAAACAGAGTTAAATGATGATTGCTCTTCTTCTTCGCCATCGCGGTTAATTACGATGTCAGTCTTAAGGTTATCCATCATGGCCTTAGCAACTTTTTCGTTGGCATTTGACCAGATATCGATAACTTTGTTGTAACGCTCACCCGCGGTAACAAGACCGTTTTGGAACTGTTCCTGAATTTCAATAACTTCTGCTTCCGCTGCATCAATGATGTCTTTCTTAGCAGCAGGGATAACCATATCGTCGATACCAACAGACGCACCCGCGATCATCGCGTAGTGGAAACCGGTATACATGATTTGGTCAGCAGCAATTACTGTGTCTTTCAGACCTAGCGTACGGTAACAAGCATTCAATAGTCTTGAAATTTGCTTCTTGCCCATCGCTTGGTTGATGATTTCAAACGGCAGACCCTTTGGAAGGATCAATGAGAAAATCGCACGACCAACAGTCGTGTCAGTTAGCGTTACTTTCTCAGTTTTGTTGCCATCTTCATCGATGTCATATTCAGTAATACGTACTTTAACGCGAGAGTGAAGCTCAGCATTACCTGTACGGTATGCTTTCTCTGCTTCATTCGGGCTGGTGAATACCATGCCTTCGCCTAAGCCGTTTACTTTGTCACGCGTTAGGTAGTAAAGACCCAATACAACGTCCTGTGAAGGTACGATAATTGGCTCACCGTTCGCAGGTGACAGAATGTTGTTCGTTGACATCATAAGTGCACGTGCTTCTAGCTGTGCTTCGATTGTCAACGGAACGTGTACCGCCATTTGGTCACCATCGAAGTCGGCGTTGTACGCCGCACACACTAGCGGGTGAAGCTGAATCGCTTTACCTTCGATTAGTGTTGGTTCGAATGCTTGGATACCCAAACGGTGAAGTGTAGGTGCACGGTTAAGTAGTACCGGGTGTTCGCGGATAACGTCGTCTAGTACGTCCCAAACCTCTGGTGCTTCACGCTCTACAAGCTTCTTAGCTGCTTTAATTGTTGTCGCAAGACCACGACCTTCAAGCTTACCGTAGATAAACGGTTTGAATAGCTCAAGTGCCATCTTCTTAGGAAGACCACACTGGTGAAGACGTAGCGTAGGACCAACGGTAATTACAGAACGGCCTGAGTAGTCAACACGCTTACCAAGAAGGTTTTGACGGAAACGACCTTGCTTACCTTTGATCATGTCTGCAAGTGACTTAAGTGGACGCTTGTTAGAACCGGTAATCGCACGACCACGACGTCCGTTATCTAGAAGCGCATCGACAGACTCTTGAAGCATACGCTTTTCGTTGCGTACGATGATGTCTGGAGCAGCTAGGTCTAGAAGACGCTTAAGACGGTTGTTACGGTTAATTACACGACGGTAAAGGTCGTTAAGGTCAGACGTTGCAAAACGGCCGCCATCTAGTGGTACTAGAGGACGTAAATCTGGTGGAAGTACCGGAAGAACCGTCATGATCATCCACTCTGGCTTGTTGCCAGACTGTTGGAATGACTCAAGCAACTTAAGACGCTTAGTAATTTTCTTACGCTTAGTTTCAGAGTTGATTGAAGGCAGCTCTTCACGCATAGCCGCAACGTCTGCGTCTACGTCTAGTGCTGTAAGAAGATCGAATACTGCTTCAGCACCCATCTTCGCTTCAAACTCATCACCGTGCTCTTCAAGTGCATCCAAGTACTCTTCTTCGTTTAGAAGCTGGCTGCGCTCAAGCGTAGTCATACCTGGCTCTGTAACCACGTATGATTCAAAGTAAAGTACACGTTCAATATCACGAAGTGTCATATCTAGCATTAGGCCGATACGAGACGGAAGTGATTTAAGGAACCAGATGTGCGCTACCGGGCTAGCTAGCTCGATGTGACCCATACGCTCACGACGTACTTTAGTCAGTGTAACTTCAACGCCACACTTCTCACAGATAACACCACGGTGCTTAAGGCGCTTATACTTACCGCAAAGACACTCGTAGTCTTTAACCGGACCAAAGATACGCGCACAGAACAGACCGTCACGCTCAGGCTTGAACGTACGGTAGTTAATTGTTTCAGGCTTTTTAACTTCACCGAATGACCATGAACGGATCATGTCAGGTGAAGACAGACCGATTCGAATATTATCGAATTCTTCAGTCTTGTTTTGTTGCTTTAGAAACTTTAATAAGTCTTTCACATTACTCTCCCAGCGGAGTCAGTCTCTAGAGCCCGGCGCAAGCGCCGGGCCATCTCATAACATTACGTGGCAAACGCCGTATTACTTTTCTTCAAGCTCGATGTTGATACCCAACGAGCGAATTTCTTTAAGTAGTACGTTGAATGACTCTGGCATGCCAGGTTCCATTCTGTGGTCGCCATCGACGATGTTCTTGTACATCTTGGTACGGCCGTTAACGTCATCCGACTTAACGGTAAGCATTTCTTGAAGGGTATATGCTGCACCGTATGCTTCAAGTGCCCACACTTCCATCTCACCGAAGCGCTGACCACCGAACTGTGCTTTACCACCAAGAGGCTGCTGTGTAACAAGGCTGTAAGAACCCGTAGAACGCGCGTGCATTTTGTCGTCTACTAAGTGGTTCAGTTTCAGCATGTACATGTAACCAACCGTAACTGGACGCTCAAATTCGCGACCGGTACGACCGTCAAACAAAGCAATCTGACCGCTTTCTGGAATATCAGCAAGCTTCAGCATTTCTTTGATTTCAGATTCACGAGCACCGTCGAATACAGGTGTTGCTACTGGAACACCCTTACGAAGGTTTTCCGCTAGACGACGAACTTCGTGGTCTGTGAAGCTATCGATGTCTACTTCTTGGTGATTCTCACCAAGCTCGTACACCTTCTTCAAGAAGTCGCGTAGTTCAGCCAGCTCGCGCTGCTCTTTAATCATGCGATCAATCTTCACACCAAGACCGTGTGCAGCCATACCCAAGTGCGTTTCTAGGATCTGACCGATGTTCATACGAGACGGTACACCTAGTGGGTTAAGAACGATATCTACCGGCGTACCGTTAGCATCGTATGGCATGTCTTCTACAGGCTGGATAGTCGAGATAACACCTTTGTTACCGTGACGACCGGCCATTTTATCACCCGGTTGGATGTGACGTTTAACCGCAAGGTAAACCTTAACGATCTTAAGCACACCAGGGGCTAGATCATCGCCTTGAGTGATCTTGCGACGCTTACCTTCAAACTTCTTATCGAAATCAAGTTTGATTTCAGCATGCTGATCAGCGATTTGGTCTAGCTCTAGCTGTGCATCTTCACTGTTAAGTGCGATTTCAAACCACTTTTCACGCGGCAGGCTGTCAAGCTTAGCTTGGTCAACACCAGCACGTAGTAGTGCAGTTTGTGCACGTGCGAAGATACCGTCTGCAAGAATTTCGAACTCGTCAGTAAGGTCTTTCTTAACCTGACGTAGCTGCATATCTTCAATTTCTAGCGCACGCTTGTCTTTCTCTACACCGTCACGGGTAAATACTTGAACGTCGATTACCGTACCGTGAACAGAGTTAGGTACACGTAGAGACGTATCTTTAACGTCAGACGCTTTCTCACCGAAGATTGCACGTAGTAGTTTTTCTTCTGGCGTAAGCTGCGTTTCACCTTTAGGCGTTACTTTACCTACAAGGATGTCACCGCCTTTCACTTCCGCACCAATGTAAACAACACCTGATTCATCAAGCTTGCTTAGTGCAGATTCACCCACGTTCGGGATATCAGAAGAAATCTCTTCTGGCCCAAGCTTAGTATCACGAGCGATACAGCTAAGCTCTTGAATGTGGATAGTAGTAAAACGGTCTTCCTGCGCTACACGCTCAGAAATAAGGATTGAATCCTCAAAGTTGTAACCATTCCACGGCATGAACGCGATACGCATGTTCTGACCAAGTGCAAGATCACCTAGGTCTGTTGAAGGACCATCAGCTAGCACGTCGCCTGCAACAATCGGGTCGCCAACACTACAAGTAGGCTTCTGATTGATACACGTGTTTTGGTTAGAACGTGTGTACTTAGTCAGGTTGTAGATATCGATACCCGCTTCACCTGGAAGCATTTCATCTTCGTCTACTTTAATAACGATACGGCTGGCATCTACGTAATCAACCACACCACCGCGCTTAGCAACTACAGTAACACCTGAGTCAACCGCGATAGTTCTTTCCATACCGGTACCAACTAGCGGCTTATCAGCGCGTAGTGTAGGTACTGCCTGACGTTGCATGTTCGCACCCATAAGTGCACGGTTCGCATCATCGTGCTCTAGGAATGGGATAATGCTTGCAGCAATTGAAACGATTTGCTGAGGTGAAACGTCCATGTACTTGATGTCTTCTTTCGGCATCAAGGTAGTTTCACCACGGTGACGACATGGAATTAGGTCGTCAACCAACTCGCCTGCTTCAGTCAACGCGATGTTTGCCTGAGCGATGGCGAATTGACCTTCTTCAATTGCAGATAAGTAATCGATTTCGTCTGTTACCACACCGTCTACAATGCGACGGAACGGCGTTTCTAGGAAACCGAAGTCATTGGTACGCGCGAAGCTTGCCAATGAGTTAATTAGACCGATGTTCGGGCCTTCCGGCGTTTCGATTGGACATAGACGACCGTAGTGAGTCGGGTGTACGTCTCGAACTTCGAAGCCTGCACGTTCACGTGTAAGACCACCCGGGCCTAATGCAGAAATACGACGCTTATGCGTTACTTCTGATAGCGGGTTGTTTTGATCCATGAACTGAGAAAGCTGAGATGAACCGAAGAACTCTTTAACCGCAGCCGAGATAGGCTTAGCGTTAATAAGATCTTGTGGCATCACGTTGTCTAGGTCGCCTAAGCTTAGACGCTCTTTAACTGCACGCTCAACACGTACAAGACCAACGCGGAATTGGTTTTCTGCCATTTCACCTACAGAACGGATACGACGGTTACCTAGGTGATCGATGTCATCTACTTCGTCTTTACCGTCACGAATCATTATTAGCTGCTTCATTACAGAAATAATGTCTTCTTTATCTAGTGTACCAGCACCAATAAGTTCTTCACGGCCAAGACGGCGGTTGAACTTCATGCGGCCAACAGAAGATAGGTCGTAACGTTCATCAGAGAAGAACAAGTTATCGAACAAGGTTTCAGCTGCATCTTTCGTTGGTGGCTCACCAGGACGCATCATACGGTAAATTTCAACTAGTGCTTCAAGGCGGTTAGTTGAAGAATCGATACGTAGCGTATCTGAAATGTATGAACCGTGATCTAGCTCGTTGATGTAAAGCGTTTCGAACTCTTTGATACCCGCCTGGCTAAGTGCCGCTAGGTTTTCAAGGGTTAGTTCGTCGTTCGCGCTTACAATCACTTCGCCTGTGTCTTCGTTTACATAAGTAGCTGCGTAAACACGGCCAATTAGGTAATCGGCTGGAACTTCAAGTTCTGTAAGACCGGCTTTTTCTAGTGCACGCGTGTGGCGCGCAGAAATACGACGACCCGTTTCAACAACAACGTTGCCTTCACCGTCAATGATATCAAAAGCAGCCGTCTCACCACGTAGGCGATCTGGAACCACTTCCATCATTAGTTTGTCTTTGTCGATACGTACGCTTACTTTGTCGAAGAAAGTATCTAGGATTTCTTCAGACGTCATTTCAAGTGCGCGTAAGATAATCGTTGCAGGCAACTTACGACGACGGTCGATACGTACGAATAGGTTATCTTTCGGGTCAAACTCGAAGTCTAACCACGAACCACGGTAAGGAATTACACGTGCGTTATAAAGCACTTTACCTGACGAGTGGGTTTTACCTTTGTCGTGATCAAAGAATACACCAGGTGAACGGTGTAGCTGTGACACGATAACACGCTCTGTACCATTGATAACGAACGTACCGTTCTCAGTCATCAACGGGATCTCGCCCATGTACACTTCTTGTTCTTTAATATCTTTTACGGTACCTGGCGCAGCGTCTTTATCGAACAACACTAACCGTAGTTTTACTCTTAACGGAGCAGAGAAAGTTACGCCGCGAATTTGACATTCTTTAACGTCGAAAACGGGCTCTCCCAGGCGGTAGCTTACATACTGAAGCTCTGAACTACCTGAGTAGCTTTTAATTGGAAAAACGGAACGAAATGCTGCTTCCAAACCGTATTGAGCATCTGCATCGATCTCAATAAACTTTTTGAAAGAATCAAGCTGAATTGAAAGAAGGTATGGAATTTCCAATACCTGTGGGCGTTTGCCAAAATCCTTACGGATACGTTTCTTTTCGCTATAAGAGTAAACCATGGGTTCCTCAGCCTGCTGATTTATGACCCAACCTGCTGCAAAATGCTTTAAAACGCGTGCTATGGGCTAAAAGCTACGTTTCAAATGGCGCACTAAGCAACAAACTTCCACAACCCTTTTTCGGGCAGATACACCAGCATACAACAAAATTTAACCAATTATTAGTTAACTTGTTGGATTTTTATGCTTTTTATGGGTATTTCCGAATGGCGCTTTAAGTAGTGTAACCAAGGGTTAGATTCTACACACTATACAGCGCAAAAAGGCTGGTGGTTTAAAAAACCACCAGCCTTGCCGTCTCAGGCAATAATCTGACTATGTCAGATTACTTGATTTCTACTTCTGCACCAGCTTCTTCAAGCTCTTTCTTAAGTGCTTCAGCTTCATCTTTGCTTACGCCTTCTTTGATAGCTTTAGGAGCAGACTCAACTACTTCTTTAGCTTCTTTAAGACCTAGGCCAGTCGCGCCGCGAACTGCTTTGATAACTGCAACTTTGTTGCCACCGAATGAAGTCATTACAACGTCGAATTCAGTCTTTTCTTCTGCAGCAGCAGCGTCACCGCCAGCAGCTGGACCAGCAACAGCAACAGCAGCTGCAGCAGATACGTTGAATTTTTCTTCAGCCGCTTCGATTAGTTCAACCAGTTCCATTACTGGCATTTCAGCGATTGCGTTTAAGATATCTTCTTTAGTTAGAGCCATGTTCTCTAAACTCCTGGGTATAAAATGTTAAAAAAATCAATATGCCAAAAACGCCAATTACTTGGTGTCTTTGACCGCCGCCAATACGCGCACAAACTTGCCAGGAACTTCGTTGATTGTTTGAACGAATTTCCCAACTGGTGCTTTGAAGGTTGCAAGTAGTTTCGCAAGCGCTTCGTCGCGGGTAGGTAGTGCTGCAACTGCGTCCAATTTCTCTGGACCAAGAAGACCGCTACCAATAGATAGTGCTGTAACTTTTAGCTTATCGTTAGTCTTACCGAAGTCTTTGAAAAGACGTGCCGCACCGCCTGGTGCGTCGATAGAGAAACCATAGATAAGCGGACCAGTTAAGGCGCTGTCTAAGTCTGCAAATTGACTGTCTGCTAGAGCACGCTTTGCAAGAGTATTACGTACAACCTTTAGGTATACGCCTTGCTCACGAGCTTTAACACGTAGGTCAGTCAGTTCTGCAACTTCCATCCCACGGTATTCAGCAACGGCTACGGATAGAGCGCGAGACGCAACTTCAGAAACTTCTGCTACGATCTCTTTTTTTGCTGCTAAACCTAGTGCCACTGAGTTCACCTCTTTGTATCTGACTTTGTTTGCGGTTACCCGCTTACGCCGTCAGGGTTCACAGATTGATACCAACCCTCATGGTTGATACCGCTCTACGGTGTTTGTTACCCCAGAGAGTCTGAGTCAAACCACCGTCTGCGCAGGTTGTTGTATTAAGCAGTGTGTTGACTGTGAAAGTTCTCTTACCTCTTTCACCACACCGCACCTGCGGTCTAGGACGGGAGCTGCTTATTAGCACTGCTAATTGTCACAGCTCCAACCCATAACCTTTAAGAGATTTCGATGAGCCTAAGCTCAGCGAAATTAAAGACCTACAGAAGCCTTATCAAGAGCAACACCAGCACCCATTGTAGTGCTTAGGCTGATCTTCTTGATGTATGTACCTTTAGCAGAAGAAGGCTTAGCTTTCTTAAGTGCTTCAAGTAGCGCTTCAAGGTTTTCTTGAATTTGGTTCGCTTCGAACGCGATCTTACCGATGCTAGCGTGGATGATACCGTTCTTATCGTTACGGTAGCGTACCTGACCAGCTTTAGCGTTCTTAACTGCCGTTGCAACGTCAGGCGTTACAGTGCCAGTTTTTGGGTTAGGCATAAGGCCACGTGGACCTAAGATTTGACCTAGTTGACCAACAACACGCATTGCGTCTGGGCTAGCAACTACTACGTCAAAGTTCATTTCGCCTTTCTTAACTTGCTCAGCTAGGTCATCCATACCAACGATGTCTGCACCAGCTTCTTTAGCTGCTTCAGCATTTGCACCTTGAGTGAATACTGCAACGCGAACGTCTTTACCAGTACCGTTAGGTAGTACAGTTGCACCACGAACGTTTTGGTCAGATTTCTTCGCATCGATACCAAGGTTAACAGATACGTCTACGCTTTCTGCGAACTTAGCTGTTGCTAGTTCTTTAAGAAGCGCTACTGCTTCGTTGATTTCGTACTCTTTAGTAGAGTCAACTTTGTCGCGGATTAGGCGAGCGCGTTTAGTTAATTTAGCCATTCGATTAGTCCTCTACGTTCAAGCCCATTGAGCGAGCAGAACCCGCGATAGTGCGTACCGCTGCATCTAGATCAGCTGCAGTAAGGTCTGGCTCTTTAGTTTTAGCAATCTCTTCCAACTGAGCGCGAGTAACTTTACCCACTTTTTCAGTGTTAGGACGGCCAGAACCACTCTTGATGCCCGCTGCTTTCTTAAGCAGGTAAGACGCAGGAGGAGTCTTAGTTTCGAATGTGAAAGAGCGATCTTCGTATACAGTAATTTCTACTGGTACTGGAGCGCCTTTCTCAAGGCTTTCTGTTTTCGCGTTGAAAGCCTTACAGAATTCCATGATGTTTACACCGTGTTGACCTAGTGCAGGACCAACTGGTGGACTTGGGTTAGCAGCGCCTGCTGCAACCTGAAGCTTGATAATACCGCTTACTTTTTTAGCCATTTTACATGCTCTCTTGTTTGGGTCTAACGCCTCGCAAATACAGAGATTATTTGCTCAATCGGCTTCCCGTTTCCGTTTAAAAGGGCGCGCATTATATAAGGTGATTAATTACTATGCAAGGGCTATTTAGAATAAAAAACCATCGAAAGGTCAGTATTTTTACGCTCTCGCCGTTGAACCGGAGACCTTATACAAAAAAGCCCCGTCAAACGGGGCTTTTTAAAAATACTATACGGTAGCTTGAATAGGCTTAGCCTTTTTCTACCTGACCAAATTCTAAGTCTACTGGAGTAGAACGACCGAAGATAAGCACCGATACTTTTACGCGGCTCTTTTCGTAGTCTACTTCTTCTACCACACCGTTGAAGTCTGCAAATGGGCCATCGATAACGCGAATAACTTCGCCTGGCTCGAACAGCGTCTTTGGTCTTGGCTTATCAACGTTTTCTTCAAGACGATTTAAGATAGCGTCAGCTTCTTTCTGCGTGATTGGCATAGGGCGATCAGATGTGCCGCCGATGAAACCAAGTACGCGAGGTACGCTTTTCACTAAGTGCCATGACTCTTCCGTCATCGCCATTTCTACCAATACGTAACCAGGGTAGAACTTACGCTCAGATTTACGCTTTTGACCCGCACGCATTTCTACTACTTCTTCTGTTGGTACTAGTACCTGACCGAAGTAGTCTTCCATGTTGTGCATTTTGATGTATTCAAGCAGGGTCTTCTTAACGCGAGACTCATATTGTGAATAGGCTTGAACTACGTACCATCTTTTCTTTACTGCTTCTTCTTCAGACATACGGTTATGCTCCTATTCCTGTAATAAAGCCAACTACACGAACGATGATGCCGTCTAGTCCCCATAAAATTAGTGCCATAATTAACGTCGCTGCAAGCACGATAAGTGTAGTTTGGTTCGCCTCTTGGCGAGTTGGCCACACAACCTTGCGAACTTCTGTGCGAGACTCTTTAGCGAAGCTCAAGAAGGTGCTACCTTTTTCGGTAGTTGCCGCGATGAAACCAGCTATACCAACAACTACAACAATTGCGATGGCACGGTATAGTACCGAGATCTCACCGTACATTGTATTAGCGGTTACTAAACCGGCAAGTAGTGCAAAAACCACTACCCATTTAAACATGTCCAATGCATTGGACTGATTTTCCGTCTTTTCGCTCATGTTACGATCCTAGCACTACAGCGTCGTTGTTTTACGCATCTAAAAAATGCGCAACTTAAAAATTCTTAGTTTAAGTAAATTTGGCAGGGGTGGAGGGACTCGAACCCCCAACCATCGGTTTTGGAGACCGCTGTTCTACCAATTCGAACTACACCCCTGTGGTGTCGATAAGACAAAATTTACTTACACTGCCCTTGTGAGTTGTGCGTCTTTTCTAAGGAAAGTGCGGTATCGCAAGGGAGGGACGCGTATTATACTTAACCACTTTCAAGATACAAGCGGTTTATCCATCCCATCTGCGATTGAACGCTAATTCGCTCCTTGCCTATTCAACGCCTATAAATCCGCCCGTTTGGTGCGCCCAAAGCTTGGCATATATGCCATTGTGCGCAATAAGCTCGGTATGGGTTCCCTGCTCTACAATGTTGCCCTTATCCAGAACAAGTAACCTGTCCATTTGCGCAATGGTCGACAGTCGATGCGCAATAGCCAGCACGGTTTTGCCTTCCATCACTTTATCCAGACAGGCTTGAATTGCCGCTTCAACTTCTGAATCTAGCGCTGATGTGGCTTCGTCCAGCACTAATACAGGCGCGTCTTTTAACAATACGCGAGCTATGGCAATGCGCTGGCGCTGACCGCCTGAAAGCTTCACGCCTCGTTCACCCACGTGAGCGTCGTACCCTGTTCTACCGTGACTATCGGTAAGCGTAAGAATAAAGTCGTGCGCTTCGGCCTGTTTGGCTGCACGGATCATATCTTCTTCTGTCGCATCCGTGCGTCCGTAAAGAATGTTATCGCGTACCGAGCGATGCATCAGAGAGGTATCTTGAGTCACCATGCTGATTTTAGCACGAAGGGTCTCTTGGCCTACTTCAGTAATATCTTGGCCGTCAATGACAATGCGACCACTCTGGGTGTCGTAAAAACGCATGAGCAAATTAACCAATGTCGATTTACCCGCGCCAGAACGCCCCACTAAGCCCACTTTTTCTCCGGGCCTAATGGCTAAATCCAAGTTAGTGAACACATCAATAGGTTTGTTATCTGCACCTGAATAGGAAAAATGCACATTATCGAAATTAATCCCGCCGCCATTTACCTTTAACGCGTCGGCTTTTGGCTTGTCTTTCACTGCTATCGGCTGTGCTAGCGTATTCATGCCATCCTGTACCGTGCCTAAGTTCTCGAACAAGCCTGATACTTCCCACATAACCCAGTGCGACATACCGTTTAGTCGCAAACACAGACTAATAGCAATGGCGATATCGCCCGGGCTCGCGATGTTTTCCATCCACAAATACACAGATAGCGCACCAATGGTGAAAATAAGAATGGCGTTAGCCATTTCCACGCAGAATTCCAACACGGTAACCAAACGCATTTGCGGGTAAACCGTCTTAAGAAAACCATCCATACTTTCTTTTGCGTAATCCGCTTCGCGGCGACTATGTGAAAACAGCTTCACCGTTGTGATATTGGTATAGCTATCGACAATACGCCCAGTCATTAATGAGCGCGCGTCGGCTTGCTTTTGCGAGACTTCTTTTAGTTTAGGTACCAGCACCTTCAAGATACCGATATACACAAAAAACCACACGATAAGCGGCATGGCTAAGCGCCAGTCAGTGCTGAAAATAAGCACTACCATAGAGATAAAATAAACGCTGATGTACACCAGCAAATCGAGAACCTTGGTCACGGTTTCTCGTACCGATAGCGCAGTCTGCATCACCTTGGTGGCCACACGGCCGGCAAACTCATCGTGAAAGAAGGTTAAACTTTGTCCAAGCAAATAGCGGTGCGCTTGCCATCTAATGCGCATGGGGTAGTTCCCCATCAAGGACTGGCGAGAAAACAACGAGCGCAACAAAATAAACAACGGAATAAAAACGAGCACGGTTAAACCCATGCCAATGAGGGTAAATTTTTGGTCGGCTAAAAACGTGGCTCGGTTTTGATCAGAGAACCAGTCAACTAACTGCCCTAAAAAGCCGAAAAGCGCCACTTCTAACATGGCAACAATGGCACTTAGCACGGAAACAGTAAGGATTACGCCCCACATGCCTTTTGTGTAGTACTTACAAAATGCAACGATACCTGTTGGCGGTTGGGTAGGCGGCGTGTCAGGGAAAGGCTGGGTCAGCTTTTCAAAAAATGAAAACATGTAGAACTCGTTAGTTATTCAGTGACAGAGCACGTTTACGTATGCCCCAAAATGCTTAGGTCACAATTCTACACGATAACTGAAAGTGTGTTGAACTTTGCGGCGCCTTTTTACCGCAAAGCTCATTTAACATTGGTTAATATTTGGCAAAGCTTATTGCCTAATGAAAAGCTTAGTGAAGGGTTTAGTAAAGCGCTTATCAAAAACCAGTCGAAGCATGGCGAGTTATCTGCAAACCTTCACTCTGCAAAGCCCAATTTAGCCAGTATGCTTTCCACTTTTTCAGCGTGCTCAGCCTGCCACTGTTCAAGTGACATGGAGCCATCTTTCTGGGCTCGCTTTTGGGCAATGTCATAGGCTGTTAGCGCCTCATCTTTTGGAATTACAGCAATGCCCTCTTCGTCTGCAACAATGATATCTCCGGCGTGAACCGTTACACCTGCACAGGAAATAGGCTCATTTAACGGCGATATGCACTTTTTGGCTCCTGGCTTGGGTATAACGCCCCTGGCAAATACCGGAAATTTGTTGTCACGGGTTTCTGCAAGATCTCGTATAACACCATCAATCACGAAACCTTTTATGCCGCGAGACTGGGCTATCGCGCAGACGTTACCGCCCGCAACAGCGAACTCATCATCGGCTTCCACAACAATAATGTCACCGGGGCTTGCGCGATATATCGCCGCATGCAGCATAAGATGGTCTCCCGGCTCACACTTAACGGTAAATGCTGGACCCGCAATGCGTGGCATGCCTTCCCACAATGGTTTTATCGCATAGTGCATGAACTGCTCTCTTGGCAGCGCATCGGCGTACTCACAAGGTGATACGCTATCGAAAGGGGTATTGTGTAAGTCCATCGCCGTTCCTTGAATGTTGTAGTGTGTGAAAAAAACACTATAGCGAAATTAGCCCTACAAGTTGTTACAAGCTGTGTATTTTCACTATAAACACTTTTTCTATCCCCCCCGCCATGCTAAAAATTAGTAAAAAGCGTGCACGCAATACGCCACACCATTCTTTCGAAGGGATGCACAGGTTTCGCAACGCACTAAAAACAATAAGCGACAAGCCCAAATGTCGCCCAATAAAATGAAAAGGAAAACTCGACATGTTACGTAGCGTTTTAAGCTTAAGCGTGGCACTGGCCCTCACGGCTTGTAGCCCACAAAATTCATCCACAGAACAACAGACACAGAGCGCGGCTACCGAAGAAGCTCAGCAACAGCTTTCTTCAGGTGTCATTAAAGAAAATATGGATCTGTCTGTTGACCCAGGTGATGACTTTTTCCGCTACGTAAACGGCAAATGGTTTGATAATTTTGAAATACCGGCAGATAAATCGAGCTACGGTTCTTTCGTGATCCTTCGCGATGAAGCACAAGATCACGTTATGGATATTATAAAATCGTCTGCCGAAGGCGACTTTAAAGCGGGCAGCGACGAGCAAAAAGTCGGTGATTTTTACCGTGCCTATATGGACATGGAAACCCGCAACGAACTTGGTACGACGCCGCTAAAGCCTGAGTTAACTAAGATTGATGCCATTGAAGACTACACCGATCTTGCTGAGTATTTCGCTTATGCAGCTCGCTATGGCTACGGTACGCCGTTCAGCCTAACTCAATACCCTGACCTTAAGTCGCCAAAAGAATATTTGATGTACACGTGGCAGTCGGGCTTAGGCCTTCCTGAGCGCGAGTACTACTTCAAGGACGACGAAACATCACAAACCATTCGCGATGCCTACGTTAAACATATTCAAACCATGTTTGAGCTGGCGGGTTTCGACGCGCCTAAAGAAAGTGCGGATATGCTGTTCGCACTTGAGACTAAAATTGCTCAGTTACATATGAAAAAAGAGCAGGCTCGTAACTTTGCTGCCAACTATAACAAACTGACAATTGAAGAACTTAAAGCGTTAATGCCTAAGTTCGACTGGGACGCTTATCTTACTGAAGCAGACATTAGCGACATTCCTTCGCTAGGCATCCTGCAAAAAGACTACATGCAAAACATTGATGGCGTTATTGCAGATACTTCACTGGAAGATTGGAAAACGTTCCTTAAGTGGGGCTTGCTAAATGCTTCAGCCAGTCGCTTAAATGCTGAGCTTGATGAAGCAAACTTCAATTTCTACAGCAAAGTGCTTCGCGGTGTTGAAGAGCAACAGCCACAATGGCGTCGTGCAGTAAGCCTTTCAAATGCCCATGTAGGCGAGCTAATCGGTAAGGTTTATGTAAAACAGCACTTCCCGCCTGAAGCGAAAGATCGCATGATGGAAATGGTTAATAACCTGTTGTTAGCTTACAAAGAAAGTATCGAAAATCTTGATTGGATGACAGATGAAACTCGTGCACAAGCACTGGACAAGCTGTCTAAGTTTACCGTGAAAATTGGTTACCCAGACCAGTGGAGAGACTATTCAGCTCTGACAGTTAATGCCAGTGACCTGTTTGGAAACCTAAAGCGTTCTTCGGACGTGCTGTACGAAGAAATGCTTAAGAAACAAGGCGGCCCAGTGTGGACCCATGAATGGGGCATGACACCACAAACTGTTAATGCTTACTACAACCCTCCGCTAAACGAAATTGTATTCCCTGCGGCTATCCTTCAACCTCCGTTCTTTGACATGAACGCCGAAGATGCGGTTAACTACGGTGGTATTGGTGCGGTAATTGGTCACGAAATTGGCCATGGTTTTGATGATTCAGGGTCTACCTTCGACGGGGATGGCGTTCTTCGAAACTGGTGGACTGACGAAGATCGCGGCGAGTTTGAAGCACGCACTGCGAACTTGATTGAACAGTATAACCAGTTTGAGGTTCTGCCTGACTTGCACGTAAACGGTGAATATACCCTAGGTGAAAACATCGGCGACCTTGGCGGCATCAGCATCGCACTTAAAGCTTACCACCTGTCTCTTGATGGTGAAAAAGCGCCTGAACTAGACGGTTTCACTGGCGATCAGCGTGTATTCATTGGTTACGGCCAGGTTTGGGCAAGCAAATATCGCGAAGAAGCGTTGCGCAGCCAAGTACAAACCGATACCCATTCACCTACGAAGTTCCGCACTAACGGTGCTGTTCGCAACGTACCTGAATTCTACGAAGCGTTTAACGTGACCGAAGAAGATGCGTTGTATTTACCACCAGAAGAACGCGTAAAAATTTGGTAATTCGCGCACATTGAATAGCGCATATAAAATTCGATAGCTAAAGCCCCATGTTTGCTTCACCAAACTGGGGCTTTTTTTGTCGTGTTGAAGTGTATGACCGAGCAGTTTCAAAAAGGCTAAATATGAATGTAAGAACAACTATTGTCTTTAGCAGCTTAGCGTTGATTTACCTGGCGACGCTGCCGCTTACCCCCTACGTGGCGCAATTCTTACCCAAAGCCCTGCCTATTGTGGTACTGGCAGTTTTCGCCTATACAAAACTTAGCGCCATGCCGCGATACATGGTGTTGGCGGCGTTACTTTTTAGTCTTGCCGGAGATGTTAGTCTGGCCTTGCCCTTTGCTGATAGTTTTATTACCGGCTTGGCGTGCTTTTTTGTTGCCCATTTAACGTATGCTATGTGTTTTGCGTTGCTGCATCGCCGCCTACAAGAAACGCCCGGCGACCATATCATTTCACGCAAACCAAAGTGGTTCATTAGTATTATTATGATTAGCTTTGCCGTAATGATGGCAGTGCACATTCTACCAGCGTCGAAAGCCTTCTTTTACCCTGTAGTCGCCTATATTAGCGTAATCACACTGATGGGTTTAACCGCAGTGTGGTTGGCTCAAACCAAGCTAATCGTAACCGGTGCGTTATTTTTTGTGGTATCAGATGCCATTCTCGCCCAGTCGGTTTTCAAAACCCCGCTTCCACTGTCTACCTTTTGGGTAATGACAACTTACTATGGTGCCCAATATTGCTTAACCATGGGGCTGGTTGATGCGTTTTTGAGAAAAGAGAATAGGCAGGAAGAGAATGGTCAAGCCTAGTTAGACAACGACGTTAAAACGTCTATCGCCAAGTCGGCTTTTTCAGCTGGCACGAAAATATGGTCGTGATAATAAGCGGCCACCACGTTGGCGCTAATTCCTGCCTTACCCAGCGCGGTGGACATAGCTGCAGTCATGCCTACCGCTTCCAAACTAGAATGCACTTCACAGGTTATACAGCGGTAATAACCTTCAAATTGCAGATTAGCTTTCTCGGCTGCGGCAACCGGAAGAATAAGGGTGGTGCCCTCGCGTTCTTGAAACATCCCCTTAGCTACTGAAATTAACGCACTAGTTAATCTGTCAGCAGGCAAGGTAGTAAAAACGTAATTTTCACTACTCGCCACAGGATTCAGATTTTTCAGTAACACGCTCAAGTCAGTTTCAGCGACCACACTCACCTTCCATTGAATAACGTCAGTACTTAGATCTAAGAGCGCATATTAAAGCTTTCGGGCTCTAATACGCTTTCCTTTAATCTTACCTTCTCTAAAGTGCGCCATGGCTTTTTTCACGCTTCGCGTTTTCACTGCGACAAAACTCATGCTGTTCTGAACTTTAATTTTGCCCAAGTCGTCGCCAGGAATGCCCGCATCTTTGGTAAGTGCACCCACCAGATCGCCTGGGCGAAGCTTTTCTTTTTTACCCGCGCTTAGTGAAATACAGGTAAATTCAGGCTGAGTAATTTTGTTTTTATGAAAACGCAGGCTTTGTGCGCCTTTAAGTGGAATATCGCTTTCTTGCAATACTTCTATTTTTCGCAAGAAGTGCTCTTCGTCATCGCTGACTAGCGTTACCGCCATGCCCTGTGCGCCTGCTCGCGCCGTGCGACCAATGCGGTGAATATGGGTTTCCGGCTCTTCACTTACCGTATAATTAATTACGCAGGCAACATCATCAATATCCAGCCCTCGCGCAGCTACATCGGTGGCAACAAGTACTTGTAGCGCATCGCTGGCGAACTGCATTAGCACCGATGTGCGTTGATGCTGTTCCAAGTCCCCCTGAAGTCCAGCTGCGCTAAAGCCATCTTCGATAAGCTCCTCAACCACTTCATTTACCTGAACCTTGCGGTTACAAAATACAATGGCATTTTTAGGTTGGTAGTGGGTAAGTACCGCTTTAAGCGCCTGAGTGCGTGTGTGCGGGAGCACGTTGTAGCCCAATTGGGTGATAGCGGGTTTACTGTCTTGAGACTCAACTTTACAGTTTACCGGGTTGTGCAGGTACTGCTTGGCTACACGCTCAATTTGTTCCGTAAAGGTTGCAGAAAACAATAGGGTTTGCACTTGTTTTGGCGTTTGACCGAAAATAATGCGTAAATCGTCTTCAAAGCCCATATCTAACATGCGATCGGCTTCATCGAGGACACGCAACTTTACGTTACTTAGGTCAATTCGACGCTTTTCCACATGGTCCATTACGCGACCCGGCGTGCCCACAATGATGTGCGGGCTATGTTTCAGTGACTGAATCTGCGGCCCCATAGGCTGGCCACCACATAACGTGGTCACTTTAATATTACCGATGTTCTTAGCCGCCGAACGGCACTGCTGAGCCACTTGATCAGCAAGCTCTCGGGTAGGACAAAGTATGATGGCCTGCGTGGTAAAATCATTCACTTCTACGTGCTGCAAGGCAGGAATTACAAAGCACAGAGTCTTGCCGCTGCCCGTCTGCGCTTGGCCTATCACATCTTTCCCCTGCAACGCCTCAGGGAGCGATTGTGCCTGTATAGGGGAAAGTTGGTAAATGCCTTGTGAGTCTAGCGCCTTGGTGATGGCAGGGTTTATATCTAAATGCTTAACTGTTTCAACTGTCATTAATTTGGGTTCCAAAGGTGCACTACACCATGTTCGGTATGATGAGCTATGCCGTATTCTTGGGACACCATGTCACTCCAGGAAGAAAGCTGCTCATTAAACTTGTCACTCATTTTCACACCGGCCGCCGCTAACTTGAGCTTCTCTAAAACTAAAACACAGGTGTCTTTCTTTGACAGTGCTAGGTAGGCCGTTGAAATGTCGTACTTACTCGATAGGGTTATTGTCTCACATTTAAATTGTTTTGGGTTACATCCAAAGTCAATTGCGCCCTGAGAACCGAAAATAGTATCAATTTCGTTGTTAATCAGTGCGTCCACTAACGCCTGCCACGAATCATAGGCTTTTACTTTGAAGCCATGCTCTATCGCAACGTTATAGCGATAGTCTTCCAATAAGGTACCAACCCTAAAGTTCTTTGGTACGTTGGCAAAGGATTCAAAATAGGGCTTATCGATGCCGTACAGTCCATGAAGGTTTCTTGATACCGGCGTTACCCAGTGAAACACGCTTTCTCTTTCACTCGTGCGAATTACTGAGAATACCAATACGTTAGACTTGGTCATTGCTTCCTTTGCAATACGTTCCCATGGCGCGGAAAGGATACTCTGCTTGAGCGTCATCTCATCTAATATGTCTCTGACCAAGTCTGCAGCAATGCCTTTAAGCTTTCCTCGCTCTCCCACCTCTGAAAAAAGTGGCACAATGTCGGCGATGACCCAAAGATTGTCGGTATTAGCATGCAGCTCACCTGCTAAGCTTAGTGTTCCAAAAGTAAGTATTGTGGCCGGGAAAGATGCTTTCAGTTCATCCCGCATTGCGCTAGCAAGCAATGTGAAGTCGTCTGAACCTTTGTATTGAGCAATCAGCTCGCTCATCCGCTCTGCAATATCGGCAGAACCTTCACTTTTGCTCAGTGCGATATAGCTCATTGCTATTGTCGTTGCCTGACTGCCCGCATTCGGCGTACATCGAACATTATTTCCACATTCAAAGGCAAATAGCGGCGTGATCCAAAAAAAACTATCTTCGTTATTTTCATCTCTGATCAAATTGATAAGGACGTCAGCTTTATTCGATATGGTGTCAGTAGCAGGCGTTAAATCAATGCCATTTTTTGATAAGGCATTTTTAAACACTGTGAGTGAGTAAGATTGAATACTCTGCTTCTCAGAGGGAGATAGGGTGCTTGGTAAATCGGGGGCGTGAGAGCAAGAGAGTGCTTGTGCCCAAGTGGATGAACTCCACAGGGCACATAAACAGACAATAACAACAAAAACTACGCTTGAAATGCCTTTTCTAATTTCCACTGCAACGTTTGCCCCGCATAAAATGGAACCATATCGGTGCCATCAGCTAGGGTTACTTGTTCTGGCACCGTCCACGATTCTTTCACTAATGTCATTGTAGTCGTATTTCGTGGTAAACCATAAAAATCTGCACCGTAATGGCTAGCAAATCCTTCGAGCTTATCTATTGCGCCTAGCTGCTCGAACACTTCGGCATAAAGCTCAATTGCAGACCATGCGCTATAACAACCCGCGCAGCCGCAAGCATTTTCTTTTTTATGTTTTGCATGAGGTGCCGAGTCGGTACCTAGGAAGAATTTTTTGTTGCCGCTTGCCACCATATCGCGCAACGCTTTTTGATGCGTGTTGCGTTTTAACACTGGCAAGCAATAGTTATGAGGGCGTACGCCGCCAACCAGTAAATCGTTGCGATTTAACAATAAGTGCTGAGGGGTAATGGTGGCTCCAACAAATTCGCTGGCGCCCGCTACGAAGCTTGCGGCATCTGCTGTCGTAATATGCTCAAACACCACTTTCAGCTTAGGGAATGCGTCAACGATAGGCCCTAAATGGGTATCAATAAATACTTTCTCACGGTCAAAAATATCAATGTGATGCTCTGTCACTTCACCGTGTATCAACAATAGCAAACCTTGCTCTTGCATGGCTTGGAATACGGGGTATAAAGCCTGAATGCCTTTTACTGCGGCGTCTGAATTGGTAGTGGCCCCTGCAGGATATAGCTTACACGCAGTTACGCCCGCTTGTTTTGCATCGATAATGTCTTGAGGTGTAGTTTGATTAGTAAGGAATAAGGTCATTAATGGCTCAAAGCTACTGCCTCTAGGTCGCGCAGCTTCAATTCGCCCTTTGTACGCCATGGCCATTTCAGCATTAACCACCGGTGGTACAAGGTTTGGCATAACAATAGCGCGCTGGAAACAACGTGCGGTTGCAGGCACTGTTTCAGCTAGCATTTCGTTATCGCGAAAGTGAAGGTGCCAATCGTCTGGCGTAGTAATGGTGAGCGTTTGCATGCCTTGTCTCTCTTAGTACTTATTCAAACAGAGGGGAAGATGCGCGCAATAATAGCACAATTCCCATTTTGCGCGCAGAACAACTCGCTCGAAAGTGGCTATGAATCCTCTTCGCCGTGCTCTACCCAAATAAGCTTGCTAACGTCGTACCCAGCCGATGTCGCTTTTTCTAGTAAACGGGTGCGGACTTCGTCTGAAATAGAAGGTGTTCGCGCTAAAATCCAAAGGTAGTCTTTATCTGGGCCTGTTATCAAAGCATATTGATAACCTTCTTTATCTAGCTCCATAATTACATAGCTAGCGTAAAATGGGCCAAAGAACGATACTTTCAGATGCCCTGTCGTTTCAGACTCTACAAAATACGCTTTGCCCTCGGCTTCATCCCATGCATTTTCTTCTACTGAAAAACCGCGATTAATTACCTTAACCCCTCCGTCATCGCGCATGCTATAGGTTGCCGTAACTTCGCTTAATCCTTCTTCGAAGCTATGGTCAAAGCGCGCTATTTCATACCACTTCCCTAAATAACGAGGAAGCTCAAAGCCTTCAACCGGCACTACCTTGTCAGGTACGCCAGTACAGCCAGACAAGCCCACACACACCATACCCGCCATAATCATTGAAACTAACTGCTTAAACATATGCCCTCTTTTCCTTGAACTCAGCTTTTAAAAAGCCCACTGATTAATTTAAATACACGCCTACATCGTAAAAATGATCTTTATCGGTGCTGCAACACCATAAACCTTCAAGCTAGGCTAACGGTCGACAGTAAAAATACGCTCGCCTAATCAGACTTTTCTTATCGCTTGGACCATATTACAGTACTTTTAAAACAAGCCTTGAGCTAATACAGGCCCTGCCCACTCGATATTCTCAAACAGGGAGAAAATGACATGAATGCACAGTTTTCACACGCAAGCCGCTTAATATATGGATGCATGGGCTTAGGTGGCGGTTGGAACGACAAACCGGCAACCAAAGCCGATATAAGCCAAGCAAGAAGCATCATTGATACTGTGCTGAGTTTAGATATTAATGTGTTTGATCATGCTGATATTTATACGTTCGGCAAAGCCGAAACGGTTTTTGGTGAAGCGCTCAAGCAAGCGCCCGAATTAAAAGACAAAATGATTATCCAATCTAAATGTGCAATACGATTTGAGGATGATTTAGGACCAAAGCGTTACGACTTTTCAGCAAATCACATTCACACGTCGGTTGAAGGCATTCTCTCTAGATTAGGAATAGAACAGCTTGATATACTACTGCTGCATCGTCCAGATCCACTTATGGAGCTAGACGAAGTCGCCGGTACACTGAAGCTGCTTCAGCAGCAAGGTAAAATAAAGCATGTTGGCGTTTCAAACATGCATGGTCACCAAATTAATTACCTGCAGTCTGCACTTTCCACACCTATTGTTGCCAACCAACTTGAAATGAGCCTTGGCTTTAGAGACTGGTTAGAAGACGGCATTACTACCAACAGTGCTGCTAATCGCGATACAGGTTATGCGCCCGGCACACTTGAATACTGCATGATGAACAACGTGCAACTTCAGGCATGGGGAAGCTTGGCACAAGGTAGATACACAGGTGCAAAAGTTGAAAATAGTAATGACCGTGCAACAGCAGACTTAGTGGCTCAACTTGCAGGTGAATATCAAACTACGCCTGAAGCGATTGTTTTGGGCTGGTTGATGCGACATCCTGCCAACATTGCGCCCGTTTTGGGCAGTACCAACATTGACAGAATTAAAGCAAGCCAAAAGGCTGAAGATGTTCATTTAAGTCGAGAGCACTGGTACAAGTTATTTGAGTCTGCTCGCGGTCAAGAGATGCCGTAAGTATAAATATTAAGGAAATTTAGATGCTGAAAGGCTTTCACCACGTTGCTATCATTTGTAGTGACTACCCTCGCTCAAAGACGTTTTACACGGACGTGTTGGGCTTCTCGATTATTGATGAAAACTACCGTGAAGCCAGAGACTCTTATAAATGTGACCTCGCGTTACCTGATGGCAGTCAGATTGAGCTTTTTTCGTTTCCGGGGGCACCGCAAAGACCGTCGCGCCCAGAAGCGCAAGGACTTAGGCACTTAGCGTTCAAGGTGGACAACCTTGATGAAATGATCAACCACCTAACGAATAAGCGAGTTGAATGCGAGCCAGTGAGAACCGATGAATACACCGGCAAACGCTTTACATTTTTCCAAGATCCTGACGGTTTACCCCTAGAGCTATACGAAATCTAAAAATCGCGAAGCCGTAATAGAAAAATGCCGAATAAGGGGTCTCTTATTCGGCATTTTTATCAATAGCGATACAAACTTTTATTGGTCGAGCATCCTGACTTCCCGCTGCGGGAATGGTATTTCAATATCATGCTGCTGAAGGGCATTAAAAATGGCTTGGTTTAGTGCATAGCGCACTTCGAAATGCCTTACAGCTGGCGCCCAAACCCGAATACCAAAGTTAATACTGCTGTCGCCAAAATTATCTACACCAATGGCGGGTGACTTTTCTTCGCTGATTCCATCTACCGTTTCAACAGCCTTGCGAATCACATCGATTACCTCATCGACCTTACTGGAATAGGCAACGCCAATTTCAAGTTCAATCAACATGTTCTCTGCAGAATTATGCAAGATTTCACCGACTATCAGTTTGTTGGGTATTTGGATGTGAACATTGTCTTCGTCAATAAGAATGGTATAGGGCAACATGACTTGATCGACCACCCCTGCAACACCACGCACGCGGATAGTGTCGCCAACAACGAAAGGACGGGTAATAATTATGGTAAAGCCAGCGGCATAGTTGGCCAACATACCTTGAATAGCTAAACCTGCACCTAAACCTACAGCACCTACGGCGGCTATAAGTGGGGTTACGCTAATGCCCACATTACCTAATGCTATAATTATTACGATACCCAATACCACTAGCTTGCTGGCACCGCCGGTAAAGCGGCTCAGCGTAATATCGATATTTCTGCTGACCATCAGGTTTTCAACCATGTGGCCTATTTTATTGGCCACCCACCAGCCAAGCAGAAAAATAATGATGGCGCCTACAATTTGGAAACTGTAGGTCACTGCAAATTCTACAAGAGTGTCGTAAAGGGCTTGCGCTTGTTTTAACTCATCCATGGAACGTGATTAGACTAGAAACTGATAGGAATAACCGAAGCTTAAACAACAACGTGAGGAAAAACCAGTGCCGAGAGCAAGCCCGGCACGTTACGGTTTTAAGGAATAAAGAGCGAGCATTGCATTTAGTTGGCGTATTCGCTTGCCTCAATTTCCGCTAAACGTTCTTTGGTAGGGTTCTTAATGTAGTTATACACCAAGCCAACAAAGAGCACGGCAGCAAAACCCGTGGCTACCATAAAGCCATACTTGGCGTCGCCACCGTTGGCGTCGCTCACCAGGCCCATGATGAAAGGCCCTGCGGCCGCACCTGCTGCGGTGAAGAACAAGATTACTCCGGCTACGCTTCCGTGTTGATGTTTTGGGAAACAGCTTATGCCTTTTGAGTTAAAGGTAGGATAAATTACTGACATAAAAATGCCCGTTAGCGGGAATAGAAACAACGCAAGCTGTTTTCCGCCCCACAGACCAAGACCGAAACACAGTACAATAGCACCAGTGAACACCATAAGAACCAATGCCCAGTTGAAGTGAGACATCATCCAGATGCCTACGAAACGCCCTGCAGCACGAAGGATAAAGAATGCCGTTACCGAGTATATTGCAAGGGTCTGAGAGAAGCCTTCAGTATAACAATCATAGGTCGCTTTAAGCGTAGTCGCGTCGCACACTAAATAACTCGGCATCCACACATAAATGGCGCTTTCTGCGGCGACATATAAAAACGCGCCTACTGAAAATCCTAAAGCATAGGGGTTTTTCACTAAACTTAAGCTCTGCGCTATCGATACTTTCTTTTCACCTGAGGCTGTATCGCGAGTGTAAGCGGGGTATTTCACCAGCAAAGCACCGATTATAAGTAGCGTACAAACACCACCAGCGATTACATAAAGCCACTGCCATGCAACGCCTTGATGAATAAGATAAGCGACAATAAGAGGCCCGATAATTGCGCCAACGCCAAAGAAGGCTTCTGCCCCATTCATAGTTGCTGTGTGCTGCTTGGTCGATGTTGAAATATCACCGATGAGCGCCAGCGCACCTGTTTTAAAGATACCCACGGCAACGCCAGATAAGCTCATTAAACTTACAATCAACACAAAGTCGTTAGCAATTAAGAAGCTGTAGCATGCAAGGCCAAACAACGCTAAACCAATGATAATGGTAGGCTTGCGGCCTAACTTATCAGCCAAAAAACCTAGGAATAGACCCGATAAGGCAATACCTAACATGGGGAGTGAATGCATTAAGCTTGCTTGAGCATTGGTGACAGAGAACGCCACTTTCACTTCTTTGATTATCTCGCCTACCGAGTCTGACGTCATCGCAAACATCATAAACATTAGGTAGGTTAGCCATCTGATAATTCTGCTACTAGGATCATGATTGGGCATAGTCTGTCTCACAAGCACGGTATGAAAGGCCTTGTTCCGCCCTTCTAAACTTCACAAAAACACGTTGATCATTGCACGCATTCAGTAGGTCAAAAATAACGATGTAATAAACTTGATAAATGAGCTTAATCGTTTAAGATAAAAGTTAACAGAATTTAAAAAGCCTGTAAACCTGTTAATTAGGATAGGTTGTATGACGCACTTAAGCGTCGCACTTTGGAGTTTTCTATGAGCTATGCTGCTGACAGTGGTGTATGTTTAGACCGAATCTTGGCATCAACCGATTTATCTGGCCTAAGTAAGAAAGATGCAACAACTTTTACGCGTCGCTTGAAGGAACATTTTCCTCGTCTTTTTGACAAATATACCTACGTTTATGGGCACCAGTATGACTGCTACTTTCATTTACAAAAACTGGTTGAAATATTAAGAGACGGTTTAAAAAACCGTAAACCAGCCCTCAAAAAGCTTGATAATGAAAGGTTAAAAAACCCGCTTTGGTATCGCGATGAACAGCAAGTCGGCATGGCCTGCTATGTTGACCTGATGGGCCCCACTTTGAATGACTTGCATGACAAAATTCCCTACTTTAAGTCTTTAGGCGTTACCTATGTGCACTTAATGCCTTTATACGATGCGCCCAAAGGGGATAGCGATGGAGGATATGCTGTGTCGGATTATCGCAAGGTTAATCCAACGCTAGGCACAGTGAAAGACCTGGAAAAGCTTGCTTCAGCACTTCAGAAAGAGGGAATAAATCTTGTTCTCGACTTTGTGTTCAATCATACCTCTGACGAGCACGCTTGGGCGAAAGCTGCACTGGCAGGTGAGAAGCAGTTTCAAGACTACTACTACCTTTTCGATGACAGAACCATTCCCGATCAGTACGAACATACTTTAAGAGAAATATTTCCCCAGGTAAGAAGAGGTAGCTTTACCTTTAATGAACAGATAGAAAAATGGGTATGGACGACATTTAACAGCTTTCAATGGGATTTAAACTACAGTAATCCTGAAGTGTTTAACGCTATCACGTCTGAAATGTTGTTTCTGGCCAATATAGGTAGCGCTGCACTGCGTTTAGATGCGTTGGCCTTTATTTGGAAAGAGCTTGGTACTAACTGCGAAAATCAGGAAAAGGCCCATGTTCTTATACAAGCGTTCAACTGTTGCTTACAAATTGTAGCGCCTGCCGTGGTCTTTAAGTCAGAAGCCATCGTGCACCCTGACGAAGTACTTAAGTACATCGACAAAGATGAGTGTCAGCTATCCTATAACCCTTTGCTAATGGCACTGCTGTGGAATTCATTAGCCACGCGTAAAACCCGTTTGCTTACGCGCTCAATGAAAAAGAGCTTCTCTATTTCTGAGAACTGCACATGGGTGAACTACGTGCGATGCCACGACGATATCGGATGGACCTTCGACGACGCGGTAGCCAACGAACTGGGTATTAACGCATTCGATCACCGCCATTTTCTTAATCAATTTTATACCGGTCGTTTTGAAGGAAGTTTTGCCAACGGCGTGCCGTTTGCTGAAAACCCTTCTAACGGCGATTGTCGTGTGTGTGGTTCACTGGCCTCTTTATGTGGGCTAGAAGGCGCGCTTAAATCCAACGATTCAAAAGGCATTGATGACGCTGTGAAACGAATGATGCTGCTTTACGGTATCACCTTTAGCATTGGAGGTATTCCGCTACTTTACTCTAGTGATGAAGTAGGCAAGCTTAATGACTACAGCTATCGATTTGATGACACCAAAAAGCACGACGACAGATGGGTAAACCGAATTGCTGTTACCCGCGCAGATACGGGATTGGCGCTAGGAAACACGTCGCCTGCCAACCCTACAGAGACTGCGAGCCTTCGCGTGTTTAACGGATTGCGCAAAATGATAGCAATTAGAAAGCAGAATGCGATTTTCGGGCAGTCTAGCACCCAAATTTTAGATGCCGATAACCATCATTGCTTTGCTTTTCTTCGGGAAAATACACAGGGTCACAAGCTGCTTGTGATATGTAACTTCAGTGAGCACCCTCAGACCATTCAGCGTAGCCTTTTGGCAACACTAAAGGGCGCATCAGGCCGAGATTTGCTAACTGATGAAACTGTCGAAATGAATGCTTCACCACTATTGCTTGAGCCTTTTCAACAAATGTGGCTTCTTGCTGATTAAAGTTCGAGCTTTCGCCATATCTTGCTAATTGCTGTTTGAAAAGTGGTTAGCAAGTTATCCGCGGCTTAGTCGCCAAATTAATTATCTTTACTGCCAGTGACTTATCGAATAAGTCATTTTTTCACAGGCACACCAATAAATACCCACTATACTTTTTATAGTGAATAGATAGTTCACGTAGCTTCCGCATAACTTTGGTAGCTTGGCCTGTGTTTGACTGGCTCTCAAACTGATTGACGCGGAAGTAGCACTCTTCTTGTTGTGTGTGGTTTGTTTCTTGCTTCACGCAGAAGTATTACACAGCGGGATTCGACTTATGTCATATGGATATGTTTAACATGGTAACGGATAAAACGATGCAAAGTGATAGTGCTTTGGAATACATGTGCCCGTATTGCGGCGCAATAAATGACTTCCAGCTAGAAACAGTTCGCGACATGTATCACGAACAACATGAATCTTGTGGGTGCTGCAATAAAGTACTCAGTTTAACGGCGGCCGATGGTATTGGTGGCCGTATCAATTTGATTGTCGATTCACTGGATGCAGAGCTTGTTATCAAATAAAGCGCATTGGAAAGCGTAGCAAAATGTTAGCAAACAAAAAGCCGCTTCATGAGCGGCTTTTAAAGTTCTTGAATAAAGTTCCGAAACAAACAACCATCAACTACCGAAAGAACTCTCGTTTCAATTCATTATCAGTAAGGAAACGGCCGCCGAGCGCAGACGTTTTCGTATATGAATTAGTATCACGGATCCCTCTCGCCTTAACGCAATAGTGCGTGGCGTTAATGCTCACCGCTACGTCTTCTGTATTGGTCAACGTCTGCAACGCAACTAACACTTGTTGAGTTAAACGCTCTTGTACCTGTGGACGTTGAGCAAAGAAACCCACAAGGCGATTAATCTTTGAAAGGCCGATTACTGTGTCTTTTGGAATATAAGATACGGTTGCCGTGCCATCAATAGTAACAAAGTGGTGTTCGCAGGTGCTGGTCAGGCTTATATCAGATACCTGTACAGGCTGGTCAATCTGCATCTTGTTTTCAATGGCAGTAATCTTAGGAAATTTGCGGTAGTCCAATCCACCGAAGATTTCATTAACATACATTTTAGCGATTCGCGTGGGCGTATCACACAAACTGTCGTCAGTTAGATCAAGGCCAAGCGTGTCCATTACGTCACGCATAGCACTTTCAATTCGTTTGCGCTTTTGCTCGTCAGTAAGACCATTAGCCACCATAGGTGTTTCTAAACCTTTGGCTTCTAATGCTTCTCGTACACGTTGTGCTGGCTCTGAAATAGAGGGGTCTAGTGCGTCGCGCACAATTACCGCTTCTTTTGCTAACATTACTTTATCCGTAGTTACTTCTTTTTTGATCTTGTACGAGCATGAGTTCGTTACAGATCGATTACTTGGCAACATGACTTTTATTTAATGTCATTGCTACCGACTGTGCATTTGGCACAGAATAATAAAACCGTTACCTTTTACGAAAGAAGGACATCATCTTGAATTCACCTGTGTTAATTACAGGCGCAAGTCAACGTTTAGGCTTAGCTATGGCCAATAGTTTACTTGACCAGGGCCACCACGTTGTCGTGACTTATCGAACACTTCGTCCAAGTATTTCAATGCTTGAGGATAAAGGTGCTACAGTCTTACAGGCGGATTTTAGCACTGAGGCGGCTATTGATCGAGCAATTGATGAGATTAAGGCAATCAGTAAAACCTATCGAGCGGTGATCCACAACGCGTCAGATTGGGCGCAAGAAAAAGATAACCATGACAAGCATAGCTTGATTGAACGAATGATGTTGGTCCATGCTGTTGCCCCTTACCGCATAAACTTGGCACTTGAAAAGGCTCTTTGTGATTGCGACGTTCAGTCTGACATTATTCATATGACTGACTACGTTCAAGAAACAGGCAGCGAGAAACACATGGCTTATGCGGCAAGTAAGGCAGCCCTGCACAACCTGACCCTATCATTTGCTAAGAAGCTAGCACCTAAGGTAAAAGTAAATAGCATTGCCCCAGCTTTGCTTATGTTCAATGAGGGTGATGACGAAGCTTATAAGCAAAAAGCGTTAGGAAAATCACTGTTAGAGATAGTACCGGGGGCGCAAGAGGCCGTGAAAGCCGTGAACTATTTATTTGATAGTGACTACGTGACAGGGCAAACCCTTCACCTCAACGGTGGGCGGCATTTAAAATAAAGACTGCCCCTTTTTTCTGTCACTTCAGTTGTCCTCATGGCTTAAAGTAATCGTCACCGCCAATTAATTTCATCGCCATTTGCCTTGGTCTCATGCTGAGGCATGGCTATAATCCGAACCCTATTTCGTAGCTATTTGGAATTTTACTATGCACGGCAACCGTACTATGGCGCCTGAATGGCATAACATTGATGCTGTTATGTTAGCGTGGCCTCATGCGCAAACCGACTGGGCTCCATGGTTAGAAGACGCGAGAGCGACGTATCTGAACGTGATTGCTGCAGTAAACCGCAACGATGCGGGTGTGATTTTATTATGTGCGCCGAGTGACGTAGACGATCTTAATTCTCGTTTACCAGAGAACGCTCGAGTGCTTATTGTTCCTGCCTCATTTAACGACACATGGATGCGCGACTACGGCTTCATCACTTGTAAAGACAGTGAAGGCAATGGCTCGCCGGTAGAATTTCGCTTTAACGGTTGGGGCAATAAGTTTAACGCCGCTGAAGATAATCTGGCGAATCAGCGTTATCTTGCCAGCATGTGTAAATCTGTACTTCGCAGCAGCCCAATTGTGGCTGAAGGTGGCGCGCTGGAAATTGATGAAGACGGACACCTATTAAGTACTGCCCAGTGTTTACTTAACCCTGAGCGTAATGGTGATATGTCGCTAAGCGCTTACGAAGATGCATTTAAAGATATGCTAGGCTGCAGCAAAGTTACTATTTTGCAACATGGTCATTTAGAAGGCGATGATACTGACGGTCACATCGACACATTAGTGCGTTTCACGCCGAACAAAGGCCTAGTGATCCAGGCGTGTAACAACCGTCCTAATGACAGTCATTTTGAAGGGTTGAAAGCGTTGTGCGACGAGTGCGCCCTTGAGCTGCCTGAGCATGAACAGTTTCATCTGCCGCTGCCTAATATTGTAAATGACGAAGGGGATCGCCTGCCGGCATCGTACGCAAATTACTTAATTTGTAACAACGCAATATTATTGCCTGTTTACGGTGAAGAGGAAGACGCAGAAGCCATTGAGACTGTACAAAGAGCACATCCCAATCATATTGTTGAACCAATCGATTGCAGTGTACTGGTAAGACAATACGGCAGCTTGCATTGCATTTCCATGCAGGTTCCCACAAATACATTAAAAGATTCGATTATCACCACCTTAAAGAAAGGAGTGTCATTACATGCGCCCAGCTAAGCTAAAAGTGGGTCTGGTACAACAGGCCGTTGCCGATAACGATAAAGCAACGAACTGGAATAAAAGTGCCGAGCAAATTGCCAAATTAGCCGCTGAAGGATGCGAGTGTATTTTGCTTCAAGAACTACACAGCACCCTGTATTTTTGCCAGCAAGAAGATACTGACGCCTTTGATTTGGCTGAACCAATTCCTGGACCTGCGACAGAATTTTTTGGTGAACTAGCCGAAAAACACAATATCGTGTTGGTGACATCTTTATTTGAAAAGCGCGGTTCAGGTTTGTATCACAACACCGCAGTCGTGTTCGACCGCAGTAAAGAAATTGCGGGCAAATATCGTAAAATGCATATTCCTGATGACCCAGGCTTTTACGAGAAGTTTTACTTCACACCGGGCGATATGGGCTTCACGCCTATTGAAACCAGCGTAGGTAAACTTGGCGTATTGGTGTGTTGGGACCAGTGGTATCCAGAAGCGGCGCGCCTAATGGCGATGGCAGGTGCGGACTTGTTGTTCTACCCTACCGCAATCGGCTGGGATTTAACTGACACAGAAGAAGAACGTACCCGTCAGCATGGTGCATGGGAAACCATTCAGCGCTCTCACGCTGTGGCAAACTCAGTACCGGTTATCGTGGCAAACCGCACTGGATTTGAAGCGTCACCTGTTGAAGGTGATCCAGGTATTCAGTTCTGGGGACAAAGCTTTGTAGCAGGCCCGCAAGGTGAGATTTTGGCCAAAGCCGAAGCTGAAGGTGAAACCACGCTAACCGTAGAGCTTGATATGGAGCGAACCGAACAGGTGAAGCGCATTTGGCCTTACTTCCGCGACCGCCGCATAGACGCCTACGACGAACTAACCAAGCGCTGGCGCGACTAACCTAAATAATGGGGTTAAATAATGGGGTCAGAGTACATTATTTGAAACAATGGGGTCAGAGTACATTTTCCAAGACAAATTTAAGTCACAAAATGTACTCTGACCCCTTTTTTAATTCTGCCGCGGTGGAAATGTACTCTGACCCCATTTTGGTGGTTCATACTTTAAATATAATCTTGTCGTAGAGCATGAATACCTGTCGTGAGCGTTTAGGCAGAAGCGTTAGCATTACCTCTTCATCTATATCCAGCCCACCAGTGAACTGACCAAAGGCTGGCATCACAAATACATTTTCGTTGTTAGTAAAGCATTTGCCTGAGTAACGGCGGCGAGTAATGGTTGTGCGCTTTTTGGGGTGATAATGGCCAATAACCTGAGCACGAGTTTCACTCGTTTCTACTTCGTGTCTAAATACCATATTATCTAACACTATTTCAAAACACGGCGTACCCGGTATGCCGTCAGGTAAATCTGGGTCATGATTACCTTCGACCCACATCCACTCGTTCACTTTGTCAACTAGCCTACATAAGTGCTGACGGTCATCAAAGGTCATGCGCGACATGCTGTGTTTATCGTGAAAGCTGTCACCTAAGCTGATAACTCGCAGTGGCTTGTAATCTTCGATGATACTTTCTAATCGCGTTAACGTAGCGGTGGAATCTAAACTCGGTAACGGGTTCGCATAACTGCGTAAATAACTGCCTTTTTCTAAGTGGAGATCAGACACTATAAGCCAATCGCATGCGGGTAAATACGCCACACCGCGCGCATCTAGCAGCCACAAGTAGTCTGCATATTTTGTGATAGTGATGTGGCGCTGGCTTACTTTTTCGGTTAGCCACGCGTCAGTTATTGCCAAAATTTCCTCTTTTGCTCTTCGTTTGTGAGTTTTTATTATCGGTTTGAAACCGCTCGTTAATTTTGAGGGACTACGCTTCGTAGCTTCCGCATTCTGACCGCTCTAGTTAGTTGAGCAAGGTATCAGGCGTGAAGTGCATCGCCAAGATATGAAAGCGAAGCCTAAAGGTCGTGTTTATCTTCACGTTATTCAACGCTAGCCCCTGATAGCAATGCGCGAACTTCATCTAACATGGTTTCAGCTTCTGCATATAAATTAGCTTGCTCGATGATCGCCTGTGCGCCAGCGCCTTTCACTTGTTCACTACGCACATCCAGCACTATTGGAATGGCCATGGGCGACGGCTTTTCAAGATTCACTAATATCGCTGAATCTACATAGCGAATAAGTAAATTAGCGAGTCGCCGTAAATCAAGTAGCTCACGTTCTGCATCGGCCCGAGCTACTTTAAGTAAGATATGGTCGCGGTCGTGTTCACGCAACGTATCGTAAATAAGGTCCGTGGAGAACGTGACCTGCTTCATGGTTTTTTGGCTGGCGTGATAGCGCTGTTCAGTGAGCCCACTCACCACCGCCACTTGCCTGAACGAGCGCTTAAGCATAGGTGCCTGCAACATCCAGTCTTCTAACTCGTCCCCTAAAATATCTGGCTGGAATAGCTGCTGGAGCTGCCCTTGTGTGATGGCGTTTACTGAAGCCACCGATAATCCGTAATCGGTCACGCTGAAGCTTAAAGGCTTAATGCCCATTTTTTCCATTCGTCGCGTTAGCAACATACCTAAGGTTTGGTTCGCTTTGCGTCCGTCGAAGGTGTAGTACAAGGTATAGTGCGCCTGTCTAAACGGAAATTGTTCTACAAGCACGTTGTCAGGACTAGGCAATTGAGAAAACGCCTGTTGAAGTTTAAGCCACTCTTGTACCTGTGCAGGCAGTGCTCTCCATGATTTCTGAGTAGCCAAAATTGCCCGTACCCCTTCCGCCAAGTAAGTAGATAGCGGCATTTGACCACCCGCGTAGCTTGGTATTTTCGGCTCTTTTGCTTTTGCAGGCTTAGCGTGTAGCTGCATGTCGCGAATAGCCTCAAAACGCAATACTTCTCCTGCAAAATAGAAGGTGTCTCCGGGCGTTAACTGCTGAGCGAAATACTCTTCTACTTCACCAATTATCTTGCCCTGATTTCCTCTTCGAATACGCTTTACTTTAAGCCGACCCGCTTCAACGATTGTGCCGATATTTTGTCTGTGCCGTTGAATAACCCGCCGATTCGCTGGCGAGTAAGTGCCATCGTCGTTTTTTGTGAGGCGTTGATATCTCTCATACGCATTAAGCGCACTGCCGCCGTCTTGAGTAAACTGCCACAGCTTATCGAAATCATCTCTATCGAGCCCTTGGTATGGCGTGGCGGTAAGTATCTCTTGATACAATGTATCTGGGCTATCAGCCCTACTACACAAGCAGTTCAGTATAAATTGCGGGACAATGTCCAGTGCCCCTGGCTGTGGGCTTTCCCCGTCTAGCTCCCCTTTTTCAATAGCGGTGATCGCCGCCTGACACTCCAGCGCTTCAAAACGGTTTGCCGGTACGAGCAACGCTTCACTTGGCTCGTCGAGCCTGTGGTTTGCCCGCCCTATGCGCTGCAGTAATCGGCTCACGCCTTTTGGTGCGCCAACTTGAATAACCTTATCCACGTCCCCCCAGTCAATACCTAACTCCAAGGCCGACGTACATACAATTGCCCGCAGCATGCCGCTTGCCATCATGACTTCGGTCTTACGACGCTGCTCTTTGCTCAAGCTTCCATGATAAAGCGCAATAGGAAGCGCAGCCTTGTTTGCCTCCCACAACATTTGAAACAACAGCTCTGACTGAGCTCGCGTATTCACAAAAACCAGTGTGGTTTTGGCGTTTTCAATGGCCTGGTAAATATCATCGATGGCGTAGCGAGCCATAAAGCCGCCAAAAGGCATGCGCGCTTTAGAGTGCAGCATTTCCACCTTAGGTTTTTCACCCGCTTTCACTTTTACAATATTAGCTACACCGTCACTACCGGCCAGCCATGCACCTAGCGTTTCGGGAAAAGCCACGGTGGCTGATAAGCCAATACGCTTACAATGCGGTGATAGAACGCTTAACCGCGCGAGGGCGAGTGAAAGAAAGTCTCCGCGCTTGTTGGCCATTAAACTGTGTGTTTCGTCGATGATCACGCGTTTAAGCTTGCCAAAAAGCTTATCTGCATCGGCGTAGCTCAACATCAGCATGAGCGACTCTGGTGTGGTAAGCAGGATGTTTGGCGGCTTTTTCCGTTGACGCTGGCGCTTGTGTGAGGGCGTATCGCCTGTGCGTGTTTCTGCCGTTATCGGCAGCGCCATTTCTTCAATGGGCTGTAACAAATTTCGATGAATATCTTGCGTGAGTGCTTTCAGCGGCGATATGTAAAGGGTATGTAGGCCGTTGAACCCATCCTTTTCTTTTCCTTTTGTTGCCTTTTTGTTTATTGCTTTTATTTCTGCTTGTTCACTGGTTCCGGTCTTCTTAACAAGCTCCTGGTTTTCCGAAATCTCATCAAGTTCACTCGTACCGAATGCCTCAGCAAGCTCGCTCATACCAAATGTCTCTGCAAGTTCGACTAGGCTAGGTAAAAAGCCCGACAGGGTTTTGCCAGCGCCGGTTGGCGCAATCAATAATGTACAGTCATGCTGGTCTTTCTCCACCAGCATGGTGTGTTGATAATCGCGTAGTTGCCAGCCTTTTTGTTCAAACCAATGGGCAAAGACTGAAGGAAGTGAAGTCATTGATGGTTCTTGTTAATACTTTTAGCACTTATACGGCAAAACCTTGGTTAGGTTTACTTGTCACGCCTTACGATAGATGCACAATGTAATCATCCTCAGCGCGTTTAATGTTTAGATACATTTTTCACTTCGACCTTATGCATTTTCTTAGCGTAAACTTCAGCGCAGAGTTTTTGACCTTCTTATGTTTCACGAATTAGCGATTTTCTTACAAGGACCGTACATGCGAATTCATTCAATAGACGCCGTTAGAGGTTTAGCCATTCTTGGCATCTTATTCATGAACATTACGTTTCACCAAAACGGTTACGCTAACTATGCATTTTTTGAAGAGCCGCTATTATCAGACACGGTTATTTCACTTTTTAATACGCTGTTTTTGGATGGACGATTTCGTTCTCTGTTCTGCTTGCTGTTCGGTGCAGGTCTGGCAATTCAATTTGAGTCCTGCGAGAAGCGCGGACACCATTTTTTAGATTTCTCACAAGCCAGACTTAAGTGGCTGTTTGTATTTGGGCTACTGCATGGCGTATTTATTTTCAGCGGCGACATTTTGCTTTATTACAGCCTGTGCGCATTTTTTATTTTAAAACACTTCACGCTCCCTCAAGATGAACTCAAAAAGAAAAGTATTCATTACCTTATTGTGGGAAGCGCAATTATGTTAGTTGGTGGGCTCGTCATGGCGTTTGTGTTCGACATGGGGACTGAACTGCCAACGCGACCCAGTGAAACATTTAACGAAGAAGTCGCATTGTGGCAAAGCGGCTATTTAACGCAGCTTGGTATTCAAGCGTCATTTATGCTGTCTACGGTTATTGTCGCGCCATTCACTATGCTGTGGCAGTCTATGGGGCTTATGATGTTTGGCGCTTATTTGTATAGGGCAGGCTTTTTCAATCACGGCTTCTCGTCACTACTATTTAAGAAGTTAGTATTGGTTGCTATCGTCACATCCATCATTACTGCACTTCCGCAATTTTTATTCGAACAGGTAACATTAGATGTGATTCCCATGTTCACTAGCATTCCAGCCATTTTCTGTGCTTTGGTATACGCTCACCTATTGATAAATATAAGACATACTGCGGCGTGGTGGTATCAGTCGCTTATAAACTGCGGCAAAGTTGCGTTCACCCTCTACTTAACCCAATCAATAGCACTCGCTGTACTATTTCGCATCGTCATGCCCTCTTATTTTCCAAACTTTATTTACAGCGTAACGTTGCTTGATTTGCTTCTTGTCACCATCGCCTTCACCGCAGTACAAGTTATTTTGGCGAACGGCATTACTAAGCACTTCAACCAAGGTCCCTTTGAAGCCCTATGGCGAAAAATGTATTTGCGCAGTTTTCTCAAAAAGCAAAAATTGAAACATGATGAAGTAGAGCAGCTAACCTGAGGCCATGTCGCTTGCATCTTGAAAATTGTGTCTATACTGAACGGTAAACGCAACCTAAATAAGTAGGCCTGCTAAGCTTTACTCAATGTTAAAGGTTAGCAGGCCCAATGGCTTTTCCTTAGCCATTGAGGTAAATAGGCATGATACAAAATCGACGTCGAGTAGGGCTATTTTCAATAGTAGCGGTGATGATAATTTGGCACCTTTTCTGTCAACAAGCTTTTGGAAGTGTGTTGGACAGTGCGCAAACATCACAGCTCGCCCCTAGCAGTTACGAAGTTAAGATAGTCGAAAGTAGTGAGTTCGACTATGCCTCTCATGACTATTACTCTGCATTGCTTAAATTAGCGCTCAGCAAAACAGAAGACCCTATTAAACCAACATATCTCGTAGAGAGTAGCGGCAATTTGGTTCAAGAACGTGTACTACGCGAGCTAAACCAAGAAGGGGGAATTGACGTGTTTTGGACAGTGACGTCAAAATTGCGTGAACAGCAAGCCATTCCGGTGCGGGTTCCTCTATTGAACGGAATCATGGGCTATCGCGTTTCTTTGATCCGCCAAAGTACTCTACGTGAGTTTGACAATATTCGTAGCGCGTCTGACCTAAAGCGGTTTGTAGCAGGTCAAGGTCACGACTGGCCCGATTTTCAGATTCTAGAGCACAACGGATTTACTACGTTAGGAACCAGTAATTACGACATTATCATTGAGCTTTTAAAGGCTGGTAGAATTGATTATTTCCCACGTGCGGCTCATGAGGCGGTGGTAGAGGCGAAATCACTAAACGACCCAGACATTATCATAGAGCCTTCAGTTTTATTGTATTACCCGTCTTACATGTTCTTCTTCGTTTCACAATCGAAACCTGAATTAGCGCAGCGCATAGAACGGGGATTAAATATTGCTCGACAAGACGGAAGCTTCGCCGCGTTATTTGAAAAATACATTAGTTTTGAAGATATTGAAAAAGCGCTGAAGCTTTCAGAGAGAACCGTACTTAAACTTAATAATCCACACCTCTCCGAAGCGACGCTAGAGGCAACGCCGGAAGATTCAATATCGATACTCCTCCAATAGAAAAACATCACTGCTCAAATCCGCGAGTTATCACTTTAAACCGTCGCCCCTACATGGATGACGTACAAAAAAGGGCCTGTAAAAATGAGGCCCTCGTCCACGTAAATAGCGTATTAGAATCTGAACGTACCTAACAAGGTGGCCGAGCCCAGCTGGCTTTCGTCGGTATCATATCCTAGACCGAACTCAACAGATGCATGCGGGTTAAACCAGTAATGAGTCCCTAACTCAATAACATTATCCGAGCCAATAACGTCGTTACTCTCGTGAATGTACGACACGCCTACACTCCAGTCGGGGCGAAAGTAATAATCTGAATCTAGTTCAATGGAAAATTCACCATCAAACTGGGTGCCTTTCAACTTTGTATCCCAGCCCGGCGTAAATTTTCCGGCGCGGCTTCCAAAACTATTATAGCGAGCAAATACGCTGTAGCTGAATTCTGATTCAGAGCGTTCGCCTCTTGCATATGGTTCTGCTGATGCAAGATATTTTTCAGTTAAGTCAAAGTATTCAATGCCAGCACCGTATTCCCAATTATCATTGGCAAACGTTGACAGTTCTATACCGAATCGATTAAACGTATCTTCAAAATAAAGTCCATCGTTGGTCAAGCGACCATAACGCCCTCTTATCACTAACGCATCAGAATAAAACCATTCGCCTTTCACATTGAAATTGTCAACGTTATCAACGCCAAAATAGTCAACTGATACATTACTGGTTCGCTGGAGGTAGGGACTTATTGACCAAGGCTGCTCATCAATACTTACAGACTCAAAGTAATAGCGATATGCTGCACCGATAAAAACGTCATCACCATCGCGAACGTCTGAAAAGCCTATAGCAGCTTCGTGTTGTATATCGGTAGATTGAGCAAAAACAGGGAGGGTAGAAATAGCAAGTAAGCAAGCGCAATAACGCATCATAAAGCAACGTCCTTATTAGAGAAATGTCCAAAAAGCTGTCTTTTTAGTCGGGTAGTGAATGTAATTAAGAAACTTATAAAGTGCAATTAAAGAAGCCGTACCGACACATTTTGTGACAATCGAAACCGTTTATTGTTCAGCAGTCATTTGAAACATATAGTGTTTTCAACATCGAATGGTCGATTTTAGGCATTCACTACGTAGTAAGAGCATTATTTATTTCGTGGAAATTATGCGTAGTGCATCCATCAACGTGGCTAAAAGCTGACGACACTGGCCTGTATTGCGAGCCAGGCCAGTTTTATATTGACCCTATGAATGAAGTGTCAACCGCACTTGTTACTCACGGCCACGCTGATCATGCGCGCGCAGGCCACCACAGTGTCTATGCCAGCGCAGAAACACTGGCCATTATGAAAACCCGCTACGGCGATGAAATGGCAACACACCAACACGCCATAACGCTAGGTAAGTCAGTGACATTTAATGACGTTGCGGTCACTTTTTTCCCCGCCGGACACATCTTAGGCTCTACCCAAATTCTTATCGAATATGCAGGTTATCGCGTTGTAGTTTCCGGCGACTACAAACGTCGCCACGATCCTACCTGCCCGCCGTTTGAAGTTGTCCCTTGCGATGTATTGATTACCGAGGCCACTTTTGGCCTTCCTGTATTTAAACATCCACCTATAGAGCACGAAATAGATAAGCTCCTTCACTCATTACGTGTTTTTCCCGAACGATGCCACCTTGTTGGTGCGTATGCCCTAGGGAAATGCCAGAGGGTTATTTTAGCGCTACGTGAAGCGGGGTACGAAAAGCCCATCTACTTACATGGTGCGCAGCTAAAGCTATGCGATTTATATGAACAGCTTGGAATAAGTCTAGGCGCTTTAATTCCTGTATCCGACGTCGCAGATAAAAAAGCACTGGCAGGTGAGATTGTATTAGCGCCCCCCTCGGCATTGGCCGACAGGTGGTCGAGAAGCTTACCCAATGTGCGCCCTGTTATGGCGTCTGGCTGGATGCAAATTCGCGCCCGTGCGAAGCAAAGAAATGCCGAACTACCGCTTATTATTTCCGATCACTGCGATTGGCCAGAATTATTACAAACCATTGAAGAAGTGAATCCCAAAGAAGTATGGGTGACCCACGGTAGAGAGGACGCGTTAATGTATCAAGCTGAAAAAATGGGGTTCAAAGCTAGGGCATTATCGCTTGTCGGCTACGATGAAGAAGAGCAAGGAGGCGACTAATGAAAGCATTTAGTAATTTGCTTGAGCAACTTTATTACACGTCGGGAAACAAAGCCAAAGCGCAACTCATTGCTGATTACATTGCCAACACACCTGACCCTGATCGTGGCTGGGCTATAGCCGCTATGGCCGGTACGTTGCGATTCGATTTTTTTAAGCGTAACACTGTGAAAAAGCTCATTACCGAACACACTGACTCTGCACTTTTTGCAATGAGCTACGATTATGTGGGAGAGGTTAGCGAAACCGTGGCGCATTTATGGCCTTACAGTGAACCTACGGATAATCTTCCAAGTCTTACTGAAGTCGTAGAAACCTTTGCGTCTGTGAGTAAACAGAAGGTGTCGGAAACGCTAGCCAACTACCTGACGATAATGACCCCTGCACAGCGCTGGGCTTTATTGAAACTTGGCACCCGCGGATTGCGCATAGGCGTGTCGGCTCGCTCCATTAAACAAATACTGGCCGATTATGGCAATAAAGATATCAAAGAAATTGAAACGCTGTGGCACGCGGTTACACCACCCTACACCGACATGCTTGCTTGGCTAGAAGGCAAAGCTGACAAACCTGACATTGAAAATGCAGTTACTTTCCACCCCGTGATGCTCTCCCACCCTATTGAGGACAGCGATATTGATGCTTTTAAGGAAAACACGTGGCAAATTGAAAACAAGTACGACGGTATTCGTGTTCAGCTTGCTGTTAAATCGGAGCCTATTGCCAGTAAATGCGCCACAAGAAAAGACCAGAACGATAACAAAAAAGGGCAAACAACAGATGATGGAACGCCGGATAAGGCGCTTTTCTCACGCACAGGAGATGACATTAGCCATTCTTTTCCCGACCTACTTGAAACGGTAAAAGGAAATATGGTGTTAGACGGTGAACTACTGGTTATTCATAACGTAAAGGACGACGCTTATGACGCTACCACTTCACAGCCGAATGTCGACACATTCAATGCACTTCAGCAACGCCTCAACAAGAAAAAGCCAAGTAAAGCACTGCAAGCGTCTTCACCTGTTGGACTTATTGTCTACGATGCCTTAGTACTAGATGGCAAAGATTTAACTGAGAAAACGTTGAAGGAACGTCGCCAGGCGCTCCACGAATGGTTTAACCACAACAAAAGCGAGCGCTTGTTTTTATCGGAAACCCTTTCTGCAAGCTCTCCTAAAAGCCTTCGTGAACTTCATGCCCACGTTTGTCAAAATCGCGCGGTGGAAGGGTTGATGATAAAGCGCTTAGATAGCAAGTACATCCCCGGCCGTCCCAAAGGGCAATGGTTCAAGTGGAAGCGCGACCCGCTGGTGGTTGATGCGGTAATGATGTACGCGCAGCGAGGGCACGGGAAACGATCGAGCTTCTATTCCGATTACACGTTCGGTGCATGGGAAGACGACCAGCTTCTGCCAATAGGAAAAGCATATTCTGGATTTACCGACGAAGAACTTAAGAAGCTAGACAACTGGGTACGGCGCAATGCAGTGGGACGCTTTGGCCCTGTGCGGGAGGTAAAGAAAGATCTGGTGTTAGAAGTGGCTTTCGACGCGGTTCATCCTTCTTCAAGACATAAATCGGGTGTAGCGCTGCGCTTTCCTCGCATTCACCGTATTCGTTGGGATAAACCCGCCGCGGAAGCTGACACGCTAACCAACGTTAAAGCGTTAATCGAAAACTAACCACGTAAAAATACTTCCTAAGTAAGAAAAAATCGCTGAAAATGAAGTTTTACAGATGACCTCGGGCGGATTGCCTGAAGAGAACAAAAATAGGAAATCGCCATGCCTAAGGCTAGTGAAATCAAAAAGAATAACACCGTGGTATTTGACGGTAAGACCTGCATAGTTAGAGACATAGAACGTTCTGTACCCCAAGGTCGTGCAGGTGGCAGCATTTATCGCATGCGCATGTATGACGTCGTCACAGGTGCTAAGTACGACGAAACATTTAAAGACTCAGACACATTAGATATGGCTGATTTAATTCGTCGTCCGGCAATGTTTTCTTATGTTGATGGTGACGAATACATTTTTATGGATAAGGAAGACTACACGCCTTATCACTTGAACAAAGAAAGTATTGAAAATGAGGCGCTATTCATTAATGAAGACACCGACGGTATTCAGGTGGTTATTGTAAGTGAAGTGCCAGTAGCGTTAGATTTGCCAATGAGCGTAGAGCTTGAAGTTGTTGAGACAGACCCATCTATTAAAGGCGCCTCTGCTACGTCTCGAACCAAGCCTGCCACGCTTTCAACCGGACTGGTTGTACAGGTGCCTGAATACATCAGCACTGGCGAATGGATTAAGGTAAACACCGAGGAACGCAAGTTCCAAAGTAGAGCGGATAAGCACTAAGCCTCCAATACATCAGCTGTCGCCACCTTTACCGGTGCGCAGCGATTGAAGAAAAAAGGGTTCATTTTGAACCCTTTTGTTTATCTTAAGATAATCGATACTTATTTAGCGATGTTAGCCTGCGTTGGCAATGCGCTAAATGCACCATACTGCGTTACCGTGTAAGCACCACAGCGGATAGCAAATTCCGTAGCTTCGCTTACATTCTCGAAGTTCTCCGCCCATGCGTCGAAGTCATCAGCGCTTTTCACTTTTGTAGATAGGAAATATAAGAAGCCACCAATAAAAGAGTCACCCGCTGCTGTCGTGTCTTTTACATCCATTTTAGGTGACGCTAACGTGCCGCTGAAGGACTTGGTAATATAGTGAATGGGCTCACCACCATCGGTGACTAGCACCACTTTAACGCCACTATCTAACCACTGCTGAACCTTTGTATCAGCATTTTCTTCGCCATATAGCTCTGCGAGTTCTTCTCGGCTAGCCTTTAAAACAGACACTTTCTTTGCAGCTTCATCTATACGTGACGGAGCATTCGCTGTGTCATCCCAAAACGCTGGGCGATAGTTAATATCCAAACACACCATCATGCCGTTTTCCTTCGCCTTGTTCAGAATAAACTCGGTACCAGGAATAAGTTCAGGGCCTGAAATAGAGCCTGAGCAAAAATGAAGCACTGTATTTTTATCACAATCTATTGTCGACAAATCTTGCTCTGAAATGTGTTTATGCGCTGCATTATCGACATAAAAATCAAAAGAGCGTTCGCCGTCTGCATCCAAGTTTACAAATGCCAAAGCCGTATTACCTTCTTGTGTAGTCCACACGAAGTCAGTGTTTACTTTGTAATGCTCTAGCATTTCTTTAAGAAACGCGCCAAAAGTATCGTCACCTACTTTCGAGACCATCGCACTCTCACCACCTAGCTGAGCTACAGCGACTGCCACATTAGCAGGTGCACCACCCGCGTAGGGCTGGAAAGGTTTCATTGCTGGTATGTTGCCATCTTTGGGCGCAGCACCTTGGCTTAACATATCAATTAGCACTTCACCTAAACATAAAATCTTCATACCAGCCTCACTTAACAGAATTTAAAAATTGCAGTTTACCTATGCACAGTTCGCGCAAGGTTAACGAATCGTTAATTAATTGGGGCATAGTATTGTCGAAAGAACCAATTAAATCAACCTAATTGATTTAACCTTTTGCGCAAAAATCAATGGGTGTGATAGGGTTGACGTAGTACTGTCGAATAAAGTTATGTCTGAACAAGTACCTACACCATTTCTTAAATTTGATACACGGCTAGGTTGTTATTACACTCTAGCTTCTTAAAACGATAGATTGTAAATACATTGAATACTGAATCGGCCTTTCACCTACCATCACAGAAAGCACCTACATTGCTTGATAGCCGCTCAGCGAATGAACGGGATATCCTTACCCTAATTCGCCAACGTTCTTCATTGCCTAAAGCTGAAATAGCACAGTTAACGGGGCTGTCTGCACAATCAGCGACAGTGATCATTAAAAAACTAGAGGCTGACGGCCTAGTAAGGCGACTAAAGCCAATCAAAGGCGGAGTAGGCCAGCCCAAAGTGCCGTTTGGTCTCAATGAAAACGGCGCGTTTGGTATTGGGCTGAAAGTAGGTCGACGAAGTTTCGATATGACGTTACTCGACTTGAAAGGCAATGTAAGAGCAACACTTCACGAGAAGTTCGCCTACCCGACCGTAAGCAACCTGCTTACCTTTGCAAAACGTGCTTTCAATGTACTCATTAAAAATTTGGATACCGACCAACAGCGCCTAATCCGAGGTTTAGGCGTTGCTATGCCCTTCGAAATTTGGAGTTGGGCAGAAGAAGCCGGAGCCCCAAAAACTGAATTGGAAGAGTGGAGAGAGTTTAACCCACAAGCGGCGTTGGAAGATTTATTATCACTGCCTGTTTTTATAAAAAATGATGCTGGAGCAGCGTGCAGCGCAGAGATGTCTTTCGGTAATTCCCAAAACTACAGTAGCTTTCTTTACATCTTTGTTGGCACATTCTTAGGCGGTGGCCTGGTACTCAATAACCAGTTAGTTAATGGAAAAACAGGCAACGCTGGGGCCATTGGCTCTTTACCTTTTTACAATGGCAGTACACAAAGCCAGCTAATAACCCAGTCTTCACTTTATTTGCTGGAAAGAAAGCTAAACGACGCTGGGCACAACGGTCAGCATATTTATGAATCGCCATCCCACTGGTCTTGTGACACGCGCTCAATAGAAGACTGGTTGAGCGAAACCGCCAGAGGATTGGCCTTTGCGACTCAATGTGCAATGAGCTTGTTAGACCTAGACGGCGTAATCATAGATGGCGCAATTCCTGATGATGTCAAAAACGCATTGGTCGCGCATACGCAAACCGCGATGGAGACGCTTGATATGCGTGGCCTTGCTCAGGTACACATAAGCGAAGGTCTTGTAGGCAGAAAAGCGCAATCCATTGGAAGTGCAAACCTAGCCCTTCAGGCAAATTATTACTAATCATCTAACATCTCAAAAGGTTTGGCTTTGGGCAGCATGAAAGAAGGAATGCATGACATTTTAATTTTAGATGGCGGCATGGGGCGAGAGCTGAAAAAGACAGGTGCGCCCTTTAAGCAGCCAGAGTGGTCAGCACTGGCACTAATGCAAACACCTGAATTAGTAAGTGATGTGCACAAACGTTTTCTTGAAGCCGGTGCCTGCGTTATTACCACTAACGCCTATGCGCTTGTACCTTTTCATATTGGGGAAAATACATTTAAAGAGCAGGCTTTTACTCTAGCCCAGAATGCGGCCGAACTCGCTCGAGGTGCAGTAGACACATTAAAGAGCGATGGTGACAATAAGCGATTTGTCGCGGGTAGCGTTCCTCCGGCTTTTGGTTCTTACCGCCCAGATTTATTTGATGCAACCCGTGTAGCCGACATTCTCACCCCGCTTATTAAAGCCCAGGAGCCCTATGTTGATGTTTGGTTGATTGAAACTGCAAGTTCGGTAGAAGAAGCTGAAGCCGTGGTATCACTTATAAAACAGCACTCTTCACTGCCTATATGGCTGTCATTCTCCGTTAGTAATCGAGAAACATCTAACGAGCCTGTGACATTGCGCTCTGGTGAGCCGCTAAGTGAGATAGCGCCAATATTGAGCGAAGTACAAAGCGTACTTTTCAATTGCTCGCAGCCGGAAGAGATGGAAGACGCTATTTCAATAACGCGAAGTTTAAATACTTCGATTAATATTGGCGCTTATGCAAATAGCTTTTCTGAGAGAAAACGTACACACGCGGCCAACGCGCTACTTTCCGAAATACGTGACGATATAACCCCCGCCCGCTATGTTGAATACGTTAAGACTTGGGTGGCTGCTGGCGCAACTATCATCGGGGGCTGCTGTGGTATCGGCCCTGAACATATACAAGCTATTAGCCAAGCATATCCACACCAAGTAAGTGATAAACTATTTTAGTACTTAAGGTGAACCTTGATCGACGGGTCGCTTTCGGCTTTATCTTACGAAGTCTTGTGTTTCATAATACGCTATTTGATGGCTACTGCATGTAGAGAACATGGCTCTTATTTGCATTTTACTGGGTACATCGATACTACTCTTGTTGTGGTCTAAGTGTGGGCATGCCTTTCCCCATACCAACGCATCAAAAGACGGCGCATTGTTAATGCTATGGATGTAAAGCGACTGACCATTGAGCACGACCTGAGACCAATGTTTGCTGCCAGATTCGTCTTTTTTCTCTAGTCTTTGCTTGAACAATTGCTTCTTAAAAAACAGATTTTGGTCAATTAACCATTCTGTTCCTTCTCGTTCAAAATGCCCCTTAAATAACGTTGCCGATACACCCAGCGACTCACCGTTAATTAGCAAATTGAGGTCGAATACTTCCGGTACAATACTGAGCAGCGGCGCCTCTTTGTGTGTGTTCAAAGAGTTAGTTGTTAAGTAAGCTATTAATGCTGGCTGGTGCGTACTTTCTACTTCATAGATAAGCTGGTAATCATGAGGAAAATGGTAAAGAGGCATATGGCTCGCATAGAGTTTTACGCCATCCGTAAAAAGCGCCATACCGTGAACCCCCATGCGTCCATTTGACCGTTCGTGGTGAGGGTGAGTACTTTCGTTTTCGCTTCCATACACCTTCGACTTACTATTACTCACATCACTAGTAGCAGAAAGTTGCGTCGACATCAGGATAAATAATATGGATAGCAGTTGGGGAGATTTCATTTTAGGCATTCAATAAGCACTTCGGTGACTTCTATATTCCCATTTTTACCATTTACTTTTAAGCTACAATAAATACATAAACACTTCCAAAATGGAACTAAAAAACAAATGGACATTGAAGACTTACGAAAATTTATCATTGTCGCTCGCCACGAAAACTTACACATAGCTTCTAAGCAGCTCGCGGTTACGAGCGGTGCACTGTCAAAAATAATTAAGCGATTAGAAAGTAAACTTCAAACTCAGCTGTTTGACCGGGTGGGAAGAGGCATATTGTTAAATGTGCAGGGTAGAAAGTTTCTTGGATATGCTTCCCAACTTGTGCATGAAACTGACCAAGCAATAAGTGAATTTAAAGGTGATTCGCAGCGCTCTACTATCACGATAGCGGGCCCTTCTTTGTTGCTCCAGCACTATTTGCCCGCCTTGGCTGACCAACTCAGTGCGCCTCATTTTCAATTTAAAGTAAACGCTTGCTGGGAGGGACAAGCCCTAGAAGACACTATTAAGGGAAACTGTGATTTAGGTATTGTTACGCCGTTAGCGGCCCGTGATAGCGAGGATAGTGCTTCTTTGCGAAGTATTCCATTGGGTAGCTCGAGTTATGTAGTGGCAGCGTCAGGAAACCACCCACTGTTTAATTCAAATACAACAAGCCAAATAGACTGTAAAACACTACATAATTTCGCGTTTGCGTGTCCTCACGTGTCGCCATTTTGTGGTGTAAAACGGGGAATAGGTTCAGATGGTTGGAGAGATGACTCTGTACCGCGTCAAATTAAATACCGATGCAATGACTTCAGCACGATGATGGCTATTGTCGAACACGGCCTTGCTTTGGCTTACGTGCCAGATTTTATAGCAACTAAACACAAGCTGAGTGTTGTTGATGTCATGGATTATCCTCACCACTATGAAGAGTCATTCGAGCTTGTCTACAAACCGAGTTTTGCGTTTGGCTGGCTTAATCGATTTGTAGACTCACTAACAACAGCTACAACAAGTTAGTGCTCAGGAAATCTAGCATTCCTTGATACAGTTCCTGTCTATCGCCCTCATCATAAACACCGTGGCCTGCTTGCGAATATTGTAGGTAAACTGGCGGGTTATTCACTTTTGCTAGCTTATCGGCTAGCGCTTCTGCATTTATTTCAGGTACACGACGGTCTTTTGAACCATGGATAAGCATTACTTTTGCCTTAATCTTGTCAGCGTGAGTAATAGGAGAAAACGCCGCTAGTTGCGCTTTATCTGTGCCAATTACTTCTTGCAAATAGGCTTTGCCTCCCCAGCTTGTAGGAATGTCACTTTCAGAATAAACATACTGCAGATCGTAGATCCCTACATAGCCAATAGTGCATCGATACAAATCTGGGTCTCTGACTGCTGCCATAAGCGCAGCATACCCGCCGTAACTTGCACCATAGGCACATACTCGCTCTCCATCAACATAGCCCTGTTCAATGGCCCATTTTACCGAATCGTTGATGTCTTTGATCATTGCGCCGCCCCACTCTTGATAACCAAGTCGTTCAAAGCGCTTACCATAGCCGTCACTTCCTCTGAAGTTGACGCGCAGAACAGCAAAGCCTCGGTTTGCCAAAAGCTGAGTCTCAGAATCGTAACGCCAAAAATCACGCGTGCCTGATTGATGTGGCCCGCCGTGAATAACAACAACTAAAGGAGGTTTCTTGTCGCTCTTTTCAGATGCTGGAAGCGTGATGTAACCATTCACTGTTTCGCCGTCATCAGTAGGTATTGCCACAGGCTGCATGCTTAAAAGCAATCGAGGATCTATCCAAGAGCTGTTTGCCCAAATAAACCGAGCACTCAATGTATCGCTATCAAATAAGTAGTACTCTCCGGGGTTTACATCACTGGATACGCGTACCAACAGTGTTTTCCAGTCTTTTGTATGACTTGCAATGGTTGCAGTTTGACCTTTGAACGCTTCGGCTAGCATCTTGTGAACTTTACTCACTTTTGTTTCGGTCTGCGCATACACATAGCTAGATCTACTTGGGTAAGTGATACCTACAGCGGGCATGCCATTGCGGTCTAGAACTACGTATTCAATGTCGGTGGCATGGTCAGAAAACACCCGTTTATATCCCCCCGACTGTAGATGAAGTGAAAACAATGTTGAAATACCTTCATCACCAAAGCGGCCGGATAGGTAAACAAATTCACCGTCTTCGCTTTGCCCTAAGGGCAACAGTCCACTTACGTTCTCAAATGCTTCCTCAAGTGGGATCCACTCACCGTCGTTATCGCTTCTATAGGCAGAGTGTTGAACATTGTTATCATCTCGCCATGTCATAAACTTCACATCGCCAAATTTATTGGCAAGTGCACTGCTTGAACCATAGGGAAGTACTTCTAGTTTACGTTTCTTGCCCGAGTAAACATTGAGACGACTAATTAACGCCGGCTTTTCCCGACGGTCGTAATAAAATTTGCCATCTTTTGTCCAAGGGTACTCCACGATTAAAATATGATCGTCGTCATTGTCTAGGAAACTAATGATTTCTTGGCTTGCCTTTGAATCATCTTTGGATGAAATACGGCTCCCCGTTTTCTGGTCACCGGCGCGATACCCGTATATCAATTCTCGTTGCGACCCATCAATATTCATAGCGTATAGCTCGCCAGTAGGGATTGGGCTGTCGAGATAAGTTTGCTTTTCTGCATACTCAAACACTACGCGTTCGTCATTTACCCAATTGACCGTATGTATAATGTCGTTGTTCTGCGGTCTAATTCCTCCAACAATAGACATATCCTCTGTTTTTAATAGAACGAGAAAAACCCTGCCGTCTACCTGGACTCGCGCAGCAATATGTTTACCGGATGGAGACAATGCTAGGTCTAGGTAGTCACCGTGCTTGATAAAATATTCAAGAGGCAACTCTTGTGAGGAGAATGCGCTAAAGCTTGTTAGCAGCATTAATACTGAGAGAAGAAATCCTTTCATACTTGTCCTTTATTTTTCTGATTTTTTAAAGTTTGTTGATCAATATTACGCCAACAAACTTTTGTTTCAATCAAGAAATTGAAAAACACTATCCATTATTTCGTAACAACATTTTTAGCCCCTTTGATCAGTACTTCTCTGTCAATTTTATTAGGGACTTCCACTCCACGTCGTGCGGCTGGCCTCGCTTCAATACTGTTTTTCCAACGGATTAAGTTGTCCAACCCTTCTAAGCTTACACCAGACCATTCATAGGTACGCACCCAACACCAGTTCGCCATGTCAGCAATACTGTAGTCGTCGACCAAATACTCTCGATTTTCTAGCCTCCCATCAAGCACGGTAAATAGGCGGCGCACTTCGTTCTGATAACGAGCTATCGCCACTGGAATTTTTTCTTCTAAGTAGCGGTGGAACACATTAGCTTGGCCCATCATTGGGCCTATGCCTCCCATCTGAAACATGACCCACTGTAAAACCTGGCTTTTTCGCTTTGCGTCAGTGGGTAAAAACATACCGCTTTTTTCTGCGAGATAAATCATGATAGCGCCAGACTCAAACACGATGTGACCCTCGGCTTCTCTATCCACAATTACCGGAATACGGCCATTGGGGTTCATTGCCAAAAATTCAGGAGTTTTCTGCTCTCCCTTCATCAGGTTTACGGCATGGGCGGTGTATTCAAGCCCCATTTCTTCAAGCGCTACCGACGCTTTCCAACCGTTCGGTGTGGCTGCGGTGTATAAATCTATCATTAGGCTTTTGCACTCTCTCTGTTACTTACCGCCTCATACCAGCGCGCCAGATTGACATGCTCGTCAGTCATACGAATTTTTACCACACGGGCGAAATCCATAGCGCATAACGCGGTTATATCAGCAATAGAAAAGGTGTCACCAGCAATAAACTCTTTAACACCAAGTCGACGCTCTAAAATGTTCAAATATTTCGACGCATTAATACCCGCTTCCTTACCGAATTCAGGAACCGGCGTCATACGATCTTTAAAGTAGCCTGTAGTATGTTGAAAACACATACCAATTTGCATCATAAACGCGAACTCTACTTGTCGTTGCCACATAGAAATAGTCGCTTTTTCAACGGGCGTTGTTCCCATTAGCGGTGGCTCTGGCTGCAGTGCTTCAAAATACGTACAAATGGCATCGGTTTCGGCAATACAGGTGCCGTCATCAAGCTCTAAAATAGGTATCTTTCCCAGCGGGTTCTTCGCGCGCATTTCCGCAGTTAGATTTTCACCCTTTTGAATGTCGACCTGAACGTAGTCAACGTCAATGCCCTTCTCAGCCAAAAACATTCGTACTCGACGTGGGTTGGGCGCAGTCTTTGTTTCGTAGATTTTCATAATGATGATTACGGGCCTTATGGTGATTAGTCAGGAATTGTAATAACCCAAGATTAGTAACTGTGCAGTACGCTTTCAAATCACTCTGTATATGACTCATACTATTCAGCGCCTTTATGGTTATACCTCTGTGTTTTTCGCAGATAATTAACCAGTTGCAGGTCTTGAACCAGCTCTATCTAAATGCTGCTACAGCGCTGTGAGCACTTTAAGACGCTTTATTTCATTGTCAGTAAAATGGGCAGATTGATACTCTTGCAGTGCTTTTTCTATTGCGTTTGAATCAAGAGATTGCTGAGCCAAGTTATCGCGGAATGTTTTGTATTCAGCAATTCTGTTTTGCCACTGAGCTTGTTGTGCCCATGTTTTGGAAAAGCGTTCTGCAACTTCACTACCAAATTCAGCCGCCACTGCGTTATAGCGATCGTTAATAGTGCTGTGGTTGTTTTTTATTTCGTTTATTCGATGCATATTAAGTGTGGGCTGGAAGGCTTCACGTTCGGCAGAGTTTCCCGCTTTAATTGACTCGACGATAAGGGCCTTTCTCTCGTCTCTGGACAAGGTGTTTTCTTGGGCAACACTTAAACGTGCTAGCGCCGCCTCATCTACCTGTGCTTCTTGACTAAACAGATAGTGATATTCAGTATTATTAAAGTAAGTTCGTCTGATTTCCTCTCGCTCATCTAGCTTGAACGACACATCCTGCAAGCTGTGACTGGCAAGGTCGACGTCCAATTCAACCAAAGACAGCGCCACTTTGTAATCGACATACCGGGCAAATAAGTCGATTGCGTCACTCTGCGTGCTGAGTGTGAATATTTCGTGAGCATGGGTTGTGTAGGCAAGTTTCACTGCTTGCGGCACTTCTGAGGTGCGTGCAAATACGAAGCGATCGAAAGCGTCTTTGGTTGAGTAATTGAGTTCAAAGGGAATGAGATCAGCTTTTGTACGATCAGCTGCAATATCAGTGTCACTATCCCGATGACTACCTACATCAGTTACTTGATGTACTGCGCCTCCTCCTTCTAACTCATATTCTTCGGCTTTCGCTTGTGCACCTGAGGATGAGCGTTGACTGACAATTTCTGAACTAGAGGTTTGAGATTCAGACGCTAACTGGTTGTAAAGAAAAGCACCGAATACTAAGAGGGCGAGCAGCCCTCCTAGTATTGGAAAAACACGGTGTAATTGACGCTTCGCCACTACAGCCCTAAGCCTTTCAGTCGGTTAGCCTGACGAACAAACACGTCAACTGGGTCGGTTTCAAACCAGTGCGTTATGCCAAAGCTCTGGTTGACTTCATCAAGGTGGTTCATTTTATAGTTGTCTTTAAGTACTTTACCTAAATGAGAACTACAGGTCGATACTAGCCCATCGTTTGGCTCTTTGAATGCGGTGCCAGTAATAGCCAAGAATGGGTCAACTACATCAAGAGCATTGGTGTAAGTTCTGCCTCCGCTCCACGAGAAATAGTACACGCCATTTTCAGCCAGCATTTTTCCATCGTTGCGGCAGTAGGCAGTAGGCATCCCTTCTGGATATTTTTGATTGAAAGCAACAGAGCCAGACGTAGACAATGAATTAAGCGCAGCGATTGAATCTGTAGGTTTGTCTCGCGGATCTGACCCAGAGGCAATCTCGATGATATTGGCGAACGCATTAACTACAACGCCCGCAGCACCCTCGCCCACTGAACCTTCAGAAAAAGCGTCTCGTAGTTCATCTGCCACTTTGCTTCCCCAGTTTACGCCGGCAACTGAACTTACCGAAGCAACCTTATCTGGGGCAACGCTTGCGGCGTAACGTGCCGTTGGTCCACCGTGACTATGTCCAATTAAATTCACTTTGTCAGCTCCTGATAGCGCCAGAACTTCATCAATGTACTCGAGTAGCTGTTCACCGCGGACTTCGGTCGAGTTTGCTGGTGAGACCTCTGCGATATAGACAACAGCGCCGTTTCGGCTAAGTTTGTGCGGTACCTTATAGAAATAATCAACAAATAAGATATCTTCGAACCCAAACAGACCGTGAACTAACACAATAGGGTGCTTGGTTTTTGCGTAGGTGCCAGCGTAGGCTTGGCCAGACAAGCCTAATGTCATACTGAACAAAGCTAATATCACGGCGAATTTACCGAGCCATGGTTTTGTAGAGCGTATTCTTATAGAGCGTAAGTGGTTATATAGTGTCATCGAGTGTGTCCCATAATTATGGTTATATGTGGTCTGTGGTCAGACCTTTGTTATAATTATGTAAACACCATGTAAAGATCAACCTTTGTGTGAAATCTTTAATAAAGGCTTTTACTGTGTATAGGTAAATTTTCGACGGAGTTAGTTACTATTAGTCAGTTAATTCAGAAAGATAGCGTCAGGTATGAAGTATGTTAACCCATACCATTTGCACTAAACATACAGGACATAAATAACACTTATAGTCGCTTATTTATGTTTGGAATATGCTTGAATGTAGTTTACCGCTAGGCTCGAAGTGGTTAGCCACTCTCCTTTAAGTGGGTTTAGCCTCATACCGACCTGATACTTAAGGGTAAACTCATTTCCAATCCAGCGTTTTAATTCGCAGGGCTTAACAAATTTCTTCCAGTCATGGGTTCCTATTGGTAAGTAGCGCATTACGTATTCCGCTCCCACTATGGCAACAACATAACTTTTCAGCGTGCGGTTCAGCGTCGCCAAAATCAGCAGGCCACCCGGCTTAACCAAACTTGCGCACTCGCGCATAAGCTGCTGCTGGTCAGGCACGTGCTCAACAACTTCGGCGTTAATTACCACATCATATTGCCGACCTTCTTCTACTACCTCGCTTGAGAGTTTATGCTGATAGTCTACCTTTACTCCTGTATTTTGAGCATGGCGCTTTGCCACTTCTACGCTCACCGCACTGGCATCTATTCCCGTAACTTGAGCGCCTAATTTTGCTAGCGGTTCGCTTATTAGCCCCCCGCCACTGCCAATATCTATCACTGATAAGGCGGAATAATCGGGAGGCAAGTTGCCCTGACCGAAATGATTTTCTATTTGTGCTTTTATAACGTTTAGTCTTGCCCGATTAAAATCCAGCGCGGTTTTGTATTTGCCTTCTGGGTCCCACCAAGAGTCAGCCAGCGCATCGAAGCGCGCAATCTCTTGTTCAGAAAAGTTACTGTCGCCTGTTTTTTTGCTTTTATCGAGCACGATTTTTTACCTTAAAACGTAGTTACCGTAGCGCTTATTGTTGACCCTTGTCGAGCAGGGTCATAAGGTGGATAGATAAGGTTCTATTCATCCTAAATTCGCGACTTGGCGATTTGAATAAGACATACCTATTAAACCATACGTTGTAAAAGAGGGTTCTGATTTTGGCGAACGCAAAAAATGTTTATGGACGCCCACTCCAGCTATGCTGTGGAAATACTGGATTTACGCGAGAAGGGTTTTGCTATGTACCAGACGCTGATGTGGGTAATCACAGCGTATGCGCGGTTGTCACTGACGAATTTCTTCAGTTTTCGCTACGATAAGGCAACGACCTCATCACGCCGTGGCCTAGTATGACATTTCCTGGCCTGTTAGCAGGCGACAGATGGTGTTTGTGTGCCGCTCGCTGGCTACAAGCCTATGAGGCAGGTGTAGCGCCGAAAGTACGCTTGGAAGCCACACATGAAAAAGCGTTAGACATTATTCCACTTTCACTGCTAGAAGAGTACGCGGCAGATTAATCTAAACCTGCCGCCTCGCCCTCGAATGCTTATATTCGCACTATTGCGCGAACATTGCTTGATTGAGCAGTGAAGTTCAATCTACTACTGAGGAGTACGAATTACCATAAGTCGAGTCTCAGACATATCTTCAATCGCATACCGAATACCTTCGCGCCCTAGACCTGAGTCCTTCACGCCACCATAGGGCATGTTGTCCACCCGCCAGCTAGGTACATCTCCAATGACCACACCACCAACGTCAAGCACGTCCCATGCTTTGTGCGCTTTGTATATATCGCGGGTAAACACACCTGCTTGAAGTCCGTAGCGGCTGTTATTTACTTCTTCAAGCGCTTCGTCATAGTCATCGAATGGCACCAGAATAGATAGAGGGCCAAACGCTTCTTCGGCACTGGCATCACAATCCTTTGGTACATTTTCCATTACCGTAGCCTCAAGCATGGCGCCGTCTCGCGTTCCGCCGCATAGAATGGTGGCACCTTTCTCTTTTGCTTCTTCAATCCAGCCGTGAAGGCGCTCTGCTTCGCCTTCTGAGATCATAGGGCCAATAAAGGTGTCTTCATTAGACGGGTCGCCAGACACTAACGCTTTCACTTTTTCCACATAGCGTGACTTAAACTCATCGTATATTTTGCTGTGCACTAAAAGGCGCTGAACACTTATACAACTTTGCCCTGATTGATAATAAGCACCGACAATTACCCGGTCGATGGCGTCTTCAATATCGGCATCTTCATCAACTACGCATGCGGCGTTACCGCCAAGCTCCAATACCACCGGCTTCTTTCCTGCTTTTGCTTTAAGCGCCCAGCCCACATCAGGTGAACCTGTGAAGCTAAGCAGCTTTAGTCTTTCATCAGTAGTGAATAAGTCAGCGCCGTCGCGGCTACAAGGTAGAATAGAAAATGCGCCTTTGGGTAAGTCAGTTTCAGCTAATACCTCGCCGATAATGAGCGCACCAATAGGGGTTCGCGAGGCAGGCTTAAGTACAAAGGTACAGCCTGCTGCGATTGCAGGAGCCACCTTGTGCGCAGCCAAATTCAGAGGAAAATTAAACGGCGATATAAATGAACATGGACCTATAGGGACCTTCTTGGTCATGCCCTGATAACCTTTGGCACGCGCCGAGATTTCTAAATTCACCACCTCGCCGTTAATACGCACTGATTCTTCTGCCGCTATTTTGAAGGTATCGATAAGGCGGCTGACTTCGCCCTTAGCGTCTTTAATTGGCTTACCAGCCTCTATACAAAGCGCTTGTGCCAACTCATCGGCTCTTTCGGTAAAGCGCTTCACACAGTGCTCTAGCACCGCTTGTCTTTCGAAAGGAGCCATGGCGGCCATCGCAGGCTGCGCTTCTTCTGCTGCAGCAATGGCCTTATCGATGGTATCCGCATCGGCCATCGCCACCTTGGTTGCTACCTCTCCGGTGTATTTATTAGTCACGTCCAAGTCGGTATTGGCATAATGTGGCTCACTCGCTAAATAATAGGGATAGCTTTCCTTCAACATTTTTTACTCCTTACCTTTCTGTTACGTTTGGCTTAAAGCTTGGCGCTAAGCTCTTTAATCGTATGATTTAGTGTTTTGTCATTCATACTGTAATCAACTGGACAATCGATAATATGTACGCCTTTTGTGTTCAAACACTTATCAACTAAGTGAATAAGTACATCCGCATCGTCAACTCTCCAGCCCTGTGCGCCGTAACTTTGTGCGTATTTAACAAAGTTGGGGTTGCCATAATCTAAACCAAACTCATCGAACTGCATGTTTGCTTGTTTCCACTTGATCATTCCGTACGCATCGTCGCGCAAGATGATCACCACAAGGTCAAGCTTAAGCCTAACGGCAGTCTCAATTTCTTGGCTATTCATCATAAAGCCGCCATCGCCGCATACGCTTACCACAGGGACATCGGGCTTTACTAGTTTGGCTGCTATAGCTGATGGCAAACCGGCTCCCATTGAAGCCAGTGCGTTATCTAAAAGCAGAGTATTCGGATGATATGCGGGGTAATTTCGGGCAAACCATATTTTATATACGCCGTTGTCTAACGTAACAATGCCGTTATCAGGCATAACTTTACGAATATCGCGTACAAGACGTTCTGGTAAGATAGGGAATCGATTATCGTCTTCTGCTTCAGCACGGTGGTCTACATAGGCTTGATGCACATCTTTGTAGAAGTCGAGTTTCCAACTGTCTTGGGGAGTAATGCCTTCTTTTATTTGCCAGATGCTGTTAGCAATATCTCCAACGACTTCGAGTTGCGGGAAGTAAACAGGGTCTACGGCAGCCGAATCAAAGTTGACATGAATCACTTTTTTATCGTTGTGGTGCATGAAGAACGGTGGCTTTTCTACCACATCGTGGCCTACGTTGATAATAAGATCGGCACGCTCTATTGCCCTGTGTACAAAGTCACCGTCAGACAGAGCAGTATTCCCTGCGAAACGCGGGTCGCTTTCGTTTAGTACCCCTTTGCCCATTTGGGTGGTAACAAATGGAATGCAGGTTTTATCAACAAACTCCCTGAGCATTTTCGCTGTTAGCTTTCTGTTTGCTCCGGCGCCAATCAATAACAAAGGTGACTGGGCTTCTTCAATCATGGTAATCGCAGCAGCAATTGCTTTGTATTCGGCGATAGGTCGACGGGCCATGCTAGGTGTTAGTATTTGGGCACTGGTTTGTTCTGCGGCAATGTCTTCTGGCAGTTCAATGTGTACAGCGCCCGGGCGCTCTTCATGGGCTAGACGAAATGCCTCTCGCACAGTAGAAGGAATTCTATCGCCACTCACAATCTGGTTGGTGAATTTAGTTATCGGCCGCATCATGTCAACAATGTCGATAACTTGAAAGCGACCTTGTTTGCTGGTTTTGATCGGCTTTTGCCCAGTAATCATCAACATTGGCATAGCGCCAAGTTGAGCATAAGCCGCGGGAGTAACTAGATTAGTGGCCCCAGGCCCTAAGGTCGAAAGGCACACTCCCACTTTTCCGGTAAGCCTGCCGTATGTAGCAGCCATAAAACCAGCGCCTTGCTCGTGACGAGTCAGCACCAGTTTAATAGAGGACTCCCGCAACGACTCAAGTAAGTCGAGGTTTTCTTCACCTGGGATACCAAAGACGTATTCCACGCCTTCTGCTTCTAACGCTTTAACAAATAAATCGGACGCTTTCATGTGCTGCACGCTCCTTGTAATTTGAGCAGAAAATAAAGTTCTTATTAGTTGTGCTACGAAACAATGCTGCGAATGGGTTTACTGTGCGTAATAAAATGCCCGTTGCTAACGGGCATGTTAAAAAATAGTGTATAGGAGAGAAAAAGGAAGTCTAATCACTGATTATTATGCGCTTGTATGCGAGCAAAGAACCATCTTCGTTTTGTGACACACTAAATGTATATTCATTGTAGTCACTGCCAAACACTGTATCTTGCCCCAGCAACGTGTCTGGCTCACCCCGGTGACTGTAGTCGGGATGATTGGTACAAATGTCTTGGCAAAAGTTATCGGAAAAGCCAAATTGAGAAACCAATTGATCAGTATTGTTGCAACGTATACGAAAATGGATGTGGATAGCTCGGCTGCTGTACCAGCCGGGAAAACAGCTTTTTAGGTTTATTCTTCCGCTAGCATCTGTCACCGCAATACCTCTGAACCACTTCGCACTTAATGCATCCACTTCATTTCCCGTGCAAAATGCCGAATTAAATCCGCTGGCATCGGCACTATCACTGGTATCTCCTGAATAAACGCCATCTACATCGCAATGCCATACTTCAATTTCATAACCCGATAGGGGATTACACGCTTCATCAATTAACTGAAGACACAACATCATCGGCAAACCTGTTTGCTTATATGAGATGTCGTCAAGATAGTCACTTTGAAAATAGCACGGGCCTTCCGTTTGAGAACCTGTGAGAGCCACACTGCATACAGAAGCAGTATCAAATAAACTATCGTCTGGAAAGTCTGACGTCATAGCTGACGTGCCACCGCTTGCCCAACCGTCAAAATCTTCTTCAGGTTCGGCATTTGAATCGGTGTCGTTATTGGAAGATGAGGAGTTAGATGCTGTGGAACTTGTAGAGGTGGAATTAGAACCTCCACAACCCCACAACCCGATAGCAATAGGAGCCAATGTAAGCCCCACCGCTGTTTTCATAAAGCGGCGTCGCTTGAGCGGCTTTTCCGTTAATTTTTTTGATGTCATCGTGCGTTGCCCTTGGTTGTCTTTGCAAAAAAGACATTTAGCTAAAGGACAAGGTTCTCTTATTTACTCAAGCTTTACGTAGCTTTACACAGTAAATAAGCAAAGTGAAAAAAGCGCAGGTATTTGGGTAACTAAACCTAGGTTATTCAGCACTCCATTCGGATAGTGCCTTCTGTGTTACTTTATCTACCTCATGTTTATTTTCGCTTATCCACCAGCGCTCCATAATACGGACATTTTTCTGATTGGCTTTATAGAATATATCCACAATGTCGCCAACAAATGGAATAAAACCTAAGCCAAAGTCGATTGCTGAGTTTTTTACCATTTGAGCTATTAGCGCTTTGGGCATACCCAATGATTTTCCCAGCCAAACTATTCGAAGTGAAACGAAGAGCATAAGCGCGTCACCGGCTCCTGGGATAAGGCCCACGATTGAATCCAAGCCTATTCTTATTGGGATAAAAGGGAGCTTTACAGCAGTATCCAGCAAGTTCGCCAGTTTTTGCGCTTTAAGTAGTGCCTTTGGTGCTTTGCCTTCCACGACCTTATCTCCCTTTCAATATAATAAATGCGCCACCAAGGGTGATTTCCCTATTGGCTTTCCTCGAAACGTTTACTGTCAGCTTTTCAAACGCTACTTTTCAGCGCCTAACGCTCTTGCTAAGCCTGCGCGCAAACCGTTGTCCGACTGTACTGTCCACCCATGCAGGTTTTCTTGCACTATGTCAAAAAGCACGTCTATATGTTCTTTGTCACTATTAAGTGCCGCGATGTATTCATAGCGCTCACCACCAGCTTCCATAAAGTACTCGCGATTCTCTTCACCAATTTCTTCAATAGTTTCCAAGCAATCGGCTGAGAAGCCAGGGCACATAACCTGAATGGATTTCACCCCTTTTTCAGGTAAAGACTTTAACGTTTCATCTGTATACGGTTTCAACCACTCTTCTCGACCAAAACGAGATTGGAAGGTTGTCATATATTCGTCGTGTGAAAGGCCAAGTCTCTCGGCAAGCAAGCGCGACGTTTTGTGGCACTCGCAGTGATAGGGGTCACCATTCATTAAATAGCGCTTAGGAATACCGTGGTAAGACAAAATAAGCTTGTCCGCTCTTCCATGGGTTTCCCAATGCGCTTTTACTTTGTTCGCCAGCGCGGTAATGAAATTATCGCGGTCGTGATAGTGATTCACGAAGCGAAGTTCTGGGAGCCAACGGCGAGAGGTGAAATCCTTAGCGATAGCATCAAATGTGGAGCCAGTTGTCGACGCGCTGTATTGAGGGTAAAGCGGTAAAACGACGAGTTTGCGTACGCCTTTTTCCAACATGGACTCGATGGTATCACCAATGGCGGGCTTGCCGTAGCGCATGGCAAAATCAACAATTACGTCATCGCCATATTGGGCTTTACAGCGTTCAGCAATAGCTGATGCTTGCGCTTTAGTAATAGCCATAAGTGGAGAGCCTTCTTCCGTCCATACGGTGGAATAAGCCTCTGCCGAGCGCTTGGGGCGAAAGTTTAGAATAATACCATTTAATACAAACCACCAAATCGCTTTAGGCACTTCCACAACCCGCGGGTCAGAAAGAAACTCTTTCAAATAAGGGCGTAACGCCTGCTTAGTTGGCGCTTCCGGTGTCCCCAAATTCGTTACCAGTACGCCAATTTTATCTGGTTGCCCGTGAGTAAAACCTTTGTTCGATTTGTATTTCATGTATTCATAGTCCGAGAAGTACTGCGCTATATCCGTATTATACTGAATTACCTTAGATTATGATCTGCTATAACGCCAAAAAAGTGCGATTGCGTTAATAGATTTTGGACATTAAAAAAGCGACAGGTGTTCGAAAATACTTTTCAAAAACACATGCCGCTTTCTTAGTTTGCTGCCGCATTATGCGTGAGGCAGCCCGTAAAGCTATCTATTTAAGGCTGATAGTAAGTCGCTGCGCCCGGGCCTACCGGCATACCGAGTAGGAACACCCAAATGTAGAACAAAATTGTCCAACCTACGATAAACACCATTGAGTAAGGCAGCATCATGGCAATGAGCGTGCCCATTCCCAAGTCTTTCTTGTACCTTGCAGCCATGGCCAAGATTAGTCCGAAATAGCTCATCATAGGTGCGATAACGTTTGTGACTGAATCACCAATACGGTATGCAGCTTGAATCACTTCAGGCGCGTAACCTATGAGCATGAGCATTGGCACAAAAATAGGTGCTGTTACCGCCCATTGCGCTGATGCACTCCCTAGCGACAGGTTCACTACACCACACATCAAAATGAACAGAATAAACACCGCTGGGCCATCTAACCCTGCCGCTTGTAACAACGCAGCACCTTTAACGGCTAATACTGTGCCTAGGTTTGTCCATTTGAAAAACGCAACAAACTGCGCAGCAAAGAATACTAGCGTAATGTAAAGACCCATTGCCCCCATGCTTTTAGACATGGCATCAATAACATCTTTGTCGTTCTTCATCGACTTGGTAACTTTACCGTAAACAAAGCCAGGAATAGCAAAGGTGATAAATATGAATGCAACAATGCCTTTAAGGAACGGAGAGCCCGCTACTTCACCTGTTTCTGGATGACGCAATATACCGTTTTCTGGCACTACCGTTAGCGCTAGTATCGCGCAAACAATAACAAACGATATACCTGCCCAACGCAGGCCTTTCTTTTCTAAATCCGTAGGCGCGTCCATTGATTGCTTGCCTAAATCTATGGAAGCATCAGCAGGGTCAAATTTACCGAGTCTCGGCTCAACAACCTTTTCGGTGACCAACGCGCCCATTGTGGCTACAACGAAGGTACTGATGAACATGAAGTACCAGTTTACTTCTGGGCCTACCATATAGTCGGGGTCAATCATGTGAGCAGCGGCTTCCGTGATACCCGACAACAGTGGGTCAACAGTTCCAAGCAGTAGGTTGGCGCTATAGCCAGCCGATACACCTGCAAACGCGGCGGCCAGACCCGCTAACGGGTGACGACCTAACGAGTGGAAAATCATCGCTGCCAGTGGAATAAGTACCACGTAGCCAAGCTCTGATGCAGTGTTTGAAATGATACCTGCGAAGACGATAGCAAAGGTCACGGCACGTTTAGAGGCATTCATCACCAACGCGCGCATTGCTGCTGATAACAGGCCAGAATGTTCTGCTACCGATACACCAAGAAGCGCAACAAGTACGGTACCCAGTGGCGCAAAGCCTGTGAAATTGGTAACCAAGCCTGTCACTATTCGCTGCAAACCTTCTGCGCTCATCAGCGATATGACTTCAATCATACCGTCTTCTTCACGCCCCTTTGCACCTATTGGGCGAGGGTCAGCTACAGCAATGTCAAAGTAACCAAGTATCCCACTAAGTAACACAATGAAAAGTGAAAGCAGAGCGAACAGCGTTACTGGATGTGGAAGCAGGTTTCCTAACCATTCCACCGTGGTGAGAAATCGCGAGAATAACCCACCTTGTCCGCCCCTATCATCGGCAGACACTGTATTTGTATTTTCCGTTGTCAAAATCTTCCCTCTGTCGTTTATTGACGTCTACCACACCAAGGTTAATGCTGGGAAGGCATCAACCTTGTACATAAATAGTGACGTGTTTTAATAGTATTCAGACGGTATTTTACCCGATTTAGTAAAATTTTGGCAGTGGATAGGGTAAATGAAGGGTTAAGTCAGTGTACATTTTCCTAAATTGCCCGGCTACACAGATTAAATATAACTCGCTATATCATACCGTTAGCCTTTCAAAAGGCGTAAAAAAACCAGTCTAAAAAGACTGGTTTTTAACGCTTCAAATTACGGCTATTTAGTTACCGTTTGACTTGTTCATATACTTGAAGAAGTCGCTGTCTGGTGCAATAACCATGACATCTTGTTTGCTGTTAAAGCTTTGCTTATACGCGTCCATACTGCGCAGGAAGCTGTAAAAATCAGCGTTCTTTGAGTAAGCGTCAGCGTAAATTTGTGCCGCAATCGCATCACCTTCACCGCGAAGTTGACGTGCATTACGCTCAGCATCAGCAAGCATTACCGTTACCTTCGCATCAATGTTTGCCTTAATGACCTCGGCTTGCTCTTGACCTTCTGAACGGTGCTCACGAGCTACGGCGGCACGCTCTGCGCGCATGCGCTGGAAGATCGAGTTGCTCACCTCAGTAGGTAAGTTAATCTGCTTAACGCGTACGTCTACAATTTCAATACCAAGCTCATCAGACGATGTAGAAGCTTGTTCCATTGCCTGGTTCATAAGCGCTGAACGCTCACCAGAAACGATTTGTGCAATAGTACGAGTACCAAACTCAGAACGTAGGCCGTTGTTTACTTTTTGCTTCAGTAGCGCTTCTGCTTGCAGCTTGTTGCCACCCGTTGATAGGTAGTAACGTGCAAAGTCTTCTATGCGCCACTTAACATAAGAGTCAACAATCAGGTCTTTCTTCTCGCTTGTTACAAAGCGATCAGGCGTTCCATCCAACGTTTGAATACGCGCATCTAAATGGCGTACCGAGTCAATAAACGGAAGTTTAAAGTGTAAACCTGGCTCAAAAACCCGAGTTTCACCGGTCGCGTCATCGCGCTGAACCTTACCAAATTGAATAACAATGGCACGCTCACCCTCTTTAACTGCAAACAGAGAACCTGATGCAAGCAAAACAAGAAGAACGAATGCTGCTATTAATAAATTCTTCATTATGCTTATCTCCCTTCTCTGTAGCTGTCACCGCGTAAACCAGAGGTTGGCGACGAATTACGGCTTCTGCCTGAAGTATCAGTTACAGGTGTTTGTAAGCTTTCTAGCGTGTTGCGTGAGCGATCGTTAGACGACGACTGCTGACGCTCCATAATTTTATCCAGAGGCAGGTACATCATGTTGTTTCCGCCTTTGCTATCAACCATGATTTTGCTGGTGTTACCCAACACTTCTTCCATGGTTTCAAGATAGATACGTTCGCGAGTAACCTGAGGTGCGCGCTCATATTGTGGAAGCAGCTCTTCAAAACGTGCCACTTCACCCTGCGCTTCCAACGTTACACGCTCTTTATAGGCTTGCGCTTCTTCATTCATGCGATTTACTTGACCACGAGCACGTGGCTCAATCTCTCTCGCATAAGCTTCAGCTTCACGAATAAAACGTTGTTCATCTTCCTGTGCAGCAATCGCATCATCAAAAGCATCTTTAACTTGCTCTGGTGGGCGGGCATCACGGAAGTTCATATCGATAATGGAAACACCCATGTTGTAGGGTTCAATGATCGCTTGAAGCTCTTCCCATACACGCTGACGCGTTACTTCACGGCCGTCGGTAAGTACGTCGTCCATTTTAGAGTGGCCAACTACGTAGCGAATAGCGCTATCAAGAGACTGGCTTAAACTCTGCTCAGGGCTTTCAACAGCAAACGTCCAACGATACGGGTCTACAACGCGAAATTGCATTTCCATTTGAACGCTTACCACGTTTTCGTCTTCTGTGAGCATAGAGCCTGAAGATGACTGGTCGCGAATTGACTGAACATCAACTGGGATTACTGAGTCAATAAACGTTGGCGCCCAACGAAGACCCGGCTCAACCTGCTCGTGATACTCACCGAAGCGAAGCACTACGCCACGCTCTGCTTCACGAATAGTGTAAAAACCACTAATGAACCAAATTACGACAAGTAAACCTACAAGAATACCAGCGCCGATACCACCTAGGCTTTTGCCTGAGCCACCACCGTTGCCACCTGACTTTCCAAACTTACCAAATAAGTTCTTAAAAACATCGTCCAAATCTGGGGGACCTTGCTCTTTCCCACCGCGATTCTTCCACGGGTCGTTATTATTGCCACCCGGCTCATTCCAAGCCATGCTGATACTCCATAGATTACTGTTATATTTTTGAATTTCGCATGCTCAATGCAGTGACTAGCACTGACTAATGTCGCACAACATACTCTGATATTCCGTTTTCCAGACGTTTTTCAAGTCTGTTCCAGTCAGCGGCGGGCATTCTTACATCAACTACCCAGTCTCCCTGACTGTCGTATTCTTCACTAGCAATACAGTTTAGTTCGTACAACACGCCGCGCAATCGACTTTGTGCAGGCGGAATCTTTAATGTGTAATTCACCATACTTTTACCTAAACATTCGGTTAAAGCTTGGCTCAATAATTCCGTTCCTTCGCCTGTTTGTGCAGATAGCCACACTCTGACAGGCACGCCTTCGTCGTTTCTTTCTATACGCGGTTGAACGTCGTCTAGTTTATCAATCTTATTACAGATTAGTAATTGTTGAATCTCTCCAGCTTCAATTTCTTCAAGTACATCATTAACTTCATCCATGGTTTCGCGATATTTTGCATCAGCAATATCAACCACATGGAGCAGTAAATCTGCTTCTTGAGTCTCTTGAAGTGTCGCTTTAAACGCAGCAACGAGGTCGTGGGGAAGATGACGAATAAAACCTACCGTGTCGGCTAAAATAGCCGGCCCTACGTCTTTTAAATCGATTTTGCGTAACGTGGGATCTAGCGTTGCAAACAGCTGATCGGCAGCGTAAACGTGTGAGTCGGTAATGGTGTTAAACAGCGTCGATTTTCCCGCATTCGTATAGCCAACTAAGGATACCGTTGGAATTTCAGCGCGTTTGCGCGAGCGGCGACCCTGCTCGCGTTGCTTTTGCACTTTTTCCAAACGACGAAGAATGGCTTTAATACGACCACGAAGTAGTCGACGGTCAGTTTCTAGCTGTGTCTCACCTGGACCGCGAAGACCAATACCACCTTTTTGACGCTCAAGGTGGGTCCATCCTCTGATGAGACGAGTTGAGATATGCCTCAACTGGGCTAGCTCGACCTGAAGCTTACCCTCATGTGTTCTTGCGCGCTGCGCAAAAATATCGAGAATTAGCCCCGTTCTATCTAACACCCGGCATTTACACACCGCTTCTAAATTACGCTCCTGAGAAGGAGAAAGCGCGTGGTTGAAAATAACAACGTTGGCATCGTGTGCTTTCACTGCCGCTGCTATTTCCTCTGCCTTACCTGAACCAACAAAAAACTTAGCATGAGGCGCACTGCGCGAAGTCGTAATAACTTCTACCGCATTAACCCCTGCTGAAGACACAAGCAATTCAAGCTCACTTAAGTCTTCTTTACTGTTCTCGTCGGAAAAATTAACATGAACAAGTACAGCCTGTTCACCGGCTTCATAACGGTCAAACAAGCGCGTTACCTTTTAAATTATTCACCTTTAGTATTTTCAGAATCTCCTGCGCTAGGCATTGTGATAGCGCGTGCTGGAACAACAGTAGAAATCGCGTGCTTATACACCATTTGGCTTACTGTGTTCTTCAGTAAAATTACGAACTGGTCGAAAGATTCAACCTGTCCCTGAAGTTTAATACCGTTTACCAGATAAATTGATACTGGAATACGTTCCTTACGCAAAGCGTTCAAGAATGGGTCTTGTAAAGATTGCCCTTTAGCCATTTGATATCCTTAGTTTTTATTATTCGTGATAGGAATTTCACTATCACTGCACGTCTAATATATACCACACTCAAACATTTAAAGTGTGACTTTCGCTGTAATTTTAGTCAAATTATCGTTAGCAAATGTGTCTAGCCATGTAACCTGCTCCCAGCCCCGTAACCACGTGAGCTGACGCTTGGCGAGCTGTCTTGTAGCGATAATGCCTCTTTCACGCATTTCTGCGTAACTCAATTGGCCGTCTAGGTACTGCCACATCTGTCTGTACCCTACCGAACGAATAGAAGGCAAATCTTCATGAAGATCACTGCGTTCGTAGAGCTTTACTACTTCATTCTCAAACCCTTGCTCCAACATCAAATCAAAGCGGGTCGCTATACGTTCGTGCAACACTGCCCTGTCTGCGGGCGCTATGGCAAATTGTGCAATGTTATAAGGGCACTTTTCACCCTCTTGTTGTTGCCAATGTGTCAACGTCTTGCCGGTACTTCTATACACTTCCAGCGCACGGGTAATTCGCTGTGGGTCGTTGGGGTGAATTCTCTCACCACTAATTGGGTCTACACCACGTAATTCATCGTGTAATTTAGACCAACCCAAGCGTTGTGCCTGCTGTGTTATTTCGTCCCGTGTCTTTTCATCTGACTTAGGTAGTGGCGAAATTCCATTTATCAAGGCATTAAAGTACATCATTGTACCTCCAGCCAAAATTGGCACCTTGCCACGCGCTAAAATATCGCCAATTAGCGCATTAGTGTCGTTTACAAATTGCGACACCGAATAGCTTTGTGCAGGGTCGATAATATCAATTAGATGATGTACTACGCCTGCTTGCTCTTCCTGCGTTGGCTTCGCAGTGCCGATGTCCATACCTTTATAAACAAGGGCTGAGTCAACACTTATTACTTCGCTTTCAACCTTGGCCGCTATATCAAGCGCCAAGCCTGTCTTGCCTGATGCCGTGGGGCCCATAATTGCTATTACTGGCAATGCAGAATTTATGCCATTGGACACCTTATTCTCCCCATACATCTAGCACTGAATTTAAGGGGCGCACTTTAGCAAATTGCTCAATAATTTCCCATTGTTTCACTTCGCTCTGCTGATCCAACCAGTACCACAGCGCATTTGATGTCTCTTCATCTAAAACATGTTCAGGCAAATCCAATGATCTTACGGCATCATCAAGTGAATTTACTTCATCATTTAGTTCAACTAATAAGAAGTATTCAAACCACTTGAGCCACGGCAAGTGCCTGGTACCGGCCGGCACCTGTTGCAGCCGATATTTGCCAGCCACTTTATTCACTTCAAAATGCGCGTCGTTTAGCAGTGTAATTAGTTGCTCATTGACATTATTGAGCGAAACAGCAACGGGCATTAACAACGGTTGTCCATGCTGCGCTTTTAAAAATAGTTCGCTTAACCAGATACTTGCAACTTTAGTTGCACAAAGAAGGTAAATTTTTTCTGATTTTGGGTAAATTCTACACTGGGAAGTTAGATTAACGTGCTCTGCAACGGGTATCGGATCTGCATTGTTGTTAATAATGTCGCTATTTGGCGTCATTAACGCATTGTAATTTGACTGATATGCCGCACTTGGCCCTCGACTTTGCTTATGTGCAGCGCCACCACTTCGTCCACCACTGGCACTTCCCGAGGATGTATTTCTTGGACTGCCTGTAAATTGCCCATAAGGCTGTGGCGCGCCTTGCGAGACTCCCCCCGTCGAGTAACGAGAAGACTCGTTGAACGCCTGTGCATTATCCGACGTTTGATTCTGTAAAGGCCTAATGTAATCGTGTTCTACCTGAGAAGACATGAAATCTGAGCCCGAAGGACGGCTTGCGTCCATTCCTGATAAAGGCTGTTCGTCGGTCATGGCGTGCAGCGCATCACTCACGGTTTTACAGATAAAGTCGTGCACCAATCTGCCTTGTTGAAACCTCACCTCATGCTTGGCGGGATGAACATTTACATCCACATCTTTAGGGTTAACCGTTAAGTACACCACAAAGCTTGGTTGCTCCACCACACCCCAAACGCTTTCGTACGCTTGGCGAATAGCGTGCATAATAAGCTTATCTCGCATGCCTCTGCCGTTAACAAAACTGAACTGGCAATCATTACTGCTGCGAAGCATGGCCTCATTCCCTAGCCAAGCATCAATGTGAAGACCTTCATACTCAGTACTAATATGTACGGCATTTTGAACAAACTTTTGTCCAACCACTGCGCCAATTCGGGTGGCTAAACTGCCTGCTTTGTCGGCGATAAAGCGCTTTGCTACTTTATCGTTGTGTTTTAAAACAAATGAAACCTTGGGATAGCTCAGTGCTATGCGTTTTATGACTTCTTCAATATGCTGAAATTCGGTTTTTTCGGTGCGTAAAAACTTACGTCTTGCTGGCGTGTTGTAAAACAGATCTGCCACGTCAATTGTGGTGCCAACAGGGTGGGCCGCTGGCTGGATATTTACCGCCATTTCCCTACCCTCACAATAGGCCTGCCACGCCTCACCTTGAGACTCAGTGCGCGATGTCAGAGTTAACCGGCTCACCGAGCTAATACTGGCCAGCGCTTCGCCACGAAAGCCAAGAGAGAGAATTTGTTCTAAGTCATCCAGAGTGGTGATTTTGCTGGTTGCATGGCGACTTAATGCCAGCTGCAGTTCACTTTTGACAATGCCTGACCCATTGTCTTTTATTCGAATGCGTTTGTGGCCACCTTTTTCAATATCGACTTCTATTTTGGTGGCACCAGCATCAAGGCTGTTTTCTAGTAATTCTTTAACCACAGACGCGGGGCGCTCAACCACTTCACCAGCGGCAATCTGGTTTGCAAGTTGGGGAGATAAAAGCTGTATAGGCAAAGGACTACCCTATGATATTAACTATATGGATTCGTGGCGATACGATATGTAAGTGCAATGAGTGCTGAAAAAGCCGATGAAACAAAACCTTGGTTTATGTTCTCGGAATATTTAGTACCTGCCCTACGCGTACAACATCACTTGAAAGATCATTCGCTGCTTTGATGCTGCTTACTTTTACATTGTAACGCTGTGCTAATAACGAGAGCGACTCGCCGCTTCTTACTTTGTGCGTTCGGTTGTTCGCCCTTTCTTGTGCCCACAGTGTACCATCAGGGGGAACTTGCTTGAAGTAACGCTTAGTCGCATTAAACATGGCATTCGCTAAGCGTTCGCGATGTTTAGACCAGTTCAGATTCTTCTCTTCTTGCGGATTAGAAATGAAACCAACTTCGACCAAAATAGAGGGGATGTCAGGCGCGGTCAAAACTGCAAAACTGGCGGCTTGTGGTTTTCTTTTATGCAGACTGGTCACCTGCTTTAGCTCTTCAACCACTTTATTACCTAAATCGTGGCTGGTCGCCATGCTGTGATCCATCGATAAACCCAGTATGGTTTCAGTAAGATATCGCTCGCTTGATTTATCATTGATCACTTCAGCTGCACCACCGAGTAATTCAGAGTGACGTTCAGATTTCTCTAGCCAGCGGCCTAATTCAGTGTCTGCTCTTCGCATGGATAGTACCCACACCGAACCACCTCGCGGTTGAGGCTGACTAAACGCATCGGCGTGGATGGAAATAAGCAAATCGGCTTTTTTCTCGCGCGCAATTTCAGGACGTCGATTAGGAGAAACATAATAATCATCGCCACGAGTCATGATGGCGCGCATACCTCGCTCCCGGTTTATCATGTCTTCCAGTTTTTTGGCGATACTCAGGGTGATGTGCTTTTCATAGGTACCAGCCGGACCGATTGAACCTGGGTCATGTCCACCATGCCCGGCGTCGATGGCGACGATAATGTCTCGGTCTCGGGCACTGGTAGAATCATCAATAACGACAGAGCCAGTTGATGCCGACGCTGATAACGTTGGCGATGGCTTCGGCGCGCTATCTGGTAAATCGACAACCAGCCTGTGTCCGTAAGCACCATCGGGGGTTACTGCAAATAACGAAGGCTTGGTATTTCTATTGAGCTCAACAACCACTCTGGCAGATGATTTGTTTTTCGGTGTGGAGTAGCGCAGCTTTTTAATCAAATCACCGCTGTTTTCAATGCCAGAAAGCTTAGCGGTGTCGCTGGTGTTGTTAAGATCGATGACAAGCCGAAGCGGATTTTTAAGTGTAAAATAGGTGAACTCTGGCGCTGATTTCATATCGAAAACAACGCGCGTATTGTCCGGCGACGGCCATATCCTAATCCCGTCGATGTTATTTTGCGCACCGTGTGCGAATTGCACGACGAAACACAATAATAATACCGAAACTATACTGCGCACCATAATTAGCCTTTCTGTTATTGTTATGCTGCTCTCGTCAACTCCGGAGCGGCTATTTATTCAGTTTTTCTTTCATTTCGCATTTGCGCTAAACGCGCTTACATTGCTGAAGCAATTTCGCACCGTGGGCACTTTTTGCTTCCAAATTAAACTGCCTACCCGATGGCGTAATATTTATACTAATCACTAAGTCTGGGGATGCCAAGTATTCGCCCCCTTTTTCCGACCATTCAATAAGCGCGATAGCGCCCGAACCAAAGTAATCGCGAATTCCCATGAACTCTAACTCTTCTGGGTCGGCTAAGCGATACAGGTCGAAGTGATAGATATTGACGCCGTCCAACTCATAAGGTTCAACCAATGTATAGGTTGGACTTTTAACGCTACCTGAATGACCTAAAGATTGAATGAAATATCGGCTAAATGTCGTTTTCCCTGCACCTAAGTCGCCGTTTAAATAAATAACAGCATCGGTAGGGAGTTGACTCGAAACAGCCTGCGCTAAATCTCTGGCAAGCTGCGCAGTATCATCTACTTCATTAGCAAAAAAAGAGGTATGCGGGTAAGACATCAACAATATTCCACAGTAATAGAAAGCCGAATAACACAGTAGATGCCTGCCCGTTCAAGACAAAACCACGCTAACTAGTGGTTTATAAGCGCACGTACTGCGTCAAACAAATCGCTCGCTATCATACCACGTTGACCATACAGTTGGGCAATATCATCGCCAGCCTTAGCATGAAGCACTACACCATATTTCGCTGCAATATCTGTTTCTACGCCTTGCGCGAGCAACGCGCCCAATATTCCGCTTAATACATCACCGCTTCCTGCGGTAGCCATACCTGGATTACCGTGACGGCAAACCCAGGTTTTCTTTTCATTGTCGATAAGCGTACCCGCCCCTTTTAGTACACAGACCGCATGGTATCGCTGTGAGCACTGCCTTGCGTAGTTAAAACGGTCGCTTTCTACATCATCAATAGAAACACCGAGTAAACGCGCAGCTTCGCCCGCGTGAGGGGTTAAAATACTGTCAGACAAGGTGTACGCGGTTGACTGCTGACACAACAGATTTAGCGCGTCAGCATCAATGACCACAGGCTTATTGTGGCTTTGACAGTGCTTCATGGTGGTTTCAAATGCGCTTTCTGCCCATTCATCTTGCCCAAGACCCGGTCCAATAACCACACAGGTTGCCCAAGCTAATGCATCTTCCAAATTAAAGTCGGTGACCATGAGTTCAGGTCTGCCTGCACTGACCTGAACGACTGACGACTCATGGGTATACACGCGTACCATGCCCGCACCACTTCTCAGCGCGGCTTCACTGGCGAGTCGAATGGCACCTGCTGTTCCGCGGTTACCGCCAATGCACAATAGTCGACCGTAAGTCCCTTTATGACTGTTAATCTCCCGTGGCCCCATACCTTTAAAGTGGTCGATATTTAGCATGGTCGCGCTCGCTTTAGCTAATGCTTGGAACGCTTTGCCGATACCCAAATCCGCATACACTAACTTACCGCACGATTGTTTACCCGCACCAGTAACAAGCCCCGGCTTAATGCCTACAAAAGTAACGGTGATATCAGCCTGAACACATCGCCCTAGGCTCTGTCCTGTATTTGCATCAAGCCCTGACGGCACATCAACGCTTACTACCGGTGTTGATGACGCATTCACCGCATCAATGATGTCTGCAAACTCATTGCGAATATAGCTATTAATACCTGTACCAAGAAGCGCATCAATCACTACGTCAGACTTCTCGAGGAGCGCAGCGTCAAACCCATTGATACTGCCTCCTGAATCGAGCCAGCGCTGCTGTGCTTTGCCAGCATCACCTTCCAGCGTACGTTCAGGCTCAACCGCACATAAATGCACTTGTTTACCCGCAAGTTTTGCGTTTATTGCTGCAATGTAGCCGTCACCCGCATTGTTACCTTGGCCCACCAGCACTAAGTAAACGTCTGAGTTTGGCATAAGCTCAAGACACTGCTTAAACACCACATCACCAGCTCGTTGCATCAAGGTGAACATATCGCAGCCCGAATCCGCGGCGGCTTGTCCCTCATTTTCCCTAACCTGATCGGCCCGAAATAATTTGTATGATAAACTTGACGTTAATTGAGTATCTAGCATGAGCACATGTCCGAATTTAGTTCTATCGACCTTGTTGAATTAACCAACAATATCAAGGCTTGGGGTACAGCGCTAGGCTTTCAGCAGGTTGGCATCAGCGATATTGATCTACATCAGCACGAGGCACACCTTCAGGAATGGTTAGACAATGGGTATCACGGTGACATGGCCTTTATGGAGAGTCATGGGATGAAGCGTGCCCGGCCTGATGAGTTGGTCCCAGGGACATTACGGGTTATCAGCGTTCGCATGAACTACTTACCTCCCGACGCCTCGTTTGCTAAGCATTTAAAAAAGCCAGAAATAGGATACATCAGCCGCTATGCATTGGGCCGTGACTACCACAAAGTGCTGCGCAAACGTCTGAAGCAATTGGGAGAGAAAATCACCGCATCCTTGGCGCATACCCAATATCGCCCGTTTGTAGACTCAGCCCCCGTGTTGGAACACGCTATTGCTGAAAAAGCGGGTATTGGCTGGACGGGGAAACACAGCCTGACACTCAACAAAGAAGCCGGCTCTTGGTTCTTCTTAGGTGAGCTGTTCATCAATTTGCCATTACCCACTGACTCACCAATTGAAGAGGGTTGCGGCACCTGCACGGCGTGTCTAACCATCTGCCCGACCAATGCAATTGTTGCGCCTTATAAAGTAGATGCCCGTCGCTGTATTTCCTATCTCACCATTGAATCAGACAAAGATATTCCCGAAGATTTGCGCCCCATGATGGGCAATCGCATTTATGGCTGTGACGATTGCCAACTTGTTTGCCCTTGGAATCGCTTTGCCGATGTTACCAGTGAAGAAGATTTCCACCCGCGACAAGTGCTACACGGCCAAAGTCTCAATGCGCTTTTCGGCTGGTCTGAAGAAACCTTCTTGCGCAATACGGAAGGCTCTCCCATCAGGCGGATTGGCTTTGAGAAGTGGCAGCGTAATATTGCCGTTGCGTTAGGAAACGCTCCGTATGATGAACAAAGCATTCTGCTTTTGAAAGAAAGACGAGGGAGCGTGAGTGACTTGGTGGACAGACATATTGATTGGGCTCTTAAGCGGCAGCAAGAGAAGCAACAAGCGTCTGATGCAAAAAACAGGCAGCAAGCGCGGCTTATTCGCGTAATTGAAAAAGGTTTACCAAGAGACGCCTAACGCAGTACACGCTTGAATAAGGCATACCGCGAATTCATTTAGTTTAGCTATATAGGTTTTCGGGTTAACCCGCCGAAGCAAGCTGACTGTTTAAATCGGCCTGAGTGCTATTCCGATAACGCACACGAGCATTTGGCGAATGGGATGCGGCGAAAGAAACGTTAAGTTTCAGGCCTCGCTGTGCCACTTGCGTGGTTATGACGGGCGAGCCGAATTCCCACCACGGCTCCTGTTCCAATGCTTCAATAACTCGCGACAGCTCAGTTTCAGAACCGTCATACTCACCCGTTATTTCGCAATGTCCGTTCTCACATTTTACCGAGTCTAAAACAAAGCGCTCGTTGTTAGGCGGCAGCGCAAAAAACGTATTGAGTGAGCCTTCGGTTTTAGTGTAGAAAACCTCTGGCGCCATGATTTGGACATTCTCAGCAACGGGGGCAACATTCATCTCGCCGTTTTTCGTAACGCTTGTATCCAAGAGCACCGCACCTGCTTCATTTGAAACCAACTTGGCGGCGGGCTTAATAACTTTCAGCTCACTCGTTTCCGTGGCACGAGAGCGCGCTAACACATTGGTTAGTCGCTCTTTTTCTGCATTGGATTCACTGAGTTGGTGTTGATAGCCAGAAAATTTATACCCTGCTATCAATGCAAACGCTATCAGCAACAACACAAGCCACGTTTTCATTTTACTTCCTTTATCGAAGTCGCTTACTTGTGATATTGCTTACTAAGTTCATGTACCGCATTAACGAACACACCTGCATTTTCAGGTGGTACGTCTAGATGGATACCGTGACCTAAATTAAATACGTGACCGCTACCTTCACCGTAACCTTCTAGAATGGACGCCACTTCTTGCTCAATTCTTTGCGGTTGAGCATACAGCATTGATGGATCCATATTACCTTGAAGTGCAACTTTATCGCCAATGCGCGCACGCGCTTCTTTAATGTCGATAGTCCAGTCTAAACCTACTGCGTCGCAGCCTGTCGCCGCAATCGATTCTAGCCACATGCCACCGTTTTTGGTGAACAAGGTAACAGGTACTTTACGGCCTTCATTTTCACGGGTCAGCCCACTTACAATGCGCTCCATGTACTGAAGCGAGAATTCTTTGTAGTCACGAGGAGATAACACGCCCCCCCAAGTATCAAATACCATGACTGACTGCGCGCCCGCAGCGATTTGAGCATTTAAATACTCAGTAACAGAATCAGCCAGTTTTGCTAGTAACGCATGAAGCGTTGCTGGCTCAGCAAATGCCATTTTCTTGATTTTGGTAAAGGCTTTACTTGAACCACCTTCAATCATGTAAGTCGCGAGTGTCCAAGGGCTTCCAGAAAAACCAATTAATGGCACTTCACCTTTAAGCTCACGGCGAATAGTACGAACGGCATTCATTACGTACTGTAATTCACCTTCTGGATCAGGAAGGCCTATTTTATCCACATCCGCTTTACACGTGATTGGATTTTTAAAGCGAGGGCCTTCACCTGTTTCAAAGTAAAGACCGAGGCCCATCGCATCTGGAATGGTCAAAATATCCGAAAAGAGAATTGCAGCGTCGAGAGGAAAACGACGTAAAGGTTGTAGCGTCACCTCACATGCAAGTTCTGCATTCTTGCACAACGACATAAAATCGCCTGCTACTGCACGAGTCGCTTTGTACTCTGGGAGGTAGCGCCCGGCTTGTCGCATCATCCATACAGGTGTGACATCAACCGGCTGCTTAAGTAACGCACGTAAGTAACGATCGTTCTTTAACGCGGGCTTATCAACACTGGGGAAATTTTGCGACATATAACTCACCTAAATTACTGAAGATATTTGAGCGCGAAAGTATACCAGTATTCTTAACTAAGGTGTGCTAAAACCTGTATTAAAAAATCAATGTTTTAACGACAAATCGGTGTAGTGTCGATTATTAAAGACAAACAATACTTGAACATTACTTTAAAAAGACGCTTGCACTTAAAGTGAGTGTTTGCTATTACTATAACCGTTAAAGAAAAGAAGCCCTACATGGGACCGTGCTAAACTTATTGAAACCCTGCTTCGGCAGGGTTTTTTATTTGTCGCCGATCAGAGACACCGTTTCAGCAATTAATTGTCCCGCAATAGACACTTTCGGTGGAATAGTCGGCAGCGCATCTATATCAAACCATTGCGCATCATCTATCTCGTTCTCCTGACAACGAATTTCCCCTTCGTCATACTCGGCAATAAACCCGACCATTAAGGAATGTGGAAATGGCCATGGCTGACTATTGTAATAGCGCAAGTTTTTAACCTTAACGCCAACTTCTTCGAAAACTTCTCTGTGGACCGCTTGCTCCAGACTTTCACCACTTTCTACAAAGCCAGCAAGAGTTGAATACATATTAGATTCTCGATGGCGAACGCCTTTGGCCAACAATATTTTTTCGCTGTCGTGTATAGAAACAATGATACAGGGAGACACTCTTGGATAACTGCGATGTTGGCAGCGGTGACAATGCATTGCCATTTCCCAATCTACGCGTTCAGTCTTGGCTCCACATTGCCCGCAAAATTGATGAGTACGCAAGAAGTGGATGTATTGCCAGGCTCGCCCAATAACGGAAAAGGCAATATCGTATTCGGCAAAAAGAAGCTGTCTAAGCGATACCCGTTCCCAACCGGGTTCGTCAACATGCTCAGCGCCCAAATCAACAACATATACGGGCAGATCTCTATGCGCCGTCTCATTGAGCGGTGGAAGTTGATGAATTTCATCGACATAAGATGCTAAAAATGGAATATCACTCAGGTAAGCAACGGGGATAGACTCAGACGATTCTTGTACTACAATTTTGCCGCGACTAAAAACTACCCACAGGGCTTGCTGAGCAGCTAGTTTCGCCTCATCCAACTTTATCATCATTGCACATCACTCCTTTTCTTTACTGCTTCATACTACACTAAATACTGAGCGTATAGATCGCCACCATACATTTTGAAACGAACTTTTTCGCGCAAAATTTGTGTCGCTAGTGCACAGTGTTATACTGAAACTTATTGTCGCTAAACGGGTAACACATCAAAATGTTGCAACAGTTAGAAAGCGTTAAATCAAAATGGGGCGGGAAAAGCCAGGTTATTGACCGCTGGTTAATGGACAGACAGGCACTATTAGTTTCTTTCTGTGAACTAGCAGGTATTAACAAGCGAAGCGAGTGTTTACCTGACCCAGATGAAATAGACAACTTTTGCAGCGCATTACTCGATTATTTGTCGGTAGGACACTTTGAGGTTTTCGATATGTTGGTTGAAAACGACAATGAAGGCCTTTCACTACGAGATAAACTTTACCCCAGATTGACAAAAACCACTGACGCAGCACTCGCATTTAATGATACGTTTGCACAAGCAGTAACGCCCGAGCAGGCAGCTGAATTTGACTCAGCGCTAGCCAAGCTTGGTGAGACATTAGAAGAGCGTTTTGCCTTGGAAGATGAGTTAATAGCTCATGTACACACTAAAAAACGTGATCCAGAAGTGACGCTTTAATATAACAATGAAAGTCGAGTTTACGGTTATCATCAATGAACAAAACCACACTTATTCATAAGGCACGGGCTTATTGCGAGCAACGCGGCGCCAGATTCACACCGCTTAGAGAAAAGGTGTACGAAATTCTTGTTTCAAAGCACGGCCCTATGGGTGCTTATGAACTACTCGACTCTCTGAAAGAAACAGAGTCTAGTGCTAAACCTGCAACAGTCTATCGCGCCCTTGATTTTCTTCTCGATTTTGGGTTCATTCACCGTTTAGAGTCTACCAATGCGTTTGTGGCCTGCTATCATTTTGGCTGTAACCACCCTGTTCAGTTTCTAATTTGTGACAGCTGTGGTGATGTTGCTGAAATTCAATCTGAAGGTCTTCAAGAGACCCTTGATAGCCAAGCAAAGCAACACGGATTCAAAGTATCGAAACAAACTATAGAGGCCCATGGATTATGTGCCGATTGTCAACAAACGGAAGATCACGCTGCCCAGGAGAGTGTACATGAATGCTGATTTTGTGAACCCGTTTATTGCTGGTCTTTTGAACGTGCTTGAAACCATGGCTCAAACTAAATTGACCCCGGGCAAGCCCAAGCGCAAACAAAGTGATATCGCCAAAGGCGATGTATCGGGGCTAATTGGCATGGTGGGCCCTGACGTTCGCGGCTCTATGTCTATTACTTTTGACGAGTCTTTGGCCCTGACCATAATGGAGAGAATGGTTGGCGAGCGCCCTGAGAAGCTTGATGCAGAAGTAGGCGACATGGTTGGCGAAGTTACCAACATGATTTGCGGTAACGCAAAACGAGACCTTGCTGAGCGGGGTTACGAATTTGGAATGGCAACACCCATCGTTGTATCAGGAAAGCAACATACGATTAGTCACCAGGTTGATGGTGCTAAAATTATTCTTCCTTTCATGTGCGACGAAGGATTAGCGCATTTGGAAATCTGTTTTGACAAATAATTTCTGGCAGTCTGAAAAAATTACACTCGACAGCTACCCGAGAGGATTTCACCTGATAACACAGCAGGTGGAATCTGCACTACCCAGTATTCGTCATGTTGAAGTCGGCCTTTTGCACCTATGGCTTCAGCATACAAGCGCTAGTTTGACAATCAATGAAAATGCCGACCCTACAGTGAGGCATGATATGGAAGCGTTCTTCAACCATAGTGTAAAAGAAGAGCTTTCTTTTTTCAGGCATACTTATGAAGGTAAAGATGATATGCCTGCTCACTTAAAATCGAGTATACTAGGGTGTCAACTTACTATACCTGTCCAACAAGGCAAGCTTGCACTTGGCACGTGGCAGGGTATCATGCTCGGCGAACACCGAGATCATGGTGGAAGACGAACAATTATTGCCACATTACAAGGGATCGCAGCCTAACCCATATTATAAATGGCACAATTTGTGCTAGCGTTATACGTTAAGCACAACACAAAATTATCTAAAATTGATAATCACTCAACGTTAAACAGGATGTGACTATGAAACAACACTTTAAAATGGCAGCGCTATCTCTTGCTGTAATTTCTGCAACTAATGCATTTGCACAAGACTCTTCTGAGCCAGAGTACAAAAACTGGTTCGGTATTTCAGGTATGCATTATAACACTGACGAATCGCGTCCTCTTTCTCTTACTGAAGGCGAAGTATATGACGACGGTTTAGGTGCGACATTCGAATACGGATTCCGTTTCACTCAAAGCTGGGCTGCACGTGTAGAGTTCACAAAATTGTCTGTGGACTTCCGTGACGGCGGTGATGAGAGCGGCGAAATGACTGGCGTAGATGCTATGTACTTTATGCCAAACGATGCATGGTTCGTTTTTGGTGGTGTTAAACGCCAATCAGTTGGTGATTCAACGACACTTGGTAACATCGGTATCGGTAAACACTGGAAAGTAGGTGAAACTGCTCGCCTAATCACAGAAATCGCGACATACCACGATTTCGGCGAAAGCTATAACGATTATAGCGTTAAAGTAGGTCTTGCAATTCCATTTGGTAAGAGCACACCTTCTGCGCCTAAAGACAGCGACAACGATGGCGTTGTAGATAGCAAAGACCAGTGCCCAATGACACCAGCAGATGTTCGTGTTGACGCAAATGGTTGTAGCATCGATGATGATAACGATGGCGTTTTAAACAACGTTGACCAGTGTCCTAACACTCCAGCTGGCACTAAAGTAGATGCAACTGGCTGTGCAATTAAAGATTCGGACAACGACGGCGTTGTAGACAGCAAAGATATGTGCCCTGATACACCAGCTGGCGTAAAAGTTGATGCTAAAGGTTGTACAGTATTTGACGAAGAGACAGTAGAAATCACACTACGCGTTCTATTCGACAACGAAAGTGCTGTAGTTAAAATGCCAAAAGATCCAGAAATCTCTGAATTTGCTGAGTTCATGAAGCAGTATCCTTCAACAACTGCGGTAATTGAAGGTCACACTTCTGCACCAGGTAGTGAAGCTTACAACATGGACCTTTCTAAGCGTCGTGCTGCGAACTTCAAAGAAGTAATGGTAGACATGTACGGTATCGAAGGTTCTCGTTTAGAGACTATCGGTTACGGCGAAACTCAGCTTCTAGACAATGGTAAGAATGCTGAAGCACACCGTGTTAACCGTCGCATTTCAGTGACAGTTAAAGACACAGTGAAAGTAGCTGAAGAAAAGTAATTCATTGTATATGAATTGAAAAAGGCGCCTTACGGCGCCTTTTTTGTGTCTGAAATACTTTAACTTGTTAACCCTTAAAATCTAGACCGTGGCCGCGGTCGAAGCCTTTAGTCGCTAAAAGAGGGGCTAATATTCGTCGGCTATGGCAGGGCCTGCATAGTTGTCAAATCGTGAGAATTGGCCTTGGAACGTAAGTCGACAGGTACCAATTGGGCCGTTACGCTGTTTACCAATAATAATCTCTGCAATGCCCTTATACTCACTGTTTTCGTGATAAACCTCATCACGATAAATAAACATAATAAGGTCGGCATCCTGCTCGATTGAGCCAGACTCACGAAGGTCAGAGTTTACAGGACGTTTATCGGCACGTTGTTCTAGCGTACGGTTAAGCTGTGAAAGGGCAACTACCGGCACTTCAAGCTCTTTAGCCAATGCTTTCAATGAGCGAGAGATCTCTGCAATTTCCAATGTTCGGTTATCGCTAAGAGAAGGTACGCGCATCAACTGAAGATAATCCACCATGATTAGACTGATTCCACCGCGTTCGCGAGCGAGCTTTCTTGCGCGACTTCGCACGTCCATTGGTGTAAGGCCTGATGAATCATCAACAAACAAACAATCTTTGTCTTTGAGCATAGCCATGGTGTTGGAGATACGTGCCCAATCTTCATCATCCAGCTGCGCAGTACGAATTTTGGTTTGGTCAACGCGGCTTAATGACGCCAACATACGCATCATGATTTGTTCTGAGGGCATCTCAAGACTGAAAACAAGTACAGGTTTGTCTTCTGCCATCATGGCGTTTTCAATCAAGTTCATAGCGAAAGTAGTCTTACCCATCGATGGACGAGCCGCCACGATAATAAGGTCAGAGGGCTGCATACCACTGGTCATTTTGTCTAGGTCGGTAAAGCCGGTAGTAACACCGGTAACGTCTTTATTGGTTTTCACCAATTCTTCTAGACGGTCAATGGTCTTCCCTAAGATAGACTCGACATCGCGAGGACCTTCGTTTTCACCAGTTCTTCGCTCGGCAATTTCAAATACTTTACTTTCGGCCAGATCAAGAATGTCTGCACTGTCACGGCCTTCGGGGTTGTACCCAACTTCCGCTATCTCATGCGCCACCCCAATAAGCTCTCGGGTTATCGCGCGCTCACTGATAATTTGCGCATAAGACACAACGTTCGCAGAACTTGGCGTGTTTTTGGCAAGTTCACCTAAGTAGGCAAAACCACCAGCATCTTCCAGTTCATCATGCTTTTCCAGCTCTTCTGATACTGTTATAAGATCTATTGGCTGGCTACTGTTTAGTAGTCGAGTGATAGCACGAAAGATAATTTGGTGTGAGCGATTGTAAAAATCGTTATCGGTAACAAGCTCCGCGACTTTGTCCCAGCTTTCAGGGTCAATAAGCATGCTGCCCAAAACAGATTGCTCAGCCTCAATGCTATGAGGTGGAACCTTCAATTTTTCAACATTCTTATCGTTTTTAGACGCAGACGCCACGAGTGAAACCTATTCCAATGCACAAAAGTCAGTTGGATATTATGCGCTTTTAACGTCCATCACTCAACAAAGGAAGTCGTCATTTTGTTGCGAAAGCGCAAAAAGACAACATCGTTTAAAGCGTTTTCTCCAGCTTTAAAAACGTACCATCAACCAAGGTGTAGGCGCTGCCACCTTCCTGAAAAATGAGTGTAGAACCCATGATTGCTGAATTATCAAGGCACGACAAACTTACTTCAGTAATCTTGTCGTCGCTAAAGCCAAGCGATGATGGAGAGGCTTTAAAAGCAGCATAAAAATCTTGATTACTGATATTTTTCGTTGAATACACCGGTGACTCACAAAATGCCTGATCGAGTTTAGCCGAGTCTGAAGCATAGGTTACCGAGCGACCCAAGAACTTTTCTGACTCTATTGATGAGTGAGCTGAAACACCTACATTATAGGCCTTAGTCACCACCCAAGTACCTTCGTAATAAGCGGGTTCCTGAACAGCACAGCCTAGCGTAAATGCGCATATTCCAAACGCACCAATAATTAGACTATGAAATCGCCAAAACCTTTTGACGTGTCCAACAATACTCAATTTAACCTCCAATCAAAAAATAACAAACCATGTGATGATGTGGGTGAAGCGTGCAGGTCCGCTAACTTGTAACTAAGAGCCATTAAAACGTACTTTTGTTACTTACAAACGCTCAGCTACACATTTTTAGCGACCAAACAAAAAAAGCTGCGATCACTCGCAGCTTTTCATTAATCACCACATGTCTGATTAATAAATGTGGACTAAATTCATTTTTTCAACCTAAAGTTTCAATTGTGTTGCCTATAGCTTATTCACTTTTGGTCTATTTCAATTCGCCCGTGTACCGTAGAGATGTCTACATTTGCAGCCCCACCGTTGTGGATAAAGCGTAGCCAGCTACCTGGGCCATACTTAGGCTTTTGCGACTTTTCATCACTGATATTGTTTACAATGTTGCCGCCAGCGTGCGTCTCAATATCAAATTGTGCCGATACGCCATCTTGAAAGACAAATTCCATCGCACCGCCTACAGAATTCGCTTTTACGCTACCGTTCTTATTAAGACCTAAACTTGCGTAAGTCCTTCCATTAACCGTATTGATTTGCAGTACGTCTACCGCTTGAAGAGACACATCGATTCGACCGTTGACGGTTTCTACTGATACGTCTGGGCTATCGGAAGTGATGTCGAGCTTGCCATTAACTGACGCAAAGCTCACTGGCGTGTTTCCTGAGTGTGACGCTTCAATTTCGCCATTCACTGTTTCCGCCTCTAAACGGCCTCTCACATTCTCAAGCACGATATCGCCATTAACCGACTCAACTTCAACCCGCTCACCTATGTTTTTAAGGGTTACGTCGCCGTTTACCACCTCAACATCTACTGCTTTTGTTATACCTTCTGCAATAAGATCAGCATTGACCGCGGTATAGTGAAGGTCGCTTGCTGAAGGTATATAGATAACAAGGTCGTCGCCATCTTTACCTTTATTAAACCAGCTCTTTGAGTGGCGCTCGACTTCAACGTGTATAACCACGACATCTCCACGTCTTTCAAAGATAAACTCTTCAGTTTGATCGCCCAGTTCACCGGTGACACGAACCTGAGACTTATCCCAAACTCGGATGTCTGCTTTTCCGTTGATGTGTTCAATGTCCACTTTCGGCGAAGACGATGTGTCGATGGTCTTATCTACTTTTTCTCCTGCAAACGCCGCAGTAGCGATACTTAGCAGCGCAGTAGTAAGTAATACCTTGGCCCCCAAAGGTGCCATGAACGTGTGCAAAAATGTGCTTTTCGTATTTATATTCATCTTTAAACCCTTATTAAATTTGCTGCCACTTTGGCGCGTGCACTCGCTCAATTAAGGCAATCTGCTGTTGATATACGTGATGCAGCATTTTGATTAATGCTGAGTTGTCTGGATCGTCCTTTAATGCCGCTTTAATAACATCTGCAGCATCGTCCAATTCTTTCAATTGCTCTTGCCAATCTTCCGTTAGCGCTGTTGTACTTTCATAACTAGCAAGAAGACTATTCACTTGTTGTTGCTGCTGCATACTCATTGCGTCAATCAAGGCATAGCCATCGCTTCGACTTTCATCAGCTTTAAACGCAAAAGGAGCCGCAAACCACAATACAGTAACTAAACAAACGCTTGCGGCTATCGCCATCCACTGTTTTGATGTAACCGTAGATGATGAAGCGTCGTCTTGTGAAGCGTCGCCTTGCTGCGATGTTATGCCGAGTTCAATACCTCGCCACAAATCTCGTTCTGGCTGCTTCTCTTTTGATATCCCAGAAATATGCTGAGCAAGCTTGTCGTCAAAATTACTCATCATCGACTCCCATAAAATCTTTCAATAATTGCTTAGCACGGAAAAATTGTGCTTTGCTTGAGCCCACTGCCATGTTCAACATGCTGGCAATGTCTTCATGTCTGTAACCTTCAATTGCATGGAGGACAAAAACCATTCTGGCTCGCTCGGGTAAGCGAATAACTAATGCTTCTAAATCCACATCTGTGCTGTTTTCTTCAGCCGGCATCTCGTTAATGCCGCTGTTTTCCAAGTTAAACATGCGCTGCACCCACCCCTTCTGCTTGCGCATATAGGAGATGGTAATGTTTGCCGTAACACTGTGTAACCATGTGGAAAATTGGCTTTGCCCATCAAAATTACCCAATTTTTTCCATAGCTGAATAAAGACTTCTTGCGAAGCATCTTCTGCCATTCCCTTTTCACCTGTAAGCCGGTAACAAAGCGCGTAGACTCGCCCAATATGTTCATCGTAAAGGGACCGAAACGCCTGCTTATCGCCCTTTTTCGCTTTAGATATCAGCTCATTTTCGCTTTTATTACCAAACACCACATTGGCGTGTACAACACGTTGTTGTGTGTGTTCCATTCTTTTCTCTTTGTTATTTGTGGTGCTGATTAGCATTAGCACTTGTTAGTGTTATAAGGTTAGTCGTACCCTATAGTAGAAAGGTTTAAATGCACAAAAATATTTTTTGGAGATGCCATGTCTACCTCATTTTCTGTTAACGCTCTGTTTGCTGGAAAACCTCAGCCGCTAGGCCCTCGTGGGGCACCAAGCAGTATTGTTAAAGCCCCCGTCGACGCGTTAACGGTACATATGGACAGAACCGATGAAGACGAACAGGCCAACAAACGGCTTCACGGTGGACCGGAGAAAGTGCTGCATCAGTTCAACCCGACCAACTATCTGACATTAAGAAAGCATTTTCCTGAAGGCGAATTTTCGCTGGGCAGCATTGGCGAAAACATCAGTGTAGAGGGCATGGACGATGCTACCGTTTATATCGGCGATATATGGAAGTTCGGCGAGGTAGAACTGCAAGTAAGTGCACCCCGTGCCCCTTGCAATAAAATCTCGCAACGCTTCGAAGTGCCCAATTTAGATAGATTTGTCGGAGAACGAGGTATCACTGGCTGGTATTACCGGGTTATTAAAACCGGAACCATCAGTGTTGGCGACGAAGTAACACTACTGCACCGTGAGGACGATACCGTTAACGTTCACACCCTAATGCAATGCGCCCATACCAAAGCAGACAAATCCCTGGCACAAAAGCTAGCGAAACTTGAGGCGCTTGATGACGAATGGCGCGAAAAATGCCAAAAAATTGCGGATAAGATTGCGGATAAATAGGCCATTTATCTGTAGCTTAAATTAAAAAGACGCCTGCTCACCTTCATTCAAAATAATCCAAGGCATTGCAGGGTTTAGCTGCTTCTTCATTTTCATAAGACGAAATAGCGCAGAATGTGACGTCTTGTCACCCATCATCCAGCTGGCATTTCCATAGCCCCAAGGCACTACGGCTTTACAGCCTAGGTCTTGGGCCGCAACAATGGCATCTTCTGGCGTAGTATGTACCTTGCGATACCATTTAGGTGAGGTTTCGCTGAAATAAGACGCTATAGGTAACAGGCAAACATCTATTTCACCAAAGCGCGCTTTAATATCCTTGAAGTGCGGTGAATATCCCGTATCCCCCGCAAAGAACAATGTTTTGCCTTCACTCTCAAATACCCAACCACCCCACAGTGTCGTATTGTCGTCCTCGTACAAATAAGGCACCCAAATTCGGTTACTGAAATGATGGGCAGGCACGAAGTGAATAGAGGTTTTGCCTACGTTTTTGTTGGTATACCACGCCATCTCTTTAATGGTGTAGCCTCTATTAGGGAAGTGCTCTGCGAAACCTAACGGAACAAGATATTCGAGCTTTGTACCTAATTCGGCAATATCGGCTTTATTGAAATGATCATAGTGAATATGGGAATAAACCACAGCATCGGTTTGTGCGAGTTTGTCTTCACCTACCTCAGCGGGTTCGTTGCGGCTGAACCCCTCCGCCAATCGAAAAGCCCAATTAACGGGCCAATCAAACTGCCCAAACACAGGGTCAATAAGTATTTGCTCACCACTTGCAGTGTTAAGTAAAAAACTTGCGTGCCCTAACCAGGTGACATTAAAGCCGGTGTGCGAGTTCACTGTCGGGTTGTTGCCAACGAACTGACAATTTTGCATGTCACTTTCACATTCAATATCGGCAGACGCTGGGTAGCAATCATTAGTGCACGTGACGGGGTATGCTTTAAAACCGTCGTAAATATTGCTGAATCTGTCCTCATACCCAGGCTCATTGGTGTGCTTGATTACAGCATTTTCACCTTCTATCTGAGTAACATGATTAGAGCTGGCGCAACCAGTCACGACACTTCCTGCTACTACTAGCGACGCCAACAACGTCGTTAACTTCTTTAAACTCATTACCATTTTTAAGATCGTGTCCTTGTAGCTCCAACCTAGGAGGCAAAGCGCTTAGTTGACTGCTGCGTCTATGCTTTATTTACTCAATTGTGCAGACATCAAGAGCACCGCAGTTTAGCGCAAGCACTAAGATGGCTGTTAACCGTTATTGTAAAGCGAGAAACCATCAGCACCACAGTAAATTTGTAACAATATAAAAGCGCGCGTTAGCGGCCGCATTTATCGTCACAAACCGATTAGTTGCAAATGATAACCATTATTAATAGTATGTTTAAAATTCTTTCCTGAAGCCATTATGCGTAAAACCCGAATACTCATTGTTGAAGATGACGCGACGTTAAGTGAACAAATCACACAGCTGTTGCAGTCTCGAGGATTTGACACTCGCCACGAAAGTGACGGTAATGCTGGATTACAAGCTGTGCTTGAGGAGAACTTTGACCTTGTGTTACTCGACATACGCCTTCCCTCTTTAAACGGCTTGTCGCTGTTAAACCAATTAAGGCAAATAAAGCAAACCCCGGTGATGATGATCACCGCGTCAGGTGCCGAGCAAGAAAGGATTGAAGGCTACCGTAAGGGCGCAGATGACTACTTACCCAAGCCCTTCAATTTTACTGAAATGATGCTTCGCATCGACGCACTGTTGCGACGCAGCAAAACACTAAACGACTCAGGCACGCAAAAGTCGGAAATCATTGTTGATGTGCTTTATTTAAATCGCATTCAGCAAGTTACCAAGTACCACTCAAGACTACTCGAATTCACGCCAATACAATTTAAGCTTCTTTGGATGTTAGTAGATAACAAAGGGGAAACGTTGAGCAAAGCATTTCTTTATCACAGCGTGCTTAACAAACCCTTTTCGAGGTACGACCGAAGCTTAGATATGCATTTGTCTAGAGTACGCAAAAAGCTCGTTGAGACTGGCATGCCCCCTGAACGCCTTGCCACTGTCCACGGCCAAGGATATCGCTTTTCGTGAAAAATAAACTGCTATGGCGACTGTGCGCATTTATTGCCGTTGGTACTGTTCTGTTATTTTGGGCCATCGCGTGGCTTACCAATCATACCGAGACCAGCATGAGTTTTATCGATAAAGCTCATCAAGAAACCCTTTATTCCTATGGTCAAGAAGCGGAGAAAATCTACCTGGAGGATGGAGAACAAGCGTTAGCTGCTTTTTTGCAAGAAGTGAAGACAAAGGAAGACACGTGGCTTGCCGTAGTTAACTCCCAAATGACCACATTCGCTGACACCCAAATGTTAGATGAGTTTGTTGACCGATTTCAAATAGGCCGCAGCCCCGAATGGAAAATACATTTATACTTTTCTGAAAACCCTGTGATGGAAGTCCCCTTCGTCGATGACAATACGCACTTTTTAATTCAACTTCCACAGCGTATGCGCCCAGGTTCGTTATTGCTCGCCACACGCTTAACGCTTCAAATTGCATTACCTCTAGTGATATTAAGTCTGTTGAGTTTTATGCTGTATCGACACCTAATGACGCCACTAAAGCAATTAGAAAATGCCACAAAAGATTTCGCAAATGGCAATTTAGAAGCCCGTGCAATGGCTGCAATGCCCAAGCGAAATGACGAACTTACTGGGCTTGCCCAAACGTTCGACAAGATGGCCCAAAGAACCAGCAGTCTCATTTATAATCAAAGAAGTTTGCTTGCTGATCTCTCTCACGAGCTTCGCACGCCTCTTGCTCGTATTGATATGGCAATAGACTTTGTAGAGCAAGACATTAATCGTGAACAAGCACTTTCACGCCTGCGTTATGAAGCGAGCACGATGAGAGAGCTTGTTGAAGATACCCTAACCTTTGCATGGCTAAATACAGAATCGCCACAATTGAACAGCGATGACTTTGACTTGGTAGAACTTATCAATGTTATTTGTGAAGATGCGCGGTTTGAATACCCTGATAGAACCTTACATGTCGACACACCTGAATGCGCGAACATTGAAAAGAGCAGCCAGCTTGCTTTGGGGCAGGCGTTAGAAAATATTATTCGTAATGCCTTGCGTCATACCCCTGAGCAAAGCAAGGTGAGTTTAACGCTGACCGGCGATAACAATAACTATGTTATCACGGTTACAGACGAGGGCACCGGCGTCCCTGAATCAATGCTAGACGCCATATTCGAACCTTTTTTCAGGGTAGACAAGGCACGTGCAGCCAAAAACTACGTACATGCCGCAAAGCGCTCTGGCTTTGGTCTTGGGCTTGCACTGGCGAAACGTCAAATTGCCGCTGTGGGCGGCGACATTTCGGCGATAAATCGCGCTGCACTAATCAAAGACGCTGCATTACATAGAGACGCTAGTGCTACAAAGCAAACAGGGCTAGTCGTTACCATTACCCTGCCTAAGTCTTTTAATGCTGCTTTCGCAAATTGAGAAGTCTCTGCACACCAAGTAGTGTGCCAGTATAAACTAAGATACAGCAAAGCAAGCTTACCAGCCCTGCAATGGTCTGCCCTATAAAGCCAAAGTATTCTCCCGTGTGTAAAAAGCGGGAAGTACCCCAAGCCTGACTCCCTTTGGGCCAATCGGTTTTGTACAGTGTCCTAGTGATGTCACCGGTTCCCGTGTCGAAATACAGTGAATACGCTAACTCTTGCCGGTGCCCTATACTTTTATCGATATAAAACCGTGCAACACCCTCACTTTTGCCAATTTCCATCCACATGGAATACCAATCCTGATAGCCATTTTCATTGGCGTGTTGCTGAGCTTTGGTAAATAGCGTGTCGTAACTGACAACGTCGGCGTCTAGCGTCTCAGGCATAGCTTTCTTTTCGCGAGTAGGGACTTGTTCACCGTACATTCCATACAATGCTTTGTTTGCCCACTCAAAATAAAACAGGGTAGCCGTTAGTCCAATCACAACTAAAAAAGGCAGTGACCACATACCAAAAACAAAATGCCAATGTCGGCGACGGTGCTGTTTATTAGTGTACTTTTGCCGTAACCACATTTGCTGCTTTAAGGATTTTTTCGATATGTGTTTGGGCAACCATATGATGACTCCCGATAACAGCAAAAAAATAAAAATAAGATTGCTATAAGCCGTTATGGTTTTGCCAATTAATTGGTAATCCCCTTCCATTAAAAGATATCGATGCAGGTCAGTTATGACATGAAATGCTTCTTCAACGACCCCTTCTCCTTCTCTTAATATATCTCCGGTATAGGGGTGAATAAGATAGCTGTGTTCGCCGGCCCATGCGGGAATTGCCGCTCCCTCGCTATTGACCCATCGAACAAAAATATGCGCTTCGTTAGGATGCTTTTCACGAAGTATTGATACAACCCGCTCAGTCGAGATTATCGACTTTTCGATATCAATCGTTTGCGCATAAGCCATTTCACTTAGCTCTTTGAACTGGCGCTCGTAAGTGAGTAATACACCAGTAAAAGCCATAATGAAAACGACAATGCTGGCCAATAAGCCAGCAAAGAGGTGGGCCCAAAAGACCCACCTTTTAAACGTGGAAAAGTTCATCTAAAGGCGTTACTTAGAAATCGTAAGTGACAGACAAACGAATATCTCGTCCAGCTTCTTGCGGTCCAATAACGCTTGGGAATACTTCGCTATAGTCACCCACACTTGAATGGTCGATATACGCTTCATCAAACAAGTTCGTTACCGCCAGATTTAAGCGAAGGTCGTTTGTGACTTCCCACTCGCCATAAATATCCACTAGGGTATAGTCTGCTTTGTTAAGTGAATAAAGCGAGTCGGTCCAACCGTTTTCCAAGGCCTGATGCAGTGTATCTATGTTGATGTCGTCAACCATAGTGATGTTAAAGCCAACGCTAATGTCTGCAGTAACGGTGTAATCTGCACCAAGTACCCACGTATCACCGCGACTATTGCCTAAGCCAACAAATTCGTATCCGTTAATATCGATGCTGTTATAAGGTACGCTGTACAGACCTTCACGAGGCATCAATTCAACATCTACGCTTGAAAACCCAAAGTACACGTCAACAGAGTCCCAGCGATACGCAAGGTTAAACTCTACGCCAGATGATTCTAGGTCACCGATATTATTAAATACCGAGTTGCCTTGATAACCGCTAAATAGCACATCATCAATAGTAGATTCATAGGCGCTAAGGCGCGCATTAAGGTTATTCGCGCTGTATTCGATTGACGCTTCAATATTGGTGACAGTTTCAGGCACCACGTCACTGGCTACAACTGGAACGTCCTCACCATCATATAAGTATTCGTCAAGCGTGAAACCATCACCAATTTGCTTACCGCGCGCCGCTTCTGCGTAACCAAGACCAAGGGTCCAAGCTTCGGTAAGCTGATATTCAAGACCGACGTTAAAGCTAAGTTCATTGTCGTCTAGTCCAGATGGCTCATCAGTAACGGGTGTGCCGTAATAGTCATCGATCAAGATTTGTTGCTGAAAATCAAAGTCGTCATAACGAACACCGTAGCTCAACAACAACTCTGGAGTGATATTGCTATGAGCTTGCGCGTAAATACCCATTACGCTGCCTTCTTCTGCGTTCTGCACAGGACCTACGCCAGGACCACTTTCTACCTCATCTTTACGATAGTCGATACCGTAGGTGAATACGTGGTTTGAAATGTCGGTGGTGTTTCTAATATCAAAACCATAGGTATCGATATCAGACAAGAAATCGAAACGGCCGCCGCGGAACGATGATGAAGTTTGGTATGCCGTGGCTTCTAAGAAAACCAATGCACTGTGGTCAAAGCGGTAGTTCGCTACGTAGGTATCACGCTCTGCTTCACTAGGATAAAGTGGAGCACCTTCTAGTACTACCCAGTTAGGTCTTGCCGAAAACTCACCCTCTTCATCGCGCTGCTCTGCACTTATTGAAAGGTATTGATTATCCGCAATGTAACCACTGGCTTTAAGGAACATAAGATCTTGATCTGCGGCAGTACCCAGCACTTCGTTGCCGTCGCCGTCTTCAAAGTTATCTCTGTCAACCGTGCTGTAATAACCTAGCAAGCCCCATGAATCACTTAGCTTTCCATAAAGGCTGCCGCTATATCGCGTACCTTCGTTTGAGAAATAACTCGCTTTTACTCGACCACCAAATTGTTCGTCGCCTCTCAATAAATCTTGCGCATCTTTGGTTTTAAAGCGGATTGAACCACCAATGGCACCTGGGCCACTGGTTGCTTCACCTGCACCAGCCTGCACATCGATTTGCTTCAAAAGATCGGGATCTAGCGTTACGCGGCCAATATGGTGAAATAGTGTTGAGGTTTGTTGCGCGCCATCTACGGTTACATTCAGGTAGGCATCTTCTAGTCCACGGATAAAGATTTTCTGCGCTACACCTACTGAACCGCCAACGCTGACCGACGGAGACTCTCTAAAAACATCAGCTAAATCGTTTGCCTGAAACTGCTCAATATCCTCGGCAGTAATGCTCAAGTTGGTTGCTGCGCCTACCACAGCAACTCGCTCTATAGACTTGGTTTCTTCATTCTGGTTTTCTAGGGATTGCGCAAATACTACCGGACTGGATAGCGTGCATACTGCGCTGGCTAAAACTAACTTTTTCAAGGATGTCTCCATTTGATAATCAACAATTACAAATAAGAAACATTCTCATTAACTTTAGTCTAAATGGATAGCACTTTTACATTTGTTACAATTCTCTCAGTTCTTCGCTGTCAAAGACTCACGCTCATTGTTGTAACGTACTTTCTGGCCTGCACGCAGACGTTCAGCTCCTCTCACCACAACCGAGCGCTTCGGGTTCACATCGCCAAACACTTCAATTCTATCGCCCATCCCCACCCCGGTTGTCACCTTAACTTGCTCCGCTTCATTATTTTCATTGAGCTGATAGATAAAGGTGCCCGACTTTCTTAGTACCAGCGCATCGCGGGGTATGGTGACACCATCATGAGTATCGCTGCTAGGCAGCGCCACGCGCACTGCACTGCCTATAGGAAAGTCACCGGGGTTGATGGCAATTCGTAGCTCCATCATGCGCGATGTACTGTTGCCTACCGGTACAATGGCACGAATAGATTCTTCTACTTGGTTCACGTTATTGTGAACGCTAACGCTCATGCCGTTAGCAATATAGGGTAATACGTTGAGCGGTGCGCGCACCTGAACTTCAACGCTATCAGGGTTTACCACGCGAAGCAGGGTTTGCCCTACCCCAGTGTATTCGCCCGGCGACTGCAGCCTTTCAACCACCAAAGCCGTAAAGGGAGCACGAATACTGCTTTGTGCTATCTGATACTCGGTGAATTCTAAATCTAATTTGGCTTGCGCTAACTCCTGCTTAGCATTCTCTAAGTCTGCTTCCACTTCCTCTAACTCGCCTCTGGACGTGTTTTGACTGGCCTGAAGGTTTTTGTACCTCGCGAGTCGTTTGGTAAACAGTTCAACCTGCGACTGCCATCTGGCAATATTTGAGGCATTTTGATTGCGGGTAATGCTTAAGCGAGTATCGTCGACTTTAACTAAAGGCTCCCCCGCTTTCACCACATCACCTACATCTGCCATCCAAGTGATGCGACCGTCTACCTCAGAAGCAAGGTTTGCATCGATAACGCTTAGTACCGTTCCAGGAACCCAGGTTAGTTGTGAAATCGCTTGCTCTCTGGCTTCATCTATTTGTACCAGCACCGGCGGTGGTTGATTGCTATCCTGTGCGTGTGCGCTCAACGATACACTGATTGCAAATAAGGCAAACACACTAAGGGCGAGAGTAGAAGTCATTGCTTTCATGGTTGTCTTTTCCTTACACATGATCGTTGTATTTATTTTGTTTTACGGTGGATGAGGTAGTCGGCGAAGCGCCAGTGCTCTCTATGCGCTCGGCCAGGGGTTTGAGTATATTTACAGGTGACTTTGAAGCCGTCATACGCAGCAAGGTAGGCAGTAATAACAAGGTGAATATGGTACTCACCGTCATTCCTCCCACAATAACAGCCGCAAGACCTCGGTAAATAACGCTGCCTGCACCTGGTAGCAACAGCAGGGGCAGCATGCCAAAGATTGAAGTCAGCGTGCTCATAAAGATAGGCCGTAAACGTAGTTTTATGGCTTGTTCTACCGCGTCATCACGGGTCAGCCCTTCTTGCTCTCCTATACGAGTCTGATGCACGAGTAAAATGGCATTGTTCACCACAAGCCCTAGCAAAATAATGAAGCCAATCATGGTTAACAGGTCCATGGGCTGGAAGGTAAAGATGTTCATGATACGAATAGCAATCACCCCGCCCACCGTGGCTAGCGGAATAGAAAGTACTACCAGAACGCTGTCTTTTAACGATTTAAACAACCCCGCCATTAACAGCAGTAGCAACACCATGGCAAAAAGAAAGTTATCAGCCATCGAGGCAATAGCGCCTTTTAAGCTATCCGCGCTACCACCATAATTAATAGCGCCATCGGTAGGCATCATGGCCATAATGGCAGGTTCAACCTCAGAGGTAATCACTTTCATGGCTTCTTCTAAACTCATACCCTCTGGCGGATTTACGTTTAGCGTCAGGGTTCTTCGACCATCAATGCGCTGAATACGACTTGGCCCTACGGCTCTTTCAATACCTACCAGTTCGCCTAATTGCACCACCTTGCCTGATGGTGTCATGACTGGCGTACTGTTTAAGTCTTCGGGTGTGAACCAAGGTGCTGAGCGAAAGATAATATTCATGCGTTTGGTGCCATCGAAGTACTCCCCCACATACATACCATCACCCATGGCACGTACCAGGTTCCCCATACTGCCGCGATTTAACCCGACTTCCATCATTCGGCTGTCATTAGGGTAAAAGCGAAGCTCTGGTTCAGCTTGCTCTAGTGGAGGATTCGAACGCGCGTTAGCGTTAGGGAAAACTTCTCTCAATTTGTCTAAACCTGCTTGCGCAGCGATGCCGAGCATGGCTTGGTCGGTACCTTGAAGATGTATGTCGATTGAGCGACCATTTCCAAAGCCACCAAACAAATTGCCCTGTTGTGAAAAGGTTTGTGTATCCGGCAAATCCTTTAAAATTTCATCGCGAACAATGGCTTCTAACTCTTTAACCTTAGACTGATCTTTAGCGCGCACACCCAAATTTCCGCCATTTGGCCATGTGATAATGTAGTAGTTTTTCAGCGCTGGCTGCTTTTCTCCGTCCATATAGGGCTGCAGTCGCTCAACGATAATTGGCATCACTTCTTCACTAATAAAGTTTTCACTGGCACCCGCAGGCAAACTTAAGAAGGCGTCAACGGCATCGCGTTTTACGGGCGGCAAATAATCCATGGAAGGCATAAGCAAAACACTACCTGTAATAGGCACGCCCATGAGTGTTATGACTAATACAAGGCGGCGAAGCGGCGTACTTGATAGCGACATAATAGCGCGGGTTATCTTAGCCCATACCCGCTGTAAGCTATCAGCTGGCATGTTACCATTAAGGTATCTAGCGGCAACGACGGGCAATACCGTTACCGCAACCACTAGCGACATACACACTGCAATGGCAATGGTAAGAGCGAGGTCAGCAAACAATTGCCCTTCAACATCTTCCAAAAACATGACGGGAATAAAAATAGCAACGGTGGTGGCTGTTGACGCCATGAGGGCACCAAACACTTCTTTCGTTCCCCGATGGGCACAATCCTCCATGTGCGTTTGTGAATGTGGGTCTTTATTTTCGATTTCGGCTTCGGCGCTCTTGCGCGTTCTTACAATGTTTTCCAGCACGACAATAGCGGCATCTAGCACCATACCTACCGCGAAGGCGAGTCCTGCCAGTGAAATGATATTGAGCGAGCGACCGGTAAGTTGAAGCACCACAAAAGTGCTAAGTAGTGAGATAGGAATGGCCAATGCCACAATGAGCGTTGCCCGCAGCTGGCGCATAAAGAGCCAAAGCACGGCAATGGCAAGCAGCACGCCTATAAATAAATTGCTGGTAACTAGCTGCACCGCTCTATAGATAAACACTGAGGCATCGAAGCTTTGCGCCATTACTAACTGTTCAGGGGCCAAGTCCTGTTCGTTTATTTGTGCAACTTTTGCTTTTACGGCTTCTAAGGTAGCTAAAACATTGGCGTTGTTTTGTCTGTCTACGCGAATAGATATAGCCGGATTGCCGTTTTGCACACTGTAGTTTGCACCGTCAGCGCGGGTGATTTTAATTTCGGCAATGTCATTTAGAGTGATAGGGCTGCCGTCTCGCCATTCAAGGATCATTTCACCCATTTGCGTAGGCTCGTAGCGACCTTCAAAACGCAGGGTATAGCGCCTTCTGCCCACATCGACAAAGCCGCCTGAAATATCATTCGCACGCCCCAACTCGTTGGCAACTGCCGTTAGGTCAATGCCTAACTGCGCCGCTTTAAACGGGTCGAAAACAATTTGAAACTCCTCAACGCCGCCAACCCCGCTTTCCATACGCGCCCTTGCAACGCCCGGGATGGATTCAAGCTGAGGTTTAATGACATCGGTAAAAAAGGTTACATAGGTATTAATTTCGTTTGGATTGCCCGGAAGGCGCTGAAGAAAAAAGTAGGTCAAAGCGGGGGCGTCTCCCCCACTTCCAGCAAGCATAATATTAGGGGACAAGGCATCGCGAGGTAGTGGCGGTACGCGATTCATGCGGCTAATCACTTCAATGAGCGTTTTCTGCATGTCCGTATCTAAACCAAACTCTAGATTAATCCACGCATTACCTTGGTTTGCCCATGCATTCATCGACTCAAGGCCAGGGATCCCTTGCAGCACTTCCTCTTGAGGTTCAATGATCTCCGACTCAATTTCTTGGGGCGACGCAGCGCGCCACGAGGTCTGGATGTTAATATTCGGTCTTTCAATGTCAGGAAACAGCTGTACCGGTAAATTAAACAGGCTATATAGCCCTAAAAATACCAGTAGCGTTATTCCGATACCTACCCCAGTCGCGTTTTTTATTGCTTGCTTAGTGATGTCCATAATATGGCACTTATGCTTTTTATTGTTTGGTTTACTATAGGTCGCAGGAATGACAGAAAAAGTTTAAAGCCATGACACTAAGAATTTCAGCGATTATTAACATTTTGTTTAAATACCGTTTAAAAAACGTTATTTATCGCAGGTGAGTGGACCTCAAAAATACGCCATTTGTCGGCGCTGGACATATTTGCTTACACCCATCGTTAATTAGGCGTCGCGACGTGGAGTGAGGGTAGGGATATTTTAAACTCGCCCTTCGGGAAGGTCTGGCAAGCTTCACTCTGGGAATTTGAAAAGCAACGGCCATTCCTGCATTCCCACGCTTTGTTAGGAAACTTGCCAGCGCCTTCTGGGTGGGCAATCATCTATGCGGATTGGTATTGGTCTTTAAGTATCGAATAAAAATTTAGAGCAAAAAAAAGCCGCTCTAGGAGCGGCTTTTTTCAAATACGTCAGCGATTACGCTTCAGCAATGATGATCACTTTGATTGAAGTGATAACGTCAGAGTGAAGTTGTAAGTCGATGTCATACTCACCAGTCTCACGAAGAGTACCAGTAGGTAGTTTAACTTCTGCTTTTTGTACTTCAACGCCAGCTGCAGTGATTGCATCAGCGATGTCACGAGTACCAACAGAGCCAAATAGTTTACCTTCGTCACCAGCAGGAGCTGCGATTGTAACTTCAGCAAGCTCAGCAACTTTTTCAGCGCGTGCGTTAGCAGCAGCTAGTTGCTCAGCAATTTTCGCTTCAAGTTCAGCACGACGTGCTTCGAACTTTTCAACGTTGTCTTTAGTTGCAGGAACCGCTTTACCCTGTGGGAAAAGGAAGTTACGAGCGTAACCAGACTTAACAGTCACTTGGTCGCCCAGGCCGCCAAGGTTGGCGATTTTATCTAGTAGGATGATATTCATCTTAGCTAACCCTTATATTCGCCAAATTACTTGTGTGAATCAGTGTACGGAAGCAACGCAAGGAAACGTGCGCGCTTGATCGCAGAAGACAGCTGACGCTGATATTTTGCGCTTGTACCAGTAATACGGCTAGGGACAATTTTACCGCTCTCAGTGATGTAGTTCTTAAGAGTAGCGATATCTTTGTAATCAATCTCAGTCACACCTTCTGCAGTGAAACGGCAGAACTTACGACGTCTGAAAAAACGAGCCATGGGTGATCTCCTTAAGCGTTGTCTTCAGTGGTTTCAGTTTTCTTTTCCGCGCGATCTTGGCGAGGAGCAGAATCGTCACGACGCTCACGACGAGGCTCTTCTTTCATCATTGGAGAAGGCTCAGTCACAGCAGTCTTAGTGCGCATAACCATGTTACGTAGGATCACGTCGTTGAAACGGAAAGCATTTTCCAATTCATCAACAGCTTCTGCAGACGCTTCAGCATTGATTAGTACGTAGTGGGCTTTGTGCAGCTTTTCAATTGGGTAAGCCAGTTGACGACGGCCCCAATCTTCTAAACGATGAATCTGACCACCGTCTTGCTTTAGGATTGTGGTATAACGCTCGATCATACCAGGTACTTGTTCACTCTGATCAGGGTGAACCATAAATACGATTTCGTAATGACGCATTATAGCTCCTTACGGTTGTAGCCTCGACAGTACAGCCGACTGTATGGAGACAAGGAACGAATTGGGATGGCTGTAAGGGCGCGCATTATACGCAGCAGTTACTAATTGCACAAGCATTAATCACCTTTAGAACAATCATTTGCCCTTTCCCCAAACACTACGCGCAGACATTTAATCAAAATACTGTTTATTTATACAGTAAAATACTGTACAGTTTTTGTGTCTTTAATAAACAGGGGACCTACCATGGCCATTACCACACAGTATGTTGTTACGCACAAAGGGGTAGAAAAATTGGTAACTACCGACAAAAAAGAAGCCGATCAGTATGACAAAATGCTCGATGCAGCAGATAACCTTGCTGACTACATTCATGCGAAGGGCATTAAGCTAGACGATAGCGTAGTGGAAGAGCTCACCATTATGCTGTCTAAAAACAAAGATAAAATCAGTAAGATTTTCAAAGGCGCAACCGCAGAAAGCGTATTAGAAGATGAAAGTGCAGAAGTGGTAAAGCTACAAGCTAACGGCTGATAATTTAGGCGCGCCTCTCTTTTGCGTCGTTATGATGAGCAATTAATAAGAGCAATTGCCGCTTTAGGCTGATGAGATCTGATAGCATAGCTATACGCAAAAATGTTATTTGATAACATTACCTCAACGCGGCAATGTGTTTTCTCTGGTTTTTAACTGGGTGAACAGACGTGTCGCTTTTGCTAATGTGAACATAAGACGTAAATACAGGTCGGGCTTAGCGTGAATACCATCAATAAAAAAAATAGCACTCACTCCCAGCGCAACGCAGTGTCTGAAGAGCACAACGCAGTGAATAAAGAGCGTAACACAGCGATTGAAGTTAGCAATTTACAGTTTTCGTACACCAAAGAAAGCCCCCCCATCATTGACATTAAAGCGTGGCAAGTTTCGCAAGGTGAGCACGTTTTTCTCTCAGGGCCTTCGGGTAGCGGAAAGAGCACATTGCTCAATTTGCTGTGCGGAACATTAACTCCAACTCAGGGCGACATTGCCTTATTAGCGCAGCCTTTCTCCGCATTATCGAATCGACAGCGGGACAAGTTTAGAGCACGCAATATCGGCGTTGTTTTTCAACAATTTAATCTTATTCCCTACCTTTCTGTGGCACAGAACATTAATGCGGCGGTGTATTTTGCAAGTACAAACGTCAGCAAGACAGCATCAGACGCAAAGCTTCGTCATTTACTGGACAAGCTACAGCTGCCTTCTCACGTGCTGCATGCGAAAGCTGACGCATTGAGTATTGGTCAGCAGCAGCGCGTTGCCATTGCCAGAGCACTGATTAACGACCCACAATTATTAATTGTCGATGAACCTACCTCTGCCCTAGATACCGATGCCAGAGATAGTTTTATGTCGCTGCTAAAAGACGTTGCAGGTGAAAGCACCATGATTTTTGTTAGTCACGATAAAGCCATGGAGAGTTATTTCGACCGCCACTGCAGCATGAGTGAATTAAGCCCAAGTACAAACCACATAAAAACGCGAGGCGATGAGGCCCCAAAAGCACAGGAGCGTGCGTAATGCTAAGTACCATTGCTATTGAAAGCTTAAAGCGCAGGAAAACAACGGCAATCCTCACACTTTTAAGCATTACCATCAGCATTAGTTTACTTTTGTGCGTGGACATTATTCGCACCCAAGTTAAAACCAGTTTTACGCGCACCGTTTCTGGTGTTGATCTTATTGTTGGCGCACCAAGTGGACAGCTTAATTTACTCCTGTCATCAGTGTTTAATATAGGCACTCCCACCAAAGGTATTGAATATAAAAGTATTGCTGCGCTTCAATCTAACAAGCAGGTATCGTGGCTTATCCCACTATCTTTGGGTGATACCCACAGAGGTTTTAGAGTAGTAGGTACGACCAACAGCTTTTTCGATCACTTTAAATACGGTGATATGCAATCACTTGAAATGGCAGAAGGCTCGGCATTTACGCAGCCATTGTCTACCGTTGTTGGCGCAGACATCGCCAAATCATTGGGGTACAAGGTAGGGGATAAGATTATTATTTCCCATGGTCTGGGTAGCGTATCGTTCAACAACCATGACGATCACCCTTTCACTATCTCAGGCATAGTTAAGAAAACCGGTACGCCCGTAGATAAAGCCGTATACGTTACCCTACAGGGACTTGAAGAAGCCCACACAGGACCTAAACTTTCGCCCACCTCAATGTTAGGCCGTAAATCTGCTGACAAGGCGAACGAGCATGAGCATGAGCATGAGCATGAGCATGACGAGCATACAAAAGAACATGCAGCTTACAATAGCGAAGCGTTTACGCCTGAGTCAGTATCCGTGGTGATGCTGGGGCTTAAACATCGGGTAACTGCACTGCAGCTTCAGTATCAAATTAATCAAAGTAAAAAAGAGCCGCTAATGGCTATTCTACCGGGCATGGCACTCGCAGAACTTTGGCAAATTATGGGAAATGTAGAATCGCTATTGCTTGGCCTTTCCGGCCTTATCGTCATCTGCGCGCTTATTGGGCTTGCGACTATGCTGCTAGCAACGATGAGGGAGCGTTATCAAGAAATCGCCGTTTTACGAACTATAGGCGCAGGACCGTTTACCTTACTGCTACTCATACAGATTGAAGCGATGCTGCTTACGATTGTGAGTGCCGCACTAAGTTTAGGCTTGGTAGCTGGGCTTATGAGCGCACTAAAACCTTGGTTAAGCAGTACCTATGGGTTGTTTTTAAGCAGCCCGCTGTTTGGACAAAGCAGCGTTATTATCATTTTACTGATACTGGGGTGCACATACTTGGTTTCACTATTCCCCGCTGTGGCGGCCTACAGACGCGGCCTACACGCAGGACTAAACGCGAACTCATAAATACCCATGCCTACAGCGTTGTTTCGGGTTTTATAGGCTTCTATTTAGCCCCACATCTGTGCGCCAATAGGCAATAGGTCTTTTAATGGAGTGAGCTTAAGTGAGCTGGAGAGAGTATTACTCTCCCACTCGCTTATCGGTACTAAAACGCAATATTAGCTCGTGAACCTGATTAACCGTTGCGCGCAAATCGTGACTTGCTGCAAGCGATGCTTCAGATGAACGCTGGGTTTCAGACGCGCCGTCAGCGACTTCTACTAACTGCTGGTTAATATGCTCTGCCACCGTGCTTTGTTCTTCTACCGCTGAAGACATCTCTACCGTGGCATCAGCGATACCTTTCACTGCATTGTTAATTTCAAACAATGCACCTCGGGTTTCTTCTACTATAGCGCTGCCGTGCTCAGCTGAAGCTAGCCCTTCCGTCGATACCCTTACAGCTCGATCAGAACGCTCAGCCAATTCATTAATGATGTTGTGGATTTTATCGGTCGATTCGCGAGTTTTCGAAGCTAAAGTACGAACCTCATCGGCAACAACCGCAAAACCTCTTCCTTGTTCGCCAGCCCTTGCAGCTTCGATCGCAGCATTAAGCGCTAACAGGTTAGTTTGCTCAGCGATGGTCGAGATGATATTGGCCGCTTCGCCAATATCGCTGGTTGACTGAGCCAACTCTGTCACTGTGGTAGAGATAGACTCAACCGCCTCGCGTAAGGCGACAATCGCCTGCATGGCTTGTTCTGCTTTTTGGTTGCCTGTCTCTACATTAGATGCCGCTGTCCTTGCGCTCTTTGCGTTACTTTCTACTCGTTCGGCAACTTCTTGAATTGCTTGACTCATTTGCGTTACCGCAGACGCAATTTGCTGTGTAGCTTGATTTTGCTGAACAACCGCGGCACTGGTGCTTTCTGCTTGTTGATGCGTGGTGTTAGCAATTGATTCGAGCCCCGCTGATGCATCTTTAATTCGGGTTAACGCCGTGCGATTTCTGGCAAGTTCACACCCCAGTGCAAGTTTGGCTTGGCTTATGTGAGGGGGGTCTGGGAAGTAGGTTTGTGCCACCGTTTCATTAGCGTAGCTTTCTGGGCTAAGAGAAAGCAGCGCGCCCCAGTCTTTTCTTGTCTTGGCTTCTTGAGCAATCATTAAAACTATAGCTCCAAGCAGCGCAATACCTGCCGCTGCCCAACCATGGGTAAACGCGAGTACTAAAACAAGTAGGGCGCTTAACAGTATTGTTGGCGCCATGTGCATGAGGCTTTGCCCCAGTCGCGACATCGGCGATACCGCAGATTTTCCTTCCTGCATTCTGGCGTAAACGCTAGATGCGCGTGCTATTTCGTCATTTAACGCCGGCACTCGAACAGATTCGTAGCCTACTACTGACTTACCTTCATAAACGGGAGTCACAAACGCCGAAACCCAATAGTGATCGCCATTTTTTCTTCTGTTTTTGACTAACCCAATCCAGCTTTGCCCTGATTCCAAAGTACGCCACATTTCTTTGAAGACAGGAGCAGGCATATCTGGATGACGGATAATGTTGTGATTTTTGCCAATGAGCTCTTCGCGACTGAAGCCACTTGCTTCTACAAATGCGCTATTACAATGCTGGATTACACCGCGCTTATCGGTAGATGAAATAAGACGATGATGTGCGGGAAACTTGTACTCTTTCTGGGTAACTGGCTGATTATTTCTCATTGGGTGCTTTCTCCATGTAGCAAAGCAATCATCCGTTAATCGTAGGAAATGTTGCTTACCTCCTAAGACTAGAACATAAACAAATTCTGTCTAGCAGGAAGAAAAAATTAGAGAAATTCTATATTCTATCAGCTATTTAGGAAAGCAATTTATACTTTAGGCTAGAGGTAACAAAACGGTAACGCGCGTACCCTTTCCTTCTTCGCTAGTGATATTTATCTTTCCGTTGTGCTCTTCAACAATAGTCATGGAAATAGACATTCCCAACCCTGTTCCCTCGCCGGGTGGTTTAGTTGTAAAAAAGGGCGTGAATATTCTATCCAGTGTTTCTTTCGACATACCAATACCCTCGTCTTCTACGATAAGCATGGCGCTTTTGTCATCTTGCTGCACTTTGAGTGTTATGGACTTCCCTTCTGGTGTTGCATAAATAGCATTGGTCACAAAGTTAACCAACACCTGCTGAATCTGTCCTGCATTACCAAGGAAATAGACATCCTTATCGGGTACTTCTACATTAAGTTTGTTTTTGTACCTGTGCAGGTTATTCGTGAGCTTGATCACCGTGTTCATGGCGTCAATGGCACTAATTTGTGTATGCTTTCCTGAACCAGGATACGAAAAAATTCGCAGCGCTTTTACAATTTCAATAATACGTTCAATGCCCTCGTGAGATTCATTGAACATCTCTGTAATTTCGCTCGCACTTTCTTGTAGTGAAAAGCGTTTTTCCAGCGCCTCGAACTGCGACTCTACCTCTCCACCAGCAGTGCGACAAAGCTTGCCTATTTCTTCTAACGCGTGTTGATAATCGCTAAAAATTTCTTTTGCAACCACCGTATTGCTTCGAACATAACCGATAGGGTTATTGATTTCGTGTGCTATACCCGCAGCAAGTTGTCCCAACATCGCCATCTTGTCTGCACTAACCAGCCTTTCTTCTAGAAAGTCTCTGTCTTTTTTAACCGAACTCAATTCTATTTGCCGACTGGTGAGCTCAGTTTTTTTGTTCTGGTAACGAGACGTAATGTTTAGATAATGTTTGGTGGTATCAAGAACGTGTAGCGTTTCTTCTTCTAAGTGATCGTCTTTGGTAAGCAACACGAGCCAAGCGAATTCGCCGTCTGCCATTTCATGCATAAAGTGAAGTAGCCTTGCTTCTTCTTTTGTATCTGGTCGCTGCACTGCATTAACGCACCAGTGGGAATAGCTCTCGCGCAGTGTCAGAGGGGTTTCGTCTTTGAGAAGTTTGGCGAGCTCGGGAGAGCTATACCATCCATTTTCGTGAGATAGCACCTGGCTATCATCCCCCACCGTTAGCGCTTCACCTTCTACAATAAATGCTTTTCCACAATGGGCACCGCTAAATTCAACCGCCGATTCCAGCGCAGAAAATATAAAACTCTTACCCGGCTGAGCATTTGAAAGCTGTGATGCGGCTCGGTTAAGGTACAACAACTCCCTTTCCCGCTGTTTTGAATCTTTTAAGGCTTTTCTTAGCGCTTGATTCGCTAAGTAAGCATCTTGTGAGTAGGTTTCAAGAAAAGACTCTGCGTTTTTACGCGCTATTTTTTGACGTTTAAGCTGTCGTTCTAAAGAGTTAACGCGGGCTTCCAGCGCTAGAATGCGCTCTTGTTCGGTGGAATACGATGTTTCACTCACCAAAAAGCCCTCCGTTTAGGGCGCCGCTATGAATTCGGGCGCCACGCTTTTCAATAGGGCCAGTTGAACCGCAAGGCTCTACGGGCGCTAATTAACTAGCCTATCAAGTAGTGTTAGTACTCTCTCACTGGCTTGTTCCATTTCCATAAGCTTAGCATCTGCCTCAGCATTGTTGCCATTTTGTTTAGCTAGAACGGCAGCGATACCGCTACTATGCACTTTTGCATGCGGCGCTTCAATCTCTCTGAATGCCGTTGTTTGGCCAATTGCTTTGTTAGCATTGTCACTATACCACTGCCCAAGGCGGCAGTTCTTATGATCGCCAAAGTCCGCCACAGATTTATTGCTGTAGCCGCACAGCACTGCATAAACCTCGGCCTTCCACACTACATGATCCAATTTTACTGTTTGAATGAACGTAGCAATTGCGCCTTCGCTAATGGTGGACTTCATACTGTCACAGTGTTGCACCATAACTTCGTAGCTGCCATTTAGCTGATTAATGCCAGTCTCTAGCTGCTCGTTGTTTCCGCGCAGTTCATTGACACCTGAAACCGCTTTGGAAGTAGACTGAATTATACCGTTCACCAACTCAGATACTTCTGTTGCTGATTTGTTGGTTTCTGTCGCCAATGCACGTACTTCATCAGCAACAACACTAAACCCGCGGCCTGCATCGCCTGCTCGCGCAGCTTCGATAGCAGCGTTTAGCGCAAGTAAGTTAGTTTGGTCAGAAATACTCGTAATAGTAGTAACAAATTTATTAATGTTATCTGCTGTTGTTGATAGCCCCGATATACGTTCGCTCATGCTGCCCATTTGGACATTAAGCCCGCTCATGTCGGTAACAATTTTGCTTAATGTAGTCGCAGAATCACTAAACAACTCATTAATATTAGCAACAGACTGGTTCTCAGCATCGATACGTTGATAAGTAGCCAACACCGTTTCACGAATACCTTCTAATTGACGCATTGCATCAACAATGCACTTCATTACAACGGAATCGTTCGACGATGCATGCTGACCATTTGCAGCCTCAATGGCATTAATGAGTTCACTATTTTCTGCCTCTAAAACGTCAATTTTGTCTAAGGCTTCTTGCACTCTTGCTTCTAGTTTACGTACTTGCGCTTCTTTTTCTTCGTATTTACTGCGAGATACAAACATGTGTGGTTACCGATATGTTTTTTATAGAGTTATTTTGTTCAGATTAACAGATATCCAGACCATTTAACTATTAGTCTGAAGTAGCGTTATGCTATGAGTATCGGCGGAATATTGAAAAACTGATGAAATAAAACGCTCGGTTGAGACGAGCTTTATTTTTGTGGCAGTAGATGCGGCTCTAGGGGCGGGCGACGGGCGCCTTTTTTAGGACCATACCACAACGCCAGATAGTCTAGGATAGCGGGCTCTGCATCACCTAATGGCCATAGCTTTTGCGTGTCTTGCATCCATCGAATAGTTTCAAGCCATCTCTCTCTGCTCATTGCGTTCTGTGTAATTAGTGAAGGCGAATGGCATGCGCTACAGTGTGCAACCACTAGATTATAGCCGGGCGCTACAGTAAGACCTGACTGGGGGTCAACAGACACAGTCGTGGCGTCAGCGGAATGCATACTTGAGCCGCTATTTTTATCGCTACTTTCATTGATGGCCGCAACCAGTGGTGTGCTAACTAACCCTGCCATAATAGAAACAAAAACGAATAGACGGCGCATGCGAGCGCTCCATATCTCAAACACGTTACTCGGTACCATGTGTTTTACACAACCCGCACAGCAATGCGATGGCAGGCATTGTTTAAGTAGCCTTTTGGATTCCAGCCCGGCAATACCATAGGTTGTGCTTTTCCATTTTCATCTACGGCTTTGGCCCATATTTCGAAATAACCTTGTTGAGGAAAGGCTATTTTTGTAGTGAATTGCTGCCATGCATGTCTATTTACGGGAAGCGTGAGCTCTGCTATTTGCCACGTTTGTCCGAAATCAATAGATGTGTACACTTCAGCCACTTTACCCTCGCCACTCCATGCATGACCGCGCACGCTTAGTTTCTTGGCCAAAGGATGATCAGTGCCCGATTGTGGAAAAGTAATGAGTGACTTAATAGGCATAGCTTCAATGATACACATATCTTCATCGGCTACTTTCGCCCCCGGAGCAACGGGTTTACAAGGGAGTCGGTACGCTTTGCCCAGCATTTTTGCACCGTCATGCACGCGGTCTCTGACCACTATCTTCTTAAGCCACTTACCAGACGTAGACGCTGGCCAACCACCAAAAACCAGTCGGAGCGGATAGCCATTCATTAAAGGCAGAGGTTCATCATTCATTGCCCATGCAATCAACGACTCATCTTCCATCGCTTTGTTTATCGGCACCCCGCGAGAAATAGCCGCTTTGCCCGGTGTACGGCTTAAATGCTGGTCATCACCATAATAGCCAATGTAAACAGCGCTATCTTTTACGCCCACTGACGTGAGTACATCTTTAAGCCTTACACCTGTCCATTTAGGGCATCCCACAGCTCCGGTAGTCCATTGGTTCCCCGTCGCTGCTGGCGAGAACTCGGCACGTCCATTACCGCCGCATTCCAGCGTTAGTTGGTAGGTGTAATGTTTGAATTGGGTTTTGAGCTCTTCCAACGTGAAGGTTTTTGACTGCTCGGCCGACTCCCCTTCAATAGTAAGCGTCCACGTACTCGCGTCTGGCTTTTGCGGGGGAATACCATTATTCCTTACGAAAAATCGAGAGGCAGGCGTAACCGCATCATCAAGTAAGTGCGCTGGCGTTTCAGCGTTAATTGGCCGGTCGTTAAGTATTGTTAGCCCGTCTTTTCCCTCGATAGAAAAAGGCGTGTTCGACTGAGCAAATGCAGCGGGAATAAGTCCTGCTGGCATGAACTGACCGTAAACGACTTCAGCACCAAGTAGCAAAGACAGAGACTTCAGACCTTTGATAAAACCACGCCGAGTCAGCGCGTTGCTAGTTCGCTGAAAAACCTGTTCGTCGGCCTTTACAGGGTCCTTAGCGTACAGTTCGTGAAGGCCATGTTTTTTCACTGCTACCACCTCGTCATTGAGTGCTTTGTGTATTAAGAGTGCATTAAGAATGATTGTGATAAATCGCGCAAAAAATCCCACTATATTGCGAACAAATAGCCCAATATAAGCAGTGCAATCCACAGCGTTTCTGCCACAATCATCACAATTGGCAGCATACCGACTTCGGCTAACTTACCAAGGTTAGACTTCATACCGATTGCCGTAATTGAAACGACTAAGAAGAAGCGTGATATCTGGGTCCCCGTTTCAATAACTACTTCGGGTAGGGTTACAAAGCTGTTGAGTAACATAAGTACAATAAAGCCAACTAGAAACATCGGCATTTTAGGCACTTGCGCCCCGTCAGCCTGACTTTTGGCTTTGTAAAAGTGTTTAATGGCAATCATCATAATGAGTACCACTGGCATTAGCATGGCTACTCGTACCAGCTTGGTCAGTGTCGCCATGTCGCCTGCACTGTCAGACACCGAGTAACCTGCCCCCACAACTTGCGCCACATCGTGAATAGTGCCGCCTAAGAAAATGCCAGCTTCCGTATCATTCATGCCCAACTGCGCCGCCACAATTGGGTAGAGCACCATGGCGATGGTCGACATAGCGGTTACGCCAATAACCGTCAGCAACGTGTCTCTTTCGTGGTTTTCTCCCTTGGGAAGAATGGTGGAAATGGCGAGAGCCGCAGACGCACCACAAATGGCTACTGAGCCTCCCGTTAATGCACCAAAACGCTTTTGTAACCCGAGTAATTTGGCGAGACCCACTCCGACAATAATTGTTGTGAGTATGGCAGCGGCCAGCATAAGAGCGGTCTGCCACCCAAGTACCGCTAAGTCACCTAGCGCAATGCGTAGACCAAGCAGAACAACTCCAGCGCGAAGAAGAGTACTTGCCGTGAAATCGATACCACACCCACAGGGCGTATCGTTCTGATACAAAAACGATACGGCCATACCCAAAAGTAATGCGAACAACATAGCAGGGGCATTGTAATGCTCACTCAAAAAGAGCGCCGCCATACCGGTAATGGTTGCAATTCCCAGCCCGGGCCAAATATTTTTACATTTTACTGCTATATCGTTCATTTTCTTTTATCGCTCTGAGGCCACAAGCGCAACAAGCACTACGCGCTTTCGCTCGCCAGAATAAGGGCGGCGGCCATGCATTGCACGGTAATTGTCAACAATAGCCACGTCACCATCTTGCCACTCTAAGTCAAAGGTGTAAGTTTCAGACAGTTCTGCAACGCGCTCTAAACCGGCTTTAGGAATTGCACTTCCATCGCCAAAAGTAATTGCCGACGACGGTTTTTCCCTTACGCCTTTCCATCCCATATACGCAGCTATTAGCTGGTTATAGAACACTTCTGAGCCATCACTAAGTTCGATAACCGCAGGTAAGACAGGCGTAATGGCTCTTAGACTACCATCCTCCAACCATTGCCAGGTGTATCCTAACTCTTTTAATTTAGCTTCTGCCTCTTCTAATGACTCAACGCTTAGCGTGCTTTTCCAGCTTCTTCCTTGGCCAGAGTTGGCATCATTGGCTGCTGGCATAGTAGTCGTATATTTAAGGCCTTTCTCTTTAAAGTCTTTAGCAAGCGCAGGATTTTCTTCCTTCAATGCTTCAAACAATTTGTCGGAGCGACATAAAGGCGTTGCTCCCCCCTCATCCGCTGCAGTCTTACAAAAGAAAAACAGCTTGCTAGGTGAAATAGGCGTCTGCGCCATTTCATGATGTAGAAAAATTTCTACGTCTTTCGGCGCTTCATTTGCTGTGAATACGCGCTCAGTAAAGTTAATACGCACGGCATTAGACAACGACTCCTGATAGGTAAAGTTAGGATAGCCGAAGCCTGCTGAGAAAACGTCAAAGGTCTCTGCGGAATCAATTGGAAACCCTCGGAAAAGTAGTGCTCCCGACTTTGCAAGTTTTGCTTCAAGCTCTGATTGATTTGCTTTTACAAATGCAACGGTCTCTTCTACCGTTGTACAACCCTCGTTGTTCACGACTATTTCAGGGAACACACCGCCGTTATAATTGTGCTGAGTAGGTACACTTGCGTAGGCTACCGCAGAGCTGTCATTGACGTTTTTCATAGCTAACTCCTAGTCGTAAATAGGGTGGAAACGGTTAAAGGCAGCTTCGCAGAAGTGCCCTGGATCGTTAAATCTGCGATTTACGTTCAATGCAGATATTGCCTGCATTTCACTGTCGCTGAGTGAGAAGTCAAAAAGTGCGAGGTTTTCTTTCATACGCTCAACTTTTGACGTTTTTGGAATGATGGCGTTACCGCGCTGAATTCCCCAACGCAAGACAACCTGCGCGGGCGTTTTACCATGGGCTTCTGCCGCGGCTTTTACTACGCTTTGCTCAAGCACTGATTCCGTCTGATCAGCCATTTCAAGCTCTAGATAAGATAAGGCACCTAGCGGAGAGAAAGCCGTCACCTCCAGTCCATAGTCTTTTGCCAAACGAATTAGTCGCTCTTGCGTAAGGTACGGGTGAGATTCAATTTGCAGCATGGCTGGCTTAATACGCGCATAGCTCATCAGGTCGTTAAGCAAACCGGTGTTGTAATTACACACACCAATTTGTTTTGCTTTTCCGCTATCGGCAAGCGACTCCATTGCCTCCCATGTCTTATGCAAAGGTACAGGCGCGAGTTCCATTTTAGGCTCGGCAACATCAGGTTCGTAAAACCATTCTGGTGGATAACGGGTCTCGATAGGCACAAATTTCTGCGCTATCGGGAAATGGATCAGGTATAAGTCTACATAATCTAACTGTAAGTCTGACAAGGTTTTTTCTAAAGCAAGACCCACGTGCTCAGGGGCGTGAAAGGTATTCCATAGTTTAGAAGTAACCCAAAGCTCTTCTCTGGTGCACAAGCCTTCATCAATCGCTCGCTTAATGCCTTCACCCACTTCCTTTTCATTGCCGTAATCAGCGGCACAATCTAAGTGTCGATAGCCAGCCTTAATCGCTTGGTACGTGGTTTCCGCACATATGGCAGTATCGACCTTCCAAAAACCAAAACCTACCTCTGGTATCTTATTCATTGTTTCATTCACCTTAAAATTCGTTGCTTTAAGCTAGTACGGACTTTCTCTTAAACGTACTGCAAAGATAAAAAGCCGCGGTTTACTTTTGCAGTATGCTCTTGTATAACTTTAGCTTCAAACTTTAGTCTTGTATAAGACATAAGTTATTACACAGATATACAGATGTCAACAAAGTGTTAACAAACTTAATGAAAAGTTTGGAGTGCAATAAAAAGAAATGTCTAGCGGTGGCATAACAAGGTAAAGCGTTACCTTGTTATGCTAGGTGTTCGAGAGTCGGTAAGAAACAATTTGATAGGAACGGACGTTTAAAACGTTGTGGTTGAACAGTTTGGCGTTGATAGCAAAGGATTAATCAAGTTCAACTTGGTAATGGTAGTGGTCAGTTCTACATTTGCTTTCACGATATTCAATGAGTTTACCGTCAATAGACTCAGTGACGCGCGTAACCATAAGTAACGGCATTCCTTTTTCGATACCTAAGCTTTTTGCCTCACTTTTTGAGGCCAAAACCGCTTTAATGCTGTCACGGGTCTTAAATACAGTTTGGTTGTAGTCCGTTTGATAAAAATGATACAGAGTATGCGGAATATCTTCTCGCTTCTCGATGTCAGGAAATCGCTTAGACGGTAAATAAATAGTTTCAAGCATACAAAATTCGTTATCGAGAATTCGCCTACGCTTAAGCTTCACTACTTTGTCTTTAGCGGTAATTGATAGTGCAGTTTGGACACTTTCAATTGGCTCGACCAGCTCTTTACTTAACAGTTCAGCTTTGGGTAGGTCAGCACCTTTTCCGTCAGCTTGTAACGGAAAGAAACGAAACAGCGCATCTTGTGCCGTATGCTCAGAAACAAATGTACCGACCCCCTGACGACGGGTTACAATTTTGGTATCTGTCAGCAATGTTAGCGCTTTGCGAACGGTTCCTTGGCTAACATTGAATTCGTCAGCAAGCTTAAACTCACTAGGTAGCATCTCGCCTGGTTGCCAACGGCGCTCGACAATAAGCTGCTTAATGTATTCAGCGACTTGTTGATACAGCGGCTGAAAGGCAAGACTTGGACCGCTGAGTTTGTGATCGAATTGAGATGAAGACATGAACCCTAACCTAAACGCTTAATTTTTGTTGTTATATCATACACAAGAGTTATAGCGCACTTTTGATATAAATCACATACATTGCAGGAATTACACGTGATGCTTTTGGAAACACTGCTTCCCATGTTTGCGCTATTAGGGCTTGCGACACTGCTACAGACCTTAAGCGGGTTTGGTTTTGGCCTTATGGTGGTATCAAGCTTTACGTTATTCGGTATCTTGCCGCTTACGGCGACCACCTTTATGGTGAGTTTTCTAAGTCTTTTCAATTCCATCAGCTTAGTAGTGAAAAACACGGAGCAAATAAATAGACGTGCTTTCACTATTATACTGGTTAGCGGTATACCCTTTATGGCGGTAGGCTACGCATTGTTGGAATACCTGTCCGTTGGGATGGCAACTTGGCTCAATTTACTGCTTGGCTTGGCTATTCTCAGCTGCTGTGGCCTTTTATTAATAAAAAGAAAGCGGACACAGCCATCTGGTCGCGCATACGGTTTTTCTATCGCTGGCGCTCTAGGTGGATTGCTAGGTGGTCTTTTTTCTACCTTTGGCCCACCTGTGGTATTTCAGTGTTATCGACAAACCTGGCCAATTAATGAAATCAGGATAACGCTGCTGGCCGTATTTAGTGTTACCTCACTTATACGCCTCGCCATAATACCGTTTGGTACTTTGCCTTCAACAGAAGTGTTTCTGTCTGCTGTTTTTGCCATTCCCGTCATTTTAATTTTCACGCGATTAGGACGAATTCTCGCTGCTCGCGTATCCGCTGCCGCTGTTCGACTGTTAGCCTTAACCATGCTTGCATTAAGTGGCGTAACCCTTATTGTCCAAAATATCAGTATATAAGACGGCTTGATAGTGAACGCGGATCTAAATCTTCATAATTTTCTAATTGCAGATTGACACCCAAGTTACATTTCATTAACTTATGTCTTATATAAGACATGAAGGGTAATGTAGAAATGAGTAACGCGTTTTGTGTAAATGAGCCAGAATGGAACGATATTAAAGCCGCTGACATTACTGAGCAGCCCTTTTTGTCGGATGATAAGACACTTATTATCCCCACCCAATATGGTGAGTTGAGTCTAAGTATTAGTCAGTTTGGTTTACGCATTCAAAGTAACGTAAATGCAGCAGATGATTTTGGTATGCTTACTCAAGCGCCGGAGAGGCTATCGCTAGTACTTTCCGGTGATCAGTCTCACAGCACCCTGGCAGCAGGCGATTATCGATTAGAAGTTTTTGCCGCACCTCTTCATTTCAAGCTGTATAAAAATGACGTTTTAGTTCAGCAAAGCGCCACCGACGGCCACTTTGTACGTCAGCATCGCTTACCGCCATTCGCTAAAACCGACAAAGGTTGGTTAGTAAGTTTAGAGCTTAGCTACGACGAAGCCGTTTATGGTCTTGGAGAGAAATGGGGCAAGCTTGATAAACGCGGCCAGCTAATTCGCTCATACAACCACGACGCTTTAGGCGTAAACGCCGAAAAGTCTTATAAAAACACACCTTACGCATGGAGTCCTGAAGGCTGGAATTTGTTTGTGCACACTCCAGCCCCCGTCACCCATGGAGTCGGCTACGCACTTTGGTCACAGCGAGCTTACGTGTGCTTAGTAGAAGATAACCTACTCGACATGTTCTTGTTCCATCAAGACTCGCCAGCGCAAAGTCTTAAAGCCTACAGCGAGCTCACCGGCTTTGCCCCTACGCCGCCGACCTGGAGCTTAGGCGTCATTCTTTCTAAAGCGTATTATAAAGACGCCGACGAACTACTCGCGGTTGCCCGCGAAGTGCGCGAAAAGAATATGCCTTGCGATGTTATTACCCTTGATGGCCGCGCATGGCAAGACACAGATACCCGCTTTGCTTTTGAGTGGGACCCTAAACGCTACGCCGATCCTCAACCGGTTATTGATGAACTTAAAGCGTTAGGCTTTAAGATTTGCGTATGGGAATACCCCATGATTTCAGTGAAAAACCCCCTTTACAAAAAGGCGGCCGAAAAGGGTTGGCTGATAAAGGACAAACGCACTGGCGAAGCGTACCGCTATGCGTGGGACTTAAGCCCATTTGGCGAAGTACTTACGCCTTTGCCAGACTCAGGTATTTTAGACTTTACCCACCCTGAAGCTTACGAGTTTTGGAAAACCTCGCACAAACCTTTATTTGACCTTGGCGTAGATATGATAAAGGCCGACTTTGGCGAACAGTTGGAAGACGACAATATGCTGTCGTATAGCGGTGATTCAGGTAATCGTCTACATAACGTTTACAGTATGCTTTACAACCGCTGTGTGTACGAGGCTGCCGACGCTTACTGCAAGACAGGTCCTTTCCTATTTAGCCGTTCAGCTTGGACAGGAAGTCAGCGCTACCCATCACAATGGGGCGGTGACCCGCAAGCCGACTGGCATGGCCTAGCCGCAAGTATTCGTGGCAGTTTGTCCTGGGGTATGTCAGGCGGGCCGTTTTTCGCTACCGATATAGGCGGGTTTTACAAAGACACCCGAGACGCAGAACTTTACGTAAGATGGGCACAAGCGTCAGTGTTTAGTGCCCACATGCGATTGCACGGTATTGGCCCTCGTGAACCCTGGTCCTACGGCGATGCCGCTTCCAATGCAGTATTTGAGGCCCTTAAGCTAAGATATAAACTTATTCCATACCTAAAGGAAACCGCAGAAAAAGCATCACAAACAGGACTTCCGGTTCAGCGCGCCATGGCTTTAGCCTTCCCTGAACAGCCGCTTTCGCATGGTTTTGAACAACAATTTATGTGCGGTGATGACCTACTTGTTGTGCCTTGCGTGGTGCCCGGCGGAAAAATTAAATACTACTTACCAAAAGGTGAATGGATACGTTTTGGTACCGAAGAAGTCGTGCAGGGTGAGCAATACAGAGAAGAAATACTTGCGCTTAACGATGTGGCGGTGTTCATCCAAAAAGGCAGTCGCATTGTAATAGGCCCAGATGTTCAACATACCGATATGGATATGTCGAACACCACACATTGGCCAGCGTAGCGCATAGGAGCAGTTCATGGATATCACCCTTACCCTATTGTCATGCATGGCATTTATGGCACTGGTTGCCGTTATTTCTTACATGAAAACAAAAGGGGAAGTAAACACGCAAGACGGTTACTTCCTTGCAGGAAGAGGGTTGACCGGCACTTTTATTGCTGGGTCCATGATCCTTACCAACCTTTCCGCAGAGCAGCTTATTGGATTAAATGGCTCTGCCTTTGGGTATAACTTAAGCGCCATGGCGTGGGAAGTTACCGCTGGTATTTCTACCATTATTATGGCGCTTATTTTCTTGCCTCGTTACTTAGCGGGCGCTTTCTCCACCCTACCTGAGTTTTTACGCGACCGTTTCGACGATAGCGTTCGCAGAATGACGGTAGTTTTGTTTATGGTGGGGTATTCGTTAGTTACCATTCCATCGGTGCTTTACTCTGGCTCTATTGCCGTGCTTAGGCTTTTTGATGTACCCGGGCTTTTCAACGTAAGCTATGAGGTGGGACTGGTACTTACCATCGTCATAGTCGGTACGATTGGCGCTCTCTATGCCATTTTCGGTGGTTTAAAAGCGGTAGCCGTATCAGACACGATTAATGGAGTTGGCCTTTTAATTGTGGGTTTATTGGTTCCCGTTCTTGGCTTGGTGGCCTTAGGCGACGGCAGCTTTAGCCAAGGTCTATCTACTATTGCTACAACGGAAACTGAAAAGCTCAATGCTATAGGTGGTCCCGACGACCCTGTTCCTTTTGGTACTATTTTCACGGGTATGATTTTAGCCAATTTGTTTTACTGGGGTACTAACCAATACGTAATTCAGCGAACCTTAGGCGCTAAAAATCTGGTTGAAGGCCAAAAAGGGGTGTTGTTCTCTGGCTATTTTAAAGTGCTTGTGCCCTTTATGATGATGTTACCAGGCGTGATTGCTTATCACTTATATCAAGACGAAAATCTTCAAACTATCGACCTTGCCTACCCTCATTTAGTTAAAGATGTACTCCCACAGTATTTGTCGGGTTTCTTTTTAGCAGTATTGCTTGGTGCGGTGTTTAGCTCTTTTAATTCACTGCTTAACAGTGCTGCCACCCTATTTTGCTTAGACGTATACAAACCCTTCAAGAAAGACAAAGTGAGCGACGAAAAGCTTATTCGCGTTGCCAAGATCACCAGTATTGTTATTGCTGTGCTCTCTTTTATCACGGCGCCGCTGCTTATGTTTGCCCCTGAAGGATTGTGGCAAATCATTCGCATATTTACCGGCTTTTACAATATTCCCGTTATCACTATTGTGCTTGTTGGCCTATTTACAAAACGCGTTCCTGCGCTGGCGGCAAAAGTCGCGATTATCTTCCACGTAATTGCCTATGGACTGCTTAAGTTCGTATGGGAAGTCGATATTAACTTTATCCATATCTACGCCATTTTGTTCGCTATTGAATTGGCTATTATGTTGACTATAGGCAGGCTCTACCCAATGACTACTCCATGGCATTTCACTGCAAAGGCTGAAGTCAATATGACGCCATGGCGCTATGCCATTCCCTGCGCCATCGTGCTTGTTGGCCTTATCGCAACGCTTTACCTGATGTTCTCTCCTGTAGGCTTTGTGAATGGACTAAGCAACGCGTTTGTCCCTGCACTAGTCGGCTTGTGGGCAACATGTTTCGTGGCAATTGGTATAAGTCTGAAATGGTGGCGAGTAAAGTATGAGCAAGGCTTGAAGCGCCTTGCTTCTCAGCACGCCTAACTCTCCTTCATCATTTTTGTATAGAAAAAACACAAAAAAATTAACATAACGTTTGCAAACAGCTTAACAATTGTTTAACTTAATTACTCTTATATAAGACATCAGATGCAAGATATCTTTTATATAGAAGACCGTATTTATAACGCTATTGAATTTTGCTACTGAAAGAATAATACGCGTAGCGCTGTACCCTACGCAGCCAGAATAAAAAACGAAACGCCGATTACTTGCTCAAATGCTTTTGTATCCAAATAAAGGTAGCAAGGTGTAAGTGAGGGCGTGATAAGCGAAACACCCTGGAGAACAACATGAATACAAAGAGATCACTCATCAGCAAGGCGGTAACCCTTGCTATGACATCTGGATTGCTACTTCACACCAATGCATTTGCGCAAGAGGCAGATACAGAGCAAGTCGACGCCTCAAAAGATGATAAATCATTTGAACAAATTGTCGTTACATCGCAAAAGCGTGTTCAAAGCATCAGCGATGTGCCCGTTGCTGTATCAGTGTTACGCGGTGACCAAATAGAATCTGCCTTTGCTAACAATGTTGAAAATCTACAAGCGCTTGTGCCTTCTGTGAGCTTCCGCAAAGGGACTACAACTCGAAATTCAGCCTTAACCGTTCGTGGTATTGGAACAATTTCATTTAGTATCGCCGCAGAGCCAAGCGTAGCCACGGTGGTAGATGGCGTTGTATTAGGGCGTTCTGGTCAAGCGTTTGCCGATTTGTACGATGTAGATCGAATTGAGGTATTACGTGGTCCACAGGGTACTTTATTTGGCAAGAACGCCTCTGCTGGTGTGGTAAACATCACCACAAAAGATCCTTCTCAGGAGCTCACAGGCAGTCTTTCTACCGAGTTTTATCAAGATAACGAATACCGTTTAAAAGGCACAGTAAGTGGTGGTTTAACCGACGACCTTTCAGCCAGCTTAACCGTCTTCCAAGGTAAATTCGACGGCTATATCGACAACGTTTACAACAATGAAAAAGTAAACGGCTATGACCGTGAAGGTGCCCGTGCAGTTGTGGTTTACGAGCCAACCAATGATTTAAAAGTAAAGTTCATTAGCGAAATTTACAGCGCGGATGACGACTGTTGTGCTGATTTAGAAGGCGTATCTAGCGGTCGAAATCCCGACTCAAAGGCAGCGCCAAACAGTGAGACCATTGCCGACGGTATCGATTTAGAGCAGCGTCAAATTGATCATGACTTCGAATCTCGCACTATTGACGACCACTCGGCTTTCTCCGTACAAGTGGACAAAACCATTGGTGACTACACCTTCACGTCGATCACTGCCCAGCGCTCGTGGGAAAATACAGAATTCCGCGAAGGTGATTTTACGTCTATTGCTGGCGACAGCGACCAGCCAGTATTTGGAGTGCCGTTTCAGCTGCATGACGTAGGTGAGCAAGAATGGAGTCAGTTTTCTCAAGAATTCCGTGTTGCCTCGAACCTAGCAGGCCCATTTAACTTCCTAGCTGGTATGTTCTACTGGAACATGGATTCAGAGCGTAACTTCACTCGTGATGCAAGTTGCCAAAACAATAACCTTCAACTTGACCAAGCACTGACATTCTATGCGCAGAATAACCTGTCTGGAGATGCGCTGACAGACGCACTTTCTGACCTAGACGCTTACGCTAATTCGCTAGGTGTGACATGTAATGCCAACGACATTGTGTCTGCCACGGCATTCATGAGCACTGAGTTTAATAACTGGGCCGTTTACGGAGATGGCACCTACGACTTAAGCGATGACTTACGCCTTATCTTCGGTCTTCGCTATACCGATGATGAAGTGTCTTACACTCACCGTCGTATAAGTAACGACGAATATGGACGCCGCGGTGTGGGCGTTCGCCCTGCGACCGAGAACACCGATGCAGAAGGTGTGGTAGATGAAACCAATTTGTCTGGCCGCCTTGGTGTTCAATACGATCTCGACCAAAATCAAATGGTTTATGCAACCTATTCCCAAGGCTACAAAGGCCCTGGTTTCAATGTTTACTATAACTTCAATCCAGAGAATGACGGACGCCCTATTGGTGCGGAAGAATCTGACGCTTACGAAATTGGCTATAAGTACGCAAGTCGCGATCTACTTTTAAATATCGCGCTATTTAGCACCGACATTGAAGGCTTCCAAGCAAACAACTTTGATTGTTCTGACGGCGCATGTATTACGCGCCTTACCAATGCTGGTGATGTGACGACCCAAGGCGTTGAAGTAGACTTTATGTGGAACGCAACCGACAACCTAACGCTAATCGGTGGCGCTGCGTACACCAAGGCTGAGATCGATAGATTTAATTGTCCTGAAGAAGCAGAGTGTACCGACCGTTCGGGCTTGGATGTACCATTCTCACCTGACATGAAATACTCGCTGTCAGCGGAGTACTTCATGGAAACAGAGCATGGTTTTGACGTTTACTACAACGCGTCTTACATCTATACCGATGAACAGTACTCTGACTTGCCAGGCAACACGGGTGAATTCAATCCCCACTCATTGTTACCAGACTACAGCATGCTTAACGCAAGCGTTAGCTTCTCATTCAAAGACGATGCCTTCCGCGTATCTTTGATTGCGAAGAACTTGCTTGATGAAAGCTATGCGACCACATATAGCGGCGACAACTTCCGCTATCAAATACCGCGCGATGCAGATCGCTATTACGGCGTAGCATTTAAAGCAAGGTTTTAATCTCGTTATAAATTAAAAAACGTGTGTGTTGAAAGGGGCGTGTGAACGCCCTTCTTTTTTGCACAACTACAGGCTGTTAGTCCCTGAAAATCAAAACAAACGCCTTTGCCCAAATAATAGTATTAATTTATCTCTTCGTGCTGGTGTTCATGAGAGTGGGCGTGTAAATGGTCATTATCATCACGACATGGCTCACCCGGCAACTCAAACTCTATCGTGGTATGAGCAAGTTCAAAGGGGGCTAAACGCTCGTGAACTTCCTTTTTGAGTGCTCTCAGTTTGTCATTGTCTATTGCACAGTTTATTACCACGTGTGCAGTAAGCACGTGCTGCTCTCCGTCAAGCGACCAAAAATGTACATGGTGAATTTCTTCAACGTGCTCGATTTTCAAAAGCGTGTTGCTAATAGCATTCCTTGTAGCCAAGTCAGGTACGCCCTGTAGAAACAAAGACATGGTCTGCACAACATACCGAACAACATTGACCAAAATAAATAGCGTAAAACCAATAGATAAAATTGGGTCAAGTATAGGCCATTCAACAAAATGGAGCACAATGGCTACTACCAGTACCGCTACCCACCCCATCGTGTCTTCAATTAAGTGCCAGTTAAGCACCTTTTCATTCATCGAATGACCGCCGTGGAGTTTATAAGCTGCAAATCCATTCACGACAATACCTAGGATCGCTAATCCAATCATACCCTCTGTAACGGGCATTTCGGGGTTAGATAAACGAGGGATGGCCTCAGACAACACCCAAATTGAGCCAATCACCAAGATAACGCCGTTGATCATAGCTCCCATAAGGCTCAGCCGTTTGAAGCCATACGTATACTTTTCGGTAGATGCTTTATTCCCGAGCTTACTTAAATACCACGCCAGACCTATGGATAGAGAGTCTCCTAAATCGTGAACAGCATCTGCCATTATGGCGACACTGTTAGTAAGCCAACCCCCGATGAATTCAATAATAGTAAAGATGAAATTTAGCCAGAACGCCCATCCAATGCGTGTGGAATCTGTGCCTAGCGCTTGAGCATGCGCACCGTGGTGATGGCCGTGATGCTGACCTTTATGATGATTGGAGGCGGTAGTGCTGTGATTGTGGTGATGCATAATAACAACTCACATGAGATCGTACGTTGAGCTTAACGTGATGTGTACCCAGGTGCGAACAAAATATCGAGCACAGATCATTAACAAGTCTCTTAGATAATTTGTAAATAGTCAGTGAAACAAGCACCTTTAAATTTTAACCCACCCTGTAATACAACCTTATATTATTGTTTTATTTGAAAATAAACGAAAAACAACAAAAATAAGACCGACAGCCAAATGTTAATTTTTTGAGAACAGTATTGATCTTTATGTGTCAGTCGCTTAATGTAATGTAAGCGCTTTCAAACAGCCATTTTTATTTGACCTAAATTGTAAGCGCTTACAAAAAGCTTTTTACGTGGCATTTGCCACTACATAAAAACCCAATTTCTTTAGATCAGGGCTGAAAACAATGACGAAAAAAGCATCTCAACTTTCGCGGATAGCTGCCGCGATCTCAGTCGCAACCCTATTTGGCTGTGGAGGCGGAGCAACCACATCTACAGACATCGACGTTGTTGATCCTGCGGCACCCGTTTCTGACTGGGAGCTGGTATGGAGCGACGAGTTCGATGGGAACAGTATTGACGATGACAACTGGACTCATGAAGTAAACTGCGACGGTGGCGGCAATAATGAATCTCAGTGTTATACCGACAGCGAAGACAATTCATTTGTGTCTGACGGTAGCCTAAAAATTGTTGCTCTACCCGCGGAAGAAGGAGCGCAAAAGCCTTACACGTCAGCCCGTCTAAACACGCGCTACAAAGCAGACTTTAAATACGGCCGTATTGAAATGCGTGCTAAATTACCCTCGGGCCAAGGCAGTTGGCCGGCGTTTTGGATGATGCCTACTGATGAGGTTTACGGTGGCTGGCCTCGTTCTGGCGAAATTGACATCATGGAAGCCGTAAACCTTAAAGCACTAGATGCTGACGGCAATCCTGAAAGTCATATTCACGGCACCCTTCACTATGGTCAAGAATGGCCAAATAACGATAGCTCAGGCAAAGCCTACTCGCTTCCTGATGGAGCGAATCCAGCAGACGACTTTCACACCTACGCCGTTGAATGGCAAGAAGGCGAAATTCGCTGGTACATGGACGATTACCTTTACGCTACGCAGCGTCGTTCAGAAGTTCGTTATAACGCAAACGGTGACGCAACTGGACTTTCTCACCGCGGCTGGTATGCGGAATACTTTGAGCAAGGCACAGGTGAGCTAACCACTCACTGGGACAATGCGCCATTCGATCAAGAATTCTACATTATCCTTAACTTTGCAGTAGGTGGCGACTGGCCAGCTAACGTAAACGAAACAGGTATTGATGCTGAAGCGTTTGCCGAAGGTCAGACTTACGAGGTCGATTATGTTCGAGTGTACGAATGTGCATCGAACCCAGACACCGGCAAGGGCTGTGAAACTGTTCGCCCAGGTTACAACTCACTAGACGATGCATTAGTGGAAGGCGAGGCGCCTATCCCTTCACCACCGTCAACCGGTGTTGCACAAAACCTTACTATTTTCGACGGAACACCTAATCCAAACTGGCCTGCGTGGGACTGCTGTGGTGGGTCAACACCAGCACTCGTAGAAGATGCCGAGCAAGGACAGGTTTTCGAATTTGCTATTAATGAAACACCTACGGTAATGGGCTTTATCAGTCGAGCTCAATTCATTACCGACCCAGAAGGTGAAGCGTCTCCGTTTGATGCGTCTCCAATGGAAGAAACTGGCAGTGTTAAATTCGATCTGAAAGTTACATCGCTGCCTGCAAATGCGACAACTAATTGGCTATTTAAGATTGAAAGTTCTGAAGGTTCAACTGCCGCAGAACTTCCACTGATGGACGGCTATGTAGGACCCGCAGACACCGCTGGTGCTGCGCCTGAACAGGGTGTGTGGGAGTCTTACGAATTTCCACTTAGCGCGCTTGCAGCAGCAGGCTTAGATACAAGTGCTATCGATGTCATCATGGTTTTCCCTGCGTGGGATACCGGCAATGGCGCGGTTTATCGCATGGCTAACGTAGAAATTTCGCAAGAAGGCGGAGCTAGCTACCCAGAATTAGTCATCTTCGAAGATGGGCAAAACCCTAACTGGCCTATGTGGGACTGCTGTGGCGGCTCTACCCCTACTGAAGAAATGGACAACGAAGAACACGGTCTAACTGCAGAATTTCGAATTGGCGCAGAACCGACTGTAATGGGCTTTATCACGCGCCCAGAATCTGGCGGCGGTGACACCCCATTCGATGCTACAGCACTTACCGACGGTGGCTTATTGCAGTTTGATATGCGCGTAGTGAGTGCGCCTAGTAACGCCGAAGCATCTTGGATATTCAAAATCGAGTCTAATGGCGCATCTACTGCTGTTGAATTGCCACTCTCTGATAGCGTTGAGGGTCAGGAGCCTGTGGAAGGTGAATGGCAAACCTACACATTTACCATTTCAGAATTGCAGGCACGTGGTTTGGACGTGAGTGCTATCGACGTCATTATGGTTTTCCCAGCTTGGGGCACAGGTGAAGGCGCGGTTTATCGCTTAGACAATGTGAAATTTTACCACCCTGATAGCGGCGAAGATGCGTCAGGTGCGGGCATCACGCTCTTTGCTGATACAGCAGCTGAACAATGGTCAATCTGGGATTGTTGTGGTGGTTCAACGCCAACTGAAGAAGTAGACGACGCGGAACACGGCACAGTAGCAGAATTTCGCATTGGCGCTACACCAACGGTGATGGGTTTCTTAGCTGATGAAACCGTATCATTCGATGCTTCATCACTACTTTCAAATGGCGCGATTAAGTTTGAAATGAAAGTAAGCTCAATGCCTAACGACGCCTCTGCACCTTGGTTGTTCAAAGTAGAGTCCATTAATGTCTCTTCTGCTGTTGAACTTCCAATGTCGGCCAGCTTGGAAGGTGCTGATCCGGTTGAAGGTGAATGGCAAACATACACTTTCCCACTACAAACCCTATATGACGCAGGCTTAGATATCAGCGCTATCAACGTCATCATGATGTTCCCAGCATGGGGGCAAGGCGAAGGTGCAGTTTATCGCATCGACAATGTAGAAATAGCAGCACAGTAACAAAGCAAATGCCGCTTTAGCCTTTAAAGCGGCAGTGACCAATTGATAAGAATTAGTAGGGCAATTATGAAAAACACACCATTTAAAAAGACCCAGCTTGCCACATCAATGGCTTTGTTGATGGGCTCTACCCTAGCTCTTCCCTCTTACGCACAAGAATCAGAAGCGGTAACACCGGCAGAGGGCGAAGTTGAAGTTATTCAAGTAAGCGGTATTCGCGGCAGTATGATCCGCTCTATGGATTTAAAACGCAGCTCAAGCGGCGTAGTAGATGCCATATCCGCTGAAGAACTAGGTAAATTTCCTGATACCAACCTGGCTGAGGCACTTCAACGCATAACAGGTGTAAGTATTAGTCGTTCAAACGGTGAAGGTAGTGAAATTACCGTTCGTGGTTTTGGTCCTGAGTTCAACCTAATTACCCTGAACGGTAGACAAATGCCGGGGACGGGCTTTACCCGTTCCTTCAATTTAGCCAACCTTTCTTCTGAAGGTGTAAACACGCTTGAGCTTCAGAAGACCGCCCGTGCAGAAAATCCCAGCGGAGGACTAGGTGCAACGGTAAACATTATTACCATGAAGCCGTTGGCGCAATCAGGACAAAATGCCACGTTTTCAGTGAAAGGTATTTACGACTCGTCTAACGAAGCGGGTGATGACGTAACCCCTGAAATTGCTGGTGTCTACAGCAACACGTTTGCCGATGACATGTTTGGATTTGGTCTGTCATTCTCTCACCAAGAACGTGACTTTCAGCAGCAAGCGGCAAATATTCAAGGCTGGCAGCTTCAAGAAAACGCTGCACTACCTGACTTAGACCCTGAAAATGTGGTTGATAACCGCACCAATATTACCGACGCTGCGTTCTTCCCTAAAGACATGAACTACAGCATTACTGACGTTCAGCGTGAGCGTTCAAACGCCCAAGTTACTTTCCAATTTCGCCCAGTTGACGATTTTACGGCAACGATAGATTACACTGCAACACGCGCCACTACTGGCACCAACACAGTGGGATGGGGTATTTGGAATAACTTTGGCGCTAATATTAATGCGTACGAATTAGACGAAAATGGTACAGCAGTCTATGCCGATATTAGTGGCGACGACGGTTCGTTTACTGCCAGTCGCGAAACCACGCGAGTTGACGCGCGTTCAATTGGTGTAAACCTAGACTGGGTAGTGTCTGACGATTGGCATTTCCGTCTGGATTACCACGATTCTTACAACGAGATTGATAACGGTTATGACAAAGGTTTGGGTAGCTCTGGCCAAATTATACTGGGCTCAAACCAGCTTGAGTCAAAAGTTTACGACTACAGAGCAGGCGAGATTCCACAAGTTTATGTGAACTGGAACAACGGTACGAATGAAATCTTACCTAGTGAAATTGACTCTAACTTCAGCCAATTCATTTACTCACCAGGTCGCTCTGATATTGAGCAACTGCAGCTTGACGGCACGTGGTATAACTCAGCTTTCGACATACCACTGGTTAAAATTGACTTTGGTTACGCCCGAACAGAACAAGCATTGACGGGTTTTGAAGCGTGGAGTGGACTACGCGGCGGCCCGGGTTTTAGTCCATCTTTCACAGAAATTTTCCCAGACAGCATGTTTATTCGCAATGACACATCAGGCTTCCTAGACGCCTTTGACGGTGGCGGCGCAGGCATGAATCCGGGTTACTATTACACCTATGATTTTGACGAAGCCATTGCCCGTCAACTTGCTTTCATTACTGGTGATGTCGTTGGCGAGAGTAACGCTTACTCTATCGACCCTTACTTCAGCGGTGCGCCTTCTGTCAGTAACGTAGAGGAAATTACCGACTCTATTTATGTTCAGTCAGAGTGGGACTTCGAGGTCGGTAATTATTACGTGCAAATAAATGCTGGTGTACGCTACGAAGAAACAGAAGTGCCAAGCTCTGCGGAGGTTCGTGTACCTGTGCAGGTAAATTGGGTCGCAGCTTCTGAGTGGATCACGCAGTTTGAAGACGAGCTACAGGTGCAAGACTTTACTGGCGAATATGACATTTTATTACCCATGTTCGACGTAAAAGTAGATGTGACGGATGACATTGTTGCGCGTTTCTCTTGGGGTAAATCAATTACCAGAGCGCCGATTGGCTTGCTACAAGGTGGCTTGGCATTCAGTGGAAGCCCTAAAATTGGCGCGAGAACCGCATCGGCGGGTAACACCAGCTTGCTACCGTTCGAATCAACTAACTTAGACCTTTCATTTGAGTGGTACTACGACGAGTCGAGCATGCTTGCCGTGGGTTTATTCAGAAAGTCGGTTGAAAACTACATTACAACCACAGGTCAAGATCAGCAGTTCGAAGGTTTACGTGACATCTATCAAGGCCCTCGCTGGAACGAAGCCGTGACCGCATTAACGGCAGCTGGTGAGCAAGCCACCGATAGCGCTATCTATAATTACTTTATTGATAACGGCTATGCTGACGAAAACGGTGTGGTAACCCCTAATGCGGACGACCCGTTAATTACCTGGCGTACCACACAGCCTGGTAATTCCAGCGATTCAAAAACGGTTGAAGGTATTGAGCTAGCTATACAGCACACGTTTGGCGACACTGGTTTTGGTTTCGGCGCCAACGCAACGTTAGTTGACGGTGACGTTGAATACGATCCTTACAACCTGAACGAGCAAGACCCGCTAGTAGGTATCAGTGACTCGGCCAACTTCCAAGTGTTTTATGAGAAAGAAGGCCTTTCTGTAAAAGTGACCTATGCATGGCGCTCAGACTATGTTGTGGGTATTGGCCAAGCACAAGGTTCTTCAGATAACCCAGCAACTCAGTTCGACACCTTTGGTCAAGTTGATGCCAGCATCAACTATGATGTAAATGAGCACCTAACTGTCTTCCTAGAAGGCGTAAACATTAACGACGAAACAGAGCGTGGCTACGGCCGATTCGAAGAGCAATTCTTATTTGCTCGTCAGTACGGACCTCGCTACACGCTTGGCGCTAGATATACTTTCTAAGTTGATAGAGCAATAATACTAAGGGCCTTTTCAGGCCCTTTTTTGTTTTAGCACGCTAGAATTATCAAACATTTCTTCCAATATTTGATAACCTCACTAGACAAGCTCAGGTACGAGTAATAAAAGAAGAAAGCGAGTGAAGTATAAGAAGTGTATTAGCGTACTAGTGCTATTTTTGTTGGGAATAAACAATACCTTCGCATCTGACGATGACAGATATTTCCAAGCGTATTCCCAAATTATAGGCAGTAAACCCGACAGTGAAGAAGAGTTAACGGCATTAGTCTCTGACTCTGATGTCTTATCTGAACAGTCATCTCTTGCATCTGTTTACATTGCTTTACTGCAATCTATGCTTGATCATCCCACGGGATTCGAAGAGTACAAACTTGCCCCGAAAGACCACTTAAAAGATATAAAGCGTTCACACCCAGCGTTGTATTTCAGACACAACATTCTGTCAGCTTATAACCTCGCCATTCAGGAAAAGTGGCGTTTAGCCCATAGCACTATTGACGAAGTAATAGCGTTTGCCAACGACAATGATCCTGAGCTTTACTTTGACGCTATTGCGACTAAATCCATTTTTCTAGCGAGAATGGGACTAATAAGAGCATCCCTAAACTCTGGCGCGAAAGTGTTAGGCGAACTGCCTTCATTAACCGAAAAACGCTTCTTTGGAGACGGTGCAATAGAAAACATGGAGCTTGAGATAGGGCTCAATATGTCTTACTTAGGGGAGAATAAGCGTGCTTTAGAATTGTGTTCTCGTGCAGAGACCTTTTTTTATACTAGGCCTTTGTCTAGCCCCCATCGGTATTACCAAATTGCCCTAGACTGCCAACGAAGAAGCCTCGAGAACTTAGGTCGAATAGATGAGGCTTTCGACATGCTCGAAAAATACACCGAATACGCTACATCCATTGAGGACTGGAATACCTACACCTATGGACTAGTTTTAAAAATTGAATATTTCTATGCTCTGGGCAAAGTAAAAGAGGCGCATGAATTAATTGAAAAAACTGAGAGTTTCATATCCTTACTACCGACCTCATACGATACTAACACTTATCAAATTTCTCGGTTCAAAGCACTAGTAGAACAGAGTGAGTTTGAAAGAGCTAACGCGTTGTCAGCTTTAATTATCGACAACTTGAGTGACGAGTACAGCTCACCCGATTTACATTGGGCACAATTCAAATCTATTCAGTCTTCTCTTTTCGAGCAGCTGGGGAACAAAGGGGCTGCCATTTCAGCATTGCGAGATAGTAAGAACTTTTATCAATCTCTTTACTATCAAACTGACGACAGAAAAGAACTGTTTAGCGACTATTATGAAAGTGCGTTAGCTGAGCGAAAACTACAACTCTTAAAACAACAGCACGAATCATCTCAACTGGAACTTGCAAACAGCAACAGAATGAATCTAATTCTTACTGCTGGGGCGCTGACTTTATTAGGACTTTTAGCCCTCATTAGCTATCTATATGCTGTCCAGCGAAGGTTGAAAAGAGAACAGGAAACATTAGCGACCGTAGATACGCTCACAGGCGTTCGTAATAGAAGAAGTTTACTCGGCGCAGTGCAGTTAGAGCTAAATGAAGCAAAGGCGTATAAAAACGACTTATCTTTGGTGTTAATCGATTTAGATAACTTCAAAGAAATCAATGACAACTATGGCCATGAGTGTGGGGACGATTTACTCAAAGCCTTTTGTGAACACGTTTCCAAGTCCATTAGAAAAACAGATACATTTGGACGTTATGGTGGAGAGGAGTTCATTCTGTGCCTTCCTAACACGTCGGCTGCCGAGGCTAAAAAAGTTGTTAGCTCTATCCTTGATAGTTATCGAAAAGTGCGTATTTCGCCAAATATCAGCGCACAAACCTTTTCTGCTGGCATCGCGCAGTATCAAACGGGGATTGAAACATCGAATCTCATTAAACAGTGTGACGAAGCACTTTATGTCGCTAAAAGGTTTGGTAGGAATAGAGTTTGTATTTTCAGTCAGGATGACTAAGAAAACCAAAGAATTGAACGCCAATAAGTCGAGCGTACTACAGTATTAGAGTCATCAGACTTTAACACTGTAGTAACTAGTTTTAGCTACGGTCACTCGCGCGTTTCAAGCGACTGTTTTCGCTTATCCAACATTACTCGGTAACGGGCGTTCCGTCCTTATTAAATTTCGCTATTTCGGCCCCAGAAGACTCCCATTCTTCCTTTTCAGCTTTAGTGGCTCTGGGTGAGAACCAGCCAACGTAGGCGTAAAATATCCCTATTAGGGGCGCCGTCCAACAAGCAAAGGCAAGAGGGATGTACAGCAGGTTTTCTAAGTTTGCGCCAGAAATACCCAGGCCAAGAGCAGATATCACAAACGCACCACCGGCATTCCAAGGGATGAGCGGAGACATTAACGTGCCCCCTTCTTCAATGCCACGGGACAGGTTAAGCATGGAATAACCCATGCCTCTATAAACAGGTGAATACATTCTTCCCGGCAAGGCTACCGACAAGTACGGGTCGCCAGCCACCAGATTAGTAGAAAACGCCGTACCAACCGCTGCTATCTGTGTACCAGCAAAGGTTTTCGCTTTGCTCTTTATTGCATTGATAATGCTTCTTAGACAGCCTGTCGTTTCTAACGCTCCACCGAAACCAAGCGCAATCAATACCAATGAAATAGTCCACATCATTGACTGAACGCCGCCGCGATTAAGCAAACTATCTATTTCAACAATATTCGTTTGGATGGCATATCCGTTATTTGCATAATCGAAAACGGCTTGCAAACTCTGCCCTTGCATAAACATGGCGAAAGCTCCTCCCACAACCGCTCCTGCAAATAACGCAGGAAGGGGTGGAATTTTCTTTAAGGCCAACCCCATAACAACAAGCGCTGGCAATAACGCCCACCCCGTAACGGTAAAGTTATCTTCTAATGCACTGGTGATACCTGCAATTTTTGCAAATGAGACGCTCTGAGCATCGATAACGAAGAAGCCAACGCCAAGGTAAATCAGAAATGCGAGCACCATGGCAGGGATTGTCGTTGCCATCATATTCTTGATATGTGAAAACACGTCGGTACCTGTAACCGCTGGAGCAAGGTTTGTGGTATCCGACAGCGGCGATACCTTGTCTCCGAAAAAGGCGCCTGAAACTACTGCTCCCGCCGTCCAGTACATGGGGATATCGAATCCTTCACCGATACCCATTAATGCTAAACCAACGGTGCCTACGCTGCCCCAACTTGTGCCTAAAGAAACTGAAACGACTGCACAGATAACCATACCCGCGGCCAGAAAAATTTGGGGAGACAGGGTCTTTAACCCGTAGTAAATAATGGTGGGTACCGTACCGCTGGCTATCCAAATACCTATGATCATCCCTACAACAATAAGTACACTTACCGACGGCAACGCAACATGGATAACTTTAAAAATTCCTGCCCGCACTTCTTCCCACGTTAGACCAAGATAAGTACCAACAAAACTTGTTAATGCTATGCCAATGGCAAGCGGTATATGAGGCTCAAACACGCCGAAGTAAAATATCTGGGTGCCGAGGATTAAAAGCGTCAATACAACAGGTGTTAACGCAAGTAAGAGACTTGGTGTTGCACGCTGTTCATCTGTCATTTTACTACCCTGTAATTTTCCCGAATGACAAGAATGAATGCAGGACGGAAACACGTCTTATCTACTTTCATCTCACCAACGATTGTTGTTTATATTACAGGTTGGCTACGGGATGAACTGCATAATAGATCGATAAACGGAAGGCTCAAGGTCGGTGCAAACAAAAAAAAGCCGCCAGTTTTTGAGGTTGGCGGCGTTGTTTTTTCTAGTAGCGTTGAGAGCTACTGACTGTTTAGTTTTGGCAACTTATACTCGCCGATTTGTCAGCCTCAGGGGTAAACTGAATATCTGCCACACTCAAGCTAGCCTTCCCTGAACTTCCTAGCTCAAACGGCACAACAAGGCCGGTAAAATCGATACCTTCATCAACAAAGCACTGTAGGTCAATACTTATGTTTGTCCATGTGTCAGCTGGCATCGCCATTAGCTGCTCGCTAATATCAATTTGAGTTGAGCAACTGCCTGCTGCGTCTCCCTCGCCTTCACAGTTCATGCCTACCGTTACAGGTGCATTTATGTCTGAGTGACGACTAACGTTAAAGCTTAGGGCACCATGCGTAAGTAATTGCGCACTTAAATCTTCACGGAAAAAGCTCTTGCTTGCAAAACGCATAGCGGCGAACTCAGTGCCATCGAAAGTGATTTTACGCGCATCTTCCTGCACTTCCTTATCAACCGTACGATAAGTAATGGCTCCAACAGTATGCGTGCTAGCGTTCACTGCCAGAGAATCATCACCAGAGTAAAGCCATAATACCCAAGGTGCCTCAACCGAGCCCTTTAGAATTTCCATCGGCTTGTTACTGTCAGTACTGACTCTAATTTCAGTGTTTAGCGTGTCGCTTAGAACGTTGTCATCGCTGTACGTTAAGCCGAAGCCATAAGGCAGCAAAGGTTCATAGGTTTCATCGCCCTTGTTAACGATCTGCTGAGGCTCTGACGGCCAAGAGAAAGACAGCTTACCTTTAAAGTCCTGCTCACCAAACAAAACGTCTGCCACCGCTGCACCTTCAGAGCCAGGAAGCCAAGCTGCAACAAATGCATCAGATGCATTTAGCTCTGCATTAACCCACATCGGACGGCCGCTGATAAATACCGACACCACTGGAATGCCCTGAGATTTCAAGTTTTCGAGCAACGCTAGATCCGTCTTGCTCCCGTGTTGATAAATTAAGGTTTCTCTATCGCCATGGCCTTCGGCATAAGGCTCTTCACCGAACACCACTATGGCGACATCAGGCTTAGTTTCAAAGCTACCGTCAACCGATAGCTGTACGTTACCACCAGCATTGTCTACATGTGCTTTAATACCGTCATAAATAGAGCTGCCGCCAGGGAAGTCATCGTTGGTATTATTTGTGCCTTGCCACGTAATACTCCAACCACCTGATTGCTTGCCGATGTTATCCGCACCATCGCCCGCTACCAATATGCGTTTGCTTGCAGAAATCGGGAGGGTTTTATTTTTATTTTTCAGCAGTACCAGAGACTCGCGCACCGCTTGCGCCGCCACTTCTCTATGCTCTGCCTTACCAATAAGCGAACGGTCGCCAGATAACGGGCGGTTTGCCGGGCTTGGCTTTTCGAAAAGTCCAGCGCGTACTTTCACTCGAAGAATTCGGCGTACCGCATCATCAATACGCGACATAGGGATGGTGCCGTCGTTTACTTGAGCAAGAGTGTTGTCATACAGCACCTTCCAATCGTTTGGCACCATGAAGATATCTAAGCCTGCGTTAATGGCCTGCGCACAATCTTCGTTGTTGCAACCTTTAACTTGCCCATGACCGTTCCAGTCACCAACAACAAACCCGTCAAAGCCCATTTGCTCTTTAAGTACGTCTGTTAGTAAGTATTTATGACCATGAAGCTTCTCGCCATTCCAGCTATTGAACGACGCCATGACAGACTGCGCGCCCGCCGTTAATCCGCCCACATAGCCTTGGGCGTGAATATCAAATAACTCTTGTTCGCTGGCAACATTGTCACCTTGGTCATCACCGCCAACCGTACCGCCGTCACCTACAAAGTGCTTTACTGTACTAATTACACGATGATCACTTAAAAAGTCTTTGTCAGCCGCGCCTTGAAGACCTTTAACCACTGAAGCAGCATACTCTCTAACAATGGCTGGGTCTTCAGAATAGCTCTCGTAGGTTCTGCCCCATCGGTCATCGCGAACCACAGCAACGGTAGGCGCAAATACCCAATCGATACCTGTTGCCATGACCTCTTTAGCTGTAATGTGCGCAATCTTCTCTACCAGTTCAGGGTTATTCGCCGCGCCTAATCCAATGTTGTGAGGAAACAAGGTTGCGCCTATAACATTGTTATGACCGTGAACAGCGTCTGTCCCCCACATTGTAGGAATTGTCGAGCCGTCCAAACTGTCATCGATGGAAGCCTGATAAAGCTTTTCTGCAAGTGCTACCCAGTCTTCTGGTGTGGCGTGCTTGTCGTTATTAGGGAATGCACCACCGCCGTTAAGATAAGAACCAAATCCATATTTTCGCATATCTTCTACCGTGATATTGCGAATTTCAGGCTGGATCATCTGCGCAATTTTTTGCTCGATAGTCATGGTAGACAGAATTTCTTCTACCTTAGTTTCGACAGTAGCGTTTGTTTTAACTTCAATATCTAGTTTAGGCCATACCTCGCCCGCTTTGTTTGGCTGTGGCTCAACGTCATCGACTGAAGACGTATTTTTTTCAGCTGAACATGCACTAACTAAAACGCCAACCAATGCACCGGTAACAACTTTCGCGATTATACTTTTTCGCATTATTTATCCTCGTTACTTTTCAGTGGTATTAATGTGAGATACGCGACTTCCTACAAGGCCATAGTAGGCAATGTAAAGGTAGCAAGAAGCGGGTAGTAAAAATGACAGCGTAACGCCGACGGTGTCTGCAAGCATGCCTTGAAGCAGTGGAATAATGGCACCGCCAACTATGGCTAAACAAAGAATGCCTGAACCTTGTGGGGTGTCTTTTCCTAGCTGGTGAAGTGCAAGACTAAAAATGGTAGGGAACATGATTGAGTTAAACAAACCTACTCCCAAAATGCTCCACAGCGCTATGTCTCCTGTGCTTGAAAGTGATAGCAAAATAAGCGCAATAGCCACACAAGCGTTGAACGCCAGCACGTAGCCACCCGAGATTTTTTGCATGACCACAGCACCGATAAAGCGCCCTACCATCGCGCCTCCCCAGTAGTAAGCAAGCAGCTTGGCCGCCCCTGCCTCACTTAATCCGCCAACCGCCGGACTCGCTAGATAATTCACTAGCATGCTGCCAATAGCCACTTCCGCGCCGACATACATAAAAATGCCGACAGCGCCTAAAACAAGGTGCTTGTGATGCCATGCACCTCCTTTAAATACTCCAGTGCTTGCGCTGGTGTGATTTAGCTTCGGCAGCTTTAAATACATGAAAATAAGAGCCAGAAGAAGCAAAGACGCTGCAAGAATTAGGTAAGGCACTTGCACGTCTGAAGCGCCTGGCGTACCGCCTCCATGCTCTCCTGTAGCGCCGTAGATAAGATAAGAACCGAAGAAGGGAGCCACGGTTGTACCAAAAGCGTTAAATGCTTGGGTCATGGTGAGTCGTGACGAGGCAGTTTTAGGGTCGCCGAGTGCCGTTACATAAGGGTTGGCAGACACCTGAAGTACGGTTATACCAGACGCTAATACAAAAAGAGCTAACAGAAAAATACCGTATATTTGACTTGATGCAGCGGGGAAGAACAGCAAGCACCCCACGCAGGCTATAGCGAGCCCAAGTACAATACCTTTCTGGTAACCAATGCGCGACACCACCATGCCTGCAGGCAGTGACACAATGAAATAGGCACTAAAAAAGCAAAACTGAATCAGCATTGCTTGTGTGAAGCTAAGGTTGAATGCACCTTTTAAGTAAGGAATAAGGATGTCATTCAAACAGGTAATAAAACCCCACATGAAGAACAGCGTGGTGAGTGAGATAAGCGCAAAACGGTATCCACCGTTTGCCTCTGCCTCTTGAGCGCTTGAAATATTAGGCTGCACTGGTGTGTCCACGAATAACCTCTGTTGCTATTTTTCTATTTAATGATAAATTTACATTTGAAAGCGCTTACATCTAATTTTAAATAATTTTGTAAGCGCTTACATTGAAGAGATAATTACACGAAGCGTAATCGAATTCAATGTAAATATGATGTTATTTGCCCTGTCTAGTGCAGGGTTAATATGAAAAAATTGTTATAGTCAGGACATACCCACGATGCAAGAAATTAACCTTCCATCCAATTCAATGATGTTGTCGAAAGACTTTTTGTTTGGTGTGGCTACATCAAGTTTCCAAATAGAGGGAGACAGAAAAGGAAGATTAGATTGTATTTGGGACACGTTCTGCGAAAAGAAAAATGCCATTTCTGATGCCACTAACGGTGACATTGCCTGTAACCACATAGATTTGTGGAAACAAGATGTAGAGCTAATTGATTCTCTTGGTGTTGATGCTTATAGACTGTCTATCTCGTGGCCGCGAGTGATGAAACAGGACGGTAGCGTAAACGAAGTGGGCATGCGCTTTTACGTAAACTTAGTCAATGAAGTTATCAAGCGCGGCATGAAAGTGTTCGTTACGCTTTATCACTGGGATTTACCGCAACACCTTGAAGACAATGGTGGCTGGCTTAATCGCAACACAGCCTATGAATTCGAAAAATATGCTGAAGCCGTAGCAAGCGCGTTGGGCGAAAAAGTCCACTCTTACGCGACATTAAATGAGCCATTCTGTTCAGCCTATTTGGGTTATGAGTCAGGCATTCATGCACCTGGAAAGACAGGCATGGCAAATGGTCGAAAGGCAGCGCATCACTTATTGCTTGCTCACGGTTTAGCGTTGAAGGTGCTTAACCGAGTTTGCCCAAAAAGCCAAAACGGTATCGTACTTAACTTTAGCAATTGCCATACAAAAAGTGATTCACCGGAAGACATACACGCCGCCAAACTCGCCGATGATTACCAAAACCAATGGTATTTAAAACCTATTATTGAAGGCAAATATCCAGACATTATCGATAAGCTCGCTCCCGACGTTAAGCCCGACATTGCGGAAGGTGATATGGCTATTATTTGCCAACCAATCGATTACTTAGGCATTAATTATTACACCCGCACTGTGTATCAAAGTGATGGCAATGGTTGGTTTGAAATTGTGCCTCCAGCCACAACCGAATTAACCGCAATGGGCTGGGAAATCACTCCTGATGCCTTTACCGAGCTGCTTGTTGATTTGCACCAACGCTACGACTTACCGCCCATCTATATCACTGAAAACGGAGCAGCAATGGATGATGAGCTCATAGATGGGGAAGTGTTGGACAATGGGCGTACCGCCTACTTCCACACCCATTTAAATGCGGTAAATGAAGCAATAGAAAAAGGCGTAGACATACGCGGATATTTTGCATGGAGCCTAATGGACAACTTTGAGTGGGCACTGGGCTATTCAAAGCGTTTCGGCATAGTTTATGTCGACTACGCAACCCAAAAACGTACGCCAAAACAAAGCGCTTTGGCTTATTCAAAACTGGTTAAGAGCCGGATAAATGGGTACATTAGCGGTATCAAATAAGGACAAGTACCAAACCGTATGGCAACAATTTACCAAGTATCAGAGGCTGCTGGTGTTTCGTTAGCTACCGTTTCTCGCGTTATGAATGGCAACGCGAAGGTAAGCGAGCGCACCCGTAAAAAAGTAGAGGATGCTATGGCATCGTTGGGATATCAACCCAATGCCATCGCTCAATCTCTTGCGTCAAACCGCACTAACAGCGTCGGTTTGCTCGTATCAGAACTGCACGGCTCTTACTTTGGCGACCTGATGAGTACGGTAGAACATGTGCTAAAACAAAATGGTAAGCACGTTATTATTACCGCCGGTCATGTGGATGAAAAGCGCGAGCACGAAGCGATTGAGTTTTTAAAAAGCCGCCGTTGCGATGCCTTGATTCTTCACGCTGAAGCCGTCTCCGATGACTATTTAAAAACACTAGTAGACAGTAAGATCCCCGTTGTTGTGATAAACCGAAAAGTGGACGCTCTCGACGAGAACTGCTTTGTTGTGGACAACGAAAGAGGCGGCTACATGGCAACGAAAGCTGCTATTGATGCAGGCCACAAAAAGATTGCGTACATTAGCGGCCCGCTATTTAAAAAGGATGCGAGCGATCGTCTGGCAGGTCACAAAAGAGCCCTTCAAGAAGCAGGGGTTACCTTTAATGAAAACAGTGTTTTTGAAGGCGACTTCCACGAATCATCAGGCCAAGAAGGCATGCAGCATCTTCAGAAAACATTCTCTGACTTTACCGCATTGGTATGCGCGAACGACGAAATGGCCTCTGGTGCAATGACTGCCGCAAGAGAAGCGGGATTTGATATACCGTCACAGCTTTCTATCATTGGCTTCGATAACGTACTGTTTTCGCGCTACCTTTATCCAAAACTCACTACAATTAATAACCCTATTCACGCTATGGGAGAAATGGCTGCTTATTGGGTGCTACAACATGTTTATGACATAAAAAGCCCTATTCCTATTGAGCACTTATTTGAACCCGAAGTAGTAAATAGGGACACATTAGGCAAATTATAAAATGAATAAAGCCCTGTCTCCGTCGCTGTATTACACACTCATTGTCTCTCTTGGAGGGTTTATTTTTGGCTTCGATGCCAGTGTAATAGCAGGAGCCAATGGCTTTATCGATGCCGAATTTAACCTAAGCGATTGGCAGCAAGGCTTCGTCGTAAGCTCACCGACACTCGGCGCGCTAATAGCCATGCTATTTGCCGGCGGCGTTAGCGACGCTATTGGCAGGCGCAAAGCACTCATTCTTGTCGCTTTCCTTTACCTGCTTTCTTCTGTCGGCTCAGCCTTAGCCCCTAATTTCGAACTATTAGTGCTCTCTCGCTTTATTGGCGGCATTGCCTTTTGTTCGCTGATCATTGCCCCGCTGTATGTTTCAGAAATAAGCGCCCCAGAAAACCGAGGCAAAATGGTGTCGGTGAACCAGCTAAACATTGTATTTGGCTTCGCCCTATCCTATTTCACCAACTATTACCTGTTGCAGCTCAGCAATAGCGGTGCAGGTTGGGTTACTGAATGGAGTATAGATACGCATTTGTGGCGCTACATGCTGGGCTTGGAGGTTATCCCCGCAACACTATGGTTTGGTTTACTGTTTACTATTCCGCGTAGCCCCAGGTGGCTCGTATTGAAAGGCCAGAACAAAGAGGCGGAGCAGGTTATAAACCGCTTATTCGACAAAGCCCAAGCCAGTGCTCTTGTTGAAGATATAGCGTCTTCACTTAAAGAAAAGTCATGGCCTTTTCGTGAACGCCTAGGCTTTCTAAAGGCAAAGGCCATGCGATTTCCGTTAATGGTCGGCATTATTATTGCCATTGCTCAGCAAATTACCGGCATTAACGTTATCTTTTTTTACGCGCCCACGATTTTTGAACAAAGCGGTGTAGGTACCAATGCGGCATTTATGCAGGCTGTATGGATTGGCTTGGTTAACGTAGCATTTACCGTAGTCGCTATGCTAACTATTGATAAATGGGGAAGAAAACCGCTGCTGCTGATTGGCTTAACTGGCGTAGTGATCAGCATGTCTATTTGTACCTATGGCTTTAAACAGGCGACATATCAAGTACAGCAAACGGCCATAAACGAAATACAGCAAGATGCGCCGAGTGTGGCAATAAAGCTAACTCCACTAACCAATGATATTTACTATTCAGACGTTGAGTTTAAGCGCACGCTAAAGACCACACTTACCAGCGACGAATACGATGCGTATCAGCAACCATTGCTAACTAGCAGTATTAATATGAATGCACCTTTAGTGTTGTTTGGCATTATTGCGTTTGTTGCTTCGTTCGCGATGTCCCTTGGCCCTGTGATGTGGGCGATGCTTGCTGAAATTTTTCCGAATCAAACCCGCGCTTTGGCTATTTCATTAGTGGGTATGGTGAATTCACTCACCAGCTTTCTTGTTCAAGTTATCTTTCCTTGGGAGTTGGCTAACTTGGGAGCCGCGGCCACGTTTGCAATCTACGGCGGGTTTGCCTTAGTCAGCCTGATATTAGTTGCTAAATTCTTCCCAGAAACAAAAGGAAGAACGTTAGAAGAAATCACGGAAGAATTTGAGCAATGTGCATAATTTAAAACTGCACTGATGTTCAAGTGACCATGTTAAGGCGCTGACCTTTACTCAGGTTACCAACACTCCCTTCACCTAATGATAGTGTTGATGACACATTCAACGTGCTTGGCGTAACGTGAGAAGCAACAAGGATGAGGTGGTTGGCAGCGTAGTGGTCTAATACCTCACACACTTTATGCTGAGTAGTTACATCCAAGCCCTCAAAGGGTTCATCAACAAGCAACACATTGGCGTGAGATAAAATAGCGCGCGCTAACGCAAGCCGCTTGCGCTCTCCCCCAGAAAGCGCCCTTCCCGCCTTGCCAACCCAAATCGACAGTGGCATCAGCGCCTCTAGCCCTAATTGAGCCAACAGATTACTCATGTCATCAAGGGGAATACCCATTCCGGCAGGGTCTAAATTTGAAGAGACACTGCCAGAAAGTACTATTGGCTCTTGTTCCACATAGCGCCAGTTTGTAATTAAGCCATCGGGTATACGCATGCCATCCACTTCTTTAAATCCAGTAGAAGGCACAACCCCCGCAATTGACTGAAGCAAAGATGACTTACCACAGCCTGACGGCCCGGATATACATACGATGCCAGTGGCTGGGAATGTAGCATTGACCAAAGGTAAGCGTCTATTTTTGGCAGTATAATCAGATAACGTAAGTGAATGGTGCAGTTCGGTGCGTTCAAGTACTTTAATGGGTGAGGTTTTGAGCTTCTTAAGGGCTTTCGCGCTTTGTTTGTGCTGTGCAAACTTGGTAATGCTGTGAAAAGCTGCACCAGCCCAATCAGGCGCAGCCATCAATATCATGGGCACAACAATAGCAATAGGCATATACGAAAAGTCAGATATTGGACTTACTGCGCCCGACATAACTAACACTACCGCGAAAAATGCCGCGCCTTGAAACCACCAGCTCGCGCGTTGCGCTTTGTCTTTCTGCGTAGTTTGTTGTCGCCACACCCTGTCAGCACTCGGCACACTATTGATCACATGCCCACCCTCTTCCTGCGGCTTATCTGTCATTGTTTTATTTAAGTGCCATAAAGCGCTGCAGTTAAGGAAGTCGGCTGACTCTTGGCGAAACACTTTGTTTTCCTTTGTCGCTTTTTTCGCAACGTTTAAACCACTTAAGCCTTGCAGCACAACGATGACGAGCCAAATAGCAAAAAGTGCAAGTAAAAACGAGGTGCCAGGAAGGTCAAACCATACCGCAGCAACGCAAAGGTTAGTGAATATAAATGTGATGTTAGAAAGCGGAGCTATCCAAGCAATCCATCGACTGGCAAGCGTTTCGGTATGCTGGGCTAATGCTTCTGTGGTGAACGCTTTGTCGGTAATTTTACTGTTTTCAAGTTGACTGAATACAAGCAAGCGACCCTCTGCGATACGGGTAAGCAAATCGTTATGACCCACCCACATACTGGCATATCCCGAAGCAATGCGAAGTAGTGCTAGCGCGCGAATAACCACCGCGGGAATAACGTAATTAAAACCTATTGGTGCAATAGCGCTGATAGCAATAAACCACGAAGAAATAACAAGAATGGTTATTCCTGCCACACCGTGTAAAAGAGCAAGCAGCAGCGTGAGATAAGCCGGTTTACTTTTCATCAAGGCTACGTTCCTTTTGATTGGCATTCATCTTAAAGCTCGTTTCCGTCACGCTGCTACAGCCTTGTAGGTGCCCGTCTTGTACTGCACCTATTTTGCTTTTAAGCCCTGCCTCTGATTTTGACTTTGAGTTGAAGTTTGAGTTGGAAATGGCGTCTTGTTCATTCGTACTGCGCGATACCGTCCAAAAGCGGTTAAACCAGTTTGCAGGGAGTGCTTTGTGAGAAGCCCAAATCAGTGTTTTGTCTCTACCCAAACGTTCAATTAACTGTGCCAATCTTGCATGCTGGGAATCTGGCAAATGGGCCGTGGGTTCATCGAGCAACCATATATCGTCTTTGCGCAACAGCGCTCTCGCTAGCGACAGCCGTTGCGCTTCGCCACCTGAAAGCAGCGGATAATCAGTCATTACCGTATCAAGCCCCAAAGGCAATAACGACAGCCACGCGTCAAGCTCTACTGCTTCTAGCGCTTTCATAAGCGCGTCGTCTGTATAGCTGTCGTTTAAGCACAAGTTCTCACGCACGGTACCTGGCGTGATCACGGGGTGTTGGGTTATCCAAATTACCGGTTCCCTGAATGTATGTGTGCTAGGTCTTTGACCACCTAATGCTTCTAATAATAATGTTTTACCTGAACCAGAGCGCCCGCTAATGAGTATTTTATCGCCCTTTAATACTGCAAGGGATTCAGCGTGCAAAAGTGCAGGAGGATCATCAACAGCCGATTTATCCTTACCTCTGGGCAAGCGAGGTTGCGGGGCGTTTATGTCAAAAACCTTATGGTTTTTAGCCGCAAGCAATACCTCGTGTTGTGATGAATAATGGTGGGTTGTGTCAGCGTTGACCGGATTCACTGCACTACCATCAAGATTTTGTGTGAAGCGCGAGAATAACGGCGTGAGTTCAGCTTTGGCGGCTTCTGCTTGCGCCTTCTGATGGTATACCTGCCCCAGCTTTTTCATTTCACTGAGTAACAATGGCACAGTCAGCAATACCCATAAGCCCTGCTGGAGCGTTATCTCCGGCCCAATACTCAATTCGCCTAACAGTGAAAAACCAATAAATACTGCCGTAAGTGCAACCGCGAGTGTTGCGAAGAAGTCGAGCACGCTGTTGGACAAAAAGGCTACGCTCACTACTTTCATAGTACGCGCATTCAAATTTTCACTGGCATCTTTAAGCAGGGCTGTTTGTTTTTGATGCGCCTGATAATTTGCCAGCATCGGCAGCGCGGCTAACCTATCAGTAAATAAACTTCCCAAACGTTCAAGGGCGATAAAATGCTTTCGATGTAGGGCAGCGGCTCCCTTGCCCACAATGATCATAAAAAGCGGCACTACCGGCAATGTAAGCAGTAGGCCAATTCCTATAACGGGGTTTACATAAAAGATAACGGCTAAAGCAAACAAGGGGACAACAACTGTAATCATTTGCTGCACTCGATATTCAAGTGCCCAGTCAGCAAAAGCCTGTAAGTGCTGCAGCCACACCGTTTGCCAATAGTAAACCGAGTGCTGTCGAATAAGCGCATATTGACGCTCAATGAATACGTGTTGTAGGTGCTGTTCGAGCTTGTTTAACACCTGCATTTTTGCACTACTAGATAAGGCATTGAATGCGCCTTGAAGCAGCCAACTCATTCCCAGAGAAACGGCAAGTCCTGTGACATCACTCGCTGTTGCAGGAGTCTGGTTTACTACCCAGTCATGAGCAATATGTGAAAAATAATAGAACCCAATAATCAAAGAAAAAAGCGACAAACACTTAACCACTACTTGCGCCATAAGCGAAGTGCGCAAGCCAAGCGACTGCGCCTTATCCATCTCATTGCACCACGCATTAAGCGTTTGCCGGTTGGGAACTTTTTCTTTGATCACTGTGGTTTTGACTCTTCTTTTGCGTTACTTAGTAATGAGAGCAAATTTCGCATTTCTTTTTCATTCTTTTCCAAGTGGTGGGCTGGCTGCAAGAACCTGCCAATTAAACTGATAGCGCGGTGTTCATCCGTTTTCAAACCTTCAGCAGCAGGGACGCTGCTGAAGAGCCCCCATGGATGGGTTTACGGCGTGTTTGAAAACGGATGAACTCCGCGCTATTTAAAACACCTAGTCTTCGGGTCTATCCATATTTTCCGTCGACTCCAACCACATGGCGTTGATAATGCCAAAAGAGCACGCCAGCAAAACTCCTAAAATCCAAGCGAAATACCACATAGCGTTCTCCTTAATAAATGGTGTGAGACTGGTCGAGGTCTTCGTTTTTAATGCGCCCGCGCATTACGTAAAAGCTATAGGCCGTGTAGCTAAGTACAATAGGCACAAAGATACAGGCAACGATAAACATTACGTTTAGCGTCATATGGCTAGACGTAGCGTCCCATACGGTTAAGCTCGCCTGTGGCATGGTGATACTTGGCATTAAGAATGGGAACATAGAAAAGCCAGCCGTTAAAATAACGCCTGCTATAAATAGCGCACTCGATACAAACGCCATGCCTGCATTACCTTTCTTAGAGAAAAGCGCACAGGCCAGACCCGCAATAATACCCAGCACAGGTGCTGCCATCATAAGAGGGTATTTGCTGTAGTTGCTCATCCAAGCTCCAGCTTCAATGGCAACCTCTTTCTTAAGTGGATTTGACGTTGCAATAGTGTCGACTGCCGAGGTAATCACGAAGCCATCTAATCCAAATGCTACCCAAAGACCTGCAAGTACAAATAGCGTGACACCAGCCAGACTTAACACAACCGATACTGCACGTGCGCGAACTTCAATAAAGCCATCGGTTTTCATTTGTAGCCAGGTTGCACCGTGATTCAGCAACATAGCCACAGAAAGCAGTCCTGCCACCAGCGCAAACGGTGTTAAAAGGCCAAAGAACGAGCCTGTGTAGGTTGATTTAAGCGTGCTGTCCATTTCAAACGGTACGCCCAACAGCAGGTTACCAAACGCCACACCAAAGATAAGGGCTGGGATAATACCGCCAGCAAATAACGCCCAATCCCACGCTTTACGCCACTGGGGGTTAGGTAATTTACTGCGGTAATCAAAGCCTATCGGGCGCATCCAAAGGGCAATTAAGGTAAGGGCCAGCGCGAGGTAAAACCCAGAAAACGCAGTGGCGTAAATCATCGGCCACGCGGCGAAAATAGCGCCACCTGCGGTGATAAACCAAACTTGGTTGCCATCCCAGTGCGGCCCTACTGTATTTATCATTACGCGGCGCTCTTTGTCATTTTTACCAATAAGCGTGAGCAGAGCTCCAACGCCCAAATCGAAGCCATCAGTAACCGCGAAGCCAATTAGCAGAACGCCAACCAAGCACCACCAAATGACTCTTAGTAATTCATAATCAATCATGCTTTTGCTCCTTGCTCATCAAGGTCAATAAGATCAAATTCAGTGTCAGGCTGCTTATCTTCAGGTGGAACTGGCCCTTTTTTGGCAAACTTCTTCATTAAGTAAAAACCAATAATGAACATGCCGGTATAGAAAGCACTGTAGGCTACAAGGGTTATTACCACGTCGCTTACGGCGAGATTAGATACCGACGTATGCACCGGAAGCACCTCTGCAATTGACCATGGTTGGCGGCCATATTCAGCGACAAACCAGCCAGCCTCACAGGCAATCCAAGGAAGCGGCAAACCGTAGAGCGCGCTTTTTAATAGCCAACGTGGCTTAGTAATCTTGTGTTTAGTACTGTAGTAAAAGGCGCACACAAATAGCGCAAGCATAATAAAGCCAGCCACAACCATAAGGCGGAAACTCCAAAACAATGGGGCAACCGGCGGAACGCTGTAATCTACTGCCTGTTGAAGCGCGGCATCAGAAGGATTTGAAACGTTCTCAGTGAAAGGCTCTAGCAACATAGCGTAGCCCAAACTGTCTTTATTTTGGTCGAAGGCAGTACGTTGCTCAGCTGTCGCGGTGCCGTTTCTTACATCATCAAGCACTTCATAGGCTTTAATTCCGCTCAGAATACGCTCGCGATTCTCTTCTTTAAGATCCTTAATGCCTTTCACTTCTTCGGTTAACGAACGGGTAGCAATAATGCCCATTGCCCAAGGAATTTGAAGGGCGTACTCGGTTTCCTGCTTCTCGTCGTTTGGAATACCAAACACAGTAAACGGCGCAGGTGCAGGATGGGTTTCGTACTCAGCTTCAACTGCTGCCAGCTTCACTTTTTGTACATCACCAAGCTCATAACCACTTTCATCACCTAGCACGATCACAGAAAGCGTTGAGGCTAGGCCAAAGCTAGCAGCTATGGCGAACGAACGGCGCGCAAAGGCGATATGCTTATGATTAAGCAGGTAGTAACTTGAAATTGCCAACACAAACATTGCGCCGGTCACGTAACCTGCTGATACAGTGTGAACAAATTTGACCTGTGCTACGGGGTTAAAAATAACCTCAGCAAAGCTGGTCATTTCCATACGCATGGCTTCGAAATTAAATTCAGCGCCTACCGGGTATTGCATCCAGCCGTTAGCAATCAAGATCCACAGTGCAGAAAAGTTTGAACCAATGGCCACCAGCCAAGTCGCCATCAAATGCTTCACCTTTGACATTTTGTCCCAGCCAAAGAAGAACAACCCCACGAAGGTAGATTCCAGGAAAAAGGCCATTAGGCCTTCGATAGCAAGTGGCGCACCGAAGATATCGCCTACATAGTGAGAATAGTAAGACCAATTCATTCCGAACTGGAATTCCATGGTTAAGCCTGTGGCTACACCAATGGCAAAGTTAATTCCAAACAGCTTTCCCCAGAATTGGGTCATCTGCTTATAAATTTCTTTACCCGTCATTACGTATACCGATTCCATAATGGCAAGTAAGAAACTAAGCCCCAAAGTTAAGGGTACAAATATAAAGTGGAACATTGCAGTTAATGCAAATTGCCACCGCGATAGTTCTATTAACGTATCGCTCATGGGTTATCTCCCTTGTATTTCGTGTGCGCGTTAAACGCTTAGCAGAAAAAGTGGTTTAAAATTCAGTGATGAACACATGAATATGCCGCATGGCAAGAGCACGGTTTATGCCATACATCAGTAATTTGGCTGCTAAAGCGCAATTACCGATAAACGGCGGTATTTTCGTACTGTGCAGATAAATTATTCCACGACCGAGTGTGTGGCTTATTGATCCAACGCAACAATTGGTGGCGATGCGTTCGCCATATTTGTCATTTAGGTGACAAATATGGCACAAGAGAAAGGCTGCTTAGCAGAATGTCAAAAAGTGGAGTATAAGGAAAAGTTAAGGGGTATATGAGAGTGTGAACGCGCCTCGTAATTCTCCCAATTCGAACCCTGTAGCTTGATCGTTGGGATAGTGCTCTAGAATGGATTGTTTTACTGAAGGTGCCACATTAGCTCCGTGGCATGCCATGCATACCTGACCTTGTTCAATCGCCATCATGTACCTAAACTTACCGCTTTCGCTATCGTATTGATAAGTTTCAAGGGGTCTTTTAGGGGCCAAATTGTCTTGCTTAGCTTTGGTCAGTAATTGTGAAAACCACGCTAACTGCTCACGCTCCCATTGATCTGCCGCATTGTTTGGGTTCCTTACTTTCAGCGCGGTACGCCCAACCTCCCACCCGTTTTGACTAAGCGCCAGAGCAATAGGAGCCGCTGCAACCTGGCATTCGTTAACGCCAGCCTCTAGCCCTCCGGATTGAATTGCTTGCTGTAGTCGTGACTTTAGCGCGCCTCCCAGTGCTTTTGCGTGTAATCGCGCTTCTTTGACTTTTTCCTGTACACTGTTTTCACTTTTTTTCTCATTGGCAGTCACTGTATCTGCCAATGAATGAGCACTACTTGCCAATAAGCTTATCGCCATCAGCATTACGCTATTTTTCATTATAAAACTCTCTTTGGAACTGAATGAGTTGCTACCGAAGTATTGTCGTTTGTCTCAAACAGTGAACAAGCTCTATGCCAATATGATAAATTGCCAAAATTAAATTAGAACAAACTAATATTCAGCCACCCATGAATATATCCATAGTACAAGCGATGATAGATGCGATAGATAAACCCGCAATCTTCATTAACCCAAGCTACGTTATTGAAGCTGTCAACCAGCCCTACAGAGATACCTACCCTGTGGATATAAAGCTTGGCTTTAGTACCTGCTATCAAGTCTCTCACCGCAACAACAAACCTTGCGATAAGTGCGGCGAGCATTGCCCAATGCAAGAGAGTAAAGCCACAGGACGAGCGGCTAGCGTAGTACACGTTCATACCACCAGTGAGGGTCAAAGCTACTGCGACATCCTCATGCGCCCGATCTTCGACGGTAGCGGAGAATTATTAGGTTTCTTGGAAATACTTGATAAGCTTTCGTTTGCCTCAAACCGACCTTCAGCAGGAAAGATGGTCGGCGAATCAGAGGCATTTAAAGCAATGCTAAACAAAATAAATCGCGCCGCTAACTCAGATATTTCAGTACTATTGTTTGGCGAAACCGGCACGGGTAAAGAGCTGGTGTCCCAAGCACTTCACTCGAGTAGTCACCGTGCTGGCAAACCATTTGTTGTCATCGAGTGTACCGGCATGTCTGACACGCTGCTTGAAAGCGAACTATTCGGTTATGAAAAAGGGGCATTTACAGGCGCAACCACAAATAAGAAAGGGCTCGTAGAAGCAGCGGAAGGCGGCACATTGTTTTTTGATGAAGTCGGCGATATCCCACTTTCAACACAAGTAAAGCTTCTGCGGCTGTTCGAGTCTCAAACTTATCGGCCTGTAGGAAGCACAGTGTCTAAAAAGGCTGATTTTCGTTTAGTGTGTGCATCACACAAAAATCTAAAGCATATGGTGGAAACGGGCGAATTCAGACAGGACCTCTACTACCGCATTGCCGGTTTTCCTATCAACCTCCCTTCTTTACGACAAAGAAAATCAGATATAGCACTGATAGCCGCTCACTTTTTGGCAATGTCTAAAGAGAAAAAACGGTTTCATAAAAACGCGCTAGAAAAACTAACCAACTACCCGTTCCCAGGCAATATTCGCGAACTAAAAAACATTGTAGACCAAGCTATTTTACTGGCTGATGAAACCGTTATTTACGATACAGACTTACCCGAGCTCGATAACATAAGCTCTGATGCTATCAATGATGCCTCTTCATCTCACGGTAACGTTGTAACCTTAGACGAATTGGAACGCCAATACTTACGTCAGGTTCACACGTCTTTTGAAGGCGATACCCAGCAACTTGCACAAGCGCTGGGAGTGAGTACCCGTACACTTTACAGAAAGCTGAAAAAAGCGGGGGTTGGAGATACGTAAAAAATAATAGGTAGAAAAATTACCAAAACGCAGGCTATGATAAAAAGGCGCTAACCAGATAAAGAAAAATGACTTTAAGACGCCTACTTACACTAACACTTTGCCTTTGTATGCTTTTGCAAAATGCATTAGCACTTGGCCTTGCTGCCCATACTATGCAGCAAGCACGTGCGTTTGTAGGTGAAGATATTGAACTTATTTGTACTGGCAAGACCATGCGCTACATTTCAATTAGCGCCACTGAGTTTGAAGGTGAGTTCGTTTTTGTTAGCCCCGAACTGCTCAAAGCACCCGCCGAGCACGTTGACTGTACCAATGGCACGTTAGCCGACTTACCTCAGGTTGACGAGCCACTACATGCCACATTACCTTTGCTATCGCTGGTTCGCTATCGCGCTTTAGTCGCGCGTTTAGCGGCTAAGCCCTTTACAGATTTTGCTTACGCGGCGCCGCTAAGTCGTGCCCCACCACACGCATAACAACCTCCCAAACACACTGAACATGCATGCTTTCACCATGCACAACACTCGTTTTTTAAAATGGAATTGTTATGAAGCAATCTATCATTGCGCTTGCCGTATTCACTGCGTGCGCGCCCGTACACATTTACGCAAACACCATCGACTTAGCCGATAACACTTCGACAGAAGTGGTCACCGTTATTGGCACACCGCTTTCCCTTAGCACGCAAAATATCGAGCAAGAGTCTGTTAGTGCTACCAGCAATATTGACGCTGACTTTGGCGATCAGCTTGCCACATTACCTGGCGTGTCGATATCTCGAAACGGCCCAGTCACCGGGCTTATTCAGTATAGAGGACTTTATGGTGACCGAGTTGGCGTAAGCATTGATGGCGTTGATATTGCTGGAGCAGGACCAAACGCCATGGACTCGCCCCTTTCTCATGTGCTGCCAGAACCAGGACTGACCGCTACCCTTTACCGGGGGATTGTGCCAGTAAGTGCAGGTGTGCAGACGCTAGGCGGAAAGCTTCGCATTCACTCTGATGCCTCAGCACTTTTTGACTTGAATACAGGCTTTAGCGGTAGCGTAAGTGCCAGCGCAATATCTCCGGGGAGCGGTCAGCAATACCAAGGCAATCTGTTTTATAAGAGTGAGCAGGCTTTTGTTAGCGGCGCCTTCACTCATCAGCAGCGCGACGAACAAGAGTCGGGAGATAACAGCGTTATACCAAACAGCCATTACCAAAGAAATGGCGGTAAGTTTAGGGCGGGCGTCGAGTGGGGCAATCACCAAGTCGATGTGAGTTATCAGCAACTTAATACTAACGAAAGCGGCACGCCTGCTTTAGCCATGGACATTGGTTTTATTGATGCCGCTTGGTATCGACTGGGCTATCGCTATAACGCAAATGATAGGGAGTTCTTCACGTTAAGCTGGTTTGGCAACAGCAACCAACATGCCATGGACAACTTCTCACAGCGCATGGTGATGTCTGCCGACATGGCGAGAGAGAATAACGCTGATGCTATTGCTCAAGGTGTAGATGCCACCTATGTAATGCCATTTTATGAAGGTGACCTCAAACTAGGTGCCTATCTGCACCACAGCAGGAATAACTCGACCATCACCAACCCTAATAACGGCATGTTCTTCGTTGATAACTTTACCAACGTAGAAAAAGACACAGCCAGCGTGTACGCAGAATGGCAGCGAGATAAAGCATCCTTTTCAACAACAATTGGTACCCGATATACACGTGTTGACATGGATGCCGGGCTAGCCGGTTCTAATATGGTTATGATGAACCCTGCCATTGCTTCACTCGTTGATGATTTCAACGCGGCAGAACGCAGTAAGAGCTATAACATGTTAGATATTGCCGCTAGCACGCGATATCACGCCAGCGACAATGTCGATGTTGTCCTTGGCGTATCGCAGAAAAACCGTGCCCCTACTTACTTCGAGCGCTATACGTGGCTACCTCTTGGTATTTCTGGGGGAATGGCAGACGGATTTAACTACATTGGTAACTTGGCTCTAGACAACGAAACTGCACGCCAGATAGATGTGGGTATTGATTACCGTTTCAAAAGCTGGTCAGTTTCTCCTCGCCTCTTTTATCAAGATATTGAAGACTATATTACTGGTTCTCCCAGCACGAATATGGCTGCCAATATGGTCTCCACCATGATGGCAGGCACAACACCATTTCAATGGACTAATACAGACGCCGTAATCAAAGGGGCAGATCTGACTGTTTCGGGTAATGTGTTTGATAACGTGAAGCTTAACGCAGTAGCAAGTGTTCAGCACGGTAATCGCGACGATATAGACGATGCTTTGTTTCGTATCGCCCCCGAACAGCTAATCACCACCATTCAGTGGGATACACAGCTACTTAATGCGCCAATGGCGCTGCAACTAACGTCAGAATTGGCAGGAGCACAAAACCACGTTTCAGCGCTACAAAATGAAACCACTACTGCAGGATATGGATTGGTGCATATTACGGGGCTTTTCACCCTTATAGATAATGCGCGGTCAAATCTTCAGATTACGGCCACCATTCATAACCTATTTGATAAGCATTACGCCCCACACACAGCGGGAATTAACCGCGTGAGGAATACTGATGTTGCAGTAGGTGAGCGAGTACCCGCAGCGGGACGAGAGTGGCATCTATCGCTGAGCTACAGGTTCTAACCGTTTAAAACTCAAACTTCAAAAGGCATAAAGATAAACCAGTGATTCTCCTTCGCTGGTTTATCTTCTCTTAATGTCTGATACACATGCCGTTTTAAACGCTAGAAATGAAAACTTGCGCACTAACGTAAGTATTTTGAAGGTAAAGAACTGTGTCAGATTACAGCGGGAAATAAGGTTGAGAATGCCTGCCACAAGAGCCGCAGGGCCAACAGTGTCACCACTATCTTGAACGCCAGCATAAATTTATCAGCGGGGACACGCTTTAATACTTTCAAGCCGATGAATGTGCCGAGCGCACCACTGGCAATCATAATAATGATTAGCCCGGCCCACTGGGCAAAAGAAAACCCTACAAAGGTAAAAACAAACGCTTTAAGGCCGTGTTGCAGTGTCATACAGCTGGCAAACGTGCCGGTAATCTGCATTTTGCTGTAATTATTTCTGTGTACAAATGCCGCCACCAGAGGCCCTGTGGCACCTACAAACATTGAAACCAGCGTGGTTACCAACCCTGCCAATGTTCTACCCGCGGGGTTCATTTCTTGTGCTTTGGGTTTACTCCCCCACACCAGAAATAAAATAAATGCGGCAACCGCAAATTGAATAATAACCAACGGCAGCTGAACCACAACAAACGAGGCCAAAAAAGCGCCAACGATTGCGCCTAAAGAAAAATACTTCAGCATATTCCAGTCGATATGCCTTGCCGTCATCAGTGCACGGTTACCGTTTGAACCAAGCTGTACTAAACCGTGAACCGGGATCAGCGCACTGACTGGCATAGTACCGGCCATTACTGCCAGTAGTAAGACCCCGCCACCAATACCCAGCGTTGCTGTCATCATCGACGTAAAGAAGGAGGTAACAACAAGTACTACTGATGATGACATCGACATCGCATCATTGGCCGTTAACCAGCTATAAAGTAACTCCAAGGGTCAAATTCCACCTTAATTCGTAACACAGTTTGTATGGTTTGAGTGATCATTACACCAAAACATATCGTTTAAATATCATACAAAACTCACGCCTAACGCGTAAGGTTATTTATCATGCCTTCTATTAGTTATTTAAACAAAGCACTTCGAATAATACGTGACAAGCAGTGTACAAAAGGCGCTAAGCTAGTTGCCAGGCAACTTCTCCGCAATAGCGGGTTCACTGATAAAGATATTTATGATTGTTTAAAGCAGGGCACGATTATTCGCATTACCATATTTGAAGCCTAGGGTAGCGTTACATCTTATACCTTACACTTACCGCTTGCCCACCCACTCGCATGGGTCTAATTTCTATACCTAAAAACCCATTGACTTTCTTCATTGTGCACAGGATACTCGGGTCATTAAATACTCACTAGCAGCGCACTGTTTTTAAATACTATGCCTAAAAACACGAATACACATACTGCTTACTCAGCGTCTGCGCTGATTATTATTCTCGCTATTCTAAGGAATGGGCGGGTTAGCTAGTGCGTAAATAGAATTCACTAAACCCGCCGCAAAGGCGGGTTTTTTATTGGCTCGTCTTGCGGTAAAAATAACGGAACGACAGCCATGAACAATCCAATATCTCACGTGTTACAACAGTTGCATGACGCAGTAAACCGCGGCGATCAAGACGCCTTATCCCAATGTTATGCTAGCGATGCAACAGTGGTCGCGACCCCTATGTCCAGCTCAACGCAAAACCAAGCCGCTGAAGAACATGCCACGCAGCGAGACTGCGTTGATGCCCTGCTTAAATTTCAAAAGAAATTCATGCCCGATCATTTTGTTACAACCGGAGATGAACGGGTTATACAAGCAGGTGACGTAGCGCTAGTCGTCGCTAAGCTTTACCTTGTTCCTAAAACAACACCCAACGCCCTACCCTGCGAGGGTAAGCGCGCCGTTTATGTTCTGCAAAGGGATGCAAGTGGTGAATGGCGCTGTGTCATCGATAACTTCTTCGGTACTGATTTGTTAGATTTTGCGTGATTCTCTCAAACCCAGGCATTTGATTCTAAAAATTAGAATAATTAGATGAATTTTTACGCATTTTAAATTAATAAAAACGAACATAAGATTTATCTCGAGGTTTACGAAGTACTCACAACAAACTTAATCCAAGAGGAAATCACAATGTTCAATATTAAAAAATCAATGGCAGCACTTGTTACTGGCTTAACCTTTCTTGTTCCTTCTGTGCAAGCGGGAGAGCCAGCCAAGAGCCTTCTGACACCCGACAACCACACGGTCATTCTTATCGACCACCAGCCTCAAATGGCGTTTGCAACACGCTCACATTCAATCGAAGATGTGCGCAACAACGTTACAGGTCTAGCAAAATCTGCAAAGGCATTTAATGTACCCACTATTCTGACAACCGTAGCTGAAAAGTCATTCAGCGGCCCGCTTTTCCCGGAATTAAAAGCAGTATTCCCCGACCAAACACCTATTGACCGCACAACGATGAATACCTGGGAAGATAAGCGAGTCACCGACAAGGTTAAGAAATTTAAAAAGAACAAAATTGTTATTGCAGCGCTTTGGACAGAAGTTTGCGGTGTAGGTCCAGTGCTGTCTGCCATTGAAGAAGGCTATGACGTGTATTTTGTAACCGATGCGTCTGGTGGTGTATCTAAAGAAGCTCACGACATGGCGGTTCAGCGTATGATTCAGGCAGGTGCTCAACCCATTACTTGGTTGCAGTACCTTCTAGAACTTCAACGTGATTGGGCTCGCACTGAAAGCTATGTGGACGTGACAAACATCGCAAAAGAACATGCTGGGGGATACGGTTTAGGCCTTATTTACGCAACCGAAATGTTTAACGCCAAAGAAGGCCAGTAGCCTTTGATGCGACAGGTCACCGTGACCTGTCGCACTTGTATCGTTACTGCACGAGGAGTTTAACATGAGAGCTTTGCACCCACTTGTAGCACTATTGACCGCGCTTCAAATCGCAACACTTTCTTTCAGCGTTAGCGCTAATACCGATAGCGCGCAATACGAAAAAGGCCAAACACTTTCACAATACTGTATGGGGTGTCACGGTGAAACAGGCATTGCCAACATTGAAAGTAACCCTAATTTGGCAGGTCAGAACAAACCGTACCTAGTTTATGCACTTAAAGCTTATCGCGACGGCATCAGGAAAGGCGGTATGGCCAGCATCATGCGCCCCAATGCATCAGGGCTTAGCGATGACGATATTGACGCCCTAGCCACTTATTTTGCAGCCCAGTCAGGTAAACAAACCACTAGCCAAAGCAGCAATAACTAGGAGCTATCCCATGAATTTATTATTGTCACGTTTTTCGATTGTTGCTCTATTGTTTGGCGCTAGCCAGGCAATGGCTGCCCCAGATCTGGTCGTTGTAAATGCAAAAATCACAAATGCGAGCGGCCAAACCTATTCGGCTCTTAGCGTAGAAAACGGTAAATTTAACGCCTTTTCGCAAGATGCCCAACAGCTGCTAGCAGACGCAGATAGTGCCACTCAAGTAATCGATGCAAAAGGACAGCGGCTCATTCCAGGTATTAATGACTCGCATATGCACGTAACGCGTGGAGGACGTTTTTATAATTTAGAAACTCGCTGGGAAGGTATTACAAGCTTGAAAGAAGGCTTAGCCATGCTAGAAGCACAAGCCAAACGCACGCCCAAGGGTCAATGGGTAAGAGTCATTGGAGGTTTCAGCCCTTATCAATTTGAAGAGAAGCGCTTACCTACACCACAAGAGCTTACCGACATCGCGCCAAACACACCGGTATTTGTGCTTCATCTTTACTCAGGCGGTGTGCTCAATAAAAAAGGCCTTGAAGCACTGGGAATAGACAAAGACACCCAAGCACCAAAGGGAAGCGTGATAGAGCGAGATGCTAACGGCAACCCCACAGGTGTTTTGCTCGCTCAACCCAACCCAATGATTTTATATAAGACCATTGCCGCGCTGCCTCAACTAAGCGCAAATGAACAGTTAAATTCCAGTCGACAGTTTTATCGCAAACTACTTAGCCTAGGCGTAACCAGTGTAGTAGACGCAGGCGGCGGTGGCCATACCTTTCCTGAAGACTATACAGCCAGTGAAACCCTTGCCAAGCTCGGTGAGTTACCGATACGGGTTTCTAATTACTTGTTCCCGCAAGTGCCTAATAAAGAAATGGTGAGTTTTGCTACATGGATGAGTAAGTATGAAGCAAATCAAAACCAGCATATTCATTTAGACAATGGCTATGTAATTGAAGGCGGTGGCGAGCTACTCACTTATAAAGCGTCAGACTATGAAAACTTTCGTGCGCCACGCCCTGAACTTCCAGGCGAAGCCGAAGATGCGCTGGAAGAAGTGATTAGGCTTCATCTATTGCAGCAGTGGCCATTTAGGCTCCATGCCACTTATGACCAATCTATAACACGTATTTTAAACGTACTTGAACATATTCACTCAACACAGCCCGTTGATAGCGTGCGCTGGATTATCGACCACGCCGAGACGGTGTCTGATGAAAATCTTTCGCGCATTAAAACGTTAGGTGGCGCGATTGCGGTGCAAGGTCGTATGGCCTTTGCCGGTGAGGATTTCGTTGAGCGATATGGCGCCGAGCAAGCCAAGCGCACGCCCCCTATAAAGCAAATGCTTAGTGCTGGTATCACAGTGGGCTTAGGCACAGACGGTACCCGCGTTTCAAGTTTTAATCCATGGGCAACCTATTACTGGGCAGTGAGCGGAAAAACCGTGGGTGGTTTTGATTTAGGTACAAAGCATGTAGACAGACTGACAGCCCTAAATCTATTTACTCAAGGCAGTGCTGCACTATCTGGAGAAGAAAACGTTAAGGGTAGATTGCAACCTGGCTTTTACGCTGACTTTGCTATTCTTAACCACGATATCTTAACAGTAAGTGAAAAGGCATTGCTAAACACACAAGCACAGTTAACTGTCGTAGACGGCAACGTCGTTTTTGCCGATAGACAGCAGTACCCAGAACTCGCAACACCAATAGAATCAGCCGAGCCCGCGTGGTCACCGGTTAACTTCTCCCAACAACGTTAATTGAGAAAGATCATGGCAAAACGAATTTCATCTCACAAAAAAGATTTAGGTGGCTTCTCAGTAAGTCGCATTATTCCCCACGTTGACGCAAGGAGCATTGGCCCATTTGTTTTTGTTGACCATATGGGACCTGCACATTTCCCAGCAGGCAGCGGCATTAACGTTAGGCCCCACCCGCATATAGGACTGGCCACCATTAGCTATTTAATGGAAGGTAGTATGCTGCATAGGGATAGCTTAGGCACTATTCAGGAAATACAGCCTGGTGACGTAAACTGGATGACGGCGGGTAAAGGCATTGTTCACTCTGAGCGAGAGACCATTGAAACCCGAGGCACTGATCATGTGCTAAACGGTCTACAGTGCTGGGTTGCATTGCCTGAAGAAAAGGCAGATATGGAGCCCAGCTTTATACACGTTAACAAAGCTAAACTGCCTTATATACATCGTGAAAAAGTACTGATGCGACTAATTGCAGGGGAAGCGTACGGCTACACGTCACCGGTTAAGACGTACTCACCCATGTTTTATTTAGATGTGATAACAGAAGCAGGAGCGGTTATTGAGCGTCCATGTGGCAATTCTCAAACGGCCTGTTACGTTATTTCCGGAAAAGTAAAACTAGGCGGTGCAGTATTCAGCGCAGGCGAATTTGTGCTATTGGACGATGAAAGTGAAATTGAAACCATGGAGAATAGTCGCTACTTCCTTTTAGGTGGAGAGAAAATGGAGAAACAACCCATTTTACGTTGGAACTTTTTGGCGTACTCTCAAGAGAAAATAGAAGACGCTGAGGCTCGTTGGGCAAACGGGTTATTCCCAACTATTCCGGGTGACGACCGCGAGTTTATTCCGCTGCCTAAATAAAGCTGTTGTTGTAAGCAGCTCTAGCAACAAACTAATGGCTTTAAGCACAAAATACATTAAAACCAAAAAGAGCAGGCTTATAGCCTGCTCTTTCATTAGCGTAATACCACTACGAATTAATGGTCGTGATCGTCGTGCTCGTGTTCTTCAGCAATACCTAGCCAAACTGCACCTGCAGGCTCAAAATCCAGTTCAAGCAAGGTTTCCGTGGTCTCGGCTTCCAAATCAACAGCGAGGATAGCTTGCGCAACAGGGTCAACAACAAACAAGGCTTCTTCGTGTTGCGATGCCGCCATGCTAAATGACTGACCTTCTGCTAGGTTTGCGGCGCTGGCACTGGCCACATCAATTTTGTACGAAAATTCCCAGTGCGTGTCACCGTCTTCTTCATGCGCTTCTAGCAATGTTACAAAACCTTTGTCATCTAAAATAACAAAGAATTCACCGCCCATTGAGAAGCCGTATGACACTGCATGAGCGTCAGTCTCTGGCTGCCAGTCAATCACGCTCATTGTGCTAGTTACAGGCGACACATTGGCCAAGATGGCGCTGCCACCGCCGTGCCGTGAAGCAATACCAATAAACGCTTCAGCGTGTTCATGTCCATACATTGTGCCAATGCGCAAATCGCCAAGCCCATCAATGTTGTCAATAAACGCGCTGGTAAATACCTCATCATCTTCGTTGAGAATTAATACGCCGTCGCTACAGCCAAATGCCACAGCGATTTCGTTTTGAGCGGCGCCATGTAAATCAGCACACTCGCCATCAAAGCGTTGCTCTTCTTCGTACTCGCCATCATGCCAGTGATATACCGCAACGCTGTCTGGCAAGATTGGGTTAGCAGAACGAGACTCTGCATCATCACGACGTACAGTACTAATTAGCATGTCTCCACGCGGTTCCGCGACACCGTGCATATTTACAGTAAATTCCAAAGTAGGAACTTCTGTAATTTCACTAGCAATTTGGGTATCGGTTACCACTTTTACCGCTGCCGGCATGCTGGTGTCCGCATTTCCGTCGTAAAACACAGCAAGCTGACCGTCGTGTGTTACTACGTGAGTCGGTTGACTACCTTCAAGGGTGAAACCAGACAGACTTGGGGCTTCTTCATAGTCGTGCAGATGCTCTACGTGATCTTCTCGCCATAATCCACCATCAAGAAACTCAGTTAGTCCGTTTGCTCGGCTGTTGATGACTGCAAAGCGATAGTCTGCGGAGGCGCTTACACTGCTTCCATCAAAGGTTGCAGAAAACGTATCAAGTACTGAATTATCATCTAGATCAAAGACAGTGAGCGTATTTGATGCAGCATCGGCAACAACCAATCTGCCTTCACTTTCAATTTCATAATCTGAGTCGTGATCGTCGTGGTCGTGATCGTGATCATCCTCTGGCACCTCAATAGGATCCAGCTCTACAATATTGGTTTCTGCATCACCACAGCCTGCGAGCAAAAGTGCGCTGGCTATGGCGCTTAGTACTAGTCTATTTTTCATGTGTGTATCCCTATCAATAATTCTTTTTTATAAGCTGATCTTAGAAATAACCGCGTACGCCGAAAGCAAAGTTTCTACCCGGACGTGGTGCAATATCTTTCAGAAATGAGGTGTGAACGCGCGCTTCTTCGTCGGTTAGGTTTTCACCGCTCAGGTAAACCGATAAATCAATATCTCCCAAAGGAATGTCGTACGTGATTGAAGCATCAACAAGGGTGTAGCCGTCCGTTTCAGTCTCGAACGTCGAGATATCGTCTTGTTTTGCAAAATATGTGATGTCTAAATCTGCGCGAATGTTATCTAACGTGTAGGCAACGTGTGAGCCCACTCGCATGGGCGAAGTGCGAGGCAGTGCGCCACCATCTTTAAGGCGGGCTTTAACGTAGTCGGCGAAGAAATCGAGTTTTAGGTTGTCAGTGGTTTGCCAGGCAACTTGTAACTCAAAGCCATGAAGAACGGCGTCAGCTGAACCAAACAGGTAAACAGGTAATTCATCGCTGTGTTCATCTTCGCTATGCTCTTCTTCACCGTGCCCCTCTTCGCCATGATCATGGTCATGACCACTTTCAGCGAATAAGCCGGTTTCTTCTTGGAAGTAGTAGTTATCTACTTGGTTATAAAAGGCATTAAATACAAAGCCAACGTCACCCTGTGTTTTTCTGAACGTTAGGTCGATGTTATTTGCTGTCTCAAGATCGATTGCCGTTTGAGAAAGCACAAACTCGCCTTCCTCTGACAAATCAAACAGGGCGCCAATTTCATAGGTACGGGTGCCAATATGCGGGCCAAAAGAAAGAAGCTCAGAGGCAGAAGGGGCGCGCTCTGAACGGGAAAGTGAAACGCCCACGTTATAGCTTTCATTAATGGTATAAACCACACCCGCTGATAGCGATATAGGTGTAAATTCTTGATCCACCGCGAACTGTCGTACGAACTCGCTGCCTTCATGTTCGTCGTGAGCATGCTCATCATGATCATTTTCATCGTCGTGCTCGTGAGCGTCAAGCTCAGGCAACAGCACACTTGATGCGTCTAATGTTACGCTTTCCGCTCGCGCCCCCAATTGAACCAGAAAATCACCAAAGTGACGCTCTTCCATGAGTGCTACAGCAAACATCTCCATTTCTGAAGGCGGTGTAAAGGCTTCTTCGCCTTGAGCAAATACATCGCTCCCTTTGTAATGAAGGCTGATACCACCGCGCCAGCCAGCCATGGGTTTATGCAATAACTCTACGCGAAGTTCTTCGGTTTCATTACTAAAAGTGGTACCTACTAAACCGCCCTCAACTTCAGCATGTTCATAATCGGTATAGCCCGCTCTAAAGTGAACACTTTGCAAAAAGTCATTGGTAAAGTTGTACTCACCTAAAAGCTGATACTTAGTTTGCTCAAGATCAGCGAATACCGAAGTATCTCCGCCATGGCTGTGCCCAGGCACGCCATACTCTCGCTCAAATCGCTCTACCGCTACGCCAACATAGCCTTGGTCGAATAAATAGCTGGTCCCTAACGTAAACCCATTCGATTCTTCGTTACTGTTTTCAACCACATGGGCGCCATCTGGGTCATCAATGTCAGGGGCAACAGGTGTTTCATAATCATTTGAATCGCGGTAAAAACCGTCAGCGTAAAAGGCTATGTTGTCCACCCCAGTAGTCACGTTAAACGTTCCAAGTTTCTGGTCGTTAACGGTTTGCGTTTCTAATACAAATTCACCGCGCGTTTCAGTGGACGTGGGCACACGTTGGTCAACTACGTTCACCACACCGCCTATCGCACCGCTTCCGAAGAACAGGGTTGCTGGCCCACGCAGCACTTCAATTTGTTTAGCGGTTGAGGCTTCACTTGCTACTGCGTGGTCGGGGCCAACACGGGAAACGTCGCTCACATCCAAGCCATTTTGAGTAATCAGTACCCGTGGTCCGCTAAGGCCACGAATAATTGGCGTGCTCGCAACATTGCCATGGAAGTTAGACTGTACGCCGGGTAATTTTTCTAGCGTATCGCCCAGCGTGGCCGCTTGTTGCCGACGTAAGGTTTCGCCAGATAACACGCTCACTGGTGTGGCCGATTCCATCACCGATAAATGCATAGGCGTGGCGTGCACGTCAATGACCTCGATAGCACTGCGCGCCAAGACAAAGTTAGCGCCTTCTGCGTTGTCAGATTGAACTTGCGCATGCTCATGTAAGTGAGCGAAGCCAGAGGCGAATATGTGAAGCGTATAGTCGCCTTCCTTTACGTTAGAGAAAGTAAACTCGCCCAGCTCGTTAGTGCTGGTAACGCGCTTTAGCGCCTCAATTTCAACAGTGGCATTGGCGAGCGGCTTTCCGGCTGCATTAGTTACCGTGCCAGAAAGTGTTTGTGCCAGCGCTGACGGAGATGCTAATAGCAACGCAGGCGCTGAAAGCGATAAGCCTAACGCCAATCGAGACAGTTTCATTATTCTAACCTCTGAATTTGTGTAATGTGATAATGTATCATATTTATTTTTATGGTATGTTATATTGTAACATTTACGCAAGAGGTAAAAATGAAAACTATTTCTATTACGTGGAAGAATTCACAAAAAGCGCTACGCGCCTCTTCAACTTTTCTTAAGGTAGGTACTTTTGTCGGATTGAATTTGGCTGGGATGGGTATCAACGCTGTTCATGCTGCGCCTCATACTCACGGCGAAGGCAAACTACAAATCCTACAAGCGGGAAGTGAGTGGCAGTTTGTGCTGCAGCTGCCTGCTGCTGATGTTCTGGGGTTTGAATACGCGCCATCCACGGCTAGCGAAAAAAAACGTTATAAAGAAACGCAAAAGGTTTTTCAGCGCTTTGACGATATTTTTACCCTGAGCAATACGTGTGAATTACTCGATACCACACTTGAAAGCCCATGGGAGGTAGCTAACGAGCATGACGAGCATGACGAGCATGACGAGCATGACGAGCATGAAAGTGAACACGAAGACCATGCCCATCGCAACACGCACTCTGATTTTCGTGTCGCATATTTGCTTAGTTGCCAAGGCCCCGTAAAGCGTATTGAGATGACAGGGTTTCCCCATTGGCCAAGCCTGCAGCACGTTAATGCAATTTGGGTAACCAACAAAGGACAAGGCGCACTAGAGATAACGCCAAGTCAGCCAACCTTACTGATAAGCAGCTAGTTAGATTTTTTATTCTCTCAGGCGCAAGCTTCACTCATTGTGCGTGCGCCATAGCAATTTTCGGACATACTATGAATTCGATATCTCAAGGAAGCAGCGCAATGCCAAAAGTGCAGTTCATTTCAGACAGGCTCGCTATGCTCCTTTCATCCCTTTGCGTAATACACTGTTTATTAACGCCTATTTTATTGATTTCCATACCTGCATTGGCAGGTGTGTCAATTCTCAATGATGAAACCTTCCATCAAATATTGCTGTTCTTTGTGCTACCCATCGGTGTTTTTGCGCTCTCACTAGGCTACCTACATCACAAAAATAAGTGGGTAGTATTTGCTGGTGTTTTTGGCCTAACACTTTTAAGTAGTCCACTGCTGGTTGAATGGGTAGGCTTAGGACACGAAGTACTAGGTGAATATGGTGAAGTAACAATCACGGTAATCGCGTCGTTTATTATCGTTGGTGCGCACCTGATTAACTATCGGCTTAGGTCGAGCGTGCAGGAGCCTATTTGCGAAGAGCGCGAGACCACCCAATCACAACCCTATTAGTTTCATCATAATCTCAAAAGCGGGTAATTCTTATCGAGCGACGCTCGCAATATTAGTGGTGTAAGTCGTTTTTGAGGTCTCATTCAGAGGTTATTTTGTCTAGTTTTAATCATTCCGACACGGTACTTCCCGATGTCACTAAAGAGCATTCCACTGCGCAACTTCCTGTTATTGATAGTGTAGGCATGCAGGGCATCGCTATCCCTCTGCACGTGCTAGGTAAGCGCGGTGAACGATTAGCCAGCCAAGCAAAAGTCGATATAACAGTGAGTTTAGATCACCCCAATGCTAAAGGCATTCACATGTCTCGATTGTACAGCTTGCTGCAGCGATATTTGAGCAACCAAGACTTACATAAGTCGGCACTTGTGTCGTTAATGAACGCGCTTATCGAGTCTCAAGATGGGCTGAGCAACAGCGCCCAGCTTAATTTACACTTTGACCTCACCGTGTCGCGTCCGGCGCTCATAAGTAGGATGTCAGGATATCAATCGTACCCTGCTTCACTTTGCGTAAGACGATCACCTGAACGTTATGAGGCACAGCTTAAGTTAAGAGTACCGTACTCTAGTACTTGTCCTTGTTCGGCCTCCCTCTCTCGCAAGGCGTTATCAGAAGTATTTGTGCAGCAATTCGAAGGAAAAGGTTTATCCGTAGAAGAAATGGGCGCTTGGCTCGCTTCTAAACAAGCCAGCATCGCCACGGCGCATGCACAGCGTTCCTTTGCCGATATAACCCTAGATTTAAGCGACAACGAGATCCCCGATTTTATTGGTATTATTGACCTGATAGAAAACGCGTTAGGCACACCGCTTCAAACCGCAGTTAAGCGTGAAGATGAACAGGCGTTTGCCAAGCGTAATGCTGAAAACCTAATGTTTGTAGAAGATTCGGTAAGGCGACTGCATGAAGCGTTAAGTACGTATTACCAAGCTACCTATTTTCGTGTAAAAGTAGAACATCAAGAAAGTCTGCATGCACACGACGCCATTGGTGAATTATCAGGCCCTGTTCATCGATAAATTCAGACATAATTTGGGTGTTGAAACCGGTAGGCAGAAGAAACAATAAAAGGAAAATAACATTGTTATCTCTTAACAAGCTCTCTTACATCAGCAAAGCAGCGTGCATAGGCGCTGCAGTATCAGCTATTGCGGCGTGCTCGTCTGCGCCCTCAACCCCGCTTGCTGGTGTAAAATCACACACTCTGTCAAATGCTGTGATATACCAAACCAGCAGCAAAGAGTACCCTGTTCTTTCAAGTTTTGTGTATGGCCAAGCTATTTCAGCGCTACCTACGCGTTTTGCTAATGGCGATATTGTGGTGATGGATGTTGATGAAACCGTGCTAGACAATAGCACCTATCAAAAAGAACGGGAAAGTGCTGGCTTGGGATATTCTTCACAAAGCTGGGCCGAATGGGTAAAACGTGAAGAAGCCACACTTGTGCCTGGTGTAGCCGCTTTCATCGATGAAGTTGTTGCACGAAATGGCAAGGTGGCGCTTATTACGAATCGCAATAAAGCGCTTGATAGTCACACCTGGAATAACCTTTTGGCGCAAGGTTTGCCGCTTACCACGAGTAATACCTGTGTTGTTGGCCGCACTGCTGAAGACAAAGAAGCGGTAGGCCAGGAAGGTATGGTTAATGACAAAGACTTGCGCAGGATGCAGCTTACTCAGGGCAAGATCGCGTGTTCGAATACGTCTAAAGACGCGACGTCTACGTGGGCTGTGCCTCACACTATTATCATGCAAATTGGCGACAACATTGAAGATGTGGGCGGCGTAACCCAAGAATCTGCCAACGTTGAGTTGCTCATGCCACGAGTGGGCACAGAGATTTTTATTCTGCCAAACCCCATGTATGGTTCTTGGTAGACCATTGATAAAGTAAAATCAACGAATGTCGCTTTCTATATGGAAAGCGCCGTTCGTTAGATTAGCGTTGTCATCGTTAATGCCATTTCCCAGCCCTGAATAGGGCTTTATTTCTACCACATCCAGTAAGTAAGCGGATGTGCCCTGAGGGTCTTCATACAACCCAGTAGAAAACTCACCCGAGAACGTATACGCCTGCTGGATGTCTATTCCTCTAATACCGCCTTGCTCGTGGGCATTATTCAACGAAACAAACACGATTTGATTCGGTGGCGGGGGTGGGTAATGAATACACGCGCCGAAATAAGGCACAATGAAGAACGCCGTTATTTCTCGCTGTGCATTGGCCTCTACAGGCACAATAAACCCGCTGAGTTCGACGTACTTGCCGTTAAATGTATCAACCGTATTCACTGAGATAAGCGCTTGCTGGTATTCATCGTCAAACGTGCGTTGAATAGACTGAAATACCTGTTCATGAAGGGGTAAATTCTGCTGAGGATTTTGAGTCGTTCGGGTCTTGCCCAACAGCGCCTTTTCGGCGTCAGGTAACAGCGCGTCCCACGATAAGGGTTGGAACTGTTGAACGGTAGTTAACCTGTGGCTGTCTTGATAAATCGCCGTGTTATTCTCGAAAAAGCGCTCAATTACGCTATCAAGCTTACCCCTCAGGCCGAGCCCCACCAGCGCGCCCAATGCTATCAAAGCAATAAGAGAAGCCAGTAAAACGTACGTGGCGCGCTTCATACATTATCCTAGCTTTTAACTTGCTAAAATTTTGACTTTGCGGGTGTAAGTTACCGGCACATTCTTTTTAAGCGCATAGACTTTTAGAACAAGTTCGTGCGTGCCTTCTTCTTGTGCCTGAAAGCTAATGGCTTGTTCGCCCTTTGTAGACGGCAGAGAAAAGCGCTGCGGCGACAGTAGCGTTACGCCATCACTTGCCATCACATCTACGCTAACTTCTTTGTAGTTCGAAGGAATGGTAAATCGCAGCGGAACAGCTGACGCCTCAAGCTTAGTCACTTCTCGCTTTCTGTCGATATTGAGCGAAATAAGTGGCTCCTTAGCTGCCGCTAAGTGCTGTTGCATCATGGGGTGCTGAAAGCCAAATTGCATGTTTCCCATACCTGCATGTAGTTCACACGCAGTACTATGAAATGCTAGAAGACTTGATAAAACGGTAGCTGCAACGACTGTTTTTTTCATATCAGTTACTCCTCGTAAAGCGCGAAGCTGTCTAGCACTAACGAATAGGCAGATGTACCTAGTGCGCTTTCGTGGTTGTCTATTTTTACCGTGCCTTCAAACCAATAAGGGTCGTACAAGTTCTCAACTGCAATGCCATCTTCGTATTCAACATACAAAATTTGATTTGGTGGCGGTGGTGGCATGTGTAAGCAAGCCCCAAAATAAGGAACGACAAAAAAAGCCGTCGCTTTTTGCTCATCGTTTTGCTCTAAAGGCACAATAAATCCAGGGATGCGGATAGCCTTCCCGTCAAACGCCTCTATCACTCGCGTCGACACTAACGCTTGTTGGTATCGCTGTGCTTGTTCATCTTCTAGCTGCTTTGAAGCAAAGTCATCGACAGAGTCGGCGGCAGAGCCATCGGCAATATCGTTTAAAAACTCAGGCCTATTTAAAAGCGCGCTCAAATCGTCCTCGGGCATAAGAGCTACCCAGTCAATTTCCTCGTAATTGGCGGCTTGGGTTGGGTTTAACGTGCTAAATAAAACCAATAGTGCCGCAATTAAACCGAATTTAACGCTAGAAAGCGTGACAGAAAATTTCACAAAGATGACCTAACATACTATTTAACAATCACGTTATAACATATCACAATGTAGTAAATTGCGATAAGCGTTTATCTTTGCAAAATGTTACTTAGCGCCAATTACTCAATAGAAAATGCTTTGCTAGCGCATTTGTGAAGCATCAGTTAATTACGCTAGCTCCCGTTCACTTTTAAGCCCAAGCACGTGTTTAAAAAATAGCGTTGCTGGGCAAAAGCCAGTGAAGCTCTGTTGGAACAAGTTTGCGCCAATAAACACGGTAAACCACATAAAGTTTGCATGAACAAAATGGGTTAGTAATACAGACAACAACACCATGAGCCCTGCGAAGGCGGTTAATGCTTTTTCCTGAGACATAACGTAATCCTTAAATATTGGAAGAGATTAAAAATAAAATCGATAGGCAATAAACGCATTACTTGCGTCTTCAAACTGCCCCCAAAACGTATAGTTATCCTTACCTGAAAAGACATTCACCCCCGCTCTCACTTGCCACTTGTCGGTGGGCGAATAAGCCACTGTAGTCTTTAGGTATCCGTCGCTATCGCTGGGTGAATAAAACAGAAAAGTATTTAACGTCAGTGTTTGACGAAGTGCTAACCACGTTAAACGGGTCGTCACCCAATGGCGGTATTTTTCTTGAACTCGCTCAGAAGACGAGACTGTTCTATCTAGGCCATCCGCATTGTGTAAGTACTCGGTGTACCACTGGAAACCACCGGTAAGATTTGCGGTAATTTCTTGGCTATAGCCTAGTAAGAAACGACTTTGATCATTCGCTATTTGCCTGTTACTTCCATCTATGTCTTCAAGGCTGTTGTAGAAAACATATTCCGCATTTGCTATCCCCCGCCCCAGAGGCGCGACAACACTTGCGCCATAGGCATTCATTTTACTGTAGCGCGGTCTTCCAAGAGAATCTGTCGCGGTGGGCTGCCTTGTATAACCGGTGTAACCATAGCCTGCAATCTCCATCCCCTTAACAGATTTATACACCCTTAAGGCAAGCTCACTTCCTCGTGGGCGATTATCACTTTCAACAGAAAACGAAGGGGCAATGTTTTCATCCAATTGCGGGCTGTAAAAAGAAAATATTTCGCCTGTAATACCAATATCAGGCTCAAATTCAGGTGTGACGACTAAATCTACATTGGCAAAATCCGTGTAGCCCGACACCTTTAATGCATTACTCGGCGCTTTAAAGTATTCGTCTTCTCTTCCTGCAAAGAACGACTGATAATCTTTAGGGAAGAGATCATTTAAGAACAAGTAATCCCCTGTCCCCCAGGTCAGCACTTGCTTACCGACTTTAATGTCAAATGCATTTGCCCAGTCCCCCGTGCCGACTAAAGCGCTGGGTAGAATACTGCTTAAGCTACCTTGCCATGCCAGTTCGCGAAGTTGTGATCCCCACGACGACGTTACGCCGTCATACCAAACGTCGGCTTTACTGGAAATGGAGGAACTGTCTAATGCATAGTCTGCGCGAAGTTGAACTCTGGCGTCGCGCAATGTGCTGTTATTTAACACAGATGGCGCGTTAGCAGCTTGAAAACTCTCGTTCATTTGTGAATTCTGACTGCCAAACGCGGTAGCCATGTCACGGGAAAAACGGTTTCCTACGGCGAGCTCGGCGAAACCAGAAATACGAAGCTTACTTTTGCTGTCAGTGCCCCATTCGTCATCCCACTCATCGCTCCAATCGTCACCTGATTCGACATTATCCTCCTCAGGCCACACACTGTCCCACTCGTCGTTTACGTTAGCTTTGTACTCTTGTGTGCCGATTTTTAACGGGTCTTTTGGGTTCTGGCTTTCAACATTTAACGTCTGAGCGCTTAACGGTAAACTTACTACTGCCATTAATGCAAAAATGAAAATATTCGGCGCGAGTAAAGCGTGCGCCCTCCATTGCTTTTTAACCCACTCAGAAAGACCATAAGCTTGGCTAGGCAGCGTTATCCATATGGATGGAGCTAGTAATTTAGGCAAGCGCACCGTGCTAAATTCCTTTTTCAAAATAGTGTTATTTAATATAGCGTTGCGGTGGCACACGTAGGCTACGCTCACTAAATATGCTATCTGGAAGACCTATGTCGTATTCAATCCCTCTGAATTCCATAAGGGTATAGCCACCTGATGCCAGGTCCGTCACCTTACTCCTCACCACAGTAGGATTGCCCTGTATAGTCTCAATGGTCACAGCTTCAACGCGGCGGTAGTTATTGTCACCCTTATAAAAGTTAATTAAGGTGGGCAAATAAGTGTCTTTGTCTATCTCTACTACATAGTGGCTGAACTCTACGAGCGCTGTGTCCTTGGGCGTTGCTTTTAAGTGATAATGAGTTTGGGTTTGTTCAAGCAGCTCAAAACTGTCCTGGGCCGTTGCGCGGCCGGAAACATCTTCATAGAAGAAATGAGAACCAACAAACGATGTACGTTTATCGCCTGCGGCGATTCGCTTTACTAAGTCTAAAGCCGGTAAATATAACCAACGGTCGTCATCAGAATTAAGCGCCGCATGCTTCTCAACGCGAAATACCGTGCCTTCAACCTCAGTAGGACGGCTAAAGAAAACCAGCATACGTTGATCGCCGGTGTCGGCGCCTGCCTCATTCGGCACATCTTTGCGCAGAATAGTAAACTGACGCATTTGCTTTCGACCTTGCTCATCTACAATGAGCATTCTCGCCATTGAACGTCCGTCATTGCCCGCGTAGTACGCCGCCTGCTCAGCCTTATTAACGATTTCAGCAACATCGATACTACTGCTGCTTTCGTCGCTTTGGGTTGCCAAGGCTTGAGCGAATCCATTACCCGATATAAGTAATAGCGCAACAAGGCCCCTGAACATGCTTCGAAGGTTTCGTATTTTTGGTCGACGCCACATGAACACTGATAATATGGAAATACGCATTTTAGGCCTCCTTGAAAACCCAACGTTTAAGCAACGTCATAGCAGCTGGCAACACCAGCAGCGTAACGAGTGCTGAAATAAACATGATACTTGCCAGAAAAATGCCCACGGTGATGTAAGGCACAAGTGGTGCTAAAAGCAGCGGCGTAAAGCCAAGCGCGATGACCAGCGCATTACGAGTAATAGCGCTAGCAGGCTCTTCAAACATGGCATCAAACGTTTTACTCACGTTACCCGTTTGCTTGTAAATCTCTTTGGCTCTAGCCAGAAAGTGAATGGCAAAGTCTACCGACAAACCCAATGTCAGGGCTGAGAGCACGGCAATAGGCATATCGTAATCTTTACCTACAATGCCAATAGCACCGTAAATAAAGGTGATAGTTATGGTAAGGGGCAGCATGGCTAATACACCGAATATCAGTGAGCGCAGCAGCAATACCATCATCACAAAAACAATAATGAAGGCGCTAAGTAAGCTGTCTAACATGCCTGCAACCATGTTGTTCTGCCACACCACATTTAGGTATGCCTTACCTGCCCATTGATATGTCAGGCCATCAGGCAGTGGGTGTTGAGCGAAGTAGTATTCGACTAACTCAATTACCTTTGTCATATCTTGGTTGTCACCACTGGATAGTTGTAGCCACACCAAGGTTTTACGATAGTCTGGTGTCACGAAATGCCACAAGTCTTGAGGCCTATGAGAGGACTGATATTGCAAGAGCGTCTGTGCTATCGCCGGCTGAGTATTAGGTAACACGTAGTCGCTGTCATTGCCCGAATGCAGCTCTCGGTTAACCACTTTAATCACATCACTGAGGGACTGAGTTTTACCCACCAGCGTTTGAGTGCTTAGGTAATTTTGCAGGTCTGAAAGCAGCGCTACATTATCGGGCTGTTGAAACGTTTTGCTTGTGCCTTTAATTTCATCAATGCTTGAAAGCAATCGATTTAAAGCGTCATATTCGTCGCTATCAAGATCACCGAATAATGCATCATCGACGGCAAATGCGAGAGTTTCAAAATTATTGCCGGCATTTTCATTGTTTAGTGTATCGAGGGTTGTTTCACGCCATTCATCTAATGAAGGGGGCAACTCTGCACTTAGCAGTATTTCACCTGCACTTTTCAGCTTGCGGGTATCTTCAATAACAATGTACGCGTTATACGTACCCGCAAACTCCTTATTAAGCGCCTTATCGGCTACGCGAATTTCATGATTTTCTTTAAACCAGCGCACAGGATTATCGTTAATTTGTATTTGGAAAATACCCCACACTGATACCGCTGAAATCACCATAAACGCAACGAGTAATGCCCCTTTATAATTTAGCGCCAAGGTGCGAATACCGTACACAAATCGCTGTAAGTATGTTGTTTTCATTGATGAGGAATTGGCATCGGCGTGCAGTGCAGACTGCAATTTTGCGAGCGCCTCTGGCGACATTCTTGATATATAAGCTGGAATAAAGGTAAGCGTAATAGCGAAAGCCAACAGAATACCTGACCCAATGAAAGCACCGAAAATCTGTACGGGTGGAATGGGAGTTAGCATAAGTGAATAGAACCCTGCCGCAGAGGTCAGCGACGTAAACAGCATCGGCTGAAATAGGTGTTCAACCACTGTGGTAATCACTTCATCGGCCTTTTGACCTGGTTTATAGCGGTCTGAAAACTCAGACAATATATGCACCGAGTCAACAACAGCGATAGGCATCAAAAATATGGCAATCATGGATGACATGATGTGCACAGTGAAACCTAAGCCGATTAGCGCCCCCATTGTGATAATTACCGTTGCCATTGCCACCACCATCGGGGCGGTAATCAGCGTAAAATTGCGGAAAAAGATAAAGAGGAGGATAAAAATCATTAGTCCCGCAGCTGGCGCTGAAATTGCCATTTGAATAAACATTTCAACGCCGAATTGATCTTCAGCAACAGGGAGTCCTGTTATGTGCCACTGCAATGTTTCGTTTGTTGTATTCGCGCCAATATATGCACGAATATCTTCCGCAATACGGAAGCTCTCATTTTTATCTTTAATGGGCACATAGATAGCCGCAGCATTGTGTGATGAGGAAGCCAGGCTCCCCTGTAACATTGGAAGGCGTGCAATAGCATTGGCAATGTAATCTGCTTCCTCTTGCGATGATGGGGCTTGTGACATCATCCAAGAGAACTTAAGCTCACCGTCGTCACCTTGAGTAATATTGTCCACTGTTGAGAACGACATGACATCTCTAGCAATAACCCCCTCAGTGTTTAATATTTGCTGGGTAACAACGTCTATTGCTTGCAGGTTGTTTGGTGTGTAGATGCCTTTATTGGTACTTAAAGCAGCATTATGAGTGGCTGTGTCATTGGCCGGTGATGCTATAACCCCCACCACTATCGCGTCGTGCATAGCAAAAGTATGCTTCACATCGTTATGAAAAACGCGAGCAGGATGATTGGCTTCAAGCATATTCTCTGGGTCGGTGTCTATCGTAATTAGCCGCATTTGATAAGCGCAAAAGACAACAGCCAACAGTAAAGCGGCATAAACCCACTTACCTTTCTGGGTAGATAGGAACAGTAATTTTTCAATAACTGCCGTGAACATAGCTATGAACTCCTACTAGGAAATACATTGATTCCCTCTAATCGTGATACGACTGGGTTAACTCCATCCACTGTGTTTCCTTGGTGTGTTGAGTGGCGCTCCACTTTCACAAACCATGACCTTTGATCTGCAGAACATTTCACAACGCCTACCTGCGTTAGCAAAAACAATGGGTACATTTATGGGCCACAGCGTTTATGGGACACAGTATTAAATTAGATTATTCTAATATATAAATAATCTAATGTATTTTTAGAAAAGATCAAGAGCAATGCGACGAGTAACACAGAGAAAAGAAAAGTGTTTGTAAAACGCTACACACCACCGAGAAAAAACTACATACCTACTCAACCTTAGTTTTTCAAATACGAGCTACCCGCTGTCCAAAAATAAAAATAATCTTTAAAAATCAGTAAATTAAAATTATTCTAAATTGAATTTAAGGTTTGGCACAGATCACGCATACATTAGACTAACGGATAAATACAGAACGCAGTTTGTAGCTAGGATAGCTTTAGCGACGGAGAGGCCAAATTGCGTAGATGACAAATACTGAAGGTGACGACATGGGAAGTGCATGGAGTGTGTCACCAAGGAAAAACGGATGTGTCAGTATTGTAGCTAATGGATGCCTGTAGAAGATTCGTTAAATTGCTGGTCGATGATGAGGTTAGGTAAAAGACAACCTAATTAAACTCGCAGGATGCAAGGCACTTGTTTCATAAGGATTGCAAACAAGCTCTGAGTACCTACATCGCAAGCACCGACAGTGATGTCTCGTGCAGCAAGGGATTGTTGACCCAATTTGGATTCGTTGAATGTACGTGTGTGTTGCTTCAGCGAGACCATAGTGAGGACACTGGTAATGTCGTCGATGTTATTAGTGAGTTGTCATCCGACGACTACCCTCTCCCCTCAAAGGCCCATCCCGGCCTTTACATACCTCTGATTTTGGCCCGCCTTTGGCGGGCATTTTTTTATCTTCATTTGTGATAAAATTGCGTTGATTCTTTATCGCCTAACAAAAGGGCTACCTGCGTGCTTTCGCCGTCTGCATCTACTATCGTTTTTAGAGTTCTTTTTTGTGCGTTGCTCGCTACGTCTGTTGGCCAAAGCGTAATGCTTACCACACTCCCTTCTATGGGGCGACAGGCGAACCTTTCTGAATTCCACATTGCCACTATTATGTCTAGCTCTGCACTTATCTTTGCGTTCGGTACGAATGTGTGGAGCAAAGTCGCTAAGCGTGCGGGCTTTAAACGTATTTTAATGGTTGGTCTGTCGGGTTATAGCTTGGGCACATTTGCCTTCGCTAGTGCATGGATGGCAGGATTTTCTGGCATTATAAGCGGCACCAATTTGTTTTTGGCATTGTTGATAAGCCGAAGTCTGCAATCAACCATTATGTCTGCAACTCCGCCTTCTGCGGTAGGTTACGCCGTCGCCATCAGTACGCCCCAAAGTCGAGTAAGTGCAATCAGCAAAGTCACCTCTGCAAGCAACGTAGGGCAAATTGTGGGGCCCGCCTACGCTGGGCTTTTAGTCGGTTTTGGCTTATTAGCACCGTTGTACAGCATCGTTTTGCTAACCTTGCTGGCGCTTACATTGGTATATTTTAAGCTACCTGTTCTGCCGCCTTTGTCTCAGCAAAAAAACGCTCAGCAGACTAGCGACAATAACCAAGCGCCTAGCAAAGTACCTTATGTATTCGTCGCTGCATGTATTTGTGTATTTTGCGCAATGGCGATGATGCAGCAATCACTGGGTTTCTTTTTTATCGATTTTTACGACTATTCACCCGTAGACGCTGCTCGGCAAGTGGGTTTCGCGATGATGGTCAGTGCAGCCGCGTCTCTTACAGCCCAATTTGGGTGGGTACAAAAAGGCCGAATAAGCAAAGAAGCGATGATAACTATCGCGCTTCCGCTATTGGGCTTAGCCTACTTGCTGCTCTTTCTTCAACATTCGTTATTTATGCTTTATGCGGCCATGACATTAATGGGTTTAGGTATGGGAATGGCCTACCCATCTTTGGCAGCTGCAGCAACGACCTACTGCGCCCCCTCTCAACAAGCCACTATCACTGGGTTAATTACAGCGACTACTGCCATGGGCTACGTAATAGGTCCACCACTGGCAGCTTTCATTTACCAACTGGACATCGCGCTTCCGTTCGCTATAGCGTCAGCGCTCATCGCAGCAACCACGTGCGTCGTCTACATAACATTGCGAAGAATAAGACACGTTGGCTAGGGCCTGTTAACCGTTGCTATACATTTGGCCCAATTCGTCATCAAAGCTAAACAGGCCTTAGCGAATTAATGCCAGCCTGACAGGTGACAGGAATACGCCTATTTCAAAGGTATTTATTTTTTTACCTTTTATTTTTAAAAAAGCGGAACCTTTTTATAATTAGGCTATCTTAACTTATACATGAAGTCGTTGAGTGTGCGTCTTTGTGGTGTGTAAATGTGTTTTCCAAGTTATGTTGTGGTTTTTTAAGGGGCTTTTTAGCCCCTTTTCTTTTGCTCTAATCTTTCCTTTTCCAGTGCGTATTCCTCGCTTATTGTTATAGTGCTAATCCAACGTACACCTATCTATTTTATTTGTATTAGTTTCTCTCAAGACCGGTCAGTTAATCTAAAAAATAGAACTAAACAATCCTGATCATTTCACCTTTAGAAATGGAAATGAGAATTATTTCCAAATAGAATAGCTACTCAAGATCACAGGAGTAAGCTAATGTCTAAACCGCAACCTCGCAGAGCTATTGTCACCCAATCAGTCCGAATTACCCCAAATATGCAGCGTGTACACCTCAGTGGGGAAGACCTTCTTACCTTTCCCTCGGTTACTGCAGGTGCGTACATTAAACTTATGTTCGACCTAGAAGGAAACCCGCTGAAACGCCCCACAGATACGAGCCAAGTGGCAATGCGCACCTATACGGTTGCGCACTTTGACGCAGAGAAGCCTGAAATGGTTCTGGATATGGTTATCCATGCCGATGGTGGTAAAACTGGCCCTGCGTCGGCATGGGCGACAAGTACAAAGCCTGGCGACATCATCACGCTCGCAGGGCCTGGTTCTAGTAAGGGACTCAGCGAGCAATATGATTGGATATTGTTGGCTGGCGACATGACAGCGCTTCCTAGTATTAGAAATCACCTCGCCGAGCTTCCTGTACAAACCAAAGGCTACGCCGTGATTAAAATTGAAGACGAAAAGGATGCGGTTACACTTAAAAAGCCCGAAGGAGTAACGGTGATATGGGAACATGAGCAATCTTTACCTTCCCGCCTCGACCAGTTACCTTGGCTCGACGGAAATCCCACAGTTTGGGTGGCGTGTGAATTTTCTGATATGCGGGCGATTCGGACATGGCTCAAGGACGAAAAATCCGTGGCGCACGAGAATATTTATATTAGCAGCTACTGGAAGAAAGGCCGCAGCGAAGATCAACATAAAATAGAAAAAAGGCAGGACAGTGAAGCGTATGCTAAAACATTGGCCTAGTTGATGACTATGCTTCCTGTAGGCTTTGCAAGAACTTGTAAATTCTGCATAAAAAACAACTGTACGGCAGAATTTTCATAAACAACAAATTCAATACTTTCATGCACCTACACAATGGAACAGCATTTGCTGCTAAGAAAATAACTGGCCAATTATTCCGCCAGTTTTTTCAACCAATTGTTTGGATAAGGAGAGCAAGTTATGAACAGTGATCGTATTGAAGGTAATTGGAAAGAAATGAAAGGTAAGGTGCAGCAAAAGTGGGGCAAACTTACCGATGACGACCTAGATGTAATTGACGGTCGACGTGAAGAACTAGTAGGTAAGATTCAACAAGCTTATGGCAAAAGCCGTGACGAAGCTGAAAAAGAGGTCGATGGTTATTTTAATTAATCGCCGTCTCCAATATATGAATTAAGACACTGGCAGTATAACAATCTGGTATCACTATGTTGTTAATCTTTACTGCTACTAAAAGGGCCGCTGCATAATGCAGCGGCCCTTTTTATTTGTGTCGTAGTCAAGGGAGGTTATGCCCTTTGATTTTTTATCACTCTTCCGTCTTAGGCTGTAAGTTATCGCGAACTTCTCTTGCGTCAAAGCTCGTTGCCGACGTTGGACGCGTACCTTTGCCTATCTCAATACTCAAGATACTTTCGATCTCACTTTGCTGAGAGCCCCCTACAAACACACCGGTTTCGAATTGGGTAGTAGGGTGGTAGGACGTTCTGCAAGTGAGCACACCGCACTCGGTAACCCGTGCATATCGCTGGCTAAAGCCTGCGGTAGGTGTGGTTTGCACGGTCTCCTTATCTACTAAGGTCTCTCGGTCAGTCACTACAAACCAGTCGTAACCTTCTAATAACGTGAGTTCGGCAGCACGGAGCATGGCGTAATCCATCGCCTTGCCTTTATCAGACCCCTTCGCTTTGAAATGCACGCGATATTGGGTATCACTCAACTTACTTTCCGTGTAGCCAAAGCCGCCTTTTTTGGCCTGTCTATAATCGGGTTGACTGGCGCAGCCCGCCATAATTAATACCGCAAGTACTAACATAATTTTAGTTTTCATCATTTACTCCTTCGGCCTTGTCAGCTAGCCAAGTTGCTTCAATTGCGTTTTTCTCTTGCTCTCGGTTTAATGGCGCAGACGCCATCATTTTGTCTAACTCTTCTTCCATTACTTTAGCGCTAGTGGCGGTTTGATATTGACCTGCATGCTCACCTAGCTCGTCCAATTTGCTAGCGGCAAGCTGCCACGCACCTTGCTTATCTTTACAAGCAATCATTACATTTAGTTCATCTTTCGATGAGACTTCAGCCTGTCTACAGTAGTTAAACTCCGTATTTACGAAAGACAACTGTGGCGTAACCGTCACGCCTGAATCAAAGGTTGTTGCTTCGCCAGTTAGATTACTGTCGAGTACCGATGATACTCTCGCCCAATGAGAAGGCTGCGTTGTTTCAGCGCCCTGTTGATTAAAGAACACTAAGCCCGCTAATACCGCCACACTCGCAGCTATTGCAAAAGGCCCCTTCCACTTCGTTTGTTTATGTGGCGCACTATTAGTTGAATTCGCTTTCTTTGGAAACGGCTTAACGTTTTCCGCAGAGCTTTGATTTACGGAGCTTTGATTTGCAGCGCTTACGCTGGCTAAGCTTGCATCAGATGCCTGTACGCCGCTTGCCTGGCTTAACGGTTTTTCATCACTCAAAAGTGCCACGATTTCTTTAGGCAGCGCCACTGCTGTCGCTTTTTCTGCAGCAACTTTCACAACTCTATCCACTTCTGCAAGTGCGGCGAGTCGGTCAGAAACGGTAACATCGTGCGCTATCGCTTCACGAACCAGATCCATCTCAGCGGTATCTAACTCTCCATCTAAAAATGCTGAGAGTTTTTCGTCAGTTAAGATCACGATAGCACCTCGTTTTGACCATTTAGTAAGTTTGATATTTTTGCTCTCGCTCTGGCAAGACGGCTCATAATAGTGCCCGTCGGTACCTGCAACACTTCAGAAGCATCCGCGTAACTCATCCCTTGTACAGCAACCAAAGAAAGGGTTTCTCTTTGCTCACAGGGTAACTCATCCATAGCGCTTGAGACTTGTTTAAGCGTAATTGTCTGCGTTATAGCGTCATCTATGTCGTTACAGCTATTCGCCGATTGCGCTTCATAGGAAAGGGCATCAGTCGCATTGGTTCTAACTTTCTTCGCTCTGTATTCGTCTATCCAACAGTTGCGGCACACTCTAAATGCCCAAGCCATTAATGTAACTTGCTCAGGAAGCGGTTTACTCAATAGCCGTTCAAGCGTGTTCTGAAGTAAATCATCAGCATCATGCATGTTACCCGTCAACGAATATGCAAACTTTCGCAATGACGGGACGAGTTCAGTCAACTCATCTTTCATTTTCATGTACCTTTGTGAGGTTTCCCGTTATCTCTACCCTGATAACGAGCCACTTTTGTTTTTATTCCACGTTCTAAGAACTATTTTTTTACTGCACTGTATTGCAGCGGTCTGTGAGCCATCTAGACAAAGCGAATGTTTAACAGTCTAAAGGGTCGCATTGGAATTTTTCTTCTGTCTAATCGTCACTACACTGTAAGGTAGTGGTAAATGCCTGTTCGCCTTTAGCGCACATTTAGAACAACGTTTTTGCACAATGGACCACAGGCTTCTAATAGAGGCTATGGCACAATTTATGCCATTCCTTCTTTAGGCACCGTTCTGCCCCAACGTTAACGTAAAGGTAGTAAAATGAAGTACACACTCATTGTGGCGATTTTGAGTTTGATTGCGGCACCAACATCACAAGCCCAACTAGCAGGAACATTGAATCAAGTGGTGTCTCCCGTGCGTCCGATAATTGATCGAACCTCCTCCGACCTAAACGCCATTCGCGAGGAAGCAAGACGAAAAGCGCAATCATCTATCGAAGGCGCCAGAGACTTATCAACAGTGGCGTCGGGCGTACTAGGCGACATTCCTGCCCCCCAATTTATCGCTCCTGCAGCAACCACTATTTTATCGACTTCAGGCCAGGTAGTTGTTAATGAAGTAACGGTTGAAAATGGCTTTCTGGCTGTCGAAAAGGAGTGGCTATTCCTAGGGGAAGAAGCCGACAAAGTACATTTTCAAGGTGCCAATATTGAAATACAAAAAGCTCAGTTTTTGCCCGCGCTTTCTCAGTGGCTTTTTAAAGTTAAAGTCACAGGAGATGAGGATGATGTGTCGTCTATTCGCAACAGTTTGCCCCATAATTTGCAGTCTCAAATTGGTCGAAATCATATTTATTTATCACAGACCAAGCCCACTTCGAACGGGTCTTTTCAAGAGATAAGCAGTGAAAAGCTGGAAACCTGTCCAACCCCACTGCGCATTGGAATGGTTGATACTCATGTAGCGTCCAATCACCCACTGCTCTCACACGTTAATCTAACGCAAGCGTCTTTTATTGTTGGTCATAATCAAGATCGAAATCAGGAGCAAGATGGCAATGCGGACAGCGAAACTGACGTTGCCTTTTCGTCAGACCACGGTACCGCAGTAGCCAGCCTATTGGCGGCGTCGTTGCCGAAGTCTAGCCAGGTATTTAACGCCAGTGTGTTTTATTCGCGTAATAGCGTTAGCCAAGGCGCTACGCTAATGTCGTTAATTGAAGGTTTAAACTATCTTGCATCACAGCAGGTAGACGCCATAAACATGAGCCTTGCAGGTCCCGACAACCCTATTTTAGCGCGGGTCATAAATCAATTGGATAAGAGCGGTATTCAAATCATTGCTGCGGTGGGCAACGAGGGACCAGCCTCTTTACCCTTGTACCCCGCGGCTTATACAGAAACATTGGGCATTACCGCCGTTGATAAATCTAATGTAATTTATAGGTGGGCAAACCAAGGGGATTACGTCGATTTTGCTGCGTTTGGCGTGTCGGTAGATGCCGCACATCCTAATGGAAAAACGATCAGGCAAACGGGAACCTCTATGGCTTCACCGCGCGCCACCGCTTTGTATGCATGCTTTTTGCGCGAAAAACAAGAAAGGAACGCTGCCTTGTTGAAACTTCAGCAGCTAGCTTTAGATGCAGGGGCTCCCGGACGAGACAGCGTATTCGGTTTTGGTGTGCTGCCTTAAATTAAGCGTGCTGTTCATTATAGAATTTATATTAACGCCCACTAAAAATGAACGTTAATGCCTAACTCAGCAATGGTTTCTTGATAATTAGCGCCATCGACACTAGAAGCAAAGTCTCCATATTGCGTAGACAGTTTAATATCAATATTGTTGTGAATGGCGTAATCGGCACTCATCTCAACAACGTGTCTGTCGTCTTCCCTGCCTATACCTCCATCTTGTTCTGAGGCGTAATCTCTTACATCTAATTGATAGGCAACCGTAAGCTTCAAGGGTTTACTAAATACCGCTAGAGGATAGGTGTACGCTAGATCCATTCCAATGCCGGTGTAATCGAACACATTATTTTGGGCAACTTCATTTTGATACTTAAGTGCGATTTGGAAGAAGTCTTCCCCTTCGAAGAAGTAAAATAGGTCACTGCGCACAGCAGCTGCTTCACTATCTCGAATTGGCGCACCTTCAGGCGTGTTCTCGAATTGTTTATCGATAAGGTCGCTACTAACACGCAAGTAAGTGCGCTGCCCCAACAATTTTCCGACTGATAATCCAGATTGTTGATAGGTGAGGAAGTCACGCCCGTCTAGCTCAGCGCTAGCGTGATAGTAGTGCGCTCCTAGTTTGGCGAAGTCAAACGCATAGCTGGTGCTAGCGGACAGTGTGGTAAGGCCAAGATCGAACTCGCTTAGCGTTTGATAGTTGGTATTCGCCTGACTTACCGACAGTACATTTTCCCATTTCGCTGTGGGCTTCACCAGCACCTTTAGCTGAGCTTCTGACTGTACTGCGCCGTCGGCCACATCTGAATTCGTATCGAGCTCGCTAACGCTCACATTGCTATCAGAGCGGTACCCTAAATAGCCAGACCCTGAGAATGAAATCGTTTGGTGTTTTGCGTTCGTATGATTCGCATCTTCATCATTGTGCGAGTGACTGCCAGAGTCCGCATATGCAGCGCTACTACTGAGTAGAACAGCTGCAACGGACAGCGATAGGCGTTTGCGGCCGCCACGAATAAGGTTGTTTGTTGTTGATGAGTGTTGAAGTATTTGCGTATTCATTGTTGTTACCTACCACAGAGAAAGTGAAACTTTGCGATTTCTTTTTTGATGGAGAGACGTGAGATTTGACTTGAGGTGCTCGCTTTAAGGAATGCACGATAGCGAGGCAATGTGTTCGCACCTGCAGCCTAGACCTTAAATAGCGGCTTGCCTTTCTATTTAGACAAGCCGCACTCAGACTTTAAGGTGGCTATTTAACGTGCTAGCTCAAGGTTGCTCTACGCCCACCTAGTGGTTTAGGCCTTTATATTAAAGACCAAGCGCACCTGAAATACTTGAAGCTACGTTGTCGTTTACAGTGCTTGTTACGGCGCTTTCAACCGAACTTTCCACGGTATTATTTACGGTGCTTGCTACGGTGCTATCCACCGTATTTGCTACCGTGCCTTCTACCGTATTTGCGACTGTTGCTGACACAGTTTGCTCGACTGTATTTGAAACTGCGCCATCTACAGAGCTATCCACTGTACTTGCTACCGTGCCTTCTACCGTGCCCTCTACCGTATTTCCTACCGTGTCAGTAATCGTTCCTTCAACAGCGGTGCCAACCGTTCCGGTTACAGAGCTGGTCACTGAGCTTGCTACGGTGCTGGCTGCTGTATTGGCTACGCCGCCGTTTACCGCACTTTCGATGGTGCCTGCAGCCGTGCTGTCAGCCGTGTTCGATAAGGTACTGCCTGCTGCTGTTTCTGCAGTATTGTTTAGTGCACCACTTACACTGCCAGTTAGTGAACCTCCTGCGGTATTTTCCGCGCCATTGTTTGCTAGTGAACCGATTTGGTTCAATGCCAAGCTTGGCGCTGTCTGCGCTGTACTTTCTGCTTCACTCTCCGCTCCATCGACTTGTTCTGCATTTCCAGACGCTGATGACAGTACAGATAATGACCCAGACACACTACTTGTCAGTGCGCTTGCCACTGGCGAAGTTATCGAGTTCGCCATATCTGATGTTGCAGAAACTTGACTCACTCCCTGATCGGCAGATAGATCGTTGCTTGTTTGGTTTGCTGATAATTGTTCATCGGCTGAGCTCTCGGTGGAGATTTGGCTCTGCGTAGATGCTTCGCCTTCGGCAGAAGTCTGCGTATTAACCTGATTTGCAGACTGTGTAGTTGCACCGCTTGTTAGTGAAAGCGATGCAGAAGTCGACGCATTAGCTGATGTGTTAGCAGAGAACGTGGCTTCTTGAGCAAAGGCCGACGTTGATGCGATACCTAACGCTAGTGCAATTGCAGTGTTTAACTTTTTCATCCGGTTATCTCCGTTTTTCATAAAGGACACTGAGATAACGATTAGAGAAAAGTTTTTATTCCGCACTGAGTTTGATTTTTTTAAAAAAATTAAAAAAGCCCTGTAAAAACAGGGCTTTTCGAACTATTTTTCTGAAGCAGTCATGCTCTTTTCCCACCAGGGAAGTGAAAAATCTATATTATCTGGGTCGTAAGTTTTGGCATATTTCATTTTAACTGAACTCCAAAACGCAGCTTTGAAAGCAGGGTCGTAAATAACAAACTCACCCTTTTCGCGATACTGTTCAAACAGTTTTTGATAAGCTCCTACCGGTGTTAACGGGTTATCCTGTTGAAAAACCACATCTCCGCCGTACGCTTCGTAAAGGGCTTTCGATACTTTCCAGCTTTTTGCCATGCCTTCCGCCATTGCCAAACGGTAACGCTCTAGCTCTTCATCTTGATAGGCGCCATCGCTGTCCAAATCAACGGTCCATAATTTTATTACAGAATACGCAGATTGAATTTCGCTTTCATTTGGCTCTATCGCATTTTTATCGGCAAAATCTGAAAGAACAGACTCGGTAATTTTATTACCAAGTGCACGCTGAGCTAAAATAGCTCGTACTTCTTTCTCAGACTTGTCAGTTAAAATAGACTGAAAACGGTCAACATCAGCCTGTGAGGGCTGTAGTTCAGTATTAGAAATAGATTTGTTGAACAAACGAGCAATAATCTCGTTTGCGGCTTGCGGTGTATTAATCCCAAGCGAAACCACTATGGCTGCAAATAGCACCATAGGAATAACGTTCGAACGCGTCACTTTGTATGCTTCCCTAAGTTCCAATAATTAGCATAAGCACAAGACACATTCATTTATTATTGTAAGAATTTTCCGTTGTCTTGCGAAATGACATCTATAAGGCTTTATACTTTAGATTAGTTTTGTTTAAAATTCCACTTTCTTACGCATAGATTTTTTAGCACCTTGTTGTTTTTTTACATCTACACGACGTGCTTTTGCCGCACAGCTCACCTTTGTTTTTATGCGCGGTTTTTGTTCAATTGTCGCAGCCTTTATCCACGCAACAAGTCGCGCTAGCGCATCTTCTCTGTTTTGTTCTTGCGTTCGATAATTTTGCGCTTTAAGCACAAAAACACCCTCGTTGGTTACGCGACTATCTTTAAGCTGAAGTAGCTTTTCTTTCAGCTTTTCAGGCAGCGATGATCCATTTATGTCGAAGCGTAAATGTATGGCGCTACTTACTTTGTTCACATTCTGCCCACCGCTACCTTGTGCTCGAATAGCTTGCAATTCAGCTTCGCTTTCATCTATCGCGATAGAAGGGGTTATTATTAATTCCATCTCAAATCCTAATACGTCATGGCGTAACCACGTTAACGTTGCAGCACTAGCGGCCCTGCATCTATAAGTCACTATCACTACTGCTTACTTGACCATTTTTGCGTTAACCGATAGGTTGTTTTTTATCCTTATTTTGGACATAAAACATGATCATCGCATTGCTCATTATTATTTGTATCTTTGTAGCGCTTATTTGGTTTACCGCCAAAATGGACAGCAATATCGAAGCTTCATTCACACCATCAGGAAAACTTACGCCTGTTGATGGTGGAATTATTCACTGGCAAAAGCAAGGAAACGGTCCGACGCTTGTGCTGATTCATGGTTTACTTGGCAATAGTAACAATTTTAGCGAATTAGCAAAAACCCTCGCTTCCCGCTACACGGTCTATACCGTTGATCGTCCAGGCAGCGGATTTTCGAGCCGCTACAAAAACACATCCGCCAGCTTCGAGCAGCAAAGTAAAATGATACTCGAGTGGATGCAAAAAGAGGGAATAGGTAGTGCGAGCATCGCTGGGCATTCAATGGGAGGAGGAATTGCACTGAGGATGGCAATCGATGCACCTGACAAAATAAAATCGGTTTCGCTTCTATGTCCGTTAACTACACCACTAAAAGGTGGTGCCGGGCCTCTTTCGGTGCTTTACATACCCAATGAATGGGTACGCAGCAGTGTTGCAAAAACCATTGCCAGTCCACTGCGTGCAAAGTTAGGTAGAAAACAAGTCGCACAAATTTTTCACCCCGAACCTGTCCCCCCGTCCTTTTCAACTGAAGGCGGTGGTTTATTAGCGCTTCACTCTCGAAGCTTTTATGAAGGTAGCAGAGATACAGTATCTGCGCAGGGCAGTCTGCACCGTCAGCAAACTCGTTATGAAGAGATTCAATGCCCTGTTGGAGTATTGTATGGTGAAAAAGATACTATCTTGAGGCCCGATGAGCACATCAGCGCGGTAACAAAGGCAATAGGAAGTGCGGTACACAAAATTATTTCTGGCGCTGGCCACATGATCCCCGTTACTCAGGTGCAAGCGTGCGCCGACTTTATAATATCGATTGACGAAAGCGCTTAAGTAAGTGACTTAGTGAAGCCTTGCACCTGCCTTTTCAACGTGATCTTTATGAGAAAACTCAACAACGGCGAGTGTGCGCTCTCGACCACAAGTCGACTGCTTCAGTTTGCGAAGCTGATCGGCGACTCTCTCAATGCCGTCATACGCTTTGCACATTTCAAAAGGGGTCGCGCCCAGCGTTATATTGTAACTGCTAAACCACGCCTTCATTTGCTCACTGTCCCCATCTGACAATGAAATGAGTAAATGATACATACGAATAAAAGCGAGTTGCTTTCTGTACTCTGATGTGCCACTCTCAAACCCAAGTAGCGTAGTCTGCGCCAAAGAAGATGGAGAAATACCCAATATTTCAGAAGCTTGCTTGATATTTAAACCGAGTTCCTGGTATGCCCAAGTGAAGGCTTTCGTAACAACGCTGGTAGGAAATAGTGATCTATTCATAATATCGCCTCGTTTCATCGAACAATGTTATACAGATGTTATGAAACGTTGCGAAATGCGTACCAAGTTTTATCTACAGCTTCATTGCTACTTTCTCACGATGCAAATCGATGCCATCTTTATCGACGGAAAACCCTTTTGAAGACAACCAATCAACAGCATCTTCTATGGAATCCACAAAAATATAATCAATATTGGTATCGCGATACACGCGTTTAAGTTGCGCCTGCGTGGTTGTTCGAACGCTTGACTCTCCCATCACTAATGCCACATGAGTGAGGCCTATGGGATTTACCGAAGCCACACGTTCGTGAAGCAGCGCTTCAGCATCAGGAATGAGTAGTGATTCGCCAACGACACTAACAATATCGCACCAAGCTTTCCCATGTAAGCACTCGGAAAGCGTGCGATACTCACTGGCAAAGCTATTTACACACTCTCTGTTCCACGGCCCATAAGCTCGCGTTAGCACCGCATCACCACAGCGTGTAATAATAAATTCGCCATGAGCATACTGCATATAACCACCTAACTACTTCGATAAAATATTAAGCTAGCAAATACCGTTAAGGCGATATATGCCTTTGACTACGTGTTGTTTTGAAACAACACGTAGTCAAAGTATGGTTCAGTATTGAGAAAATTGAAAATTAAGCGGCAAGAATGTTGATAAGCTCAGCAAACGTAGGGCGGCCCTGTATATCAAGCGGCAAACGCAGCTCTCTAGCAATGTCACTTACGCTGATTACGCCACGAATTTCATGGCTGTCTCTGTCCATGACAAGGCAATGGTGCTGCCCGTAGTCTTTGAGTGTTTCTATCACGTCGCCCACTGATGAACGTATTAGCTCACTGAAATCGAACGACATGAGCGAGGTTTTAGGACGCATGAAATCATGAACAGTGAGCTCTTCTCGCTTAATCTTAAGCTCGCTCACACGCTGAATGATTTGCTGTTCACCGACATCGTGACTGGTCACAATACCAATGAAACGGTTCTCACTGTTTACCACCAGCATCATACGAACATGAGACTGACGCATAATCGACTCTATTTTCGTCGCTGGAGTTCGAGCATCAATAACGTGTGGTAAGTGCTGCTTAAAGTCAGTGAAGACCGCCATAGCAGATGATTTTACAGTAATGGTGTTTTCAACAACCGGCCATGCCAATGTATCGATAGCTTCGGTTTTATATAGATTTAAGGCGTGCATACCTTTCTCCTAATCAAAAATAAAAAATTCAGTTTTTTAATGATTAAGTGAAAGAAGGTGGCCCTCGAATGATGTTATCGCGCTGCCTAGTAAAGGCTTTTGCATCAATCGTTTTACCAGCCGAAAACCGGTATTTTTCCAAGCCGCTGGTGATGTCGACAAACGAAATGCCATCATCAATGTCGTCATCAGATACTTCAAAAGCGGAGCTTTCCCATTCGCTAATGAGGGTTGAGAGCGTATTTGCACTGTTCGACTGCCCCGCAATATTTTGCACACTTCTTCCCTCTCCCAATACGGAGACGGATACTAGTGATGAAAATAACGCTGGCAGAATAACGGCCAACAAAACGTACGAAACGCGCAAAGCGTACAACCTCTACTGAACTAAACAACATTGAAGCAAAGCAGCCACTTTTGTTACTGCCTATTTAAACTATAAGAGTATTTAGCGCGTTTAATAGAGGTGTTTAGCGCATTTTATCGACCATTAAACGACGCATCTTCGAAAACTAATCGTGTCGCGACTCAGGTTTGGTGGGTTGTTTGCTGTACATTCGTTCTAAAAACAAGAACGAACACTCCCATTAAATGTGATGTTTAGCCAACGTAATTAGAAATACACTAGATTCAATTGATGCATGAGGTGTTTTTTCAGCGGTCATCTAGCGGTTGAGATAACGCATTAACTGAAGGTCTAAACAACCTGATTGCAAGTAAGTAATAACGGGAGTGATATGAAACCAAGATGGTCCAGACCTATAGTTATTTTGCATTGGATATCTGCCATTGCCATTGTCGGCATGTTTGCTTCAGGGCTGTGGATGGTCGACCTCACATATTACAGCGACTGGTATAAGACGGCACCGCATTGGCACAAGAGTGTTGGATTAATTTTGCTTGCCATCACTGTTATTCGCTTAGTCACGCGCGTTGTTACTTCACGGCCGCCGTCACATGGCACCCCGTTAGAAAAAAGGTTAAGTCGCATAGGTCATGGGCTTCTGTACACCTTGATTATCATGCTATTCGCGAGCGGCTATTTAATTTCAACGGCCGATGGAAGAAGCATCGACGTATTTAATTGGTTTTCTGTACCTGCAATGGGCGAGTTCTTTGAAAATCAAGAAGACATTGCAGGAGAGGCCCATTTTTATATTGCGTGGTCAGTGATTGTATTGGCAATCATTCACGCGCTGGCTGCACTGAAACACCAATTTATTAGTAACGATGACACACTGAAGCAGATGTTACGGCTTCGATGATATTGAGGAAAAAGGAGAAATGATGAAGAAGTTAACACTTGCCTTGGCCGCTGCGCTGTCTTTAAGCACCGCTAACGCCGCAGATTATGTGATTGATAGCAAAGGCGCCCACGCGTCTATCAACTTTAAAATTCAACACTTGGGCTACTCGTGGCTTACTGGTCGCTTCAACGATTTTAAAGGTACTTTTAGTTACGACGACGCAGCACCTAGTGCAGCAAAAATTATGGTGACTATCGATACCGACAGTATCGACTCAAACCACGCAGAGCGTGACAAGCACCTTAAGAGCGACGATTTCTTAAACGTTGACGACTTTCCAGAGGCGAAGTTTGTCAGCACAAAAATTGTCGATAAAGGCAATGGCATGATGGATGTAATGGGTGACTTCACGCTTCATGGTGTAACAAAGCCTATTACAATTGAAGCCAAAAAGATTGGCGAAGGCAAAGACCCATGGGGCGGCTATCGTGCAGGCTTTATGGGCACAACGACGATTGCACTTAAAGATTATGGCATCGACTATGATTTAGGCCCAGCGTCGCAAACGGTAGAATTAGAGCTTCACGTTGAAGGCGTGAAACAATAGCTATTTACATGTAGTCCCAGCGAACTAAATTTATGATTTAAGAAAGCCCCAAACATGGGGCTTTTTTTACATGTGGTTAGTGAAGCTTCAGCTTAGGGCTGATGGCCTGACTTAACTTCTTCACAAGGAGCTTTAGAGCACCTTTAATTTTTCCGTGTACTGCAAACTGGTGCATATTATACAAAGAAACGTAAACCAACTTAGCTAGACGCCCTTCAATGAACATACTGCTGTTTGACAGTGATCCCATTAAGCTTCCAACAGTGCTGTATTTACTTAAGTGAACCAAGGATCCATAGTCCTTGTAAGTAAAATCTTTCGTGTCTTTTTGATTAAATAACGACGTTATATTATGCGCAACAATATCCGCCATTTGGTGGGCAGACTGCGCTCGAGGCGGCACCCACTTCCCATTTTCCTGCTGGAAACCGCAGCAATCGCCTAGCACCCAAATATTCTTATGAGATGAACTGCGAAGCTGCTTATCAACAAGAATTTGATTGGCTCTGTTCGTTTCAAAAAGCGCAAGCTTTGTTATGAAGTCCGGTGCTTTCACCCCCGCAGCCCACACCATTAAATCAGCGTCAATCCGACCACCGTCTTTTGTGATCAGCCCTTTCGCGTCGGCTTCTGCCACCATAGTTTGCTCTTTAATGTCTACGCCCAACTTATGCAGCGCTTTTCTTGCAGAGTTTGCTATACGCTCAGGTAGCGCAGGCAATATACGCTCTCCCGCTTCTACGATCGTAATCTTAAGACGAGAAGCTGACATGTCTGGCATTCCGTACGCCTTGGACAAATTCGCCACATGGTGAAGTTGAGCGGCTAGCTCAGTACCTGTTGCTCCTGCCCCGACAATAGCGACATCAATTCTGGCGTCTTTATCTTCTTGCTGATTGATGCGGATTAGCTGATTAAGAAGCGCTCTGTGAAAACGTTCAGCTTGCTTTAACGAGTCAAGAAAGTAGCAATGCTCAGCAACGCCAGGTGTGCCAAAGTCGTTACTTACGCTGCCAACCGCCAGCACTAACTGGTCATAATGAATCTCGCGTTCAGGTAAAACCTGAGTCCCTTCTTCGTCAATTAAAGGCGACAAGGTTATGGTTTGCGCTTGCGCGTTAAGCGAGCACATTTCACCTAATTGAAAGCGGTAGTGGTGAGCTGCAGCGTGGATGGCGTAGTCCACACCGTCTGAATGCTTATCAATTACACCGGCGGCCACTTCGTGTAATAGCGGCTTCCAGATATGGGTTCGACTGCGGTCGACGAGGGTAATTTCGGCTTGTTTCTTTCTCCCGAGGGTGCGGCTTAAGCGACTGGCTAATTCAAGACCACCAGCACCGCCACCAACAATTACTATTTTTTGCATGGGTATACCTATTAACAATCATTCCACGTATGTCGCCTGACCTTTCCAAGCGCTATACATGGCGTGACTGAGACCCATGCTGATGCCTACAGACTACGCCTGATGCCGCTGGGGTACAAGCAAATCACGGCAATAGTCTGTATTTTCAAGATTAATAATTATCTATTACGGCTGCTTATTTGAAGCTATAACGTGAACGATGCCGTTATCATGAAGTTTCGAGGCCGCCCAGGAAAATATCGAGGGCCTGTGAAGCTAGTAAAGTCTGCGCGTTCAGCGTAGTCCGTATCAAATACGTTGTTAACCCGCGCATACAATGTAACGTCTTCGTTCACGCTGTAGCGTACACGCGCATGTACCAAGTCATGCCCCTCGTACTCGTTGAGATTTTCAGCGTCGGTGAAATAGCTCGAAACATGCTGCCACTCTAGCTGCGTTTGTACCTTGCTCGACATCTCAAAGCTTAAACGAGCGTTAAACTGAAGCTTTGGCGCAGTATCAATATCATTACCTTTAATGTCTTGTTCACCTGAGAGCTGACTGTGCTCGTAGGTATGCCTTGCGTATGTACCAGCAAAATCTAAGCGCAGTACATCGCTTAACGGTTGGTCAAAAGTAAGCTCTACGCCTCTATGCCACGTTTCGCCGTTGCTTACGTTGAAAAAGTCGCTGTCGCGGTAAATCACATTATCTTTTTGTAGGCTGTAAAGGCTAAGCGTATAGCTGCCGTCAAATAGTGTACCTGTAACGCCCATCTCGATATTATCGGCCGTTACCGAGTCAAGATCAGTAACAGTTTGTGCACGCTGCAAACGATACAGCTCTGTTGCCTGAGGCGCGCGATAGCCTCTTGCGATGCCGCCAAATAACTGGGTTTGAGGGTTAAGTTGATAACGAAGTGAAAGCTTCGGACTAAAGTTATCAAAATCATTTTCGCTGTCTGCTGGTCTGGAATATCTGCAGCCGCCAAAACCGCACTGCGTGCCATCCTCGCGAACACGACCAACATTCATATTGTTGGTGTAGTCGTATTGCATAGACTCAAAGCGCCCGCCGACAGAAATAGCCCAACGCTCAGCTTGCCAATTGAAGGTAAAGAAAGGCGCAAATAGCGTGGCATCTACATCATAATTATAGTGCTTTCCTACAGGAATGGTTTCAACCAAAAAGGCAGACCCTTCTGTGGCGCTGTCTTGTGACTGGGTTAATTCACCTTCTGTGTATTCTACGTCTAATCCTATATCTGCACTTAGGCTGTCATTAATGACGTAATTGAACTGAGACAGCACACCAACGCCTTTTTGGGCATTCGTTTCAAGGGGTTTGCCTGGAAGAAAATGCATTCTAAAACGCATGTCCTGGTTGCGTAAGTAAGGTGTAATCGACAGTGCATGACCACCGCTAAAGCTCGTATCGAACTTGCTCCATAGCCTAAAACTTTCTGCTTTTCGAAAGGCTTCGGGGTTTGGGTTGCTTTTGGCTATTTGTGTATTTTTGTAGCTTTCAAACCCTTCGATGTAGCCGGCAGTTTCTTGGTCTAAATGGGTATAGGTAAGGCCGCTCGTGATAACCGAGCTATCCCACTCTAGCCTGTGGCGAAGCGAGACTTTCTCTTGGTCAACGCCCTCTTCATTTCGATATCCTGTATCTCTGGTAACACTGGCGGCGATACCCACGCCACTGTGACCAAAGTCTTTCCCTTCTTTAAGCTTTACGCGATGAAACCCATAAGACCCGTAATCAACGCTAAGCTCTCCGTCGCCTTGGGTTGTGTCAGGGGTAATCACATTAATCACACCATGTATCGCATTAGAGCCATAAAGCGCTGACGCAGGGCCTTTTATCACGTCAATACGCTGTGCAATTTCACCGTGTGCTTCAAACAGCTCATTAATATTGCAAAAACCTGCTGCGCGCAACGCAATACCGTCTTCTGCTGCTAAAATTCCGCCGCACGCGCCAGCGCCGGTTAACACTGGCGAACGAAGGGCAGGTAAATACTCTTGCCCATTGCCTCGCTGTACGCCGGCACCCGCAATGTAATTCAGCGACTCTTGGATATGTTGAAATGAAAGCAGCGAAAGCGTTTCTTCTGAAATAGACGACACTGCATAACCGGAAGCATTCATATTTCCCTGTATACGAGAAGACGTGGTCTCAATTCTTTCTATTTCATTGGTTTGTTGAGCGATGGCTGCATGCGATAGCAGAGACACAGCTAGCAACGACAGAGGAAAGCTTGGGGCAAAGCGCATTATCTATCCTTATGATGACAAAATGTTTTTTTTAGCAACTGATGCTAGTGTATCGTTAATTTAGGCAAGAATGGGTTAAAACTCGCTAAACTGTTGCGGCATTTTGACAATTACGTCATATCTCTGATTTAAGCGTTGGCGTAGACTTTGCAGTTCGCAGACTTTACTGTCACAACACAAGTCTTAGTTTTATACACTATTTCTAATTTACGTGTATCTAACGCGTATAGACTGGCAGTACGTTAGTAGATTGCAGCAATGGGTTAACCACTCTTTGCCTGAAGTAAGAACACCAAACTTTGTTCGCTGGAGGAACCATTGGACACACTTATTCCTAGTCTTTCACAGCTTATCGAATTCGCTGTTGCCCCCGTATTTTTACTTACCGGTATTGCGGGCTTCCTCAATGTTATGTCGTCTCGGCTGGGCCGAATATCCGACAGGGTGAGGGTGGCAGAAAGACAGATTCATACCCTTTCAGACCCGCATATTGTCGATCGCTCAAAGAAAGAAATTAAGGTGCTATGGCGCAGGGTAAAAGTGATTAACTGGGCGATTGGGCTGTGTGTCGCCGCTGGACTAATGGTGTGTACCGTCATTATGGCGCTGTTTTCTGGGTCGCTATGGGTTGTCGATTTAAAAACACCAGTCATCGTATTGTTCATACTGGCTATGATGTTTCTAATCAGTGCGCTCATTGTTTTTCTGGTTGAAGTAAAACTTGCGACAAATACCATAAATATGGTCAGAACCATTCGTTAGCCACGTATCGACAACGGCTTACTCGCTGGCGTTCAATTGATCCCATCAGCGACACACCAAAAAGGCGGATAGCGCGTAATGTTTACCTTCTCTATCCGCCTACTTATTTTTAGGCTGTCGCGATTGTCTTAGTTTTGAAACTAACATTCATATGCAAAGAAGCAACGTTGTCTCAATGTTTGCCATACTATCGACTACTCGTCCTCAGCGAGTGTATCTAATACAGAAAACAGAACGTTAGCGCCAATTCGCGACACTTCTTGGTCGTACTTGTTCTCTACGTTAACGCCTTCTTGACCGCCAGCCAAATCACTAATAGCTCGAACAATAATCCAGTCAACGTCGTTAACGGTACATACTTGACCTATTGCGGCTGACTCCATCTCAGTTACTTCGGCATTGAACACGTCTCTTGTCCACTTTCGATACTCGCGATTGTCCATAAAGACAGACCCGGTAATACCATTTCCGCCTACAAAGAGCTCGGCATCCCGCTCTCCAAGCACGCGCTGCGTTGGCATAGTGCTCATTGCTTGTTTCGCCGCAGTTAAAAGACGCGGTGTCGCGCTGAAATAGGCGGTGTCTTGTGGTTTATCCATCCCCTCTTTCACAATAAGCACTTCGTCAGGATGAATGAAGTGAAAGGGCTTATATTTTGGTGTGTGAGGATCTTTAGCGCGGCGTTCATCTTGCTCTTCAATGAACTTTGCATAATATTCAGGCAGTATGTATTCCCCCGGAGCATTCGGATCTTCATTGGTGTACACACTCTCATCATGGTAGTACCAACGCGCCGGAACAATGACGTCACCCGGTCGCCATTTTGGGTTAACCGCTCCCGCAATCCCCATGTAAACCACTTGCTTAACCGGAAAGTAATCCAACGCCATCTGCATAGTCATAGCAGCGTTTGCAATGCTCATTCCAGTAGCGAATATTAATATTGGCTCGTCGTGATAGATACCTAGGCGATACGTAACGCCTTTGATGGTTGTGGTTGTGTGAATGGATGCATTGGGATCTTGCTCAATACGATTAAGGATACCCTGCATTTCGGGAGCGTAGGCTACGGTAACAGCAGTAAACGCAGGCTGTGAGAACGCGGCGGGCCCGTATGAAGAGGCATCGGACGTTTTAGTTGAAGTACAACCGCCCATCCACGAGGTGGAGAGCAGAACAATAATCATCAAAGTAAACTGTTTCATTCGTGATTCTCAGCTGCATAGTTAGTGAATAATTAAACTAGCACTTTAATCGGGCAAAGAAACGCTGGATTTCAATAATTTACCATTTAAAAACATAAAGAAAACATCTTTAAAACAAGGCGAGCTCCAAAATTACTTTTAGCTACAAATGCGAAGAGAATGCATAACTTTCCAATGTAAGCATTGCGTAAAGACCTGCTTCAAAAGCGTTCATCAACGTTAAAATACGGTAGAATTCGACTATTTCCGTCGTTAATTTGCTACAAATGAACAGTCAAAATACTGCGGCCAATAAAAAGGATTAACTAAGCGCCATGAATACTAAATTACTTCGCTCTCTTCAGGTTTTTGTTGCAGTAACAGATAGCGGTAGCATGAGTGTAGCTGCGAGAGAGCTGCACATGACTGTCTCTGCTATTAGTCAGCAGTTAAGAAAGCTAGAACACGATATCGGCCTTAGCCTTTTTAACCGAAATACCCGAAGCTTGAGCCTAACGGAAGCAGGGCGCATCTATTACGAAACCAGTAAGCAAATGCTGCAAACCGCAGAACTTGCCCAGCAAAAAATTGAAAGTCTGCAGGATGATCCCACAGGTAAAATAAACATCATCGCGCCGGAGGGTTTTGGCGGAGGACTGTTAAGCGAGCCACTGAAAAAGCTTTGTGAAGAATTTCCTAAAATAACTATTTCTTTAACCGTAACTGACGAGCCTAAAGACATTATTGCTTCTAGTGCCGATCTTGTTCTTTGCTTCGCCCCAGTCTCAGATACAAATTTCAGCAGTTTGGTACTCGCGACCTGGAAGCGCATTTTATGTGTCTCTGCAGACCATCCACTTGCAAACGAAACTCTGACTTCACCTGAAGCGCTTAACGCGCATACATACATTGCTCACAGACATATTGAAGAATACGTCATGAAGCACGAAAGCGAAGGCGAGTATGAATTGGATACACAACGCATTGATGTCAACTCAATGCAGACGTTGATTAAGCTTACCCAAGATAGTGTTGGCTATGCGGTTCTTCCCGAACCAGAAGTGAGACATCTATTGAAGTCTGGTGAAATGAAGCAGCTCTTCACTGACTGGGAGTTACCAGATTATACGGTTTATGCGGTCACACCGAAAAGGGAGCTAATGCCTGCAAAAATCGGCGCAGCAATTACATGTCTTCAAGATTTATTTGCGCAAATTTAGTCGTTAAACAGCGCACAAGAACCCCATCGCACATAAAAAATGCGACGTTATACCAGTGTGCAAAGGTCATTACCAAAAAGGCAGCGTAAATACGCTGCCTTTCTTATTTGACTTGGCTTCTTAGAAATTAGAAGCGAGTGTTCATTTGAACACTTAGAATGTGCGCAGTAGCTGACTGTGTGCCAGAGAAGTTAGTAGTAAAGTCAGTACCAGGAAGAACATTGCTTAGAATCGTTCTATCTTTGTCGATATTCGCTTCACGGCCATCAATGAATACGTAAGCCACGTCAATTGATGTATCTTCGCTAACCGTGTAAGTCATACCACCAGAGAACCAATGACGATCTGTATCTGGGATACTAAGTGAGCGGTTTTCTACCGATACCACACCGTCATCATAAGCATAGCCAGCACGAAGGGTAATTTCATCGTTTAGGATGTAAGTTACACCAAGCGCTGCACGCCATGAGTCGTCGAAATTCTCTTCTTTAATTAGGAAATCGATGCCGTCTTCTAGGTTAGCTTCAAGCTTCTCAAACGTACTCCAGTCAGTGAAAGTAACACTTGCTTGTACAGACCACTGATTGTCAATTTTTTGATCAATCGCTAGCTCTGTAATCGCAGCAAGGTTCAAATCTAGACTACCAGGCTGGTTTAAGTTGATAGGAAACACTGGCGTCTCTGAAGATACCGCGCCTTCTAGTTCTAGTTTCGTTTCTGCACGGTATGAAAGCGCAACATTAGTCATATCAGTTGGTTGCCAGAAAATACCGGCGTTCCAACCATAGCCCCAATCGTCACCTTCCATGCTAAACAGTGAATTGCCAGGAGTAAGCGTAGGCAATGTAATACCTAATGCTTCTGCTGTTGCCGCTAGGCCTGCAACAGTGCCCGCTAGCGTGTTTGATACACCAGAACCAATTTCAGCTTCAGCGTAAGTGATGTTTAAACCAAAACCTACCATAAGCTGCTTATTTACTTTATAAGATACAGCAGGGTTTAGGGTTACCGTTTTTACTTCAGCTGTGTCAGCAAAATGCAGCGCACCAAAATCATCAGAGTAATCTGAACGAAGACCGTAGGTTGTGAATACACCTACACCAGCAGATAGCTTTTCATTAATTGGGCTTACATAAAAGAATCCTGGAACAAAAGCAGTATCTGCAATGTTGTCTTCTGCTGCTGGCCTAGGTTGGCCAACTGGGGCTTCGCCTAACGCATAGCTAACATCACCATCGATATCTACGTTCGGATCGATAAAGCTTACTGATGCACTGAACTCAGCTTCTTTAAATACACCAATCGCTGCAGGGTTAGTTGCTAAAATGGAGGCATTCTCTGGCTTAGCTGCTTGACCAGCCATGGCACGGCCTAGACCGTTTGCACTGTGTTCATTAACTTGGAAACCAGCTGCCAGCGCAGAAGAAGAGGCTAAGGTAGCAAGCGCTAAGCAAACTGAGGCACGTAAAGAAAACTGTTGCTTCATAAGATACTCATTGTAAAAGGGGAAAATTGCATCGGGCATTCTACGGATCTGAGTACTTTTGTTCAATGCAAGTAAACGCCATTTACGCACTTTTATCGCATTTTTTACATTTATAGCTACAACTTCGACGCATTTATAAGCAACTTTGATAAAACGGCGTTAACGAAAGATCTCAATCTTGTTAACGCCATTTTAATTAACTATCACTAACACCTATTGGAAATGCAAAAAGGTTTCAATCAAATTTATAAACAAGCTGTGTTATAGGTTGTGTTTATGTCTATAACCCCCACCCTATTTTAAACAGCGCAGATGCAACCGTGTTTAGCGACGCGCTTTTACATTCGATAAGACGTCGACCATTTGTGCTTGTAACAGGAGGACACCATGTCAACATACAAAGCTATTACACTCGTTAATCGCCCCCATGACAGAAAAATTGGGCCACATTTATTTGAAAGCAAAGAGCTCGAAATTCCCACGCCTAAAGACGGTCAAATTTTGATAAAGCAAACTCACATGTCTTTAGACCCTGCGATGTTAGGTTGGATGAGTGAAGACAGAGAGAGCTATATTCCACCTGTGGAGCTTGGCGATGTAATGCGCTCAAGCGGTGTGGGCGAAGTGGTTGAGTCTAACAACCCTAATTTTTCGGTTGGCGACAAAGTTATGGGAATGACTGGCTGGAGTGAATATGTGCTCAGTGACGGTTCTGGTTTTAACAAACTTCAGCCTGGCATTACTGAGGAAATGGCTCTTTGTGTTTTTGCACTACCAGGCCTAACGGCCACAACAGGTTTATATAACTTTGGCGAGCCCAAAGAAGGTGAGACACTTATTGTTACGGGTGCAGCAGGTTCTGTAGGCTCAATTGTAGGTCAGCTTGCTAAAGCAGACGGGCTGCGTGTAATTGGCGTAGTAGGAAGCGAAGACAAAGCCGATTGGATTGTTAACGAGCTTGGGTTTGATGGGGCTATAAACTACAAAACCGACAATTTAGAAGAAAAGTTAGCCGAACTAACACCAAATAAAATAGACGTCTTCTTTGAAAATACGGGCGGTCCTATTCAGCAGCACATTTTTAACAGAATGAATGCCCATGGCCGAATTGTGGTATGTGGAATGATTGCCGATTACCAGTCTGAAAAGCCGTCACCGGGCCCGAACTGGATCCCGCTGATTAAAAAACGAATTAACATTCGCGGTTTTGCTATGCCTGATCACTGGGGTGAAATTCCACAACTACTGCAAAAGCTTTCGCCTTATGTTCAACAAGGTAAAATCAAGTACCGTGCACACACTGTGGAAGGCTTAGAGAACGCCGAGAAGGGCCTAAATATGTTGTTTGAAGGCAAGAACACCGGCAAGATGATTGTGAAGCTGTAAGCCAATCGTGAAAAAGCGCAGTGTTAGTCTAAGCACTGCGCCTGATTTAATACAAACTGGGCTTTACCTTTTTCTTTTGCTTCGTAAAGTGCTTTATCTGCTTCGTCAATAAGGCAATCGATTGACATGTTCTCGGCCGACTTCGCAAACACCACACCAATGGAACAACTCATTAAAGGATGCTTTGCATCTTGAGCATGTTCTAATGCTGCTTCTGTCCACTTATTCAAGAGTGCATCACAGTGCTTCTCAACTTGTTCTTTCTGAATGTCGCTCAATACAACAATAAACTCTTCGCCACCGTACCGACCTAATATGTCTGTCTCTCGCTTAAAGACCTGCTTCATAATGCGGGCTTGTATTTTTATGGCTTCATCACCCTGCTGATGACCAAAACAGTCGTTGTATTTTTTAAAATCATCTAAGTCGAGCATCATCACGGCCATCGACACTTTATGACGCTTACTCAACGCCAACAGTTTTTCACTCTGCTCTCGTAACGCACGCCGATTCAATAAATCAGATAAGGGGTCAAATTTGCTAAGTTTAAGTAGCCTGTCATTGGTTTCTTTTAACATGCGTACGCTGCGATCTAACCGATAACGGGCATAGACACAAATAAACAAAGACCCAGATACAAATGCCATTGAAATTGGAACTCTGTCACCATAAACCGGCGCAACCCACATTAACCCCAAGAAACCCAGAATGTTGATGACGTTGGCTGCTAGCGCTAATTTAAAGGCAATACCCAGCGCAAACACACAGAAGAAAGCATATAAAATGGTGCCCTCGTAGGGGAAAATGAAGCTGTGCTCTTCCCAGCAAACCCATATTAACCAGTAGTTGCTGTAAGAAAGCGCAATAAGTAACCCTGCGAAAATGTAGGCTCGATGCTGAATGAACCTGCGCCAGAAGGAGAGTACAACAACGACGAGTATAATAGGGAATTGAAGAAGTAAGCGATCGAATATGTACAGCTCGTACATGCTGCTTGGTAGTAGCATCAAGTCAGCAGCCATAAAGGCAAGCACAAGTACAGCACCAATGATCAGCGCAATTCTCAGCCGAAGTAGCTCGCGGGGTTTATTGATTTGCACACGCCACCTTAAGCAATAAGTTACTGTTAAAGCATCTATATATTAGCCCATGGCGAAATCACCCACGGGCTCTTACAACTTCAAATTACTGAAGCTGCATCACTTTAACTATTATCAGTGACTTCTTGATTAAGCGCCAGTTTCGACAAACTTTCTTGCAGTGCCTCAACGGTGACTGGTTTGGTAACGATGTCGTCCATCCCTGCTTCTTTAAATGACACGTGCCGCTCTTTGAATGCTTCGGCGGTAAGCCCTATAACAGGGATTTTGCTAAGCTCTCCATCAAGCTTTCGAATGCGTTTTGTCGCTTCAATGCCGTCCATCACTGGCATGTGCACATCCATGAAAACAACATCAATACCGCCCTCTTCTACTCGTGCAGCGGCTTTCAGTCCATTATCAACGTGCTCAACATCACATTTCAGCTGTTCTAAGAGTGCCTGTGCTACCACAGCATTAATGGCATTATCTTCAGCCAACAGAACTTTAATACCTTCTGGTAAGCTAGCGCGCTCTGCTTGTCGCGCGGAATCCGAATCGGCCGACGACTCCACCACGCGACGACTCTGCACCTTAGCTGTAACGGTGAAACATGAACCTTCACCTACTTTGCTCACCACCTTAATATCACCACCTAATATTTGTGCAAGCTGCTTTGCAATAGCAAGACCTAGCCCAGTGCCACCGTATTTACGCGTAATTGATGAATCGGACTGCGTAAACTTATCAAAAATATGCTCGAGTCTGTCTGGCTCAATACCAATACCGGTATCTTTAACCGCAATTACCAAATGGTTCTCGCTCACGGTATCCTGTGAAGGCTGTTTGAGTTTGGCGGAAATAGTCACCGTGCCCTTATGAGTAAACTTAATTGCATTACTCACCAAGTTAATGATTATCTGGCGTAACTTCGTAATATCACTGGTTACTGCCACCGATTCCATGTTCTTACTTTTGTAAACCAAACGCGTACTATTGGCGCTAGCATTGGTACCCAGTAGCGTAATAAGGTCATTCAGCATTGCGTCAAGATCGAACTCTGTAACGTCAACTTCTGACATACCTGATTCAATTTTTGAGAGATCCAGAACATCGTTGATAACGGTCGCTAGAATAGACGCCGATGATTTCAAATCGCTGGCATACTGATGCTGTTTGTCGGACAGTTGCGTATCAAGAAGTAGCGTTGCTAATCCCTGAATACCGTTCAGTGGGGTGCGAATTTCGTGACTCATTACTGCAAGAAAATCCGTTTTTGCGCGGTTTGCTTGCTGAGCTTGAGCAACGTATTGCTCTATTTCACCAGACATTGCCTCAACGTCTCGCGCTAAACTACCTAACTCGTCGTTTTGCTGTAAGTCTATACTGACCTTCTTATGGTCAACCGCAATGCGACTTGCTGCTGATTTTATTTTTTCGATAGGAGAAACAACAAACACCTGTGTGACTCTTCCCATAAGCAAACTGACAATAACGACAGCAAATAGCGTCACTAATGACGTTAGCCACGCAATAGTAGATAGGGAAGATTGCAGTGCGTCAGCAGGCTGTAATACGGTAACTTTCCAATTCCATGGCGCAAATTCCGCACACGCAAATAACACGTCAGCATCGTTAATATTCGACTCACCAAAGGCGACCTTACGACTGGCAATGGTTGCGATTGTCGCATCTTCGACATTAGGAACCACAGTGTGCTCCATCGTACTAAACACCACAGTATCGGCACTCTTGTCACTGATCGCAAAGTGGCGGTCGGTGGCTTGCTGCAACGACTTTAGCTCTTCAAACACTTCCTTTTGATAGGCCTCGCGAAACACAGGCACATTCTCTAGGCCCGACTCAATAAGCAGTTCACGTCTTTCGTCAATGATCTCTAAAACGTTTAATGTAAGCGTCTGAGTGAGGAGCTGATATTCTCTTTCGCGTACTGAATCGTACGCCGTCAAATAAGCCCAATACCCAGTAAGTGCCATACCAATTAATAAAATTGGAATGTAGATAACCAGCAGTTTCGATTTAATCCGCATACTTACTTCTAATTAGGCCTTATTGATACACATGTTTTTTCGACAGCTTCAAGTAATTTGAAGGAATGGGCAACTGCAGTTTGATTGCTGTAGACACATTTACCGCTACAGTGTACGTATCCATTTTATCAACGGGAATGTCCCTCGCCGATTTTTTCTCAAGAATTAGCTTGGCTTTTCTTGCAGCTGATTTGCCAATACTCGCTGGCTCAGATACTACGCCAAGAAGCGCACCTTCTTTCACAGAGGAAATGCTTTCTGCGAATAAAGGAAGCAGTCCCGTAGCTTCTTTTACCTTTGTTACTAAGCCATTCGATTCCGCGAGCGGCCCAGATGAAAGCCAGTAACCATCCAGCTCGTTTGTTTTTTGCTGCAAGCTGTTGATGATGCTATCAGTCATTTCAACCAGTCCATCATCGCCTTCTATATACGGTGTACTAACAGCAACAAGATTTATGTTTTCGTAGTCACCATTCAGTGCCAGAAGTTGATTAACCAAGTTACTTGACGATGGGTATGTAGAATGGACTAGACCGATGGTAAAAAGCGATGAGGGCTTAGACGCTCTGAGCACGCCCTCTAACATATCTAGCTTTACCTTTGCGTCTAGCACGTGGGACTCGCCCGTCATGTTGCGTTCACTAACCGCACCAATAGCAGAAACTATTCCTTCTTCAACCGGTGCTGAGACCGCCATAAACAGCTTAGGTACATCAACAAACTCTTCAGAAGCATTCAGCGCTCTGGTGGCAAGGGTCGCCACCGATACAATAAGGTCAGGCGCTGGGTTTTGTGCAAGCTCGGTAAGTATCTCCTTAGCACGAACTTCAGAGCCTTCGGCGTTATACGATGTTACGTTAATCTCGTGATCGGGCATAATCCGCGCAAGTTCCTTTTCGAACTCGGCCCGCGAATCAGCGACAATGGGAACAGGCAGTGTTTCAAGAACAATTAGGTCCAGGGTTTCTTTCGCAAAAGCAGCACTAGCGCCCCACATCAAAGATGATAAAGCTAAAAGAAGGGAAAACCAGACCTTTGTCATGACTGTGAACCTAACACAACTAACTGAAAATACGCACATATAGACGTATCATAAAGTTATTCGAAGGTCATTCATAGTGGAAGTTATAACCAAATATTCAATACTGGGAATAGCTTTCTTAAAACTAAGATGCGATTTCCGCAAATGCGTTAACACTAAACAGGCGCGCCTCTATATCGTATATCGGCATCGACACGATAACTTCATCAACCCCCGTCGCTTCAACAAACTGAGCTAGCTTGTTTTGCACCGTCTCTTTCGAACCTACCAACGCATACCTCAATACATTCGATAACATTGCTTCGTCAGTCGCCGTACAATATTCTTCAAAGTTAGGCATAGGCTTAGCGAAAGGCCTATTAAGACCACGTCGCATGTTCATAAATTGCTGCTTCACTGACGTGAATAGGAGTTCAGCCTCTTCATCGGTTTCAGCAATCACCACCATTACACCGGCCATCGCTTTTGGCGCTGATAACTGAGGCGACGGTTTGAACATATTGCGGTACACATGAAGCGCATCGAATAGCGCATCGGGCGCAAAATGCGAGGCGAACGAATATGGCAGCCCCATTTTTGCCGCCACTTGGGCACTGTATAAGCTAGAGCCAAGCAACCACAGGGGGACGTGTGTATTCGCCCCAGGTACTGCAACAATCGGCTGCCCGTCTTGCGGTGTACCCAAGTAGTGCTGAAGTTCTTGAATATCTTCTGGGTAGCTGTCCACATCGCTTTGCAGATTACGACGAAGCGCGCGTGCGGTTGCCATATCAGTACCTGGTGCACGGCCAAGTCCAAGCTCTATGCGATTGGGAAATAATTCAGCCAAGGTGCCAAACTGTTCAGCAATGACCAAAGGTGCATGGTTAGGCAGCATAATACCGCCCGCACCAACTTTAATGGTAGCGGTGGCGTTAGCAATGTGCGTTAACACTACTGAGGTGGCAGAACTGGCAACACCATGCATGCCGTGATGCTCGGCTAACCACACACGTTCATAGCCACAGCGCTCAGCTTCCACAGCCATTAACTTTGAATTGTTTAACGCGTCTTTTACGCCAAACCCTTCAGATATTGGCGCTAAATCTAGCAGTGAGTATGGGATAGCCATGTTGCCTCGCAATGTTGAAACTTGGTATGACTTATAGGTATGACCTTACTCCTCGTTTTACAACTGCCTTACCTGACAAAGTAAGACGGATGGAGAAGGTTTATCGATAAAGTGAGAGTGGTGGAAAGAGAAGTGAAATAATAGTGAGTCATGGGCTTGCAGGAAAGCCACTTAATTAGCAGCCAATACTCGCCTATTGAAAATAAAAAAGCCTGCGCTTTTGTCAGCCGCAGGCTTTGTTTGTGAGCACGAATATGTCATCGATTAACTAAGTCGGAAAGTGGGGGCTAATCACTTTCCTTTAAAAATCAGCGGATCTTTTTGGAGGGCATTCAAACAAGGTTGGAAAGTAGAGTTTCTCCCTTTCTCAATAAGGCTAAACCTGTGTGAAAACAAAGATGGAAAGTGAGTTTACTCTGTCGAATTTGAGCGCATTTTAAAGTTATCAAATTAGTATTGAGCAAGTAACCAGAAATCGAATGGCATACCTGTGAAGAGCTCCTGTCTCCTAGCAAAGGTGTGGCCAACGCAACCACCACACCTAGATCATTACGCGATAAACACAAAACCCAACGAGAAGCTGAAAATACCAAGCGTTGGGAATCTATTTTAAATGCTTTATTTATGCGTGCTTACGGATAGAGCTGATGCTCAGGGTCTAACCAAACAGCATAGAATACGTTTTCAATGAAGAAACCGTGAATACGCCCATACTCATTAGCACTAAATTGAAACTGGTAAGGAGTTACCGACTGAAGCTGCTCATTTAAATGAGAAAAGCCATCTTTCTCGCTAGTTGAGGACCAATCTATACTATGAGCACGGAGAGATTTGCCACCAGATTGACGCAAGTCACTAGCTTTCTGTTGCGATACATCTTTAAGCCTAGAAAGCACTTTGAAAATATAGTCGCCATCTTTCGCTTTGATGCAAAACTTGCCTTTAGGATGCTCTAGCTGGAGGTGCTTAAATGAAAAAATCATTGCACCTTCCTCATTTTTTAGTGGTGCAGCCTTTACTTTACCACCTTTTGAATTGCTGGGCTGACGAGCTTTAGGCTTATGCTTTTTATTCGCCAATATACTTAAGCCTCTTCAGCTACTTCCGTGTAAAACTTGCGCATAGTGTCTTTATTGATCACATTTTCACAAGCTTCGTCTGGCTCACAAGCACCACGAGCTTCAATCCACGGCTGCTCATCATGCGTCATCTGCTCAAGCTCATAACCACTATACTTGCCAAAAACATCATAAATTTCAGCCAAATGCTCAGCATGTGCTTCTTCTAGATCTGGAAATTCAACGTCCTCAAGAATTGGATTCCAACGATAATCTTTAAAACGATGATATAGAGTTCGAACTACAGGACCGTGAACCCATGCTTCAAACTCTTCAGAAACCAACGGAGAACCATTATTAACTAAGAACCACGCATCCGCGTAATAAACCATTTTTTGTAATTTTAATTGGCTGATGTAGTCGCCATGCTCTTTAGCAAAAGCAAGGAAAAAATCAGCCACTTGGTTTGCACTAATCATACACCCTCCAACTTTTAGCCAAGCATTCTACCCCAGTATAGATAATTTTCACTATATTTTTGGTATGCAAACAAAATGTTCCTCTTGAGGCATATATGTTTATAGCGAGAAAATCGCGCGTTTTTCTACCACACTGTCGCTCATTTTTCTAAATTCAACAGTTTTAACAAACCATCTAAATTATTAATAGTATTAATAAAAACAACTTTTACTTGTTTTTTGCCAGGACAAAAAATTCGATTAGGTCGCTTTCTTGAATATGTAAGCTCTTATATTAACGCTGTTCAAAACACAGTTAGTTACAAGATTAAGTGTCTGCTTTGGAAAATCAAAGATAAACATGAACGATAAGGTCAACAACTGCTCTTCGCTCGTAACTGACCGTCAGACCTCATCTGAAATAATTCACTTTATGCTGTGAACTTTATTCGAATCATCAAACTTGTTTTGAGTACGTAACCAGAAATCGAATGGCATACCTGTGACTTGCTCCAGGCTCTTTGCGAAACCTATATCAACACTCACTTTCTCATTCAAAAAATTGTCAAAATGTTCATTAGATATACCTAGATCACCTATGACGTCTTGAATACTCGCCCCCTTTGCTGTTGATTTAGACAAATACAATTCCTCAAAATACCGTGCAGGGTGCAATGCTTCTTTTTCTTCAGGGACATTGACGAAACCACGATTCATTTGCACATCAATATTTTCTGGAGTAATTACTAATGCATCAACATCTAGTCGCTTATATTTAACGTCATTTTCAGGCATCTCATTGAATGAAATCTGGTCAATATTTTGTAGCTTCTTAATGCTTCTACCCCTTGATGCAGTTCTATCAACACCAGGACTCCTAAGCTGCGCTTTTTTAAATGGGTTTTCACGCTGAGTTTTTTGATGTTTCATATCTAACCTACGATGAATTTAACGTTCGCCTATGACAGCCAAGTAAATCAACCTCCATTTTTCATTTGAGACTTTTGACCTTTATCATTTAACGCCTGAAGGCGAAAAGATTTACCTACGTTCAATGGGCAGTGGTGCAAACTGGCTTTACTGCCATGTAACATTATTTTTAGCATTACATAAATATTTTGCTGAATTAGGAAGCAAGTGTGCGATACCTTCTTTATTATTCCTAGATCAGCCAACCCAAGTTTACTTTCCTAACTTCACACGTGATAACGCTGATACCTTTGATGAGCAAAAAAGCACGGAAGCCAAGCAAAGAACTGAGAAGGAGCGTCCCGTAGATGAAGATATTAAGGCGGTTGAGAACCTTTTTAGTCAGCTATCTATCTATTGTAATGAACTTGAATCAAGCAATGGCTTTAGCCCGCAAATTATTGTTACCGATCATGCGGACAATTTAGAGCTATCAAATGGAGTTAAATTTGAATCCTTAGTCAATGGAAACCGTTGGCGTAAAAGAGGCTTAATTGATCCTGTCAGTTAACTGTTTCATTACTTTAGATCGGAAATATAGTTCATATGCTTGATAAAAAAAGTGAACACTCGTTCGATGTTCTTGATGAAGCTCAGCTAACTCGAATTGAGGCAGTACATAGAGGTTTCTTGTATCAACATTTATATACTGTTGGTTGTTTATTATTAGCTCAAGAAGCAAACATAGAGTCAACAATAGTTGAATTAGATGAAGACATAGAGCTTTTAAGTAAAAAGAAACGAATATACATACAAGTGAAAACTCGTTCTAAGCCGATAATCCCTAGCGATGTCTCTGGGGCTATAGAACGCTTTGACATACTACGTAAGGAGCATACTGATGGAAATAGAAAAGGAGAAGCATTATTTGTATTAATAGCTAATCAAGAGCCTAGTCCGCAACTTCAAAAAAACATCAATAACAAACTATTTCCTGGTGATATTAAATTTATCTCACCAAAAGCGTCTTCTAGTTGCGATCCTGCTCTCCCCCCAGCGTGGGAGTCACTCTCTGAAGCTGCAAAGTGGTGCACTACGCAAGCCCAAAAATTGAATTTTTCATTGTTGTCACCTGACTCACTTATCTGGAAATTGGCGGGACTTGTGCAGCTAGCAGCCACAGGCGATTCGCAGGACATGTCACATGTATTCCAAACTAAGAACTTACCTAAGTTATTTGAGCAATTACTGATTCAATTACAAGACTTTCCTGAGCCGCCAGAAAATTACGTGGCTCAAATGTGTGAGCCAACTCTCATATCCAATGAACGAATACGTATTATTTGTGGCTTATCCGGTTCCGGAAAAACTGCGTGGGCAGCACAAGCAGCTCTCCATAGCTCACAGCTTTGTGCTTACTATGACACTGGCGATATACCTGCACCTGCACTCGCTAGTACTTTGGTACGTGAACTTGCTGCGAAATTCGCAGGTTCAGACAATGATGGATTTAGAAAAATACTTCTTCCAGGTGTGAGTGGCTACGATGCTTTAAGGACCTTTGACACATATATTACGCAACAGGGGACCAATATACTTCTCGTTATAGATAACTCACACCGTATCCCTGCTGAAACTATCAGAAACTTATTTAACTCAACTAAATCGATTCACTTTATACTCCTATGTCAGCCGAATGAAAGCGTTAGAGAATTAGAATCTCTTATGGGTATAAATAGAGAAACACTTAAGGGCTGGGATATTGATTCTATAGCGGCTGTAGTTAATATGCTGGGAGGATACGGGACTCCTCAAGATTTTGAAAATTTAAAAAACTATACTGGAGGCCTTCCACTTTATGTTCAAAGCGCTGCAAATTTAGCTTCTACAGAATACGAAAACAATATTGATACGCTGTGTGCAGACTTAACACAACAAAAATGCAGCACAGAAACTGCACAAGAAATTATTCTCTCACGGATTTATCAAGGCTTAGATAAAGTCATTCAAGATTCATTTGCAATATTTAGCTTGGCTGACGTTGGATTAAGCACGGATGAAATAGTTACATTGCTCAGCCACTCGCTAAATATACCAACAAATAAAGCTGTCATATATCTTAAGAAAATGAGAGCCACAGGAGCTGTAGAGGCTTTTGGGAATAAAACGCTGAAAGTGCATGACTCTCTGAGAGCTCTGGGATTAATTCATTTAAACCTGTTAGATGAGGAGGTGATACAAACAAGTTTAATCACTTTAAAAGATCTTATTATCTCAAGTTTACATAAAGATCGTGACACTTCTAGATTTGCATTGCTGATCCAGGTTTTTATTAAACTAAATGACGTTATGGCACTTATCTCAATATCAGGTGAAGAGTTGTTTTATGAGATGGGTATCAATACAGATATTTTGGCGAGTATAGAATCGGCTCTGAACTCCGATGTTTTAGGGGCAGAACATAAGTTTTGGGCTCTGGATGGATTAGTGTTCTCTGCTTTTAGGGAAGGTCATTTTCAAGACGCTCCACCAAGACTTGAAGCGATGGAACATCTGATTGCACAAAATGAGTTTAGTTATCGTGAGCACGTAGCTTTTGGCATGAAAAAAATATTACTTGCAGCCGAAAATGGTAAGGCTCAAGAGGTTGAGCGACTGAAAGAAGAGTATTCGACGAAACTTCCTGATGCTGAGCACAAACGAATATTCAACTATAACTATGCTAATGCGTTATGGAAGCTCAAAAAATACAGAAAAGCCAAGCAGATATGCCATCAAGTCGTTGGAGAGTATTATGATATTTTGGGCATTACCCCTAAAGACGTTCTTGGCAAAAATTCAGATGTCTTATGGACGATTATCAATCGACCTGAAAATGTACAAGAGCATATCAAACACCTAGCAGATGCATTGGAGCTTTACGCTCGGATTTTAGATGAGCTTGATGAAAATACCTCATTTACGCGCATTCATGCTATGAAATTCTACAATATGACAATGGCTCCAGACTCCATGGTTCGAGTCGGGCAAGATTTGGCTGATGAATTTGTTGCGAGGAAAGATTATGAAGGAGCTAAAGAGGTAATTGAGCAACATATTTTACCTGTTATAAATCAAGCGGGTTTGATAAACAGGATGGTGCAGGTGAGAAGTCAATATGCTGTCATTCTCGCTTATTGCGGATTACATAATGATGCAGCTTCAGAAATTAAAAATCTGAATCCATATATCCAGGGGTTAAGCCGCGAACAGCGCACCGAAATAGAAAACCAGACTGACTTGATTTCACATCTAGCCCAAATCGCACAACTGGAAGAAAGCAAAAAGTCATTTGGTAAAGTTGGAAGAAACGAACAATGCCCTTGTGGCTCTGGCTTAAAATATAAAAAGTGTCATGGTGTAATTTAATACGAATATTTTTGTCAAACTACAAAGCACTCATTCTAACTACTGAAATATTTTTAATACCTAAGTTTGTTAACTTACTAAAGTGCGTATTTCGATCACTTTCATCGTGGAATGTCACCGTCCAGTTAGTAGAGTGCTTAGTCGAATTAGCTAAATGTTTAAAGTAAGGCATGTCAACATCTGCTAACGAATGACCAATTACTATTACTTCGTCTATGTTTTTCAGGTTTCTGAAAAACATAGCATTACTCGATATTATTGATTCCGTGCACTTAAAAGTTTCATTGAAGTATCGATTGATAGTTTCTTTACCAAGCTCATATGAATAATCAAATTGATCCGACATGTGTTCATACCAAGCTTCTAAATTCTCAGAGAATAAACCTTCGGGCGGAGACTCTGGTTTTTCTATAAAACTATCAGGATTAACCCCATGTCCAAGCACTAATTCATCTACACGTCCATCAACTTTTCCATGTATAAACAATACATTCTCATCTGAAATCGAATAGTATCGTGATAGGGTATCTGTATAGTTAAATGTTAGGTATCTTGCTTTTTTATTTAGTTTTATTTCTTTCAGTTGATCAAGTTTAGGGAATTCAACAGAAAGAATGAACTCTTTAAACGCGCTGAATAAAGTCGCCGTTAACTTCTCAAGAACAAACTCCATTTCAATTTGAAACGCTCCCCAGTCTCGATCTCTAAAATCGTCAGAACTTGGATTAGCAAGATAATCAGTATATGCATCTAAAACTGTTTGTGTATCCAATAATGACAGACTATGTTCGAAATCAGACCAAAGAAGATCTCTAATAACTGATTGATTTTCTGAATTAATGTCCTCGAAACCATAATGTTCTAAAAGTAATTCATATACATCGGAATAATGCTTTTTTAGAAACAACCCAAACGAGCTATACGAAGTATTGAGTCCATGATGCAAGTCAAAACCATTCCCAATTACATATAACTTCATAACTCTTTTCCATAAGATTTAGTTAATGCAGGCCAAGCTAATAGTTCAGCCTGCAAAATTCACATCCACTTTCCAACTTTGTTTGTCACTTTCCATCCTTGTTAATAACTTTCCAACTTAGTTTGTATGTGACAGAATAAGTGCTTCAGCAGTGTGCTTTATTCCACCGTAACCGACTTCGCCAAGTTACGCGGCTGGTCAACGTCGGTGCCCTTAATTAGCGCTACGTAGTAGCTCAAAAGCTGTAGTGGCAAGGTATAAATGATAGGTGCGATTGGTTCGTCGCAGTGCGGTACGTTGATAACGCGCATGGTTTCATCACCTTCAAACGCCGCATCTTTATCCGCAAATACATACATGATGCCGCCACGGGCACGTACTTCTTCAACGTTCGACTTTAGCTTCTCGAGGAGTTCGTTGTTCGGTGCAACCACAATAACGGGCATTTCGTCATCAATAAGCGCAAGTGGGCCGTGTTTCAATTCACCAGACGCATACGCTTCCGCATGAATATAAGAAATCTCTTTAAGCTTTAGCGCCCCTTCCATGGCAATAGGATATTGGTCGCCACGACCTAGGAACAAGCTGTGGTTCTTATCTGCAAATTCTTCAGCTAAATCTTCAATGCCACCAGTTATCGCTAAGGTCTCTTCAAGCTTTGCAGGTAGACTATGAAGCGCAGAGACAATAGCTTTGCTGTCAGCGTCTGTCATGCCGTTTTCTTTGCCCAGTGCTAGGGTAAGCATTAAGAACGCAGTGAGCTGAGTAGTGAAAGCTTTGGTAGACGCAACGCCAATTTCCGCGCCAGCGCGGGTCATAAATGCAAGGTCTGACTCGCGTACTAATGACGAACCCTGAACGTTACAGATAGTCAAACTAGACATATAGCCCAGCTCTTTTGCCAAGCGAAGGGCAGCTAACGTATCGGCTGTCTCACCTGATTGAGAGATAGTAATAAGCAGGCTGTTCGGGTGCACTACTGACTTGCGGTAACGAAACTCCGATGCAATTTCTACGTTGCAAGACACATTTGCATATTGTTCTAGCCAATAGCGCGCCGTCATACCCGCATGGTAGCTGGTACCACAGGCAATAATTTGTACATGCTGTACTTTTTTGAATATCTCGTCAGCACCTTTACCAAATATGTCAGCGGTAAGTCCGTTTTCGTCAATACGATCTTTAAGCGCATTACGCACAACGGTTGGCTGCTCGTGAATTTCCTTGAGCATGTAGTGGCGGTAACCCGCTTTGTCACCCGCGTCGTGCTCGATATTCGACTCAATCACTTCGCGTTCAACGGCATTGCCGTCTTTGTCGAAGATTTTAACATCGCGACGAGTAATCTCTGCCACATCGCCTTCTTCTAAAAAGATAAAGCGGCGTGTCACTGGCAATAATGCCATTTGATCTGACGCAATGAAGTTCTCGCCAAGGCCTAAACCAATTACAAGCGGGCTGCCCGAACGTGCAACCACTACGCGACTAGGATCTTCTTTATCCATGATGACGGTGCCATACGCACCGTGGAAGGTTTTAACGGCACTTTGTACAGCGTCTAGTAAAGTCTTACCTGACTTAAGCTCTTCGTGTACGGTGTGGGCAATGGTTTCTGTGTCGGTGTCGCTGGTAAAGGTATAGCCCTGCTCTTTTAACTGTGCTTTTAAGTTAACATAGTTTTCAATAATACCGTTGTGAACAACAGCTACACGTTCAGTTGAAAAGTGTGGGTGCGCATTCGCTTCAGTCACACCACCGTGCGTTGCCCAACGGGTATGAGCAATTCCAGTTGTGCCCAAAGCTTCACCTTCTGCAACCGCATCAGCAAGCTCTTGTACTTTGCCTGTACGGCGAATACGCGTAAGCGTGCCGTCGCCTTGCAGTAGCGCTACGCCAGCTGAATCATAGCCGCGATACTCTAGCCTTTTTAAACCTTCTAATAGGATTTCAACTACGTTACGCTCAGCTACAGCGCCAACTATTCCACACATGATTATTCTCCACTTGGCGCTGCAATAAGTACTGTCACGCCCTGATTTTCAATATTAAGTTTGTCTTGTTCACTAATGCCTTCATCAGTGATCAAAACAGAAATGTTTTTCCAGCTTAGCTCTAGGTTAGGCATTTTATGCGTTAATTTCTTTGAACTGGCTACTATAACCACCTTACTCGCCGCCACAGCCATGGCGCGGGTTACACCAATAAGCTCGTTAAAAGTGGTGGTGCCTCTGGTGACATCTATGCCCGCGGCACCAATAAACGCAATGTCAAAACTATAGGCACTAACCAACTGTTCAGCCATCGCGCCTTGAAACGACTGAGATTGGGCATCCCATGTGCCCCCTACCATTAACACCGTCGGCTCTTTTTCACTTTGAGTAAGGTAATTGGCAGTTGATAACGTGTTGGTCATTACCACTAAATCATCGATATGTGATAAATGGGGTAAGATGGATGCGGTGGTAGACCCGCAGTCTATAACGAGCTTATTGCCCGGTTTGACCAAGCTCGCTGCAAGTTGGCCTATAGCGTTAATTGCTGGGCTAGCAGTTGAATTTGTGAAAGGGTCATTGGTAATAAACTGAGATGGCCCAGCATTTGAGTTGGTAGATGATGGTACAGGTACTGCGCCACCAAACTGTCGAATCAGTAAACCTTGCTGCGAAAGGGCTGCGAGATCTTTTCTAATGGTGACTTCAGACGTAGCAAAACGCACGGCCAAATCTTCAACTTGTGATTGACCATGCTCTTTCACCCACGCCACTATCTGCTGGCGGCGCTGTTCAACTGATTTACTACTTTTCAATATAACCTCATGCTCTTGCCGCCTTCTCGCTAAACCTTCCTGTACGCGTTGTTCCAATTGAGAACAAGCCATGAAACGTCTGCAAAACAGTCCGCAAACACATCTTCAACATTCAATCATAACTTTCAAAACGAAAGTTATTAGTTTTAAAGTGAAAGCATCGTAAGTTAAATTGAAACAACGATCAAGATAATTGTTTAATTAAACGCCAGCGATTTCTTTTGAGCACTCGCTTTTATGGCTAGCTCAATGACTTTGATAACAGGTACGACCGTACTCGCGTCAGCCGGCGAGAATTTACCGTCTTCAATAGCGTGAGCAAGCCGATTGAAAAACGTGAGATATTCACCCTTCAATGTTGTCACCGTCTCTTCAACTAGCTGGCCGCTTTCATTGACCACAGCTAGCACGCCATGCTCGTTGTCTTTTGTAATCGCCCAGTGTTCATCATCAAAGGATAGCTCTGCACGCAATTGATCTTCTTGCGGATCTAAATAGAACTTTCGAAAGCTGCCTTTTGTGCCTTGCAAGTCGTAGCGCAATGTTGCTCCTGCCTGAAAAGCTGAACTACCTAGCTTTACAACTTTATCAACATAGTGAAGTGTTACATCGAACGTGTCATCTGACTGCCCATTTTCACGCAAGGCCTGTATGCTTGCCGACACTTTTTCCGGCTCGCCGAAAAGCTGTAGCGCCTGGTCGATTAAGTGGGGACCTAAATCCCAGAAGATACCGCTTCCTGGCCCTGCATTTTCACGCCATCTGTCTCGTGGTACTGGGCGAAATCGATCGAAGCGGCTTTCCAAACGTTTAATGTCGCCAAGTTTTCCATCGTTAATTAGCTGCTTAATCGTAAGAAAATCGCCATCAAAACGTCTGTTGTGATAAACACAAAGCTGTTTATTTTGAGAATGTGCAAGCTCTACTAAAGCTTCTGCTTCTTCACTATCTAATGTAAATGGCTTTTCTACCAATACGTGACAGCTGTGCTCTAATGCCAGTTTCGCCTGTGGCCCATGAAGGTGATTTGGGGTTGTAATAACCACCAAATCTACATCGTGAATTTTAAGCGCTTCTTCCAACGAGCCATACACTTCAGCATGGGGTAAAACTGCGTTAACCACATCAGGTTTTGAAGAGATAACCACATCGACAGAGAACTGCGGTAGATAATTTAGAAATGGCAAATGAAAGGTTGTGGCGGAAAATCCAAAGCCAACCAGAAGTGTAGATATCATCGCATATCCTTGTGTAACGAGAATTAAGAAGTAAGTAAACACACACTATCAGTAATGATAGATAGGGGAAACCTTAGATAGTTCATTATTTAGAAGACAGATAGCTGAATGAGTTGCGTTTACAGCGACACAGTAGACGTTAATTTAAGCCCTCTGATTTTGTCATCTTTCTGACTGGGCGATAGTTTGATGGGACTGAAGAAGAAACTGGGCTAGCTAATCACTATTTGTGTTTGCCAGCCCTATCTCATCATGTAACCCGTTAGCGAGCTTTAATTAGGGTACGTCTTTATTTTTTGGTCGGGCGCGGCCAATTTGGAATATTGCGCTGCTTACCGCGGGCAACGGCTAGCGCGTCTTCGTCTACGGTTGACGTGATCACGGAACCAGCACCTACAGTAGCCCCTTTGCCAATGTTTACAGGCGCGACAAGCGACGAGTTTGAGCCGATAAAGGCATTGTCGCCGATGACAGTTTTGGACTTGTTCACACCGTCGTAGTTACAGGTAATTGTGCCTGCGCCAATGTTCGCTTTGGCCCCCACTTCTGCATCGCCTAGGTAGGTTAAGTGATTCGCTTTGGCGCCCTCGCCTAAAATAGCCTTCTTCATTTCCACGAAGTTACCCACTTTGGCATTTTTCTGCATTACTGCACCAGGGCGTAGTCGAGCGAAAGGCCCGACCGTACAGGCTTCACCTACACTGGCTTCTTCAACAATAGAATTAGCTTCGATTACAGCGTTATCGGCAATAGTACAGTTGCGCAGAATACAGTTTGCACCAATGTCGACGTTGCTACCAAGTGTCACCTTACCTTCAACAATAACGTTAACGTCGATAATTACGTCGTTTCCGGTTTCAAGCTGGCCGCGTAAGTCAAAACGAGCAGGATCCAGCAAGGTCACGCCATTGGTCATTAGCTCCTCGGCTTGGCGACGCTGAAGCGCGCGCTCCAGGTTAGCTAACTGCAAACGATTATTAACGCCTTCCACTTCTACCGCAGACTGTGGCTGTGCTGACTGAATTCGCTTGCCTTCGGCCGCTGCCATGGCAATAACGTCGGTAAGGTAATACTCACCTTGCGCGTTATCATTGCTTAACTCGCCCAACCAGCGCTTAAGATCAGCACCAGACATCATCATCATACCGGTGTTAATTTCTTTAATTTCACGCTGGGCATCAGTGGCGTCTTTGTGCTCAACTATCGCGGTAATGTTGTCATTCTCACGAATAATACGGCCCATGCCTGTGGGGTCGTCTAGATTTACAGTGAGCAGTGCTAAATCACAGCTTTCCTTCACAGCTTTTAACGCACTTAGTGTCTCTTCGCGAATAAGTGGCGCGTCGCCAACCAGAACAAGCACGTCTTCATTGTCTTTAATATGAGGTGCCGCTTGCTGAACAGCGTGGCCTGTACCTAACTGTTCGGCCTGTAAGCACCAGTTTAGATTGTCTTCAACAACCGTTGCCTTTAGTTGGTCGCCGCCATGACCGTAGACCAAATGAATATTGTCAGCACCCAGTGATTTTACTGTGTTGATAATTCGCTGCACCATAGGCACACCACCTACTTTGTGTAACACCTTGGGCAACGACGATTTCATACGAGTACCTTTACCCGCCGCTAAAACAACCACTGAGAAAGCCATATAATTCCTTTATTTCGCAAAGAGAATGAAAATCGGAGCATAGTGTAACCAAGGGAATAGCATATGTCAGCGGTTCATTCGTGATAAAAAGCTATTTGCAGAGTGCGAAAACTAGGTGTTTTCCTTCATTGTTATTTAGTCTAAAGTTAATGATAGTCACCTAGTAGTTCAATATTGCAACAGGTATACTTACAATTATAGGTAAAGTTCAGTCAGGCAAGGGAGCATGCGTAGTCTGTGAACACATTTAGAACACTGCATAGAAGCATTTTAGTGTTGTTTGCGGTAGTGGTTGTCGCTATCGTTACACTGGTGCACTTTAGTATTTCCAAGATTGTTGCCGAGCAGAGTCGAGCGCAACAACAGTCACTTTCGCCCGCGATATCGCTTATTGTGGAGCAACTTCTCAAACCATTACATATCTCTGAAGCCTTGGGGCACTCTACGGAACTGGTAGACTTGATGGATGGAGAAACGATTGATCAAGAGGCTGTTTTTAAGACACTGGATCGTCTTGAAAATGAGTTCGGGTTATCTTTCTTTATTGCCAGCGAGGCAGATAGAAAACAATATAATTCAGATGGCAGCATTATTAACCTTATTGAAGGGGAAGTAAGCTGGTATTTCAAGTTCAAGGACTCCCCTACCGATGCCGTAGCAGATATCGGTAAATGGGAAGATACCCATTTTTATATTGATATAAAAATTCACGATGAAGATGGCCGCTTCTTAGGCTTCTTTGGTGTTGGCAAAAGCTTGCGTAGCTTTATCGAGGTATTTGATACCTACAAGCAAGAGTACGGCTACGATTTTCTATTTGTAGACGGTGAAGGTGACATTATGTTGTCTTCCGACCCTAACCTTATCGCGTCTTACTCTGAGTTCACTAATTTGTCTGAACTTCCGTGGTACGCCAGTCTTCCGTTGACTATTCAAAACGAGCAAGCGCTCAATAACAAACTAGTTACTATCGATCAGAACGATTTCCTTATTGCCGAAGTAAAGCTAAATCAATTTGGCTGGACGGTGTTCTTACTCAGCCCTCTTGAAGAGCGTCAGGCAGAAATTTCACAGGCATTTATCTTCAGCGTGGTTACTTTACTGGTTGTTGTATTTTCGCTGTTTTTACTTATCTACAATTTGCTGTACTACTTCAGAAAGGACATGCAGCCCGATTTAGTTGTTCGACACACTAATCGTCTGCCAGAAAAAGAGAACCTGCAGCTTATTTACAAAACCTTGCTAGCTGAACATAAGTCATTAAGTGTGATGCTAATAAGTGTTGATGATTTTTCTGACATTGTCGACGCCCACGGCAGAAACACCGGCGACGACTTGTTAGATAAAGTTGTGGCATATTTGGCTGAGCACTTGCGCGAGCAAGACGTTCTGGGCAGATGGAGCAGCGCCGAATTCATTATTTTACTGCCGCATACTGGCCCACATGTAGCATTTGATATGGCGCAAAACCTTCGCCACGGTATTGCGACCTTACCGCCGCTACAAGAGTTACCTGAACTGCTTATTACGGCGTCTATTGGTATATCTTACACCGCGTCCCCACGCGCTATGCACGAAGTAACAGCGCACGCGGAAGATGCGCTTTATCAAGCGAAGCGCGACGGCAGCAATTTAGTAAGAATGCAGCTGATAGACTAGCGTCTATCAGCCGTATCTTAAGCGGGTTTAACCTTAAGGCGTTTTCGCTTGAGAACGCCTGTGGTTAGTGCCACTCCGAAAAGAATCATTAAACCACCCACAATGGTTTGAATTGATAAGTGCTCTTGCAAGAACAATACACCCCAAATAATGCCAAACAATGGTACTAAGTAGGCTACCGTAATAGCCTTTGCCGGGCCGATATCGGCAATCAGTTTGAAATATAGAATATACGCTATTCCCGTCCCGCCAACCGCGAGTGCAACTGCATTTATCCATGCATTCACGCTTGGCATGGCATCTGGCAAGGTTGCAAGTGCAAACGGCGCTAGCATCACGCTGGCCATGGCCTGGCTACCTGTTGCAACAACTAAGGGTTTAACCCCCTGCAGCCATTTCTTCATCATACACGCGGCAATGCCATAACCTGTTGTGGCTAAAAGCGCAGTGAGAATGGGAAGAAAGCTAATATCTCCCTCGCCGAGCTTTTGCTGACTAATAACAGTTACGCCAACAAAGCCAACAAACAACCCAGCTACTGCAGATTTCGTTAGTTTGTCACCTAACCACAGCCAGGCAACAATAGCGCCGAACATGGGAGCTGTGGCATTTAGAATGGCATTAACTCCTGCCTCTAAATGCAGACTGCTGTAATTAAAAAGAACAAATGGAACCGCCGTATTAGCCATGCCCACCAGCGCAATGGCCAACCAGTGGCGTTTTATGTCTTTTACCGGCCCCCGTATTAACAGCAATGGTAGCAATACCGCTGTAGCAAGCACGGTACGAATGGCTACTAATACATAAATGCCAAATTCTGGTGCGGCAACACGCATGAAAATAAATGAACCGCCCCAGATACCGGCTAACACCAGCAGCGAGATAATGTCTCTTATTGCCATTCTTTTATCACCATTTTCTTATCACCCATTCTTTTATAGCCCCAGCACCCCTTGGGCTCCTTCTAAATTAAGTAAATACTGCTTACGCGGTAAACCACCTGCGTAGCCCGTTAGGGTTTTATTACTTCCGATTATACGATGGCAAGGTACAACAATAGCAATAGGGTTACGACCATTTGCCATACCCACGGCGCGGACAGCTTTTGGGTTGCCAATGGCTTTTGCGATATCTAAATAGCTAGCGGTTTCGCCGTATTTAACGTGCTGCAAAGCATCCCACACCTGATTCTGAAACGCCGTACCTTTAGGGCAAAGCGGTAGGTCAAACTCGCGTAACGTACCGTCAAAGTATGCTTGTAACTGACTGCACGCTGCTTCGGTGATGGCGTTTTTTTGCGAATGAAAGTCGTTGCTTAGCACGCTTTCTTGCGCTGCAGTTTCTCTGCCTATACCACCCTGCTTCGCGTTGGCCGTATTATCTGATTCAGCGGCACTCACGAACTCGATAGCCGTTATGCCTTCATCAGTGGCTTCAACTTTAACAAGCCCCTGTATGCTGTTCACGAAATCTGTATATTTCATACTTACGACTCTCTTTACTGATTGCTTAACTGCCACAATTGAAGGGTTAAATAGCTGCGCCAAGGTGCCGCTTTTTCAGGCGCTATGGGGTACTGCTGCGCCATTTTACGAACGATTAAATCACCGCCAAGGTAAATATCAGGGTTTCTCTCCCCCCGCATTTTTAAATAGTCGAGCGTCCACGGCCCCACGCCTTTAATGGCGAGTATGTCTTCATGGCTTGGCATGTTACCGTTTATGAATAAACGAGCAAAGTGACGTACAGCCTCTTTTCTCGCCTGTGGCATACGTAAGAATTCAAGACTGTTTTCGGCCACACTTTCAGGCGAGGGAAAGCTGTAGCGTTCACTCGTTATAGATTCAAGACCGTTTGACGGGAGCGCATCAGATACCGTTTCGCCCAGCTGATGTACCAGTAAAGTCACCTGGCCAATAGCCGCTTTTACACTAACTTGCTGGCCTACAATCGCCCGGCAGCCGCTTTCAAATACGCTCCATGCACTGGGAAGGCGTAGCCCAGGCGTTAACTTGCTCGGCGGTAACCCAGACTGCAATAGGCTTTGTTCAATTAAAAGCGGGTCAGCGTGAAGATCTAGTACCTGCTTTATATTTTCAATTATCGTATGAAGACGACCTAATTCAGACATGTCGATGAGAAGTTTGAATCCGTGGCGCGCCTCGTCGTGAATGGCTTTAAAAAAGCCTAAACTTTCATTGCATGAAAAGTATCGTTCATAGCTCTCGTTCGTTACTCGTTCCATGCCCTCAATAGCGCGAGTTGCCAAGAAATCTCGTACATAAGGCCAATTGTACGGCGGCCGATAAGAAAGAAATAAAGAGATAGCCTTTTGTTGAACCGGCTCTTTTTTTCTAAGCTGGGTAGGAGACGTAGCGCAATATTGCTCTATGGCCCGCTGCAGTTGTCTCAGTGATTGATAGCCTGCCGTAATTGCGATATCTGTCATAGATAAATGAGTTTGTTGAATAAGCTGCTTTGCAAACAAAGTGCGCTGCATATTTTGAAACTGCTTAGGCGGTATGCCCACAGCATTGACGACCAACTTATTAAGGTAACGCTCACTAATACCCAACCGCATAGCAATATCCGCAACGCGCTCAATGGGAATAACAGATAGCAGCGACAACGCTCGGTTAATCGTTGCGCCCACGCCTTTCCACGCCGCTGAACGAGGCGCACTGTCAGGCCTGCAGCGAAAACATGGACGATAACCATGTGCCATTGCCTGTGTGGCGTGTTGAAAGTAAGTCACATTCTCTTCTTTAGGAAGTCGCGCTGGACAGATTGGCCTACAGAAAATACCGGTTGTTTTTACTGCCACAAAAAATCGTCCGTCAAAGCGCGGATCTCTGCTAAGCCTTGCTTTTGAAAGCACTGACTCAGCAGTTGTTGAGTTTTCTGAAGCCCTCATGTCTGAGACAAAAAGATTGTCTGGCATTAGAATGCGCTTCCCACCTGTCGTTTATCACCTTTATCTAGTGTATCGTGCATTGGCCCTGTTGGTGCGACAAAATCAGAACTCAATAATTACAAACCTTGCTAGTCGAACTTTTCTTCCTTTCTTGCATATTCTTACAACGGTTCGCTTACCGCTAGAATAAATCAAATCATTGAAGAGATAGTGAGCATAATTAGCGACATTTGATCATTGGAGCAGCTAAACGCATAATAATGCGATAATAATAATGAGCGCCTGATGGATGTATCAGAAAACCACAGGCTTAACGAGCTGACTGTATGCTGAACTCTTTGCGCACCTTCAAGCTGCGCCTGTCTAAAATTTGGCTGATAGCGATGCTAATGGTCATTACACAAAGCGCTTTTGCGGATTGGCTTGATGACTATGCTAGTTACGTTCAAAAGGAAGCCTCAAAATACAACGTGCCTGGTTATGCGTTTGTGTTTTATGAACAGGGCAAAGCGCCAAGGGTTTACGTATATGGAAGTACCCGCAAACGCGGCGGAGAGAAAGTTACAGAGAACACAGTATTCAGGTTAGCTTCTGTTTCAAAAACCTTTACTGCGTTGTTGTCAGCTAAACTTGTAGAAAAAAACCAGCTTAGCTGGGAAACACCGATAACCACCTTATTACCCGACATTCCTTTTAAAGGCAAAGGAATGAATGCGCTGCAACTGCAACATATCGTTGGCCAATCTAGTGGCTTTATGCCCAACGCTTACGACAACCTTATTGAAGCTGACTACTCGCTGGAGCGCGTGCTTAAATCCCTGGGCGAGCTTGAACCACTGTGTGCGCCGGGTGAATGCTATACCTATCAAAATGCACTCTTTGGTGCGCTGGAATACTACTTCAGCAACAATAATACCTCTTACTCACGACAGCTTCAGGCCAACCTGTTTGCACCACTAGGTATGAAAACAGCCAGTGTTGGAAAAGGCGGATTGCTTGCATCAGAATCATGGGCTCAACCTCATATTGCTATCGCCAGAAATAAATGGCGCGAAGGAAAGGTAGAAAGCAACTACTACCGGTTCTCTCCAGCTGCTGGCGTTAACGCTAGCATTTCAGATATGACGATTTATCTGCAAGCGCTGCTAGGCGAGTTCCCCACGGTCATATCCGATGAAATGGTGGACTATGTCACTACAGAGCGCGTGAAAACGAAGCGCGAAACCTACCGCAGAGGTTGGCGCGGCATGATTGACGATGCTCACTATGGTTTGGGTTGGCGTATTTACGACTTAAATGGATTACAGCTTAACTATCATGGGGGTTGGGTAAAAGGCTATCGTGCTGACGTGGCGTTTTTGCCTGAACACAAAGTTGGCTATGTGATGCTGATGAATGCAGAGTCGAATATGATTAATTCAACGACAGCCGAGTTTTGGAAGCGTTACTTGAAAAAAGCCGACGCAGATAAGTAATATCGGCATCGGCTTTTCGGTACTTTCATTCAGATATTAAACGCTACTGTTTTAGATAGGTATAACCTGCCAAACAGTTTTCGTAAAAATCAGTCCAGCGAACCCCTTCACGAGGGTTCAATTTTCCGTCCCACACTTGCTTGTCTATCATGCGTTTTACGTCTGATGCCATTGCGCGCGGGTTATACTGCATAACGTTAAGAACATCTTCTACCGATGAACCCTTCACCACTTCTTCAATGTAAAAGTCTTCAGGATCGTCGTCATAGCTGTAAATATGCACTTCATTTAAGCGACCAAACAAGTTGTGCATGTCGCCCATAACGTCTTGATAAGCGCCCGTTAAGAACAAACCAATGTAGTACGGCTCATCTTTCTTAAGTGGGTGCATTGGCAGTACGTCAGTAATTTCACGGCCAATAGTGAACTGATCAATTTTACCGTCGCTATCACAGGTAATATCCACTAGCGAGCAATTAACCGTTGGCTCTTCATTCATACGAATAAGAGGCACTACCGGCAGCAGCTGGTCGATGGCCCATGTATCAGCAGCCGACTGGAATACAGAGAAGTTACAAAGGTACTGAGACGACAAACTGTAATCTAGCTCTTGAAGCTCTTCTGGAACATATTCTTCGTTGCGATACCACTGCTGTAAGCGACCCATAATTTGCCAGTACAGCGTTTCGATTTTGCCCAGCTCTTCAAGTGACAACACGCGTAATTTAAATGCATCTAGCGCTTGCTCTTTATACTGCGACGCATCGTTGTAAATTTCATGCATGTTCGTTTGTTCATCAAACGTGTCTGCAAGTTCGCGCATATTCTTAAGGAAGAAGTGTTCACCCGCTTTTGCTGATGTATCCATTTGCGACGCATTCGACTTAATTTCGCCCACAATTTCCGTGATAACACAGCTGTGATGCGCAGTGATTGCACGTCCACTTTCACTAACCAGATGCGGATGCGGTACGCCTTCAAGGTCGCACATTTCCTTCATGCCATAGACAACGTCAGCCACATACTCCTGCATGCTGTAGTTACGCGACGATTCATTAGTTGAATTACTGCCGTCGTAGTCGATACCAAGGCCACCACCTACATCAACATAATCTAGCTCGAAGCCCATTTTGTGAAGGTCTGCGTATATACGCGCGCCTTCGGTTACCGCTTCTTTAACCGCACGAATGTCTGTTAATTGGCTACCAATATGGAAATGCAGCAGCTTTAAGCAGTGCGCCATGCCTTGCTCTTCAAGGTAGCGGGCTGCGTTAATGATCTCAGTAATGGTTAAACCAAATTTCGCACGTTCACCACCAGAGCTTTCCCACTTACCACGACCTTTCACCGTCATTTTTGAGCGCACACCAATGATAGGATCGATATCCAGCTCTTTGGCTATTTTTACCAGAAGAAGAAGCTCGGTGTATTTTTCAACTACTACCACAACGCGGCGACCCAGCTTTCTTCCTAACAGCGCAAGACGCATAACTTCGTCGTCTTTATAACCATTTAGGATAGTCAGCGACTCTTCGTTGGTATTCATGGCAAGCACAGTCAGAAGCTCGGCTTTTGACCCCGCTTCTAAGCCATAGTTAAATGGCTTGCCCGCATCGACGATTTCCTCAACGACTTCGCGCATTTGGTTTACTTTTACCGGATACACACCTTGGTACTGGCCTTGGTATTCGGCTTCTTCGATGGAGCTTCTAAATGCTTTGTTCAAGCCCGCAACTTGCGAGCGCAGAATATCGTGGAAGCGCACAACAACAGGAAACTGTACGCCTTCTTTGCGGATATCTTCAATTACCGAATTAAAGTCGATTCGAATGCTAGGATCTTCAGGAACAGGGGTAATATGGACGTTGCCGTTTTCACCAATTTGAAAATAGCCGCCACCCCATTGAGACACGCCATAGACGCGCTCCGCTTCTTCGATGCTCCAATCTGACAATTTATTCACCTATTTGTAAGTGGGCTAGGCCAATACCTAGCATAGAAAGTGCGAAAATAAGCAGCGTATTATAGTCAACGTAAGACTGAACGCGATAGTTGTTGCGATATAAAATATCTATTGTCGCGACGAATTTTGTTTATCGAACGCGGGCTTTTTTAGCCTATCCAAGTTCGAACATAATCTAAAACGACGTTATCTGCTTTTTCTTCACAATGGGTTATAAACTCTGAGATGCTTTGAGTACGTTCAAGTTCAAATCCCAGTTTAATTGATGGCGCGCTAAAAAACTTCTCTGCAATGTGATCAGCATCTGTTGCTTCATCTTCCAGCCATGTCTCGCTGAGCTGACTTCGCCTATCTAACTTAATGGGCGCTTTTATTTGATTGAAGGTATCAGAATTGGGGATTTGCCAACTACGCATGTCTACAAATAAGTGAAAGGGTCTGCCTTTACGGGTTTTCAAGCAATCAGAAAGCTTAGCAAGGTACTGAATGTTCGTGGACATATCCCACTTACCGCGAAGCGTGACCAAAATACAATTTCTAAACGGCTCAATATGAAAAGGGGTCGTAGACATTTACTCGTACATCTCTATGCGACTATATGAATAGCTAACTCAACATCTATGGCATTCACATACTAGAGCTGATAAGCATCAACTACAACTATAGTTGAGTACTTTATAATTAAGTTTAATACCCGATAAAAAGGCCTGTGTTTTAAACAGGCCTTTTTAGAAGATGTCTCAAAGAGATACGCTGTATTAGTCGTCTCCGAACTCGCGAATAATGCTGTTAATAGTGTCTTTAGCGTCACCCAGAACCATGCGCGTGTTGTCTTTGAAAAACAGCGGGTTGTCTACACCGGCAAAACCGGCATTCGCAGAACGCTTAAGTACAAAGACCGTTTTCGCACGGTGTGCTTCGATAACTGGCATTCCGTAAATAGGGCTGCCTTTCATCTCTTTGGCTGCTGGGTTAACTACATCGTTTGCACCGATAACAATAACCACGTCATAGTTTTCCATACGAGGGTTAACGTCATCCATCTCGTATAGTTGGTCATAAGGCACGTCAGCTTCTGCCAATAACACGTTCATGTGGCCCGGCATACGCCCCGCTACAGCGTGAATGGCGTAGTCAACCGTACAGCCATTTTCCTCTAGCAACGACTGAAGTTCACGTACCGCATGCTGCGCTTGCGCAACCGCCATACCATAACCAGGCACCACCAGTACTGCTTGCGCTGCTTCTAATACATAAAATGCATCTTGCGCCGACAGTACTTTAATCTCGCCTTCTATTTTTTCGCCGGCCTCGACTGGCTTGGCAAAGCCAGACAACAACACATTCATCAATGAACGGTTCATGGCCTTACACATAATATTGGTAAGAATTAAGCCTGACGCGCCTACTAATAAGCCGGTAACAATCAATATTGTGTTGCCTGTAGCAAGACCTGCCGCCGACGCTGCTACACCTGAGTAACTATTTAACAGCGCAATAACCACCGGCATATCTGCACCACCAATTGAAATGGTAGCCCACAAGCCGAAGCTTAGTGACAACGCAATAGCACAGTATATCCAAAGTGGGTTGCTTGGGTCGGTAGTAAAGAAATAACCAATCACCACCATGCCAATTAGATGCAAGATGCTTAGCTCGCGAAGCCCTGTGAAAATAACGGCTTTAGAGCTCATTTTTCCTGACAACTTACCCCAGGCTACCACCGAGCCAGAGAACGTAATGCCCCCAACTAAAATTGTGAAAAACAGGGTAATAAAAGTAAACGCACTTTCAGTTTTAAGAGTAATTAGGCTCATTCCGGCTAATGTTGCCCAACCCAGAAGCAATGACGCTGCGCCACCAAAGCCATTAAATAACGACACCATTTCTGGCATTGCCGTCATTTCAACGGTCTTAGCTTTCCATGCACCAAAGGCGCCACCAATAACAAAACCTAGCAGGATGTAATGATAGCTAATAATCTGCTGGTCAAGCAGGGTGACGACGACAGCAACCAGCATACCAATGGCAGAAATAAAGTTACCTTTTTTCGCGGTATCTGGATGGCTAAGTAACTTAAGTCCTAGTATAAATAGTGCCGCAGCTACTACGTACGCAAGGTTTATTACGGTTACGATATCACTCACTTGCGTACTCCTTATTTATCTTTTTTCTTGAACATGCCAAGCATGCGATCAGTAACGAGATAACCACCCACCACGTTGATGCTGGCCAGCGCCACCGCTGCGGTACCAAGAATGGTCGTTAGCAAGTTGTTGTCACTACCCGAGGCTACCAATGCTCCCACTAACGTAATACCCGATATCGCGTTAGAGCCTGACATTAAGGGTGTATGTAAGGTTGCTGGGACTTTTCGAATTAACTCAAAACCCAAAAAAGCAGCCAGTAGCACGATGAAAAGTAGGTAAATGATTTCCATGATTAGGCTCCTTTGTATGCGTTGTTAAGCATGTCGTTGGTGATGCTACCGTCGTGGGTAATAACACAGCCGGCCAGAATGTCGTCTTCTAAATTCAGCCTAAAGGTTTTGGTTTCATCGTCGAAGAACTCATCCACAAGGTTGTAGATGTTATTGGCGTACATGTCGGTGGCGGCTTTAGCCACATACTGGCTCCAGTAACCATTACCAATTACCTTTACACCGTTAACTTCAACGGTTTCGCCAGCAACCGAACCTTCAACATTACCACCTGATGTTGCGGCCATATCTACAACCACACTGCCCGGCTTCATGAGTGCTAATGTATCTTTTGATATGAGCACTGGTGGTTTGCGACCAAATAACTGCGCTGTCGTAATAACAATGTCAGAGTCGGCAATCGCGTCGCGTTGCGCTTCTTGCTGCTTCGCTTTTTGTTCATCGGTCAGTTCTTTTGCATAACCGTCCTTCGTTTGGCCTGTTTCCCCAATGTCGATCTTAAGGAATTTGCCACCTAGCGATTCTACTTGCTCAGCCACCACAGGGCGGGTGTCATAAGCAAGTACGTTTGCGCCTAAGCGTTTCGCGGTTGCTATAGCTTGAAGACCCGCTACGCCAGCTCCAATAATAAATACCTTTGCTGGTTTTATTGTTCCTGACGGAGTCATCATCATAGGTAATATTGATGGCAACTGATTCGCCGCCTGCATCACCATTACGTAACCCGCAAGACTCGCTTGCGAGCTCAATGCGTCCATTTTTTGTGCACGAGAAGAACGAGGGATCATCTCTACAGAAATAGCGGTTAGCCCCTTTTCTGCAATAGACTCAACAAGCGATTGCTGAAAGAAAGGGTCGAGATGGCCTACCACAATGGCCCCTTTTTTCATCAACGCTAGCTGTGCATCGGTGGGTTTGTTCACCGCCACGAGCATATCTGCTGTTGATAATGCATCATTCACATCATCGATGACAGTTACGCCTACATCTTTGTATTCTTTATCTGAATACCCTGAGTGTACGCCTGCTCCTGCTTCAAGCAGTAAGGTCGCCCCTTTTTTCACCAGACGCTGTGCACTACTAGGTGTAGCCGCACATCGCTTCTCCACATTATTTAGCGGATCTGGCGCTTTTGACTCATTCAATATTATGATTTTCACACGCTTCTCCTCACATTCCGGCTATCCGAGAATGACACCCTTTAAACAGTACTAAGCCATTTTATTCACTTATGCCTAGCATTCTCTAGCTAAATCAAAAACAGAACATGCAATTTCTGTATTTATTTTGCTTCGAATAGCACCCCTTATTCCGCTTATTTTTCAAGCGAAACTGCGGCAAAGCTACGCTATATGGGCATACATCACTAGTATCATTTACTTACGAGTCATAACTAATATTTATATAGAAATGGCATACAGGTGATAAATGAAGTAGATAAAGAAGCATTTATTCTGTGAATACATTAATAATTGTGCGTTTTTTAAACACACGTAAAGGTGGATTACGCTAATCGATGTCGAAGAAATCACCCCTTTTAAATAAGGTGACTCAATTAATTTAAAAAATTGTTAAATAAATTTGGGGGATTTTACAAACCGTGTCGTCTTGATGAATTAACAGCGAAATGCTGTGAGAGAAAGCCAAGTGGGGTGCACACCATAAGGCGCATTAAAATTAACGATTAGGACACACACCATCATGTATAGGAAAACCAAGCTTGCATGCTCAGTGGCAGCAGTTTTAGCGTCGGCTATTTCTGCGAATAGTGCATTTGCCCAAGACGCGCAACCCAATAAAGACGTAGAAGTGATTGAGGTAAGTGGTATCCGCTCATCGGTTGCAAAATCGATGGATGTTAAACGCAGCTCTGCTGGCGTAGTCGACGCCATTAGCGCAGAAGACATCGGTGATTTTCCCGATACCAACTTAGCTGAATCACTACAGCGTATTACCGGCGTATCTATCGACCGTTCAGGCGGTGAAGGCCAGCTAATTACCGTACGTGGTTTTGGACCACAGTTTAACACCGTGTTGGTAAATGGCCGTCAAATGGCGTCTGAAAACGATTCGCGTGCGTTCAGTTTCGACACGATTGCTTCTGAGTTAGTAAGCAGCCTTGATGTGCATAAAACGTCAACGGCCACAATGCAGTCTGGTGGTGTAGGCTCTACCATTAATATTAATACCGCGCGCCCGTTCGCATTAAACGGTTTTAAAATGGCGGGCTCGGTAAAAGGCGTGTACGACGAAAATAGCGAAGAAACTACGCCGCAATTTTCTGGTCTTATTAGCAACACGTTCAATGACGACACCTTCGGTGTATTACTTGCCGTTTCACACCAAGAGCGTGAGACTCGCTTAAACCAGGCTCAGATGGACGGTTGGCTAGAGAACGTTGGCGTGCCAAACCCTGTTACGCAGTCAGGCGACGCTTGGACAGGCAATGTATTTTCACCGCGAAACTACGATCACAAAGTGACCTTTGAAGAGCGTACCCGAACAAACGCTAATCTTGTATTCCAATATGCACCTAACGACAAACTGGTAGTAACTGCTGACGCACTGTATTCAGATTTTGACGTAGAGTCTGAAGCAACGTCGTACGGCCACTGGTTTACCGCGCCTAACATTCAGGGTGTAGGTGATGACGGCAGCCTGTTTGATGAAAACGGCAATCGCCGCAGCCCAACGGTTGATGCAAACGGTACTATTGTCGATTTATACCAAGAGGTAGGTTTGGCGACCGATATGCACGCCAAAACGTTCGACCGTTTAACTGATACCTATGCCATAGGCCTTAACTTTGATTACCAGTACTCTGATAATCTGAATTTATCGTTTGATTTAAGTCATTCAGAAGCCGAACGCGAAGCCAATAATGGTGGCGGCGATCAGCTTTCACTTATTGGTTATGCCAACCGCGTACGATTCCAAGTAGATGACAACATTTTACCAGTTGCCAGCATGTTCGCTTCGCCTAATGACAATATTTATAGCGGACAACAAGAACTAGATGGCGCGATTGTTACTGGTCCTGACGGATTCCCTATATACAACCCTGCGCTGACACCTGATGGTGTGAGCAATCATCTTGATGAAGCTAACAGCCGAGCTCACGTAATGCTGCGTCGAGGCTGGGCGGTAGAAGATGAAGTGAGCCAGCTGCGCTTTGACGGCGAATACGTAACCGATGGCAGCGGCCTAACTGAAATTCGCTTTGGCGCACAGTACAGCACCGAAACCAAATCACTTACCCGTTGGGACAATGAAGGTGTAGGTATTCACTGTACTTACTGTGGTTACCCAGACTTGCCTGAGATCCCAGCAGGCAGCCAATACGTTTTTGACGCAGGCAGCGATTTTCTTTCTGACGTAAGTGGTAGCGGTCGCATGCCCACCTCTTGGCTTGCCCACGATGGCGAAGCCAACTTTGCGTTTTTAGAATCTTACTATCAAAGCGTAAATGGTGATTCGATTAGTTTTGATGCGGTGCGCCGTAACAACAGCTTTGAAGTTGAAGAAGATATTATCTCTACCTATATGGAATTCGACTTTGAAGGCGAAGTTGCAGACATGTTCTTAAGCGCAACCGCTGGTGTGCGTTATGAAATGACGGATGTGACGGTTAACGGAACGCAAGCGCCAATAACGGGCTTAACGATTCTGGATCAGACCGAAATGCTGGCTGGTTTTGGTGATGCGCAGAGTATTGCCACTGAGTCTGATTACGACGTGCTATTACCTAACTTCAGCGTACGTTTGGAAATTACCGACGACTTAATTGCGCGCTTTGCGGCGAGTTCAACTATTACTCGTCCTACGCTTAACAGCATGTCGCCGGTGACAGTAATTACAACCACCCGCCAAGGTGGTGATTTAACGTCTACCAGTGGTAACCCTGCACTAGAGCCATTCAAATCGGACAACTTAGACTTGTCGCTAGAGTATTACTATGACGAAGCAAGTTATGCATCAATTGGTTACTTCAGAAAGTTGGTATCGAACTTTATTGTTAATAGCCAAGAAGACAAAACCTTCGAGCTTGCTGACGGCAGCTTGCTAACCGACCCTTCTACAGGCACTAACGCTAGCGCCCCAGATGCGGGTGACGACGTTGCTGTGTTTACCAATACTCTGCCAAATAACGGTGAAGACGCAACGGTAGACGGCTTCGAGCTTGCGCTTCAGCACACTTTCGATAATGGCTTTGGGGTGCTTGCCAACGGAACTATCGTTGACAGTGACGCCGAACTCGATCCATTCGATATTAATCAGGTATTTGCACTAACCGGGTTAAGCGATTCTTACAACTTGGTGGCATTTTATGAAACTGACGATTATCAAATTCGTCTTGCCTATAACTGGCGTGATGAGTTCGTTCAGTCGTTAACACAAGGGCAGGGTGACGGCCCAACCATTGTTGAGTCTTATCAACAGCTTGACATTAGCGGTAGCTACAGCGTGACAGACAATGTAGAAATCTTCTTTGAAGGTATTAACCTTACAGAAGAGTTTGTACATAAACGCGGTCGCTTCTCTAATCACTTGCTGTTGGTTGAAGACAGCGGCAGACGTTGGGCCTTCGGTGTGCGCGGAAACTTTTAGTTTCGCGTAATTGGGGCCGGCATTTGTTGGTCCCACATTCGTGGCTACCATTTGGTAGCCACAGTTTTTATTCAGGAAATCAGTATGACAACAGCAACTCCCATAACGCACATTGTAGTAGTTGGTGGCGGTAGCGCAGGGTGGCTAACGGCTGGTCGTATTGCAGCGCAACATCAATGCGCTACCCGCAAAGACATTAAAGTAACCTTAATAGAAAGCCCCAATGTGCCTATTATTGGCGTGGGCGAAGGCACCTGGCCAACCATGCGCTCAACACTAATTGCATTGGGTATTAGCGAAACCACTTTCATCAAAGAATGCGACGCCACATTCAAGCAAGGAGCAAAGTTTGCTAAGTGGACCACTGGTGAAGAGCACGATTTTTACTACCACCCTCTCATGCTGCCCCAAGGGTTTTCGCAAACAAATTTAGGTCCTTACTGGCAGACTGTAGCACCAGAATTAAACGAGTCTTTTTCCCATGCAGTATGTGTTCAGGAATCGATATGCGAAGCAGGATGTGCACCTAAAAGCATACGCCACGCAGAGTTTGCAGGCACCGCAAACTATGCTTATCACCTAGATGCAGGAAAATTTACCGCCTTTTTAACCAAACACTGCACTGAAAAACTAGGTGTACACCATGTGCTGGCCGACGTTAACCGCATCGAAAGCAGCAATAACGGCGATATCAAAGCCCTTCATACCGAGCAAGGGGTAAAAGTAGAAGGCGACCTCTTTGTTGACTGTACCGGCTTTAAATCTATGCTGCTCGGCGAACACTACAAGGTGCCGTTTATTCCCTGTGACGATGTACTTTTTATCGACCGAGCATTAGCAGTACACGTGCCTTATGACACCCCGCAAAGTCCTATTGCATCCCACACTATCTCCACCGCACAAGACGCCGGTTGGATTTGGGATATCGGTTTGCAGTCACGCCGAGGTGTAGGCCACGTCTATTCCAGTAGGCATCAGAGTAAAGATGACGCCTATGCTCGCTTAGACACATACGTTCGCCAAACCAGCACGTTAAACGGCATAGATGGGATAAACGTAAAAGACATTACTATTCAAAGCGGACACAGGCAGCGCTTTTGGCAAAATAACTGCGTGGCTGTTGGGCTAGCGGCGGGCTTTCTAGAGCCGTTAGAAGCCTCAGCGCTTGTACTGGTGGAGCTGTCTGCCTCAATGATCGCCGAACAGTTGCCAGCAAATCGAGCCGTAATGGATATTGTGGCGAAGCGCTTTAATGACACCTTTTCTTACCGTTGGCAGCGAATTATCGACTTCTTAAAGCTGCATTACATGTTGAGTAAGCGAGAAGACAGCGCATTTTGGCGGGACAATCGCGATAGTCATACTATTCCGGATTCATTAAAAGAATTACTCGCACTGTGGCAATACCACCCACCTAGTGACAAAGACTTTACCAGCAACAACGAGGTATTCCCCGCGGCAAGCTATCAGTATGTCCTGTACGGTATGGGGTTTACCTCAGATTTAGGCGCACATCAGCAATGGGTGAACGCCGACTTTGCTAAGCAACAGTTGATGCAGAACAGAAAAGCTCGCGGCATGGCGGTGGAGAAACTGCCTAAACATCGCGAACTTATTAATAAAATTCACCAATTCGGCCTGCAGGCCGTTTAACGTAAATCAATAAGCAGGGCCTACGTATGACTCACATGGTTGCCATTAATAATAAACAACATGCAGATTTGAAAGTAACCGACAATGCATTGTCACTCAGTGCCAATCAGCACCTTGTTCCTGTGGTGGTCTCTGAGCTAAACAAGCTAGTGGTGCATTATCCCGTGGTGATCACCAAGTTTGACGACTCAGGACAATTTGGCTTATCTGCCTTATTAGGTTTTGAAGAAAAAGAAAACCTATTTTGGCAACAAGGTGAATGGGATGCGGTTTATATTCCCGCACAGTTTGAACGCCTGCCTTTTTATGTAGGAACGGAAGCGCAAAGCGCTGACAGCAGCAACCGGGTGCTGTGCATTGATATGGATAACGCTTCAGTAAGCGAAGAAAAAGGCACACCGCTTTTTGATAACACGGGAGAGCCCAGTAACTACCTGTTAGAAAAGCAGCAGATCCTTGCTCAGCTTCTTGACGGTGAAACGCAAAATCAACGTTTTATTGCCGCGCTGCAACAGCACAATCTTATCACACCATTCACCCTAGATATTACCTTTGAAAACGAAAGCAAAACGTCTATAACAGGGTTATATACCATTGATGAAGATAAGCTAGCGGCGCTTAGTGCTGACGCGATTGCTGATTTGCATGCACAACACATGCTGCAAAGCATTTACACGCTCATAGCGTCAAACGCACAAATCTATGCCCTTATCGACAAAAAGAACAAGGCGAATAAAAACGCAGACGCATGGTTTCAAACTACAAATTGATTAAGGTTGGTGAGCAAGCCACACCGATTGTTGTTATCGATGGTTTCATACCAGACCCGCTGAGTTTGGTAGAAACAATTGCTCAACACCACCCGTTTACAAAACGAGATGGCGACTTTTATCCGGGGGTGAGAAGTCACCCGCCCCAGGAGTATGTCGAACACCTACATACCTCGCTTCCGCTGCTGTTTAGCCAACTTGCTTCGCATAATGGGCTACAAGATTTTGGCGTGGAAAAGCCGCTTCAAATACCCCTAGTGCAACTTTCCATAGCCAATCAAGCGCCGAAAAGTTTATCGCCCATTCAATGTATTCCGCACATCGATACGCAGAAGGATAATGAATGGGCATTGGTGCACTATCTGTTTAGCGCACCTTTGGGCGGTACTGCATTCTATCGACATATTGAAACGGGGTTAGAGCGGGTTAATGCAGCGCAATACGAAGGCTATTTTAAAACCTTAAAACGTCAAGCCACCAGCGTAGGGTTACCACCTAAAGCGTACATAAACGGTGATACCGCCATGTTCATCCAAATCGCCCGCATTGAGCCTATGTTTAATCGCGCCGTGTTGTATCCAGCCAACTTGCTGCACAGCGGCTGTTTACCTAACGATATTTCGGATTCTGTTGATGTGAAAGAAGGCAGGCTAACCGCAAACGCCAGTATCACGTTTAAAGGGTAAAACGCTCAGCCCTAATAATGAGGGCTATGAAAACTTCAGATAGCGATTTGCGATAGCTGCCTTTGGTAGTGCTCGTTACTTTACTGCAATTTTAAGATTGACGCCTAGTTCATTAGTGAAAGTGTAATAGACGCGATTTCATCCGTGCCCGTTACGGTTATTGGTGAAGTCAGGCTATCAAAGGTAAATGGAATTTTCTCATAGCTTCGACCGCCGTGTTCTCTAGCCACTTCAACGTGAAGTATTAACGACGAAGAGTTTGCGCTTTGTCCAAAATCATCCAGTCCATCCCACTCTATGTGCAAGGGCGCGTTTTTCTTTGTAGCCCCGGCAAACCCATCGACTAAACCTTCATTTTTCCGACCCACTCTTCGCCACCATGTGCGCAGCTCGCCTAGCCATCTTTCGCTAGTGCCGCGAAGCGCCAAGCTTTTTACTAGCCGGTTCTTTTCGTCGCTTATCCACACGCTTACGTAAGGACCGCGATAATCTGCAATGTCAAATAGCGGTAAGGTGATATCAATTGAGATGGCGTGGCCATTTTTTTCAGCCTTGTTTTTACCCGACGTGCGAGCTGTATAGGTGTTGCTGGTAAATACCCTGCCATTTTCATCAATTAACTTCAGCGCTAGTGATGGGTTCGCGTTAACTAACTCCATGGCTTGCTGCGCTGTTTTGGTTGCCGAAAAGTGTGCTAACAACATGGCTTCAAATGCGTTATCCGCCACTGATATGGCTTGAAACTTGGCGCTAGGCCAACCGTCACTGTGGCTTAACACGCCCTTTTCTAAAGACGCCAGCTTTGAAGTAGAAAGTACTGGGCGTTGCCACGGCCTGATGTATGCGATGGTGCTTGGATTACTAACAGCGTCCGTTGCGCGGCCATTTTGAATTACAGCCTCTTGCGCCACGGTCCCCTGCCAACTAAAACCTTGGTTCGACGCGTGGGTTTCTAGCCCTTGCGCGCTAATGTGGTAAGAACGAATATTAATTGATGTCAGGTAGTTAGCAATACGATCTACGGCAAGAGAAGCTGTGAACTCGGATAAATCCCACTGGATAGGTGACGCGAATGCCACGCTGTTATCGTCATTAAAATTGACATCAGCAATGCGCGCCACACGAGCAAGACGTCTCACTTCGCGACGTGAAAGGTCATGCTTACCTTGAACATATTCGGCCCAATAGTCATAAAGCGCACCGTTGCGGCAGCTTATGTTACCCTCAGTCCGATTAAACCAATCCTCGCACCGCTTAATGGCACTGTACAGCCACGCCGGAAGTGTACCTTCGTAACGTTGATTAATTTCGCTAAGCGCACTCGTTGCGTTTGATTTATCTAGCGTTTGATAGGTGTCTTTAATCAGTAGATCAATATTCTTTTGCTCAATGGCGCTAAGTGTCTGCTCTTCGTACAGGGTTATTTCTGTGTTAAGCGTGTGGGAGGTTGCTTCTGGTGATGGTGCAGGAAACACATACAACTCGGCCTTAACAGCATAGCTGGCGGTAAATACCGCCAGATATAAAAGGAAACGCCCAACCATTATTCGCTGACTTGTGCAGTGGTGGTGTCACTTTGCTCCTGCTGACGTGGCGCAGGCGCTGGATCAGCTAACGTTAAGTAGCCATCACCATTAGTGTCGTAGCGATGAAAGGCATTAAACCCAGACACCATGTACTCTGAAAATGTCATTTTGCCATTCTCGTCTGTATCAAGAACTTCAAAGCGAACGTAAGTTTGTTTAATTTGCCCTTCATGGGTCTTCTCGATCTGTACATCCAGCCTGTCTTCAAACTCAAGCACGTATTCTTGCTCTGTAAGCTTGTCATCACTGTTTTCGTCTGTACGCTGGAATTGCGCTTTGCGAACGGCGTGAAACTCTTCTTTTGTTACCTTTTCGTCACCGTTTTGGTCGTATAAGGTGACAAAGCCTTCAATATTGTGACTGGTCGGCATGCGCAACATAGGGCGCTGTACTAGCTCAGGTTTGTCATCTTTTTCCTCTGACGCCGAGCGACGGGGTGCTGGCTCAGGGTCGCCCAGTGCAACAACACCATCATTATCACTGTCCATACGCGAGAAACTTCGCTCACCCACCGCATTGACTTCATCAATAGTAATGAACTCGTCATCGTTGCTGTCAACAGCATGGAAACGTATGTGAGTTTGTTTTACCGATGCTTTTCTGTCTTCAGCTAACCGTTTTTCTACTTTGCCTTCCCACTCATAAACATATTCACTTTCATCAAGTACACCGTCTTTGTTGGTATCAGACGCATTGAAGCGAGCACGTCTGGCATCAACGAACTCTTCTAATGGAAGTGACTCGTCTTTGTTTAAGTCATAGGTCAATATAATGCCGCTGGCGCTATGTGGTGCAGCTACTGCCGAAGCGCTAATACAAAGCGCAGATACAACGGCTAAACTTACTGTTTTAAACATAATTATCTCCTTGTACCCTTGTTAATTAGTAGGCTTCGAACGAAAGTGTGGTGGTGTAACTATAGGTAGGCACGTCTGCACCCTCAGGCGCATCGGTACGCAGTCTTACTTGCATCAAATAGACATCTTGTGCTGAAGGAGTGAATGATGCTTGCCCTTTAGCATTTGTCGTTATTTTTTCTACATCAGATTCTTCGGCGAACTGATCTTTTCCTTGGTACACCGAGACTTCATGATCGGTAACAGGCTTACCGTTAAACAGAACTTTGAAATTAAAACTCTCGTTGGCAAACAAACTGTTAGGGTGATTAACTGCCACGATCTCTAAGCCGTCATTTCTTGGCGCTAACGCCTGTTCACTTGGCCCTTTCTTCGTTACGTACGTCGTTGCAAACGTAACTGATTGAAAGTGCTCTTTTAGTATCGCACCTTCAGGTAGAGGCTTTTCATTACCTCGCATAGAGCCACGCTCACCGTCCTTTTCATACACGCGAAAAATTGCCCCCATGCGTTTTCCGGTTGAAAACTGGTAAGTCCCTTCTTCCTCTAAAGTGTGCTCAAGAACATTACGGGTAGACAGATCGACAACCTTCTCCACACTCACTAGCTTGCCGCTAGGGGTTACCACTTCAAACGATGCATTCGTAATTGCCGCTTCTGGTACAAAAAATTGTTCTGCAAAAGATGCATCCAGCGTGACTTTACCGCCTCTAACCGGTTCAAACTGAAGCGGTTTTAGGTAAGCCACGTGGGCTAGAGCAGCGCCACTGAAGCAGCTTGCAATAAGCAAGGGTAAACTGATGAGCGTGTGTTTTTTCATGGTTTTTTATTTTCTAGTTGTGTAAAAGTGAAATCATACTATTGCAAATGATAATAGTTATCAATAGTATTACGATCGATTTTTGACGCACGAAGTGTCAAGAAATCGCTTTGACAGGCGCGATTTAAGAAAAATAAAAATGATATCAACCGACGCAAACAGGAGGCTTAGCGTTGATACGAAATACTAATTATTTGCACTTTTATTAAAAATTGGAAAAGAACAATGAAATTTAAACGCTCAACGGTAGCTATTTCGCTTGGCTGTGCGCTAACACTTCCTGCCCTAGCTCAACAATCAGAATTGGCAGTTACAAAGGCCAAAAGTGAAGAAACCCTGACAACGACTGTCGAAACCGTGCTGGATGCACAAACTCTGTCAAAGCGCTCAATTACAAATATTGAAGATACCGCTCGCTATATCCCAGGAGTACAAACTAATGATACGGGTAACCGTTTCGGTAACGATGGCTTCAACATTCGCGGCTTGGAAGGAGACGCCGTAGCAGTAACTGTAGATGGCGTCGGTCAAGGCGAAACGCTAAACCCAAGCTCATTCGCCGCTTATGGAATGTATGGATCGAGCCGCGGCGAAATTGAATTGGAACACGTAAAAGCCGTCAATATCACTAAAGGCCCAAGCGCTGTCGCGCAAGGACCAGGCTCCCTTGCAGGCTCAGTTACCTACGTGACCAATGAAGCGAGCGACTTTTTACCTGCCACAGGTGATGCTACAGGCGTTAAGTTGAAAACCGGTTTTGATGCACGCTCTGACGAATGGCTAGTACACGGCACCGTCGCTAACAGAACGGGTAACTTCGACTCGCTATTGCAATACACAATGCGCGACAGTAGCGAAACAGAAGCCCACAGCCATGGTGAGGATATCTCTGGCTCAGCACGTGGTCAGGCTGACCCGATGGATAATCAAGTCGATGCAGTTTTACTTAAACTTGCTTATAACTTTTCCGAGCACCAGCAACTAGGCTTTGTTTACGAAAAAACGGACAGAGAAACGAACGGCGTACCTCTTTCTCGCCAAAGTGACTCTTATTTTGACTTCACCTCAGCGGATGAAAATAACCGCGAGCGAATTGGGCTTTTCTTTAACAACGAAAACCTAGGCCTAGCGTTTGCTGACAGCATAGATGTGACATTGAACTATCAAGAGCTGTTTTCATCGGGTGTAACCAGCTTTCTTTACGGCAGTGCAGACGGCGACGCTATATTGCGTACCGAGGACCGCAATTTCAGCCAGGACTCATTGAGTTTCAATGTTGATTTAGCCAAATCAATCACCGGAGAATTTAACCATGAGATTATTTATGGCTTTAGTTATCAACAGGTGGACGCAGAAGCGGTGATGTTCGACCGCAGGTTCGCTGGACAAACCGCGGACTCGCCTATATTAGACGGCTACCCTATTCGCGACCAAAGCTTTGTTCCAGAAACCGAAAAAACGTTAATTACAGCCTACCTAGCTGACACGGTTGAACTGAGCGAGCAATTAAGCGTAAACCTTGGACTTCGCTACGATTCTACGGAATATACGCCTACTGTAGACAGCACATTTTCAGATCCCACTGGATTAAGTATCACAGACAGCGAATTTAGTGCGGTGGTAGGAGAGATTGGTGCTACCTACGAATTCGTAAAAGGCCACTCTATAAATGCTCGAATTGCTCAGGGCTACCAAGCGCCTACGCTCCAAAGCTTGTATTTTGGTACAAACTCAGGCGATGAAGTCACCGATATCATAACTGGTAACACGTTTATTGACCTTGATCGCATTGCCAACAGTGAACTCGATGCTCAAGAATCGACTAACTTTGAACTCACCTATATTGGTGATTTCGAGAACGGAAATGTCAGCGTGTCGGTGTTTAGAACTGAATACACTAACATGATTCAAGACGAGACTTATTCAACGCCTTATGGCACTGAAGTAACTACCGTGCAGTGCGGTCGCTTCGGTTGTGAAACCGTAGTCAATACTGATGATGTATTCACGCAGCCACAAAATACGGGCGAACTGACTGTTGACGGTTTTGAAGTTACGGCCAATTACCATTTTACCGATAATGTATCAGGTCGTTTTGCCTATACTGCATTGGACGGTACCTACGACACCGCGTCTGCTTTTAACAATGCGGGGGACGACTTAGAAACCGTATCGCCAGATACCGCAACAGTTGGACTAGGCTACGTATCTGATAAAGGTGATTGGGGCGCAGAACTTGTCGCAATTTTGAGTAAAGGGGTAGAAGAAAGTACTCAACTTAGCTACACCTCGTTGAACAACGGCGCAGGTCCATCGCATACGCCTGCAGGCTATGCTGTTTTCGACCTGCTCGCCTACTACGACATTACTGAAAACCTGCGCTTTACCACGGCGATCTACAACCTTACAGACAAAGAGTACTACCGCTGGGAAGTACTTAATAGCGTAAGAGACGGTACTGGTGGTTTCTTTGGCGGTGTGAGCGGTAATGGATACCAGCGCTACTCAGAGCCAGGCAGAAGTATTAGTGCCTACGTCACTTACCAGTTCTAATGTAACCAAAGTGCAGGCCATACTTAGCTCAACTTAGCCAAGTGGCCTGCTATTCACTCAAGTATTCTCCCATGAATGTTTATGAAAGTTTGTTCACGAAAATGGGTGATCGAAAGTTCCTGTTCAAACGTTTTCTCGCTATCTCTCTTTTTAGGACTTTCACTATGTTTGGACTTTTTAAAAGCAATCCAACCAAAAAAATGCGAAAGCAGTATGACGCCCTTCTTGAAAAAGCCATGCACGCGCAAAGAAACGGTGACATAAAGACTTATTCATTGCTTACCGCCCAATCAGAAAAACTGTGGAAAGAAATAGAAACACTGGAGAAGAACACACAAGGAACATAAATGCTAGGCGCTTGCACATTGCGTGTGACCGTATACTAGTACGTGACGTTTACACCCAAGGCGTAGCGCGCCCCCGCGTCTTGCACAAGCAAGAGATGATTGCTGAATCGGCCGCGCTTATGAACGGTTTCGTTAGTAATATTGATACCTTCAAAAAATACAGAAACCCTCGGGCTAAATTGGTATGAAAGGCTCATATCCCACTGCTTGTAGGGGCTAACAAAGGTAGGCTCGGTGCTTTGGGTTTGGTTCAGCGATTGCAAGAACCCTTCTCGCTGGTTCCAGGCCACCCGCCATTGCAGCGCATTTTTTTCATAAAACAGCACCATGTTTTTGGCACCCGACAACCCTGTAAGTGCGAACGTTGAACGGATATTGGCGGTGTCTAATTCAGCGTTGCTGTCTACAAAGCTCGCATTGGCCTGAACTCCCCACCCTGATTCGCCAAATAAATGCTGCACTGCTATCTCGACCCCTTCAACCGTTGCAGACTCGCCGTTGCTGGGAGATATTACGGAAAATCGTGCTAACGCATCAGCATCGTCAACCGCATTTGGATCTGTGCCGGTGCTAGGGTCAGTCACGTTATTAAAGGTTTGTGTACTGCTTTCATTAACAATGAAATTATCTACCGTTTTTCTAAAGTAACCTGCCGATATATAGCTATTTTCCTGGTAGTAATGCTCAATGGCCAAATCAATGTTTTTTGCCTCAAAGGGCAATAGCTGTGCGTTTCCGATACGCGCCCGCAGGTCGCCACCTTGTCGCGTGGTGGTGTAAGTTACACCTGGTGCCATCTGTTCTAAGGTTGGGCGGGTGATACTGTGATTATAAGCCGCGCGAAATACCCAACTATCTAACCAGCTGGCTTTAACGCTCACGCTGGGTAAAAGATTGGTGTAGCTTGACGATTTATCAATATTTACCGAGGCGCCAAACTCTTGCCCCAGTTCGGTTTGGTCTAAAATAACTAACGCCGATAACTGCTCATCGACACCGCTTACCTTTACGTCAGTGTACTCAGCACGTAGCCCTGCATGCACATCGATAAACCAAGGCGCGTAGTCCTTCTCAATAGCGGTTTGAATATACCCCGCATACACTGTTTCTTTAACAGCGAAAGAGCTTCCCCGTGTTTCAGCGGCTAGACTGACATCCCCAGCGTTTTCTAAGTAACGGAATAATGTATCACCGTCGTGGCGCAGCCACTGATGAGGTATGTTCTCATGCCCACTAATTGAGCCTAGAAAATCGTCGCCTGCGTCAAATATGGTTTGGAAGCTATCGGGAATATCTGGTGCATCAAAATAGCCGCAAAAACTGCAGTGTCTTGCGTCTGCTTCGTTGTCTCTTCTTTCGTTGGCTTTTTCGCGCTGAGTTAATGCTCCACCAACGTCAATTTTGCTAAACCAGTTTTCATCCCCAAGCACACTTACATTGATTTTTGCTTGCCCTATATCGTCATCAATACTCCACCCTCTGCGCAACATCACGTGGGAACGGCCGTTGGCTGGATCTAAGTAACGGGACACGCCAACCGGCTCCCCCAAAGCGTTAACTTGACGGGGGTTGGCTTGTTCAAAGCCTGATATTGCGGGCAATATATTCGACTGACGATGATCGAATGAAGAGCGATTTAGATAACCGATAAGCGAGAGAGAATTCCCCTCTCCATTGTTGTCATCGACATTAGCCATTGAGTAAGACAGATCAGCATCAACAATTACGCTATCGCTTGCGATGTAGTTCGCTGCAAAACCGAAGCTTCTCGAGGTCGATGAACGGTTAAATGTGCGCGCGTGAAAGTCGGTGGCATGCCCGCTATTTTGTGAAAAAGCCACCGCCGTGCCGTTTTCATCCACCGTAACATCTTCAAGGTTACTCGATGTAAACCAATGTCCCATTGAGGTTGCCGAGGTTTCAACATCAAATGTTGACCCCAGATAATCAGCCGTAAGCTCGAGCTTGTTATTAGGTCGATATTGTAAAACGAGCGCAGACCCCGTACGTGTTCTATCGTCAAAGCGCACTCTTTGATCGTAATTCCTGGGCACATATAGCGTAGAAACGTCATCAGATAGCTCACTTTCAGGTACGTTAGTATTTACCAACCAACCATCAATTTGCGCTTCTTCTAGTCGCGCTTGACGCTTGTGTTGAGTAAAAGAGGCTAGAATGCCAAACGAGTTGTTCAAATAAGTGTTGCTGAACATAGCAGAGGTAGAAGGCGCATATTGTTGCGAGTTAGTATCGTACTGCATTTTGATGCTGCCAGCCGCCCGCATTCCCTTGAAAGAAAGAGGTTTAGCGGTGTGAACATCGATCGTAGCGCCGATGCCACCTGACTGCATAGTCGCCTGGCTTTGTTTGTGCACGGTTACACTACTGACAATCTCAGAGGCCAGCGTATCAAAGCTGAATTCGCGCCCGAGCTTATCGGTTGCCATAGGCCTGCCGTTTAATAACACCCGATTAAATTCCGGCCCAAACCCCCTCACTGTAACAAGTTGACCTTCACCTTCTGCGCGGTCGATAGATACGCCAGACACACGCTGCAGCGCTTCTGCGAGGTTTTGATCGGGAAACTTGCCCATATCCACCGACTGAATAGTATCAATGATGACGTTCGCGTTGCGTTTGATCCCCACCGATTGAGCAACACGCGCTCGCAAGCCCCTTACTTCAATGTATTCAATGTCGTAACTACCTTGCTCATCCGGTACGGTCACCAAGCTATCGTCTTGTGCGGTAATGGCGTTAAAAAGACGACCAAGCAAGTGATTGTTTTCATCACTATCGCTAGCAGGCACTATTTTTATTCGGGTGTTATCGACAATATCAGCACTCAGGCCTGTACCAGCCAAAAGCTTTTCTATTGCTACTTGCGGGGTATAGTTACCACTTACTTCATTTGCAAAAATATGCCTGACTTTATTGAAGGGAAAGACTACGGTCAGCTCGGCTTGATTGGCAAACGCGATGATTGCCTCGTCTGCACTTTGTGCAGGAATAGCGAAATCTATTGCGGAGACTGGCGATGTATTCTGTGTAATCACTTCTGCTTGTTGGTGGGGCAGCACTGACTGCGCAATAACAGTGTGACTTGCGCCGAACGACATCATGCACAGTGCAACCGTTAAAGCTTTAGGCTTAAAAGGCAGCATGATTATTGTGTCGAATGGTTCACTTGCCACAGGCATATTCGGTTTTACGCTATTGTTATTATTGATTATTAAAGTGTGTGATGCATATGCGTCACCCTACACGTTATTGTTGGTGTTGTTTTAAACTAGCGTCGCATTATATACAACCCATTAACAAATTTAATTTTTGAGCGATAATGTTGAAAATACTGGGGGAAAATAGCGTGGCTGTCGTCTTAGTAAGTAACAACGATAAAAAATAACAATATGCCCATAGAAACAGCCATACATAATGCCTATATGTCGGCGCGCGGCTCGATGGCCAAAATGCTATCGCGCCTTGTGCCGCCTAAAGAAGTAGATGACATACTGCAGGATACGTATGTTCGCTTGTGTCAGGCGAAATCTACCGAGCATATTAAAGAGCCCAAGTCGTTTTTGTTTAAAACCGCAAAAAACTTGGCCTACGATCACTTGAAGCGTGCAGAAACACGCATGGTAGACGACAGCGTAGAGGTTGCGGCAGCGTTGGAAAGCGCAATTAGCGGTGTTGAAGATGAAACATTTCACAACAACGCCACCCAGCAAGAGTTTAAGTTGTTTTGTGACGCAGTGCGCGCCCTTCCCAAGCAATGCAGGCGCGCATTTGTATTGAAGAAAGTGTATGGCTACTCTCTTAAAGAGATTGCCCAAGAATTAGAGATAAGCGAAAAAACCGTGGAAAAGCATATTGCTGAAGGGATAAAAAGATGCACTTTGTTTATGCGACGACAAACGACGTCGCATACACGGCCGAATGCTTATCAAAGTGGTGGGCAACACAGTACGGCGGATGTAAAGAGAGACGCCCATGAATAGTTCAACAAACGAAACAAAAAACGCTAAGTCAGACACCAATAGTAACGTTGTACAGTTTAATAGCGATGAGCGTGTGCTTGATGCCGCTAGCGAATGGCTAGTGAAACTCGACGAAGGGCTTGATGACAATGAAACACAAGCGCTAAAAAAATGGCTTGCAACGCCATTGCATCGAGACACCTTCCTCGAAGTGGTAGCCTTGTGGGACAAGATGTCGGTGCTTAGCGAACTGGCTGAGATCGTACCTCATACACCTGAGCCTAGCGTCAAACACAAAGCAAACAACACCGTGACTTGGAAGCGCCCGCTGGCCATTGCTGCCTCGTTTTTAATGGTCGGGCTGTTAAGTTATCAGGGGATAAATTTATTCTCGCCGTCTAACCAAACCGAACCTGTTTCACAAATGGCAAGCTACTCGTTACAAGCCTCGACCAAACCGGGCGAGCACAAGAGCATTAGCTTAGAGGACGGCAGTACACTATGGCTTAATACCAACTCTCAAGTGAACATCGTTTTTACTGAAACCTCACGGATTATTCAGCTTGTCAAAGGTGAGCTTCATATCGAAGTGGCGAAAGACAAATCCCGCCCGCTCAATGTACTTGCAGCTGGTAAAGCAATACAGGCGGTTGGTACTGCTTTTAATGTGCAATATCACCGCGGCGACCTTGAACTGGTAGTTACCGAAGGCGTGGTAGAAGTCGCCAGTTATACACTTAACAAAGCGAATGGCGAAAGCATTATTGATCCAATTATTAAACCGCAGGCTCAGCCATTGACGTTAGTTCAAGGTGAAAAATCACTTTTATCTTTGCCTAACAGCACCGTTGAGACCGTGTCAGATGAAGATATCGCGAATGATTTAAGCTGGCGTGAGGGCAAGATTGTATTTCGCGGCGAGCCATTAATTGACGTGATTGAAGAAGTAAGCCGATATACGGATAAAACGCTCGTTTTAGGTGATGCTGCGCTTGCTAACATGCAAGTAGCAGGGCTATTCAACACCAATGATGTAGACGCGCTTATTGCCGCCCTTGCCGACAATTTACAGATATCTACAGACTACTCTAGCGACACTATTGTTCTTCGCCCCCGTTAACAGTGGGTTTGGCTCATAAGTTCTTACTTAGCATTATTGAGCTACAAACTAAACACAAAGCGCGTTCTAAAGCTTAACTCGCGCTTTTACCCACTCCCCCTTACAATGACGCCTTATACCAGTCGGCATGCATTGGTATGATAGATAAATGCATCAAACAATAAGGCGTCTTTGATATGCAAATAGGCAGTGCTTTAACGGCAATTAAGCAGCTCACGTCCAGGCTACTACTTCTGACCACCTGCGCGGTGCTATCTAATACAGCTTTCGCCATTGAAGCTGGCCAATATTATTATTTCATCTCTGACAAGTGCGTGGCTAAAGGCCCTCAAACGCCCGAAGAGCGAGGCGCCGTAACCCCAGATGTTATGCTATTTGAAGTGGTACCTGCGGGGATCAGCGACTACTACGTAAACATGAATACGAGCGCACTGATTCACTATACAGAGGAAGGGCAAGCGCACCTTTCTTCAATGGAAGCAGAGCAGGCCTATACTGCTGGTAAAGCACCGTCGAAAGACAGCCTTAGAAAAGATGGCAATGCCATCCAGCACGACTTCATGCTGCAGCGCGAAGCAATAGATTTAAAAACCCTGATAAACACGTTAAATGGTTTTTCCCAGCTGCAGTCTGATAAAGGCTACTTTTTTAAGAAAATCGTAGGCCTTTCTAACCCCGATGCTAAATTTAAAGCCATTACCCGGGTTCGCTTAAGCGATATGGGTTACGACAATCGCATGATGCTAACAAGCTACTCCAGCGACTACTTTATGCTGGATGAACAAGGTAAGGCCTCTAACACAGCTTTTATTACGGTAGATCACGGCGCAGCGCTACGCAATTCACTGCACGACACCAACAGCCCGTACGCCATATTTACCAAAAATTCAGTATGCGGTGAAAAGTGGGAGCCGGGCAATTAACAAGGTAATTAGCTAGGACATACTTTAAACGCTTGTTGAATGGATCGGGCTTACTTCGGCTTTAGCGGCTTTGGTTTTAAAAGGCTCTGGTTTTAATTACTACGATAAAGCGTTTTAATAAGGTGGTAGCCGAAACGGGTCTTCACCGGCCCGTGTACTTTTAGCACGTCTTTTTTAAATACCACATCGTCGAAGGCTTTTACCATTTGGCCTCGGCGAAATTCACCAAGATCGCCGCCACGCTTGCCCGACGGACATTTAGAATGACGCTTTGCTAACGTCGCAAAATCCTTACCCTTTTTAAGCTGCTCTAAAATAGAAAGCGCTTCTTTCTCTGTTTTAACCAAAATGTGAAGTGCGGATGCCGTTGCCATGGAAAGGACCTAATTTGTCTCGCGGTTTAAGAATAATATCGTGCACGCTAAGTATACCCTAGTGAACAACCCGCCTGCCATTAGTCAATGTGATGTGTTGGGCTAAAAAAGCGATGTAAAGGCTACTCTGCTGTTTAAAAACTGCGTATCGTTAACCTTTATCAATCATTGACGAGCCTTCCCTTTTGTTACCAGAATTCGACTTGGCCCAAGCGATAGGAATGTTGAGTTTTGCGCTTGGCATTTTGTGCTTTTATCAGCGTGATGATCAGCACCTACGAATAATGATGGTGGTGATGAATTTAAATCACGCCTTGCATTTTGCGCTACTTGGTGCCGTTACTGCATGCTTAAGTGCCTTGCTTTCAGTGGTCAGAACAGGCATTTCAATTAAAACTCGCTCCCGAAGTGTCGCCTACCTGTTTATATTGATATCGCTAGCAGCCGGGCTGTATTTGGCCGAGGTTTGGTACGATTTATTCCCTATTTTGGGCACGTGTATAGGCACTTATGCCTTGTTTTGTTTGTCGGGAATACGCATGCGTTTAGCGTTTTTGTGCGGCGCTATATGTTGGCTAACCAACAATGTTATTGTCGGCTCTATTGGCGGCACCCTGCTTGAAGCTACGCTACTGGCAGTTAATAGTTTCACTATTATTCGCTTGTACAGAGGGCAAAAAGCACTCGGTCAGGCCTGATTGCCCAAAGTGAATGCGTTGCTATACGCACACTGCATTGGAAGCCCCCAAGCCAACCTCGCCGAGTGAGTCGAAACACGTCAATTAGAACGAGAGCGCAAACAGACTCGTTACTGACGTATGATAGTCCAATGACATAGCGACGGATAACAGCGTTATATTCACAATGGAGAAACCAAAAACACGTTTTGCCCAGCCTTCTACGTTGATGTCGGGTCTGTATCCGCGCAGCGCCATCAACAGCCACCAAAGGCTTGTTGCGAAAGCTACTGTTAAAAAGCCAATCCCCGTATAACCGCTAAGTGGAAGCAGCATTACAACTAAAGCAAATAACGCAATATGAAGAACAATATGGCGTTTTGCTTTCGCGATACCTTGCGATACAGGCAATACTGGAATGCCAGCCGCCTTATAGTCGTTATATCTAAAGATAGCGATGGCATAAGAATGGGGCATTTGCCAAATGCTGAACATACCCAGCAAAATAGCTGCAGCCATATCAAACTGACCGCTCGCGGCGCAATAACCGACTACGGGCGGAACGGCCCCCGACAAACTGCCAACGAAGGTGCCATACACAGAATTTCGCTTCATATACAGGCTGTAAACACCCACATAAATGACGTAGCCAAAAGCGGCAAAAAATACGGCAGTAAGGTTGGTGTAAAGCGCTAACAAGCCAAACCCTGCAATACCCAGCACAGCACCTTGCAACATCGCAGTAAGCAATGGCAACTCGCCTGTTACCGTAACCCGGCTAGCCGTGCGCTGCATTTTGCCGTCGATATCTCGGTCAATGCAGTTATTGATGACACAACCTGAAGCCACCACCAGCGATAAACCGATGAGCGTTGCGAGCAATAGCCAATAATCTATATCGCCACGGGACGCGAGCAAGAAACCGCCCGTTACCGAAATAGCATTGCCCATAATAATGCCGGGCTTGGTGACTGAGAGGTAACGTTTATAAGTAGAGGTCATGGGTAAAATCCAAATTTAGAACGCGCCCATTTAGACACGTATCAAGGTGTACTGAGAAGCCCCAATGTTGCCCCCAAAATAGGTTGCACCAATAGAAGGGCGAAACATGAGGGCTTAACGTACTGACCGCGATGAAGTAAACACATTGAAAAGCCTGACATGATCGTCAGGCTAGACCACGCATATACAGAGATTTGCTAATACATCATCATGGCGTTTGATTCGTAGATGATCCAAACGGATAACCCAACCACCATGAAAATAATAAGCGCACTGAATAAGAATGAAAACGTATTGGCTCTGCCTTCTTCAGTAACAAAGTTAAGGTGCAAAAAGTATTTAAGGTGCACCCAAATTTGAACCAAGCCCAAAGTTACCACGCTCCAAATCGTGGTAACTTTAGATAGGTCGCCATTCATCACTAGAGTGAACGGAATAGCGGTAAGTACCACAGATAGAATGAAGCCAATAATATAAGACTTCACATCGCCATGTGCGTCATCACTATTGTGGGTCGATGAAGCGTGACCGTCCGTATTTGAAGCTAATTTTGCATCGTGTAACGCCATTACATTGCCCCCATTAAATACACTACGGTAAATACACATATCCATACGATATCGAGGAAGTGCCAAAACAGACTTAAGCAACTAAGTCGAGTAACGGTTTGCTCACCTAAACCTCGGCGGGTTACTTCAATAAACATGATTGTCATCCAAATAAGGCCCGCTGTAACGTGCAGTCCGTGCAGTCCCACTAACGAGAAAAACGCCGTTAGAAACGCACTTTGCTGCGGCCCGTTGCCATGCTCAATAAGGTGGTGAAATTCGTACACTTCCATACCAATAAAACACGCACCCAGTGCCCATGTCACTGCCAGCCAAGCAAGGGCGCCTGACTTGTTTTGTCGGTGAGCACATATCATGGCAAAGCCAAAGGTAATGCTGCTTAAAAGCAGAGCGGCTGTTTCAACTGCAACAAAGTTGAGCTCGAAAATATCTTTGCCAGACACACCGCCCGCCGTATTCATAAACAGCACGGCATAGGTGGCAAAGAAAGAAGCAAACAACAAACAGTCGGTCATTAAATACAACCAGAAACCAAACACGGTGTTGTTTTCATGATGTTCTTCGTGTGCGTGTTCATGCGGCATTGATGCGGCGCTTGATGTTGCAATAGTACTCATGAGCGACCTCCCACTGTATTGGCACTTAAGTGCGTAGCTTCAACTCGTTCAACCTCATCTACCTGCACGTAGTAATCAACATCCGAGGTATAGCAACGCTTAATAAATACTCCTATTCCTGCCACTAAACCGACAACAGCAAGCCACCAAATATGCCAGATAAGCGCAAAGCCCATTAGGGTAAAGCTCATGCTCATGAAAACTCCGGCTGAAGTATTTTTTGGCATATGAATAGGTGTGTATTTTTCAGGGCGTTGATACGACTCGCCGCGCTCCTTCATATCCGTCCATGCATCAATGTCTTTGATGTGAGGAATCTTGGCAAAATTGTAAAATTGAGGCGGTGACGCCGTTGACCACTCTAGCGTGTGACCATTCCACGGATCGCCCGTTGTATCGTTAAGCTTCTCTTTGTTTTTGAAGCTTACAAACAGCTGAAGTAGCTGGAAGAAAATACCAATTGCTATAACAAACGCACCAAATGCAGCAATGTATAACCAGATATTCCAGTCAGGATTGTCGGTGTGATTTAAGCGGCGTGTCATACCCAAAAAGCCAAGCACATATAGGGGCATGAACGCCAAAAGGAAACCAATTTGCCAGCACCAAAAGGCTGCTTTTCCGGTTCTTTCGTCAAGCTTAAAGCCCATGGCTTTCGGGAACCAAAATGCAAAGCCAGCCAGATAGCCAAATACCGCACCACCAATAATGGTGTTGTGAAAGTGCGCAATGAGAAACAAGCTATTATGAAGTACGTAGTCAGCACCTGGAATAGCAAGTAACACCCCTGTCATGCCGCCAATAGTGAAGGTCACCATAAAGCCTAACGTCCACAGTACAGGCACACTCAATATTAAGCGACCGCGATACATGGTGAATAGCCAGTTAAACAGTTTCACGCCCGTGGGTACGGCAATAACCATGGTCATAATGCCGAAGAAGGCATTCACATTGGCGCTCGACCCCATGGTAAAGAAGTGGTGCAGCCAAACAATGAAACCAAGAATGGCAATGGCACCCGACGCATACACCATCGACTTGTAGCCAAACAGGCGCTTAGCGGTAAACGTAGATATAACTTCTGAAAAAATACCAAATGCAGGCAGTACCAGAATATAAACCTCAGGGTGTCCCCACGCCCAGAACAGGTTGATATACATCATTGAGTTACCGCCGGCTTCATTCGTGAAGAAGTGGAAGTCCATGTAGCGGTCTAGGGTTAGCATTGCTAGCACAGCCGTAAGAATAGGGAACGAAGCAGCAATCAGAATGTTTGCCCACGTACAGGTCCATGTGAAAATAGGCATTTGCATTAACTTCATGCCGGGCGCACGCATTTTAAACACGGTAACTAAGAAGTTTACGGCGGTTAGCAGCGTACCGAGCCCGGATATCTGCAGGGCCCATATATAATAGTCGACGCCAACCCCGGGACTAAACTCCAACCCGGCTAGCGGCGGATAAGCAACCCACCCTGTTTTTGCGAATTCGCCTAACCCCAAAGACACATTTACTAGAATTGCGCCACCTGCGGTCAGCCAAAAACTTAAGTTATTTAAAAATGGAAACGCCACATCGCGAGCACCAATTTGTAGTGGCAAAATGATATTCATCAACCCAATCATAAACGGCATCGCCATGAAGATAATCATGATAACGCCATGGGCTGTGAAGATTTGGTCGTAGTGCTCTGGCGGTAGATACCCGGGCGCACCATTGGTTGCCATTGCAAGCTGAGTACGCATCATAATGGCGTCGGCGAAGCCACGCAGCAGCATGATCATAGCCAACACAATGTACATAATACCAAGACGTTTGTGGTCGACAGACGTTATCCAATCAAACCATAGGGTTCCCCACTGTTTGTGCTTGGTGATAAGCATGGCTATGACCACACCCACCACTGCCACAACAGCAAGTGTCACCATAATAATCGGCTCGTGATAGGGCACGGCCTCAATAGATAATTTACCTAATAAAGACATGGTTATTGTGCATCCTCTTGGTGATGGCTGTGTTGCATTTCAGGCATGGCGTGATGTTCGCCCATGGCGGCATTTTCCGGCTTGTTGTAGAAATCCATGGAGCCGTGATCTTTCATGTATTTCATAACAATGTTATGAAATAAACCGTCATCGACTTTGCTGAAATAGGTCACCGGATTGTTTTCGCTTGGCTCAGCAAGCTGCTCGTAGGCACCTGACGTTAACGATGTTTGCGACTGCTTAACGCTGGCAACCCACGCCTCGAAGTCATCCTCGGTAGGTGTGGCAATAGCGTTAAACTTCATTCCAGTGAATCCCGCACCGCTGTAATTTGAAGAAATGCCTTTGTACGTACCTGGCTCGTCGGCAATAAGATGAAGCTTGGTTTCCATTCCCGCCATGGAATAAATCTGGCTTCCTAGCTGAGGAATAAAAAACGAATTCATGGTGCTTTCAGAAGTAATCTTAAACGCAACGGGTTTATTGGCTGGAAACACCAATTCATTGACCGTTGCGATACCTTGTTCAGGATAAATAAACAGCCACTTCCAGTTGAGCGAGACTACTTCGACAGTAAGATGCTCTCCTTGACCTTCTAGCGGTGCATAAGGGTCGAGTGCGTGAGTAGAGCGCCAGGTGATCACACTCAACGACACGACAATGAGAATTGGAATGGACCACACCACCGCTTCTATTTTGGTCGAATGTGCCCATTTAGGGGTATAAATTTCGAAATCGCGACTAGCGCGATACTTCCACGCAAAGTAAAGCGTAAGAAAAATAACGGGAACAACAACAATCAGCATTAGGATGGTGCAAAGAATAATCAGATTCTTTTCATCCATACCCACTTGCCCTTTAGGGTCAAGCACGCCACCGCTGCAACCGGCCAACGTCAGCCCTGCACCAGCAACAATTAAAGTAAAAAGGTTACGAATAGACAAAACAAGTTCCTATAACCCACAAGTTAAACGGCGATGACTGGGCCGCTTAATAGAGAATGGCAGCGTTACAGCATCGAAAAACAAACCGGTAAAGCTTTGTCACACATACTGCGCAACGCTTTCGGCGTTAGATAATCAAATCGGAGACGTTTAACTAAAAAGTGGGGGCGCTCTACTGCCAACCGTCTGAACAAAAGGCTGGGGGAATGTAGGGCAAAGGTAAGGAATAGGTCGGCGCTGTTTTGTTATTTGCGCCTTTGCTATAGCCGTGGCTTTTACCAAGAGACCAACTAACACTAATGCAATAGTGGGAACAATAAATTGCGAAAGCGTGTGATTGGCCAGCGCAATGAAAAAAGGCTCTACAACCAAACTTTCATTAAACGCACTGACAAATTCTGCCGAGTCAGCCAAGGTACCACTGATAACTAGCGCAATGTTCAGCAGTAACACCAGATTAGCCAACCACAGCATAGCGCCTACACCACTGGTGTAGTTTATTGCGGGTCTAATCGAAGAATTCAGTTCGTCTAAGAAAACGAAAGAACGTGGTGCCATATAGAATGTAATGCCTTACAAGAACAATGCTCTAAGTTTAACGCTGCTTCAAATGAGAATGAGAAAGCAGGCGTGGCAGAGTAATCTCAAATAAGGACAAGTACAAGCCACCTATCGACGGGCTAAAAAGACCTCGTAATTAAAGCACCAGACACAAATGACTATTTTATTAACATTCAAAAGGTAAGACTCTGCTTCCACAGATTTATCGTCGCCCTTAGCATAGATGTCACGCATTCATTCACTTTTTCGCTCGCTGAGTCTTCAACTTGCACCTCGGCAGCACCTACACATGTTAATTTTTTGTTTTAAATATACAAAATTAAACCGCTTACCGGACGCGGTTGATAAAGCGTTAACCTTCTTATAGATGCGATGAGTTGCACGACAGTTTTCTCTCTTTTCTCAATGTAATTGATTTAAAAATCATCAATAATTTAAAATGCCACCGGTAGCATTTTGTTTAATTCGTGTTAATATCGAGCAGTATTATCTTGATTTCGGGACCGCAAAAAGATGGAAAGGTATGTTATTCCCAGTGTTATGCAGGCGCTGCAGCTATGTCAAGCCATCGCCGAGTCTCGCTCGGGGTTAAGCGCCTCTGAAATTGAGTCAGCGCTTAAACTTCCCCGCACATCAGTATTTAGGTTACTTAGAACATTAACCAGCGAACGGGTAGTTGAAAAGCGTGGTACAAAATACTTCTATGGCACACGCATTTACGAAATTAGCGCCGCTAACTCGCGCAGCAGATACGTTCAGAGAATCACTGCACCTGCGCTTTCGAAACTTATAGCTACAACCAACGCTAGCGCAATTATCTGTACATTAGGCGACTACTGCGCGTTTGTTATTGACGTTTTAGATGCCAGAGAAAAGCAAATAACAACAATAAGGCCAGGGACAAAACTGCCCTTATTTGAATCTGCTGCGGGTCATGTCATGTTGGCCTACCATCCCAAGTATCAAAACATGAACGACAGCACACACCCCGCAAACTTTGATGAACAACAAGCCGCGAAACTACGAGCAACAACTTGTACCAGAGGCTATGCCGTCAGCCACTTCGCACCGCGCAACGTAACGCTTGTTGCCGTGCCAGTCTTCATGCGAGATGGAGAGCTTGTATCAATTTTAGCAATAGAACTAGAGGGTATGATCCACGACGTTAAGGTACTCCAAGCATGGAGCGCTAAACTCAAAGACATCGCCCGCCTTCCAACCACCGGTGCCCACCCTTACGAGCAGGACATGCAGTAATGAAACATATTCCAATTCAACTGATTGTCGCTTTCGTCGCGTTTCTCGCCTTGTCTAACTGTCACGCACAATCATTGGCGTTTGAAGGCGCGCTGGGGTTCGGAAAATACACGCAAGGTGGAAACCAAGGAAAAGTGTTAGTTGTTAGCTCTTTGTCTGATAATGCCAAAAGCCCACAAGAGGGAACATTGCGATGGGCTATTGCGCAAGACTATCCCAGACTGATTGTCTTTAATGTGTCTGGCGTGATCGCGCTAGAAAAGGAGTTAGAAATAAAACATGGCAACGTCACCATTGCAGGACAGACATCTCCCCACGGAATTGTAATTTCTGGCGCATCAACAAGCGTTGAAGCTAATCAGGTCATTATTCGACACATGCGCTTTAGGCCGGGGAAAGACAGTGAAGAAGGCGATGCAGTAACCGTTAGAAATACCACTGATGTCATTATCGATCATTGTTCGCTAAGTTGGTCAAAAGACGAGGTAGGCTCTTTCTACAATAACCAACGCTTTACACTGCAATACAGCATACTATCAGAGAGTTTAAACAACGCGGGTCATCACAAAGGTAGCCATGGCTATGGCGGCATTTGGGGTGGCAGTAATGCTAGCTTTTTGCGCAATATATTGGCCAATCATACCAGTAGAAACCCGCGCATTAACGGATGGCGACTGAACCCGCCTTACCCACAGCAGCAAGAATTCGTTGATATCAAAAATAACGTTATTGCCAACTGGCAAAAAAACTCAGCTTATGGCGGCGAAAACGGCACCGCAAATCTGGTTGGGAATATTTATGCCCCAGGCCCCGCTACGAAAAAGCGATGGTTTTTCCAATTATGGGACGATAAGGAATCACTCACTCGACTGTATGTTGCTGAAAACGTGATGAAGGGCTATAGCGACATGTCTGAGGACAACAGTAAAGGCATAGATGTTAAGAGCGCCAAAACCGGTTCAAAGAAAGAAAAAGACGTAATCACTCGTTCTCTTTCAACGTCGCCTTTTCATCAGAATGAAATAGATAAATTAGGCGATGCGCAACTTACTGCACAGCAAACATGGACAAGCTTGATTGAAAACCAAGACGTAGGTGCTAATCTCACCCGCACCGGTAAAGATCTAGACCCTGTAGACTCGCGCATACTTAAGCAAATACAAAGCAATCAGTACACAAGCAAAAATGGGATAATTGATAGTGAATTAGATGTGGTTGACTGGTCAATTTACAGCAGCTACTTTACTGCCAACCCCGCGCCCTCTCTTACTTTTCATGAAGAAAACTCATGGCGGGTACTCGCAGGAATCCCAACACTGTGATCACTAAATATTCATATATTAATAATTTGTGAAATAAACGTTAAATATTAGTGCATTCCTATCTGACAAGATCAATACTGCCACCGGTGGCATAGCAAAATACAAATACTACAGCTATGTCGATTTTGGAATTTAGGAGTTCAAAACATGAAAGTGTTTCAATGGACAGCCCTCGCTCTAGCCGTGTCCACGGCGTTTTCCAGCATGGCGCAAACTGCACCCGCTCAGGAAAATACCGAGCAAACTGAAACAAATGAGACCCCTAGCGAAATTGAAGTAGTTGAAGTAAAGGGTGTTAAACAGGCAGACCTTAAAGCGCGTGACTTAGAACGCATGAAAAGCGGCTTTAGCTCTGTTATTTCTACCGATGATTTAGGCAATTTTGTTGATCAGAACGTGGCGGAGTCCCTTCGACGACTGCCGGGTGTTACGCTACAGCGCTCTGAAGGCGAAGGTAAGTTTGTCACCGTACGGGGCTTAGGACCCGGCTTCGTATCCATAAATATGAACGGCGCACAAATGTCTGGTGCAGGCGAAGAACGGAAAGTGGGATTAGACGCACTTCCTGCTGACCTTCTCGGTACCATTGAAGTGCTGAAAACACTCACCCCAGACCAAAACCTAAATTCCATTGGCGGTACAGTCAACGTTAAAGCAATTTCAGCTTTCGATCGCGGCAAAAATACATTAAAAATGCGTGTTCAAGACGCATATTCAGAAGCGCGCGAAAAGCACTCTCCGAAATTTAGCTTAGACGGCACCCAGTTTTTCCTCGACAACACCTTTGGTATTGGCTTTGCCATCTCTCACGAAGACCGCAAAACCCAGATAGACGAAACGCGCCACCACAGCACCAACGAAATGAAGTTTTACACCGCCGACTTGGGTAAAACAGAAGAAGAAATTGCCCAGGGTGACGAAATTCTAGCGCCTTCTCAGTTAGAAGTTCGTCGCGAAATTGCAGGAAGAACTCGTCAAGCAGCAGCACTAAACCTCGAATACAAGCCCTCTGCAGACGCTTACTATTATGCCAAAGGCACGTTCACTCAGTTTGAAGATGATGATCGCGCACAGCGAGAATTTTACGATTTTCAAGATGCAGGCTCTGTCGGAAACGACGAAATTGTATACGTAAACGGTGCTACGAAAGAGTTCATTCTTAGCGATATAGACGTATTCCACCAGCATTTCCTACAAGAAAGTAAGAACAAAACCATAACGTTCAGCTTAGGGGGCGAAAACCGTATTGCTGAACGCTTCGTGTTTGACTACGAATACGCTCAATCTCGCTCTGAAGAAGACTCCACTGGTGACCGCCGCGTTCAGTTTCGTGAACGAGACCTGATTGTTTATGGTCAAGGCGGTCGCGACAACATTAACGCCCGCATTTTAAGCCCACAGGAAGCTGCTGAAATCGCAGGCCTAACCTACGACCCGGAAAACAGTATTTTTGGAACGTCGGGGAGTGGCGATGGTTCTGATCTTTCAAATTATCAATTCGATAACCTGTTTTTAGAGGGCGGAACGCGAATTGATGAAATTAAGACAGTAAACCTTAACTTGCGAACCGACATTTTTAATGACTGGTTAAACACCATTAAATTTGGTGTGCAGGTGAGCGAGCGCGATCACGTGCGTGACAAGGACCGGTGGAGTTTCGACCCTTCTGCCGGCGACTGTAGCGACGATGCATGTATTGCCGCAGTTAACTCTACCCTTGCCGACTATGACACCCAAATACCTTCAAACAGTGCATTCCAGCTGCCGTTTGAAAGCCGCGCAGTTGTCGACCAAATTGTTGATGCCACTCGTCAAACGGTTGAGCCTGCCACAAATGGCGAAGTGTCGATCGAAAGCACTAAGGGCGACTACAGCATTACCGAAGATACGCAGGCTGTATACGCAATGGCAGAGTTGCCATTAGGCGCAGATGCCACACTAACAACCGGCGTTCGCTGGACACAAACCGAGTTCTCTTCTACCGGCTTTTTGTCTTTAGAAAACGATGACTTTGAGTTTAATGGCGCAGGCGCTGGTGCATTGGATATTGCTATCCCTCTTCCAGAAGCGTCTATTAAATACAGTGAGTTTTTCCCTAGTGCACACATTAAATGGGAACCGAGTGAAAACTTCTTAGTGCGTGCCGCAGCATGGACGAGTTTTACTCGCCCGTCGTTTAAACAAGCCCGTGCATTTGCTGTGTTTGACAGCGATATTGAGCTTTGTCCTCCGGGTTCTGACGATTGTGATGACAGTCAAGGTGGCGCATCGCTTCAACAGTTAAGCCAGTATGTGTTGGGTTCTGATAATGCACTAGATGTGGGTAACCCTAACCTCGTTGCAATGACATCTATTAACTACGATGCGTCAATTGGCTGGTATCCAAGCGAAAACCTCTTTATGGAAGCGGCAGTTTTCTATAAAGACATCGACAACTTTATCGTAGATGTAAACGGAATTGGCATGGCGCTTAATGACCTGCCGCTAACGCTTCCGGTAAACCAGGTGACTGAGTTTGTTATTCCGCAAGATTTATATCTTAACGAGATAAACATTACCGTTAACGGCAACAAAGCCTCGGTTATCGGGTTAGAGCTTAGCTACAACCAGTACTTTGAAAATGGTCTATTCATTCAAAGTAATGCCACCATCCTAGATAGTGAAGCCACGCTGGATAGCAGTATTCGTCAAGGCAAAGTGGCACTGCCCGACCAAGCTGATACCACCTTTAATCTTGTATTTGGTTGGGAGAGCGAAACGTTCTCAGCTCGCTTAATTGGTAACGTGCGTTCTGAAGTTCTTGAACAAATTGGCTCTTGCCCAATTACTGCCGATCTTAACGACCCGAAAGGCTGCAAGATTTGGGGCGACCAATATCAAGATTCGGTTAAAAGCTTAGACTTTAAACTTCAGTACGACATTACTGAGTACGCACAATTGTACTTTGACGCCATCAACCTTACCGAGGAGTCTGACCTTCGCTACTTCCAAGGTAACGCGTTAAGCGGCGGCAACATTCTGTACCAAAAAGAAGAATACGGCCGCAGCTACCAGCTGGGTGTAAACATTAAGTTCTACTAATTGTCTGCGCCGGGGAAACCCGGCCTTTTCCACATAATAAAGCTGGAGCGGACATGTAGTGCGGTAGTACGCCCAGTAAAATATGGAGATTGAGTACCATGAAACTCACGAAAATTGCTGCCCTTATGGGCGGCGTTATTCTCGTTGCCGCCTGTGGCGAGAAAAGCTCTACCAATGTAACCCTCCCCCCCGACCCAGCACTTACTGGCGTATTTGTAGATAGCCCCGTTGAAGGAATCAATTATTCCTCTGCTTCTGTGGAAAACGGTACCACTAATGCGCAGGGTGAATACTCTTACTTCAGAGGAGAGCAGCTCGCTTTCAGCATAGGTCAGCTGACGTTTCCAGAAACACCGGCATCAAGCGTTATCTCTCCTCTTGACCTGTTCGCAACTGACAACCCTTTTAACCAGTCGGTCGTAAACACGCTTCGACTTTTACAATCTCTTGATACCGATGGCGACCCAAGTAACGGTATATCGCTAAGCGCCAGTGCTGGCGATGTGGCGGTAGCTACGCTAGACGAAGGGCAAACCATTGAAGACTTCTTTAATCAATCTGATGCAGATTTTGCAGCCGATGTAGAGGTGTGGCTTGGTTCTGCTGGCGGAGCCAGTGCTACGCTTGTGGATAAAGCACAGGCTATCAGCCATTTCGTAAATTACCTTGAAGCCGAATTAGGCACGCTCTTCCCTAACACCTTTGATGTAACCCGCTTCACAGGCGACATTTACGCACCAACACTGGAAGGCAGAAATGTATCGCAAGCCACTTACACCTTTACGCCAGACGACGAAACGAATTTGTCAGGTACATTCGTAAGAGTGCACGGTGAGGAAAGCACAACGGGTAACTATGAATTCTCTTTTGGACGAAAAGTCATAGCCCTTAGCTATGGTGAGCAAACTGAGTATCTTATTTCCCGTGCTTTCAACACGGTTAACGAGGTATACAGCCTGTGCGTGGTATCCCCAGATAACGCTCAGTCTATGCCGTTAGTGCTGCATGTTGAAAGCTGTCTTGCCAGCGAAGACCCGCAAAACTACCTGTTTGCTTTTACCCAGGAACAAGCAGATGTTGAACTGGCAAAGCTAGAGGAAGCAGCGAATTCCATCCAGGCTGCGCTTGAAGAGAATTTCGATACCGACACCGATACGTTTTTCTCATCGTCGTACAAGCGTTTAAGTGAAGAGCCAGACGCCGGTGCGCTTTATTATGTAACGGGTGGCAGCCCGCTAGTCGACGCCACCACAGGTCAACTTACCCTTGAAGGCGATCGATTCAGCATAGGTAATGCTGCAGCCAACCCAGGAGCCAATACGTCGGCATCAGATACGGTAGGCATGGGTATTTATAACCTTAGCGAAGGTTTTACCATTAGCTTCGACGTTATTTCTCATAATGGCGGCGGTACGTTCAGCCTTTATGTAGATAACAACACCACAGGTCAAGATAACTCTGTACACGGTGCTGCTTCTAAGTTTGTAAGCGAAGGGTTAGCGGACGGCACAATGGTACCCGGCACGCAATTTACCTATACTTATGAGCCAGGTGACGATATTGGTGGCGGCGATCCTAGTGCACCTGACGCGAAAATTCTCGACAGCTCGGTAACTAATAGCTTCTTCCAATTGCGCACAGATTCGAGTGCCACTATCACTATCGATAACTTAAAAATTGAAACGGTAGCTGACGCAGTTGACCCAGTGCCTCCGGTTGAGCCTGAGCCTACCGAACCTGAAGAGCCCGAAGTTATTCCAAGTGTACCGCTGCCGCTTTCCTATACCTTTGCAGGCGAAAGCGAGGATATTTTCTCGACAAACTTTGCCGCGATTGAAAATGCAGCGGGTGAGCAAGTCGCCATGTTTACCATTACCGGTGGCTCGGTAACGCAAATTGACACTGGTATTCAGCTTGACGGCGGACGCTTCACCCTTGGTAATACTGAACCTGATACCCAAAGCTCGTCTGACGATACATCATCAACCGGTGCACTGGATTTGAGCCGTCCTTACAATGTTATCTTTGATGTCATTTCTGCTGAAGATTCCGAAGGCGACAACAAATTCCAGATTTACGTGGATAACAATACTTCTGGCAGCGCCAACTCACACCTAGGTTCAGATTCTCGTTTCTTTAATGAGCCTGTGCTCGATTTAGTACCGGGAACCACCATGACAGTAGAAGGACAGATAGCAACGCCTAACTCGTACCTTCAATTTAGAACGGAAAGTGGCTCTATTGTGGTCATCGACAATATTCGCATTGAATATATTGATGAAAACACCCTGTTAGAGGAGACGTTTGAAACAGACGCTGACACCTTCTTCAGCCCTGAATACAAATCAACTGATGGTGGTGCCACGCCGTTTTATAGCGTAACGGGCGGCGGCTCAGGTTTAGTGATCTCCGAAGGCCAACTAGCTATCGACAGCGCACGCTTTACCATGGGCAACAGTACCCCTGATACAGACACAACCGCTGATGACACTGTAACCACGGGTATATTAGATTTAAGCCGTGAATATACCATTAGTATGGACATCATTGCCGTTGAAGACAGTGAAGGCGACAACAACTTCCAGATATATGTAGATAACAACACCAGCAGTAGCAGCAAATCGATACATGGTGGCGACTCTAAATTCTACAGTGAACTGGTTAATAACCTTGTGCCAGGGCAACGCCTAACTATCGATGGATTTATTGGTACACCCACCTCGTTCCTGCAGCTTCGTACTGAAAGTGGCAGCAAAGTGGTTATCGATAACTTTGTTATATCGTATGTGGGTGAAGCGCCAGATGACAGCAAGTTTAGCTGTGAAAATGAACCACAGCTTTACTTCTGTGACGACTTTGCATCGGGCTCTTTAGATAACTTCACACTTATTTCAGACGACGCGGGCTCAAACGGCCCACAAGGCACGTTTGATGTTGTAGAAGACGACGGCAACAAAGTGATGCGCTACACCGCTGGCGGTGAAGGTGGCGAAATTTTCTTGGTTAAAGAGTCGGTGCTTAGCAACCTGCCAGAAAATGGAAATTACTTTGTTGAAGCGCGCATTCGTCCAAGACAAAACAGCACCACGCGAAACAAACAGATCTTCCTTCTAGGTCGTTATGATAGCGCTGGAAACTGGTACGGCGGAGGTTTGAATGTACAAAACTCGTCAAGCAGTACACAAGTGGAAGTAGCGGTAAGTACCGAAGGTAGTATTTCTCGCCCTGTCCAAGCTAAGTCACCTATTGTACTGGGTGAAAAAGACGGTACAGACGGCACGTGGTACCGCGTACGTTTTGAAATGGAAAACGAGAAACTCACCGTTTATTTAGACGGCGAGAACATGGGTACAGCAGAAGATACAACCTATAGTGCAGCGGGACTGATTGGCCTTTTCACTAATAACCGCTCGTTCGAGCTGGACGATTTAAAAGTGGGTGACCCCGCTGTTAAACCAGTTCAACTTACTCTGGATTTCAAAGAAACAAAGTGGGAAACCACCACCAGTAGCGATCCGTTGTTCGTTTACGTTACCGCAGTACAAAACGACGGTATAACTGAAGACACGTTTACCGTAACCAGCAGTGATGCGAGTGTGGTCAGCGTAGAGCAGCAAGGCCCACAAGTTACTATTACCCCTCGCGCTGCCGGAAGTGCAATGGTAACTTGTACCTCTGGCTCTGACCCTACATTAAGCAAACACATTACCGTTAATGTTGGCGAAGGCTTTACCATGCCTACCGCCACCTATGGCGACTTATTCCCAGACACCACACCGTATTCGGGCAATAACAATGCGTATACCGATACCCTACTCTCGTTAACCTTCGACAGCGAACCCACCTTAGGAAGTAGCGGTGAAGTGCGCATTTACAATGCGGCAGACGACACCCTGGTAGACGTTATCAATATTGCAGCTGATGAAGACTTTATTGGCTTTGAAGGCCAAGACAGACAGCGCAAAGTGGCTTACCGCCCAGCGTCAGTTGTAGGCAACAAATTAGTGATTAAGCCTCATACAAATGCCCTTCAATATGGTCAGTCGTATTACGTAGCCATTAGCGATGGTGCGGTAACCGGCGCAACGCTAAATGGTGAAAGCTTTAGTGGTATTGGCAAGAGTGCGAACTGGCGCTTTGCAACAAGAGCCGCTGCACCTTCTGGCGCGAATGTTACCGTAGATGATGACGGCGAAGCGGATTTCCGCACGGTGCAAGGTGCGCTTAATTACGTGATGCAAAACGTAAGCAGCGATACGCCATCTCGCATTACGATTCGTGACGGCGAGTATCAGGAAATGCTGTTCCTTCGCGGTAACAACAATGTCACGCTTCAAGGCGAGAGCCGAGACAATACCGTGGTGTACTACGATAACTTTGAAAGCTTTAACAGCGGTAGCGGCAAGAGCGAAGCACCTGCGGCGGGCACGCCATCAGGCGGAAGAAGCGTATTTTTAGTGGAAGGCGTAGATAACCTGACGCTAACGAACTTCACTTTGAAAAACTCACACATCAGAAGCAACGACTACTCTAACCAAGCTGAGACGATTTACTTTAACAGTGATTCAGGTCGTCTAACTGCCGTTGATATGAACTTTGTGAGTGAACAAGATACGCTGCTGTTAAAAGGCTTTAGTTGGTTCTACAACTCATTGATTGCCGGCAACGTTGATTTCATTTGGGGTTACGTAAATACCGCACTGTTTGAAAACAGCGAAATTCGCACCATTGGCGACTCTAAAAATGGTAACCCTGACGAAGACACAGCGGGCGGCTACATTCTACAAGCTCGCGTACCTGATATTTCTTATAAAGGGTTTATCTTCTTAAACAGCAGCTTCACCAATGGCACAGGCCCTATTGGTAACGGTGTACTCGACGACTCTACGTATATTGCAAGAAGTGGCGGCAGCGCGAGCTACTTCGACAATATTACGCTTATTAATAACCGTTTCGACACCCACATTGCCACTATCGGCTGGGCGGGTGAAGGAGTACGCGACCAACCTGCCCCAAACCCTAGCCCTGCAACCGCAGCAGCTGGATGGCGTGAATACGGCAGCATGGATATGCAGGGTAACCCGCTTGATCTTTCAAGCCGTCAGTTTGCCCACATTCTTACCGACAGCGAAGTGACTGAACTTACCAGCAGAACGGCAATATTCTCTCACTTTAATAACGGCGAAGGCTGGGTGCCAAGCGAGCCTAACTTACCGAATGTAGCACCTGCTCCAACGCTTGATGCGTACGGTTTTGCGCAATACAACTATGCATTAACCGGCGGTGCTGGCGGTACAGTAGTCACCGTAGATAACGGCGCAGACCTGCAAGCGGCACTAGATAGCGCAGCGAACAGCAACACCCCAGTGACGGTTTATGTAGATGGCACCATTACCGACGCAAACAATGGCGGTACGGGCTCACCGATTGAAATAAAAGACATGAACGATGTGTCAATTATCGGGGTTGCAGACAGGGGCGAATTCGACGGCATTGGCATCTTAATTCGACGTGCAAATAACGTGATTATTCAAAACCTGAAAATCCACCACGTGCTTACTGATGGTAAAGACGCTATCTCTATTGAAGGTGATAACGACGGCTCTACCACCAGCAACATTTGGATTGACCACAATGAGCTTTACAGCACATTGTCTGTGGACAAGGATTTCTACGACGGGTTAGTAGATAGTAAACGCGGCGCGAAAAACATCACTATCTCTTACAACTACCTTCATGATCATTGGAAAGCCTCGTTACACGGCCACACTGAGAATGATGTAGACAGTGATAATACCGAGCGTTTAATTACCTTCCACCACAACCGCTTTGAGAATATCGAGTCACGTTTACCGTTATTCCGCTACGGTCACGGTCACTTGTATAACAACTATTACAATCAGATATCCTCTACGGCAATCAATTCAAGAATTGGTGCAGAGCTACAGGTAGAAAACAATGTGTTTGAGAACACGCAAAACCCAATTGTTTCTTTCTACTCAGACGTTATTGGATATTGGAACACGTCAGGCAACCTGTTTGGCGAAGGCGTAACTTGGACAACGCCAGCTGATGGTGACGTTGTAGCAGGACCTGATGCCACGCCAACATCCAGCTACGAAGTGCCGTACGACTACGTACTAGATGATGCCGACGTGGTTAAGCAGCGAGTTATCAACTACTCGGGCGTAGGTAAGATCAACCAGAATGCCGATGACATTCCTCCGTTAAACTAACTCCCAAAAGAGTTAGCACAAACAAAAAAGGCGCTGCTCTATGAGCAGCGCCTTTCTTTTTAAACCGGGTTCATAATTACCATTTACTTTTATTAAGTTTTTCCGTTAACGTAAACGTTGGATAAAATTCGGACAATAATAACGATGAAACGATTTTTTAAATGGATTGGTACTGGTTTACTGGTAATTGTATTGGCAGGCGGTACTTTTGCTGCGCACGAGTGGTATGCGGATAAACCTTTTTACTTTAATAACCTACTTAACCGAGAAATGGTGAAAGTAGCTTTTGATAGTCCTGAAACCTTAACCTCTCTCGGTTTTTTAGAATCAATGGGCATTAAAGGCCACAACGCCGAGCTTGATGACGTTAGCCAAGAAAAAAATGAAGCCTTGTTTGTAAAAGCCCATGATATACGAGAAAAAGTTTTAGCGTATGACGACGAAGATTTAAACGACGATGAGCAGCTTTCAAAAGAAATCACGCTGTACTTGCTTGATTATCTCATTAGTAACGAGCCGTTTCAGTATCACAGCTACCCAGTAAACCAGCTTTTCGGTGTACAAAACGGGTTTCCAAGCTTTATGGAAGGTCAGCATCAGGTTAATGATGCTACCGACGTAGAGAACTATTTAAGCCGTTTGCGTGCCGTAGACGAGAAATTCGCGCAAGTACTTGAAGGGCTTAAGCTTCGTGAAGAAAAAGGCATTATCCCTCCGCGCTTCGTGATAGACCGCGTACTAGATGAAATGAATGGCTTTATATCTTCGCCAATAGAAGAGAATATTCTTTACAGCTCACTGAAAGAAAAGATGTCTAAGGCTGAAGAAATCTCTGCGGAACAGCAAGACGCATTTTTAGCTGAAGCTCAAACAGTCATAGGTGATGACGTTGACCGCGCCTACCAGCTATTTATAGATTACTTCACCACGCTTCAAGCCAAAGCTGGCAATGACCACGGCTACTGGCATTTACCTGACGGCGACAAAGTGTACGCCAATGCGCTGCGTTTTTTCACTACCACCGACATGACTGCCGATGAAATTCACAACCTAGGCTTAAAAGAGGTAGCAAGAATTCAGGACGAAATGTTGACTATTCTTGCTGGTGAAGGCTACGACGTAACTCAGGGCTTCTCTAGCGCGATGGACGCGTTAGCCGCCGATCCTTCTCACTATTACGAAGACAGTGATGAAGGCCGCGAGCAAATTCTAAAAGATTACCAAACCATACTTGATGAGATTGATGCAGGTATAAGTGATGTATTTAGAATTCGCCCTGAGGCCGGCATGGAAGTGGTACGTATTCCGGAGTTTAAAGAGAAAACTGCACCTGGCGCCTACTACCAGCAGCCCGCTATTGATGGCTCTCGTCCGGGACGATTTTATGCCAACTTGTATGATATTAAAGCAACACCTAAGTACAGTATGCGTACATTGGCCTATCACGAAGGCATTCCGGGACATCATTTCCAGGTAGCCTTGGCGATGGAACTGGAAGGCATGCCCTTTATTCGCAAAATGTCGCCTTTTACTGCCTACACCGAGGGCTGGGCTTTGTATTCAGAATACTTAGCATGGGAGATGGGCTTTCAAGATAAACCTCTAGATAACTTGGGGCGCCTTCAAGCTGAACTATTCAGAGCAGTACGCTTAGTGGTAGATACGGGTATTCACGATAAACGTTGGACCCGTGAAGAGGCAATTGACTATATGGTACGCAACACAGGTATGGCGCTTAGCGACGTTACATCTGAAATTGAGCGCTATGTTGTTATGCCGGGTCAGGCCACCTCTTACAAAGTGGGCATGATTAAGATTTTAGAAATTCGTGAGAAAACGAAACAAGAATTAGGCGATAAGTTCGACTTACGCGATTTCCATGACGTGGTACTTAAAAACGGTGCGGTGCCACTTGCCATTCTTGAAGAATTGGTGGACGAGTATATTGCAGAAAAACAGGGCGCATAGCCTGTTACGCTCTAGGTTTGTCACACAAACAAAAAAGGCGCTGCTCTATGAGCAGCGCCTTTCTTTTAAGCGTTAAGCTTGGGGGATGATTACATCATGCCGCCCATTCCGCCCATTCCGCCCATATCAGGCATTGCTGGTGCGTCTTCTTTAGGTAGTTCAGCTACCATTGCTTCAGTTGTGATCATTAGTGAAGCAATTGAAGATGCGAACTGTAGTGCAGAGCGCGTTACTTTAGTTGGGTCAAGGATACCCATCTCTAGCATGTCGCCGTAAGTGTCGTTACCTGCGTTGTAACCGTAGTTACCTTCGCCATTCTTCACTTCGTTAACTACTACAGATGCTTCTGCACCTGAGTTGATAGAGATTTGACGTAGAGGCGCTTCCATTGCACGTAGTGCAAGCTTAATACCTACGGTTTGGTCGTCGTTGTCGCCAGTAAGGTCAGCAAGTTTGGCTGCTGCGCGAACTAGTGCTACACCACCACCAGGTACCACACCTTCTTCAACCGCTGCGCGAGTTGCATGAAGTGCATCTTCTACGCGGTCTTTCTTCTCTTTCATTTCAACTTCAGTTGCTGCACCAACTTTAATTACTGCAACACCGCCAGAAAGCTTAGCTAGACGCTCTTGAAGCTTCTCTTTGTCGTAGTCTGACGTAGAGTCTTCAATTTGGCCTTTGATTTGAGCACAACGGCCTTCAATCGCTTCTTGGTCGCCGTTACCGTCAACAACAGTTGTGTTGTCTTTGTTGATAACTACGCGCTTAGCAGTACCTAGGTCTTCAAGCTGCACTTTTTCAAGGTCTAGACCAATCTCTTCAGAGATTACTGTACCGCCAGTTAAGATAGCGATGTCTTGAAGCATTGCTTTACGACGGTCACCGAAACCTGGTGCTTTAACCGCTGCAACTTTAACAATACCGCGCATGTTGTTAACTACTAGTGTAGCAAGCGCTTCGCCTTCAACATCTTCAGCGATGATCATTAGCGGCTTACCCGCTTTCGCTACGCCTTCAAGGGTAGGAAGTAGTTCGCGGATGTTAGAAATCTTCTTATCAACCAATAGGATGAACGGGTTGTCTAGCTCAACAGTACCGTTTTCTTGGTTGTTGATGAAGTATGGAGATAGGTAACCGCGGTCGAACTGCATACCTTCAACAACGTCTAGTTCGTTTTGAAGTGCCTGACCTTCTTCTACAGTGATAACACCTTCTTTACCTACTTTTTCCATTGCCTGAGCAATGATGTCGCCAACTTCTGAATCAGAGTTTGCAGAGATAGTACCTACTTGAGCGATAGACTTGCTGTCTGCACAGTCAGTAGACAGAGCTTTAAGCTCTTCAACTGCTGCCGCAACCGCTTTGTCGATACCGCGCTTAAGATCCATTGGGTTCATACCCGCTGCAACGCTCTTAAGACCTTCAGTAACGATTGCTTGAGCAAGTACAGTAGCAGTAGTTGTACCGTCACCTGCTTCGTCATTCGCTTTAGACGCAACTTCTTTTACCATCTGCGCGCCCATGTTCTCGAACTTGTCTTCAAGCTCGATTTCTTTCGCTACAGACACACCATCTTTAGTGATAGTAGGTGCACCGAAAGACTTGTCTAGAACAACGTTACGGCCTTTTGGACCTAGTGTTACTTTAACTGCGTTAGCTAGTGTGTTTACGCCTTTTAGCATTTTGCTGCGAGCGTCATCACCAAAACGTACTTCTTTAGCTGCCATGATTAAATTCCTCTAAAATTCGTTTTAACGTTAGTTGTAATTACTCAACAATCGCTAGAATGTCGCTTTCGCTTAGGATTAGTACTTCTTCACCATCCAGCTTTTCTGTTTTAACGCCGTAACCGTCGTTGAAAATAACGGTGTCGCCTACTTTAACGTCTAGCGCTTTAACTTCGCCGTTCTCAAGAATGCGACCGTTACCTACTGCGATTACTTCGCCGCGTGTAGATTTTTCTGCTGCAGAACCAGTCAGAACGATACCGCCTGCAGATTTGCTTTCTTGCTCTGCGCGCTTAAGGATTACGCGGTCGTGTAAAGGACGAATTGCCATTTTCAAGTCTCCTGAAAATTCCACTATTCAAATGAATGTAATTATCGACATTCAGACAATCTAAATGCCGTGTGTTTAAGGTTGCTCATTGCTGAGCAGTTAAAATCGTTTCTGCACGGATAGATGGGGTAGTACCCAGATAACTTCAAGGGTTTTTAAGCAAAAAAATGTAAAAAATTTGGTTTTTTCGCTAAATACTTCTTTTTACTAGGCAAGTAAACGCCGTTTATCGCGGTAAACGGCGCTCATAACCTGACGGAGAGGGCGTTGGGGCTCGCTATTTTAAGCGCTTATCTGAATCGTTGGTGGTGTGATCGGTGTACTCACCTTCAAACACATCACCATCGCTATTATGTGAACGTGGACGCTGCGCGAAAGGACTTTGCCCAAACGGTGACCGACCCTGTCCGAAGCCTGCAGTTCCCGGCCCCATACCCGGAGCGACAACACGCATTTTCATGTGCTTACTGACCTGAGCAGCAAAGAAGTGACGTGAGCCCGGCATTGCTAAAAGGAAACCGAAAATATCGGTAATAAAGCCTGGCGTCACAAGTAAAATACCCGCAACCACCAGCATCAAGCCTTCAACTAGTTCTTTTCCTGGCACTTCATTTCGCTGCATTTTTTCTTGTGCAGTTTGCAGTGTACTCACGCCTTCGCGTTTAACAAAGTAAGCACCAATAAAGGCAGAAAGAAGTACCAAGCCAACGGTATTCCAACCACCGATCACGCTGCCCACATTTATCAGCAGCGCAATCTCGAAAATAGGTAATAGGGCAAACAGTATAAATAAAACCCGCAAAATGCTTCCTCTTTCATGTATTCATAACCTGTTATAGGGTCTTTGTACGTAATAACAAGAAAAGGTGCCCACCCTTTCGCTTAAATAGCCACTTAAAGCGACCGATAACGACCGTGATATACTGTAGCTATGAAAGAATAGTGCGACTTTTCAGGTCAATTACATATCGACCCATTAGCAAAGTAACAGGCGCGAAATAAAGTAGGAAAAGTTCATGACAATTAAGCTTGTATTGTGCACCACGCCCGATGAAAAGACAGCGCAGTTAATTGCCAGCACGCTTGTTGAAGAAAAGCTTGCCGCCTGCGTCAACATAATCAAGAGTATAGAGTCCGTTTATGAGTGGCAGGGGAAGGTGGAAACCGACGCAGAATGCCAACTGCTTATTAAAACGAACACACAACACGTTTTACAGGCCTTCGATAGAGTAAGCGAACTACATCCGTACGATGTCCCTGAATGGTTAGAACTTAATGCTGAGGCTAGCAGCGCTTACGGTCAGTGGTTACAAACCACGCTACAGCGCTAGTTAAAACGTAATTCTAATAAAAATAACGACAACGCAAAATAGATAAAAATGAACTGTAACTTTATGACTTTACCTCCTTTTCCATCAGGCACTGCATCAGCTTCACTGTTTCGTCGCTTTAGCGCTTATGTACTTTCAGCATTTTGTTTAATGACGTTATTAAGCACGTTCGTCTTGGCTCAGGTGCCCAATGCCTTTGACGATCCGTTCGTGGATGAACCCCAGTTTTTAGATGTAGACCAAGCGTTTGCGTTCGATTTTAACCAAAAAGGCGACGCGCTTACGGTAAGTTTCGATATTGCGGAAGGCTATTATCTGTATCTAAAGCAGTTTAAGTTTGTGGCGAAACAAGCCGAAATTGGCGAGCCTGAGTACCCAAATGGGATAATGATTCAGGATGAGTTTTTTGGCGAGTCTGAAGTGTTTTATAACGGCGTATCTATTACCTTACCCATTGAGTCAGCACTCAGTGACGGCGTAGTAAAAATTCGCTATCAAGGCTGTGCTGACGCAGGGCTTTGCTACCCGCCCACAGTGAAAGTCGTGTATTTAAATGAAGTGGGAAGCAGTGCAGTTGCTGAAACAGATACGGCCTCAGAACCAAATAACTCAGCAACCTCTTCGCAAAGCGAGCAGTTCGATTTAGCGCAAAGGCTAATTGATAAAGATAACCTTGTTCTCACTTTAGCTCTATTTTTTGCACTAGGCGTAGGCTTAGCTTTTACCCCTTGCGTGTTCCCCATGTACCCCATAGTGTCGGGCATTGTGATTGGTCAGGGCAAACCTAAAACCGCATCGCATTCATTCTGGCTAACCTTTGTTTACGTTCAAGGTATGGCGATTACCTACTCGCTGCTTGGATTAGTGGTTGCTGTAGCCGGAGCGCAGTTTCAAGCTGCGCTTCAACACCCTGTGGTGCTGGGCGTATTCATTGTGCTATTTGTGGCGCTGGCCGTTGCTCTGTTTGGTGGCTTTGAAATTCAGCTGCCAGCAAAGTATCAAGAAAAGCTCACTCACATGAGTAACAATCAAACACCCGGCAGCTTTGCAGGGGTGTTTATTATGGGTGTATTGTCTGGTCTTATCGCTTCACCCTGCACTACTGCGCCGCTAACCGGCATATTGCTATTCATCGCTCAAACTGGCGATATGACGCTAGGTTTTGTTTCGCTTTACTTGTTAAGCATAGGTATGGGCGTTCCACTTATTCTGTTCGGCATGACAGGTGGAAAACTCCTACCTAAAGCAGGTAACTGGATGAATGTGGTTAAGGTTACCTTTGGCTTCATGATGCTTGCCGTGGCCATTGTGTTTATTGAGCGTTTATATAATAGCCCTGCCACTGGCTTCCTATGGGGATTGCTTGGCTTCGGTTTGTTCGGTTACTACTGGGTACTCAATCGCGCCAGCAAAAACTCACTGATGAAGCTTGTACGTGCTGTTGTGGTTGCAATAGGCATTATGGGAAGTGCTGGCCTTACCTATCAAGCAGGTCTCAACACCGGACTTTGGGGCGAGCACTCTGATGGTGTCCACGCAGGGCATCCAGACTTTGTTGTTGCGCGAGACTTGGCAGACTTACGTAATAAAATAGCGGCGGCTAACGCACAAGGTAAAACCGTAATGGTCGATTTGTACGCCGACTGGTGCGTAGCCTGTAAGGAATTTGAAAAGTACACCTTCCCTGACGAGAAAGTGGTATCTGCACTTAGTAATACGGTATGGATGCAAATGGACCTTACCGATAACACACCAGAACGTCAGGAGATTTTTGACACCTTTACTGTGCTAGGTCTGCCTACCATTTTGTTCTTTGACGAAAACGGCGACGAGCTAACCAAAGCTCGTGTCACCGGGTTTATGAAAGCAGACGCCTTTGCCGGTCACGTAAACGAGTGGCTTAACAATGGGTCTAACACTAATGACGGTCAAAGTGGTCGCTTGGACTAAGGCGCGTCGATTCCAGGACTTTCCTCTTCTCATATGGCGAGTATGGCGAGCAGTGCGAAGCGCTGCTCTCTTTATCTTGGGTAGAAACGGGGTTCAGAAAAGAAGGTTGGATTCAATGCTGGCCTTCTTATTTATTTCGCTCACTTTTTCCCTATCAGTAACAGCGAAAACCACGGGGTGCTTTGATAACAAACGCTTTTGTTTTGAACTTACGCCTTCGTCTTCTTCTCTTTATTTAGTCTCAGTACAGAGAAAAGTAGAATTGCCCGTAGCGCTAACTCTGTATTCCAATGTTATGCAAGACATTCCCACAGGCAATGGGGAGCTTAAATCGAAAGCCCACGTTAACGCATTTTTAGATACCAATGACCAAGTGCCCCTTGGCGTAGTAAAAAATGCCGACGCATTCTGGGCATCTATGCGCGTTAAATGGACGGTGGGGCGCGTAGACGCGATACACGACAACGCCTATACGTATCTGCCACCGCTACAGCCAGCTAGCAAATACCGTATTGTTCAAGGCTTTAACGGCAATTTTAGTCATTCTGGTGCGTCAAGGTATGCTCTCGATTTTGCCGCGCCTGTAGGTACACCTATTTTAGCCGCCCGGGAAGGCGTAGTGATCGACACGAAAGATGACGGCACGAAAGGCGGGCCAACGCCGAAGTTTGCAAAATACGCTAACTACGTTGTTATTCTTCATAGCGACGGAACCACCGGCGAATACTACCACCTGAAATATAAAGGTGTTGCTGTGACAAGAGGGCAAGTCGTGGAACTCGGGCAGCTTATCGGTTATACCGGCAATACGGGGTTTTCTTCCTTACCCCACCTTCACTTTGGCATATATGTAGCCAAATTCCATGGTAAGTACGTAAGTGTCCCCTTTTCCTTCGACAGCGCCCTAACTAAGGCCTCGCCTTAGCATTTATAGCAATACATACTGATACTTTTCGTTAAAACTGCCATCTCATCCCCCACTAACGCCTTCTGAGAGTGCAGCATGCTGCGGTTTCACAGGCAGCAAATAAGCAAACTTTCCAATAAACTTTGCGCCGAAAACACCTGATTAGACCAGTATTTTGCTGCGAAATCTTTATCTATCACTATAATCAGCATTTAACACAATCAACGAGCAAATTTATTGGCTTTTTTTCGTGCAACTGTCACAAAAGTTTGTTGAAATGGCAATAACCGTGACTTTTTCCCGAAGATAGCAGCAAACTAGATGAATATTTTGTTATTGAACGGCCCTAACCTGAATATGTTAGGCCAAAGAGAACCCGACAAATACGGCACACAAACCTTGCAAGACATCGTAGATGATTTGCAGGCGCAGGCTGCGTCAAGCAACGTGACCTTAACGCATTTTCAGTCAAACGCTGAGTTTGAACTGATTGATCGCGTGCACGCTGCTATGGGTACTGTTGATGCCATTATTATTAATCCTGCTGCCTTCACGCACACCAGCGTCGCCCTTCGCGATGCATTATTAAGTGTCAATATCCCGTTTATTGAAGTGCATTTGTCGAACGTTCACGCCCGTGAACCGTTTCGTCATCATTCCTATTTTTCTGATGTTGCAGCTGGCGTCATTGTTGGCCTTGGTGCCATGGGCTACTCGCTCGCGCTAACTGCAGCAATCAACTTACCGAAATCGCATAAATAAAGCAGAGACAGAACATGGATATTAGAAAGATTAAAAAACTCATCGAACTAGTGGAAGAATCTGGCATTGCCGAGCTAGAGATCACTGAAGGCGAAGAGTCTGTACGCATCCACCGTGGCCCAACGGGTGTTCAAGCGCCAATGAACTACAGCTTTGCAGCTCCTGCTGCACCGCAAATGGCACCTGCTCCAGCGGCGGCCGCTACCACTGCTTCTGAAGCACCAGCAGAGCCAGCTCAGCCAGAAGGTCACGTTGTTAAGTCTCCAATGGTAGGTACGTTCTACCGTGCATCTTCACCAACGGCAAAAGCATTTGCAGAAGTGGGTCAGCAAGTGAAAGTTGGCGACACGCTTTGTATCGTTGAAGCGATGAAGATGATGAACCAAATTGAAGCAGATAAAGCCGGTGTGGTTAAGGCAATCTTGGTTGAAAACCAAGACCCTGTAGAATTTGACCAGCCAATGTTCATTATTGAATAAGCGAGTGCTTAACTATGCTAGATAAAGTACTTATTGCTAACCGTGGTGAGATTGCCCTGCGTATTTTGAGAGCCTGTAAAGAACTAGGCATCAAAACCGTAGCAGTGCACTCTACTGCGGATAAAAACTTGAAGCACGTGTTGCTGGCTGACGAATCAATTTGTATTGGTAAAGCATCAGCAACCGAAAGCTACCTGAACATTCCTCGCATTATTGCTGCTGCAGAAGTCACTAACTCTATTGCTATTCACCCAGGTTACGGTTTCCTAGCGGAAAACGCAGACTTTGCTGAAGCGGTAGAAAAAAGCGGCTTTATTTTCATTGGCCCTAAAGCTGAAACTATCAACCTTATGGGTGACAAAGTTTCTGCTATCAACGCCATGAAAAAAGCAGGCGTACCGTGTGTACCCGGTTCTGACGGCCCGCTAACTGACGACGTAGAGCGCAACAAAGCCATTGCTAAGCGCATTGGTTACCCAATCATCGTAAAAGCTGCGGGCGGCGGCGGTGGTCGTGGTATGCGCGTGGTGCGCAGCGAAGCTGAGTTGATTAAAGCCATTGAAACAACGCAAGCGGAAGCTGGCGCTGCATTCGGTAACTCAACGGTTTACATGGAAAAATTCCTTGAGAACCCACGTCACGTTGAAATTCAGGTATTAGCCGATGGCCAAGGTAACGCCATTCACTTAGGTGAGCGTGACTGTTCAATGCAACGTCGCCACCAAAAAGTGGTTGAAGAAGCGCCTGCACCGGGTATTTCTGAGCAAATGCGCACCAAGATTGGCGATCGCTGCCGCAAAGCCTGTATTGAAATTGGCTACCGCGGAGCAGGTACTTTCGAGTTCCTATATGAAAACGGTGAATTCTATTTCATTGAAATGAATACCCGTATTCAGGTAGAGCACCCTGTATCTGAAATGATCACAGGCGTTGACCTTATTAAAGAGCAGCTTCGCATTGCAGCCGGTCAGCCACTGTCAATTGATCAGTCGCAAATTCAAATTCGTGGCCACGCTATTGAATGTCGAATTAACGCAGAAGATCCACAAACCTTTATTCCTAGCCCTGGTCCTATCGATATGTTCCATGCGCCAGGTGGTTTAGGTATTCGTTGGGAGTCGCATATTTACGCGGGCTACCACGTACCTCCTTACTACGATTCAATGATAGGCAAGCTTATCACTTACGGTGAAAGCCGCGACGAAGCGATTGCTCGTATGCGCCACGCCCTTGAAGAGATTGTGGTTGAAGGAATTAAAACGAATATCCCTCTTCAGCGTGCCATTATGGCCGATGAAAACTTCTTCGCGGGTGGAACCAACATCCACTACCTAGAGAAGAAGCTAGGTTTAGCCTAATCCCCCCTTTGGGCTACACGCTGTTTTTTGTGTAGCCCAATTTTCTTTCTTCGCTATTCGCTATTCGCTATTCGCTATTCGCTATTCGCTATTCGCTATTCGCTATTCGCTATTCGCTATTCAGCACATTCTAATTTTCCGATTACTACAATCAATTTTTAACGATTTTCCTATTTAAAACTTGGTTCTATACTGCATACAAGTTTTAAGACATCTCCCTGAGTTTTAATGCTTTTGTGTGTTTTACCCTCATTGGAGTCCCACTCCACTTATTGCCGGCATCCCTGCCGGCTTTTTTTGTATTTTTTTCCTTAAACCGCTATTCGTTGCGCTAAGTAATTAGATTTAATGTATAAACTACTTAATCATGTTGTTTAGGGTTAAACAGGTGCGAAATCCTTTTTTGTTTATTTTACCGCTGATAGCCATTGCAGGAACTAACGCGCAGGCAGAACAAATAGCGCCCACCTTCTCACAGAAGCTAGATATTCAGGTTCGTTACGATAATCGTTCCAACCGCCCGAGCCGCGAACAATATCGACTGCGTTACTATCCCTCTCTTGCCATCACTTCTGCGTGGTCAGTAAACAGCTTTGTGGTGACTGGCGATGACTTTTCATCAAGTCACAATACATTCGGCAGCGACAACACTGATTATCTCTACGCAAGGCGTCTGTACTTAAGGCATGAAACCGATTCGGGGAAAACTGAGTTAGGTGTTATTCCAACTTACAAAGGGCGTGTTTCTTCCACCGGCTTGTCGAAAGATGGTTGGATAACGGGGGTACGTCATGTGAGGCAATTGCAAAACGACACCGCCATTGAAATAGTCGTTGGTCAACTTGCAAATGCTGAAGCATCTGAAGCCTTTAATTTTGGCGGAGAGGATGAGTATTTCGAAATTGAATATTCGGCCAAGATGGGACAACGACATAGCTACGAAGCCAGTTTTGAAAGAATGCTGAACGGTACGTTTGCCCGGGCAGAATATCGATTACGTATTAATGAACAAGATACCGCGTTCATTGAATTAGTGCAGCGTACTGATGAAAGTGCTGCGAAAGTTGTAGTGGGCACCAGCGGTGAATTCGCTGCAAGCGCTTTTAACACATCATATCCTATCGAATATTTTGCTTACTATTCCTATATAGACAGTAGTTTTGGTGAGCGCGCTGAATTAATTGAAGACTTTCTAGGAACAGGTCACGGCGGCTCTCTGGAATTTAGTGGCGTGCTATCGGAGAAGCATGATGTTGAATGGTTTATAAGAGCTGATGTGGTAGATAGCGTCAGTCGATTACTGGCAGGAGTAAAACTCTCCTTCGATGGTTGAATGAAACGAAGCGCCTACTCCACATAAAAAAGGCCCATCAAACGATGGGCCAAACAGCAAGAACGCGTACACACTTTAACAGTGCATAATAAGTTACGGCTTGTCGCCATTGTGAGTTCAATTGCCGCAGATTACGTATTTTTAATCTCTTGAGCTTTAAACTTAAAGTTGAGTTTATTAAACTTTAGTTTAATGAAGCGCTAAAGCTCGTACTGTTTAACTCTAATAATCGTAATTTGAAGGTGTTCTTGTGCCCAGCCGTTACGCTCAGTTCAAAGAAAAACTTCCCATTTCCCGACTCTCCGATGAAGCGGTGCTTGCGTTTCGCGTCCTTTTTGATGATCCTCTCGATATCGTAGACTTAGCGCAAGATATATCTGACTTAACGCTTTACCCGGAACGGCTGAAAGACAGTTATAGAAAGGAGTGGGAAGCCTACGTGCTAAAGGCACTGGCGTTTGAGATCAAACAACATGCAGACGTTTCTCCTGCAGAGTTCATTGAGCTTGTAATGAACAAGGTAGAAGCGATTCAGCAAAATAACGACACCTATCAAAATCTATTGCGTCAGGTTCAACACGCGAAGAGTATTTTGCAATCAGAAAACACGATCGTTTTTCCTACCCCCATGCGTCAGCAGTTAACTGCGTTTCTTTTGCCGATTACTACTATTTCGCCTCCCAAAAAATAAAGGCAGCTACAACGTAAGGCAGTTCCGCTTCTATAGGAAAGGCTTCTACACGCTACTTATTAGCGCCTTTAAATTTGTACTGAGAGGGGCAGTATCCTCTGTCCACACCTTCAGGGCGCAGGCTGGCATGTTTGGTTTTTCTACCCGACACGCGCTCTCGCCAGTTCTTGAAGGTTTTCGGTTTGAGATTTTTACGCATAAGCTTTATCACATCTTTTTCAGGCAGCCCGTATAAACGCTCTATTGCCTCGAAAGGCGTACGGTCTTCCCACGCCATTTCAATTACCCGTGATTCTTGTTCTTCAGTTAATGCCATTTCTTACATCTCAATATGCGTGTTTAACCCCACTACATACTTATTTTCGGCTCATTTTGTTCAGTTCAACTACGCTAAAGTTCCAAACAATTAGTGGCCGACTTAAACGCTCACTTGCTCATCGTCTTTTTCAAACGCTAGCTTCAACAACTCGGCGGCGGCCTTCGCATCGCTCAGCGCGCGGTGATGCTGCTCCATTTCTATGTGAAAATGCTTTGTTAAGTTTGCCAGCGAGTAAGAAGGCAGCCCAGGATAGGTGCGACGCATTTCGCGAACGGTACACATTTTGGGTCGCCTGAAACTTTGCTCTAGTCTTGCAAACTCTTGCTTGATGAACCCGTAGTCAAAGTTTACGTTGTGAGCAACGAACACAGCGTCTTCGGTGAAATTTGCCACGTGTTCCGCTACTTCAGCAAAAAGCGGAGCATCTGCCACCATGTCATCCGAAATTCCAGTAAGGCGGGTAATGTTGCTAGGAATGCGGCGCTGCGGATTTAACAGGGTTTGAAACCTGTCTACCTCTTTCCCACCAACAAGTTTTACCATACCTATTTCGGTAATCCGGTTGTAGCTGCTGTTTCCTCCAGTGGTCTCTATATCTACCACAACATAAGGCTGTGCTGGGTCGCGTATCCATTTCACTGTTGTTACCGCAACGTCAAATCCAGCTTGCTGCAAACGTTGAATTGAAACCAGCTGATTTCGGCGAAGCTGATCGCCAGGCGCTTTGATTTCTTCAAAGCGAAGTGCGCCGTCAAATACCATGATATCGGGGAAGCCATCTCGGAGGCTCTCAAAGTCTTTGCACATCATGCGAAGTAAAGCATAAATCGAATCTAGCGAACCATGCTCAATTAGCGCTTCTATAGGCGTAAGCAAATGACTAGACCACATAAACAGGCTATTAACTTTGCCATAGTGCATCGTGGCCATTTTGTGAATGTGAAAACGCAGTTTTTCTTTGCTATCAAGCGCCTGTAACAACGCTTCAATACTGTGTTCAAACTTAGCGTAAAAGTTATTCTGTTTAAGCGATAACGGTCTGCGATCAAACTCCGTAACCAGCGTGTCTTCTTCGTAAAGTTGCTTCCAAAAGGTAAGGCCGAACAAACTGCGCCATAATCGGTTTTCCGTGCGCCAGCCTTCAATGCCGCGCCTTGCATAATGCGCCAGCACACCACGCTCAACCTGTTGGTTTTGGCTTACGTCAATATCCAGTGTACGGCTAGCATTGCGAAGCATGTCGGTAACCGTGCTGGTGCGTTTTTTGTGGTATTTACGGGCATAGAAATCTTCTGCAAATGCTAACAGCGTATCCGATTGCGGATTATCAATTATCTCTTCAAGGGTCTGTTTAACACTATTTTCATTTCCGTCCTTGTAGCTCTCTCTTAACCACTTTTCTTTTGCCTTATCGCTTTGCGCCGCTTTCAATACTTCTAGCCCTTTCGCTCTATCAAACATCAGTACTTTTAGGCCTAATGCATAGAGAAACTGGTCGCGATAAAAACAGGCCGACACACCTTCTGTAATGGGCAGTTCACCTTCGGCAATGGCAAGCAACATATCATCGTTATAAAAAGCTAACTGGCTGTAATGGTTAGCGTAAAACCATGAAGCTTGGGCGTCGCTTTTAGTTTCAAAACGCGCCGTATCCGTTACGGAATCAGAACGGGTTCTCATTACGCCTAAATCGCGCATAGAAAACTGATTTAGACGGCTTTTGGTGTTACCAAAATAGATAAACAGCAAATAGCGAAGTGCATCGTCGAACAAGCACACTAAGTAGTTATCTAGCGAAAAGCGCTCTGGCCAGCCTCTAGCTTCGATATGTTCATTAAGCAACGTCACGAGTTTAGGCTTGGTGAGAGATGCGAGCCCCTGAATACTGCCGTATTCAGCAAGTAGCTCAAGCAGAGCATTCTTGGTCAAGACACCTGCGATGTCATTAAGCGAAGCGTGGGTAAGGTCACCAAACCAGCCGTTGTCGGTAAGCCAATCTATTTGCTCTTGTGGCACAGCGATTTCGCTATAATTGAACTGCGTCCTGTCAATCACTGCGTACTTGCGATTTGCAGCGCGCACAACAATACACTGTTTGTCATCGTCTAACGCTTTAAAACGCCTAACAAAGTCAGTGGCTTCGTCACTTAGAAGCGCCCTGCTAGCACCCTCAAAGAACCCAAGGAACTCGTGAAAGTGTGTAAGGTAATAACGTGGCGGTAAATCTTTTCGCATGAGGTATCTTTGGCTATGAAAACACCAATAGTGTATATTTATACAGCCACGCGAATCAAATTAAATCCTCCGCGATTGGGTATCACATCTGCTGCTAATAGTGCACAGCGTGTACTTTTACACGCGTACGCGCTGTTTAGACACCCAATGAAAGAACGAAGAAAGCTGCGCATCTGCCAATAAACGCTGCAAATTGAAGTAGTGTTTGGCCAACGTCATCTCATCATAAAATCGATGTATACCGCTGTGACATTGTCTGCAAATGTAAATGCCGTCCTGAAGCTCCGCTTTGCTAAAGTGCTTTTTAAAATAGGTACGCCTGTGCATTTTTCGCGGAATAAGATGATGGTAAGTAAGGCGAGTTTCTCTATTACAGCACGGGCATTGACCAACTTTATTTGCCACAAGGTCACCTTTTTCGTCTATCACATCTATTGTTTGTGCACCCAGTTTTCTGATTACTCATAAGCGTCAAATGGCAGTCTTGCCCTTTTCTCTTAAAATCAGATACAAGGGGCGTGTCTAAAAGAAAATCCACTCGTCTTTGCATTACGTAACAAATAGCATTAGTGATTACAAAGGCATTTAAATATGAGTTTAACTCGTTCCATGAGCTTTTCCTGTCCTTACTGTATGGCCCCAAATGATGTTGAAATAGATGAAATTAACGATGTTGGCCAAGTACAGGTGCTCGACTGCCAAGTGTGTTGTCAGCCCATTGAGCTTACTGCTTATCAGCACGGTGATGACATTCAGATAGAGGCAGAAAGAGAGAATGACTAAGCAGTTTACCCGCGGTGATATAGACGCCCTTGCACAGCGCTACCGCGCAAACCTAATTAATAGTTTGTCTGGTTTTAAATCGGCGACTTTGGTGGGTACAACAAACGGCGTTACAAACAATTTGGCTATAGTGAGCTCTATTGTTCATGTCGGTGCAAACCCGCCTCTCATTGGCATGATCATGCGTCCTCATACCGTCACGCGAGATACGTTAAGCAATATAAAACAGCAGGGCTTTTATTCGCTAAATCACGTGTCTGTTGACTGGGTCGACAAAGCCCACCAAACATCAGCCCGCTATGCGCCAGATGAAAGTGAATTTGAAGCCGTTGGGTTAACCGCGCAGCTCAGTGAGTCCTTCAGTGCGCCGTATGTCAAAGAAAGTGAAATTAAAATGGGCTTAAAAGTAGCACAGCATTTTACTTTGCTTAATGAAACCGAAATGGTTATCGGCGAAATCCAGGAGCTCTACGTTCCTGAGCAAATAATAGATTCAGACGGCTATGCAGATATAGAGCAAGCGCAAACGGCCTGTATCTCAGGCCTAGACAGCTACCACAGCACACAACGAATTGCGCAATTTGCATATGCAAAGCCCGATGTAAAGTTAACCGTGAAGTGAACTAATAAACTGTCCAGCGGTCTTATATTCAATACTTAAGATTGTAACTCTGAAGTTTATTTAATCTGGATCAAGCGAAAGTGCGACATTTCGTTCGATCTTTTTTCAAAAAGAGATAGTATTTAAACATGAAACAAAACCTGCCTCTTTGGGCAGGTTTTTGCGTTTAAGGCACTGAATAAAAAAGAATCATTATCGTTTCTATCTCTTAAGGAGAATGTTATGAAATCTGTAAATCGCCGTGACTTTTTAAAGCTTTCTGGCTCGACGGTTATCGGTCTTACATTAGGTGGTGTAGCGTTACGTGCTCAGGCTCAAGAACAATTGAGTGCTGATGACCCTACTGCAAAAGCACTGAACTACACACCGTCGTCAACTGTTGAAGGTGCAAAATGCGCAAACTGCATGTACGTGCAGGGCGCCGATGGCGAACAACACCGCCCTTGTAACATTTTCCCTAATAAGCTTGTTAACGCTGATGGCTGGTGTAGCGCTTGGGTGAAAAAGCCTGGCTAACCAATCGAAAGAAAAGACGTTCAAAAGCCCTTGAGTTAAACCAAGGGCTTTTTTCGTTTCTGTTGAGGCGAAATACGATTATGTATCCTCATTTCCCGCTAGCGAACTACGTCAATTCCGTCTTCGATACCTTTTAGCGCTGGGTTGTCAAAACGTGTAGGCAGAAGGCCAGGCTTAATGAAGAAGCCGTGTTTTGCTTCAAAGACTCTACCTATTTTCAACACGCTTTCGTCTTGCCACTTTCCACCAATAAAGCTAATCCCCACAGGAAGATCTTTCACCTGTCCAGCGGGCACTGTGAGATGCGGATATCCTGCAATTGCGGCCAAATACCCGATACCGATGAAACCGACAGGCGAATGGTCACCATATACGCCGTCTATTAAAAAAGAAGGGCTGTTTGAGGGCGCAACTAGTACATCAACATTGTGCTTTGCTAACAACGTATCAATACCATTTTTGCCCGCCGTGTCTTGAATAAGGCGCAGTGCATTTTGATACTTTTCGCTGTCAATGGCTGCCGACGCGAGCGATTTTTCGAAAATGTCTTGATTGAATAGCGCTAACTCGCGCTCTGTTTTGTTATTGAAATCGATAAGCTCAGACAAGTTCCTTGCAGGGAGTTCTGCCGGCGACCCCGACAAGTATTCGTTAATACTATGATGGAACTCGCTCAGCAGAACATTATAGGAGTCGGCCCAAAATGAATCTGGCTGAGAGAAGTCACTGATGTCCACCAGCGTCGCGCCCGATGCTTTAAGCTGGTTCAACGCCTTTTCATAAACAGCCAGTACATGAGGGTTATCGCCCTGGCGGTACCTAACCACACCAATACGCTTGCCTTTTAAATCTGTAGCCAGCATTGACGATGTTGGCATAGAAGGGCGGTGAGACTCAGCGTCTAGTGTCGCGTTGTCGCTTGCATCAGGGCCCGCCATGATTGCCGTCATCAGCCAGGCGTCTTGAACGTTAGACGTCATTGGTCCTGCGGTGTCCTGGCTGAAAGAAATAGGCACTATGTGAGTTCTGGAAAGCAAGCCCACGGTTGGTTTAAAGCCGACTACCCCGTTTATGGATGCCGGACAAATAATAGAGCCATTGGTTTCGGTGCCCACGGCAAGTGACGCGAGGCGAAGTGACATGGCAGCGCCCGAGCCCGATGACGAGCCACAAGCACTTCTTGATAGCATATGGGGATTTCGGGTAAGCCCGCCAACTGCACTCCAGCCGCTGATAGAGGATTCAGAGCGAAAGTTTGCCCATTCAGACAAATTGGTTTTACCCAAAATAATTGCCCCTGCCGCTTTCAGTTTTTCTACGATAGGCGCATCGCGACCAGTGTCATTAGTAATAAGCGCCATTGAGCCCGCTGTGGTGGGCATCTCTTTACTTTCTATATTATCTTTAAGCAGCACGGGAATACCTGCCAGAGGGCCAAGCGTCTCGCCATTCGCTAGTCGTTTATCGATGGCCTTCGCTTCGGTCAGCGCGTTAGGATTCAACGCTAAGACGCTATTTACCTTTTCATCTAGTCGTTCGATTCGCGCAAGATAACCGCTAACGAGCTCAGCAGATGTCGTGTCGCCACTCGCAATAGCTTGCGCCTGAACGTGAGCAGGCTTATCTAACCATTGCTCAATCTTATCTGTATGATTTGCTTGAGACACGCATGCAGTGCATAGCACGACTACGGCCAGCAAAAAAACCTGTTTCAACATAAACCTTTCCTTAACGTATGATCCTAGCGCCTGTTACTCCTTCTTATTATGCAGCGTTTAACGGCAATAGAAGGTAACGTAATGTTAGTTTCTTATACGTTGAATCAGAAATAGTTCACTGTCTAAGAATTATTTTGCCGTTTCCGCTACGGGAAGCTTATGAAGGAGGTTATCGAGCTTATATTCATCAAGCAGTAACTGATACCGCCCATCTTCAATAAATAACCGAAGGGTGGCGTTGAACTTGGCTCTTAGCGCTGGGTTGGGGATTGCAGCACTGTAAGGCGATATAGGAAAAAGCTCATGAAAGACGGTTGCGTCTTCGGCATAAGCACTGTTTGCAGATTTGAAGTAGTTGAAAATATTTCTATCGAGAATGGCAACATCGACGCTGCCGCGCATCAGCATGTCCACTTGACGATCTTGTCGTGCCATTTCTATATAGGTAGTTTGCGATGCGAGAGTTCGCCCAAAGTCCTCACCTAATACCGATTGAGCGGTTTGAAAAGCAATGACGCTTTTACCTTTCAAATCGTCGATACTGTCTATCGTCAGTTCTCTGTCTGCCCGTGTTACCACGACGTTCTGATAGATAATATATGGCTCAGATAAAATGCTTTGATCGACCGTGTGTGCAGGATTAAGGGTAAGTCCAATGTCAACGGCGTCATCTTTTAATAACCTTGCCGTACGCCCGAAAGGAACATAAATAGGCGACAATCCATATCCCATTTCAGCAAGGATCGCCCGCACCAAGTCAACTTCAAAGCCGGTGTGTTCTTGTGAAATAACGTATGGAGGCTTGTTCCAGCCTACAACCACATCTAGCTCTTTCGCGCTAAGCGGTATGATAAAACACAGTAAACAAACAGCAGATAAAAGTGCGCGCATACAACAGATGAACCAGACTATAAATTAAACGATACCCTTCTCATAATATAAACTTATATTAGAATTTCACCAGTCGACAAAAGGTTAGTTTTTCTCGAGGCTTACGTAATCAATTGAGCAGCCAAGTTTTATTGGGTACTTGAGAGCCTGTTGAAAACCAAAGTGGTTAGATTTGATCATGCCTCTGTAAGCATCGCGTTCTCATTTACTGAAAGCTTTTCGCTTGCCTGCATTTTGTTTACTGCCAAGCAAAGGTACAATAATGCGCAAAGGTCTCAATGAACGATAACTATGGCTTGGCTACAACTTCGAATTAATACCTCCTCTGAACATGCAGAATCAATAGGCGACATGCTGACGGCCAACGGCTCACAAGCAGTGACCTATGTGGATGCGAAAGACACCCCTATGTACGAGCCCAAGCCGGGTGAAGTGTTACTGTGGCCCGATACACAAGTCGTCGGCTTATTTGAAGCTGATGCCGATATGAAAGGCATCCTTCAGCGCTTGGGTAAAGCCAAAGTCTTAGGCCCTGATTTTAAATATAAGCTTGAGCCACTTGAAGACAAAGACTGGGAGCGAGAGTGGATGGATAACTTCCATCCCATGCAATTTGGCGAGCGCTTGTGGATATGCCCAAGCTGGCGCGATGTTCCCGATCCAAACGCCGTTAACGTAATGCTAGATCCTGGGCTTGCCTTTGGTACTGGCACGCACCCTACAACAGCGCTTTGCTTGCGCTGGCTAGACGGCATAGATATGACAGATAAAACCGTTGTCGATTTTGGCTGTGGCTCTGGAATATTAGCGCTGGCTGCGTTGAAATTGGGTGCTAAACGCGTCATCGGCATTGATATCGACCCACAAGCGCTACAAGCAACAAAAGAAAATGCACGACGCAACGGCGTTGAAGACCGTTTGGATGTATACCTTCCTGAAGACCAGCCTGAGCTTGAAGCCGATGTCGTAATGGCGAACATCTTGTCAGGTCCATTACTAGAACTTCAAAGCGTGATTACAAATTACTGCAAATCAGGCGGTTTGTTAGTCCTTTCTGGCATTTTGGCGGAGCAAGTTACGCGCATAGAAGAAGCGTACGCTAACGATATTACTCTTGAACCCAGTGCCATTGATGGTGAATGGGCGAGAGTGTCGGGCAAAAAACACTAAGTTTGAGTGATAAACCGACCAGTCGGTGAAAATTACGCCCAGTTAGAATAGTGTGTTTTCGGTAAACCACCTCAAAATTGCGACGAAAATTTGTACGACAAAGCACGTTACCGCCTAATTAATTGTTAATTTTTTTCACATTACAGCCCTTTCAAATCGGGGGCTGTAAGACTTTCGTACAATATTTAAACTAAAAATCGACGTTAGCTTACTAATGTGACAGATTTTTTTCACTGTCAAGACCACGGAGTGAAATTTTGTGCGATTTTTAGCCTTTTCAAGCCTTGCGAAAACACGTACACTTAGCGCCCCGTTTTAGCCGGGTGTATATTTTCTGTGCAGTTTTAGATGGCGAGCTATACATTTTACAATGCGAATTGGACCTTACGAGTTAGAAAACAATTTGATGTTGGCCCCCATGGCTGGCGTAACAGACAGACCGTTTCGCCAACTTTGTAAGCGCTTAGGTGCAGGGCTTGTTGTTTCAGAAATGCTTTCGAGTAATCCGAAAGTTTGGAACACAGCTAAATCACAAGCGCGTATGAATCATGAGGGTGAAGAAGGCATTCGCTCTGTACAGATAGCTGGGGCTGATCCTGAGCTTATGGCTCAAGCAGCACAATTTAATGTTGAGAACGGTGCGCAAATCATCGATATCAACATGGGTTGTCCTGCTAAAAAGGTCAATAAGAAGCTAGCAGGTTCTGCATTGCTTCAATACCCAGACACAGTGGAAGCGATTATTAAAGCAGTAGTTAATGCTGTTGATGTACCCGTGACACTAAAAATTCGTACCGGCTGGAACCCAGAAAATCGCAATGGGGTAGAGATTGCCCGCATTGCAGAGCAAAACGGCATACAGTCGCTTGCTGTTCACGGCAGAACACGAGCTTGTATGTATAAAGGAGAAGCTGAATACAGCACCATACGTCAAATAAAGGCGGCAATTTCAATTCCTGTTATTGCAAATGGTGATATTACTTCTCCAGAGAAAGCACAAGAGGTGCTGAATTACACCGGTGCAGATGGCGTAATGATAGGTCGCGGCGCGCAAGGTAAACCTTGGATATTTAAGCAAATCCAACATTATCTTGAAACGGGCGAGAACCTACCAGCACCGCCGCTGTCAGAGTTATATGAACTCTTGCATGAGCACGTAGCCAATGTGCAGGACTTTTATGGCGACATAGCCGGTGTGAGAATTGCCCGTAAGCACGTGGGCTGGTATCTCGCGGAGCACGATACGGATCGTCAGTTTCGTAAAACGTTTAACGCTATCGATGATGCGAATGAGCAACTCGATGCACTAAATGCATATTTTCAAGCGCTGCAGACACGAGAAACCCGACAGATTTCTCCCGCAGCATAGTGATGACTAACTTAAGAGCAACACAGTATTATGTTCGATCAAAACGTGACTTCACCTTTTACTACTACAGTAACTACGCCTTCACAAACGCAAGCTCAAAAGCCACTGCGTGACTCTGTAAAGCAAGCGGTTAATAAGTACCTTAAGCAATTGGATAACGCAAACATCGATAACCTGTACGAAATGGTACTGGCTGAAGTTGAAGCGCCGCTGCTAGAAGAAGTCATGACTTACACACGCGGCAATCAAACCCGCGCTGCCATCATGATGGGCATCAACCGTGGCACACTTCGCAAGAAGCTTAAGCAATACGGCATGAACTAAGATTCCAAGGGCTTTGCCCACCAAAGAGCACCAATCGGTGCTCTTTTTGTTTCAACACTACAACATTAGAAACTTAAAATTTATGCAAACACCAAAACCAATTAAACGTGCTCTCCTTAGTGTCTCTGATAAAACCGGTATCCTCGATTTCGCGACAGCGCTGCATAACGCTGGCGTAGAACTTCTGTCGACGGGCGGTACTGCTAAACTTCTCGCTGACGCTGGCTTACCTGTTAAAGAAGTGTCTGATCACACAGGTCACCCAGAAATTATGGCTGGCCGCGTTAAAACCCTTCACCCGAAAATTCATGGCGGTATCCTTGGTCGTCGCGGTACCGATGAAGCAGTGATGGAAGAACACAGCATTGCGCCTATCGACCTTGTGGTGGTTAACCTTTACCCGTTTGCTGCTACCGTGGCAAACGAAGACTGTACGCTAGAAGATGCGATTGAAAATATTGATATCGGTGGGCCAACGATGGTTCGCGCTGCAGCGAAAAACCATAAAGATGTCACTATTGTGGTTAATGCGGCGGACTACTCGCGCGTACTTGCAGAGATGAACGACAACAACGGCTCGTTAACCTACAGCACCCGTTTCGACCTTGCCATTAAAGCGTTTGAACATACGGCCGAATACGACGGCATGATTGCAAACTACTTTGGTGCTCGTTTAGACAGCACAGGTTGTGAAGCAGACTGTGACCACCAGCACAGTGAATTCCCACGTACCTACAACATGCAGCTTACTAAGAAGCAAGACCTTCGCTATGGCGAAAATAGCCACCAAGAAGCGGCATTCTATGTTGAAAACAATGTTCAAGAAGCGTCTGTGGCTACCGCTACTCAGCTTCAGGGTAAGGAACTGTCATTCAACAACATTGCTGACACGGATGCGGCGCTAGAGTGCGTGAAGGAGTTCGAAGAGCCAGCATGTGTAATCGTTAAGCACGCTAACCCATGTGGTGTGGCCATTGGCGATGATATTTTAAGTGCCTACGACCGTGCGTTTAAAACTGACCCAACGTCTGCATTTGGTGGCATTATCGCGTTTAACCGCGAGCTTGATGCGAAAACGGCGCAAGCGATTGTTGACCGTCAATTTGTGGAAGTGATTATTGCGCCGACAGTGAGCGATGAAGCGAAAGAAGTAGTAAGTGCGAAGAAAAACGTACGTCTTCTAGCATGTGGTGACTGGACTGGTCAGCTAACTGAAGGTTATGACTTTAAGCGCGTAAACGGCGGTTTATTAGTACAAGAGCGCGACTTCGGCATGGTTGAAATGGAAGACCTAGAAGTTGTGACTAAGCGTAAGCCAAGCGAAGATGAACTACGCGACCTTATGTTCTGCTGGAAGGTAGCAAAATACGTGAAGTCTAACGCGATTGTTTACTGCAAAGACGGTATGACGGTAGGCGTGGGCGCAGGCCAAATGAGCCGTGTTTACTCTGCAAAAATTGCGGGTATTAAAGCAGCTGATGAGAACCTTGAAGTTGCAGGCTCTGTAATGGCGTCTGATGCATTCTTCCCATTCCGCGACGGTATCGACGCTGCAGCTGAAGCAGGTATTAAAGCAGTCATTCAGCCAGGCGGCTCTATGCGCGACCAAGAAGTCATTGATGCCGCTGACGAGCACGGCATAGCTATGGTGTTCACAGGTATGCGCCACTTCCGTCACTAATAAGTATTTACGCAATACCTTTTAGTGCAGGCTTAGTGAGGGACACCAACACCTAAGTTAAACACGCAGTAAAGTGGCATTTAGTGGCTTTACTGTGTGTTTGTTATTTTTCCTTAACCCTTTTAAATACGCAGACTCGAGGTCATTTGCTTGGTTGTAGTGAAATCTCATCGAAGCGACAGAGTTGCGAATTATTCTGCTAAGGCGTAAGTGCAAATAGGGGTTAGCTGATAGGCTTGATCTGACCCGTGGTAATTTGTAGTAATAGTGTTATGTTATTCGCCTACCCTCGACAGAAAAAGGAAATAAGAATGAAAAAGTTAGCCCAATATGTGTTAGCCGCAACCCTAGGTGTAAGTGCTACTTATGCCAGCGCAGATGCGATTTCTGATGCCGCAATGAGCGATATCCGCTCTGCTAGTGCAAAAGTACGCGATGAGTACCGTAATCCTCAGCAAACACTGCGCTTTTTTGGCCTTACCCCAGACATGACTGTGGTAGAAATCTCTCCCGGTGGTGGTTGGTACGCCGACATCCTTTATTCTGTTGTAAAAGATAACGGTAAGTATGTAGCTGCTCACTTTTACGTTGATGATGAAACCAGCGGTTACTTTAAAAAATCGGTGGAAGGCTTCAAAGAAAAAATGAAGCCGGGCATGAAGTACGAAGGTGCTGAGCTTACTGCATTCGACCCAATCAAAGCGTTAGATATTAGCGACGCAGGTAGTGCCGATATGGTGCTGACGTTTCGCAACGTACACAACTGGTATATGCGTCACGGTGACGAGGGTATCGACAATGCATTTGGCGCATTTTTCAAAGCGCTTAAGCCAGGTGGCGTACTGGGTGTAGTGGAACATGAGCTTCCTGAAAGCGCAGATGATGAAGCAATGAAGAAAAGTGGCTACATGAAGCGTTCTTACGTTGTGGCTGCCGCCGAAAAAGCAGGCTTTGTGCTTGAAGCAAGCAGCGATGTCAACGCCAACCCAATGGATACTGCCGACCACCCGAAAGGTGTGTGGACGCTACCTCCACGTTTGGCGCTAGATGATCAAGATCGCGAAAAATACATGGCGATTGGCGAGAGCAATCGCATGACGCTAAAATTCACCAAACCAAAATCATAAAATTAAACACTCAAAACGGAACAGTTAATGAACGTACTTGTAATTGGCGGCGGTGGCCGCGAACACGCGCTAGCGTTTAAAGCAGCGCAGTCTTCTGATGTTTCAACAGTATTTGTAGCACCTGGCAATGCAGGCACAGCTACAGAACCTAAGCTTGAGAACGTAGCTATCGATGTAAATGATATTGCTGGCTTGGTTTCTTTTGCTCAAGGTAACGATGTTGAGCTTACTATTGTAGGCCCAGAAGCGCCGCTAGTTGCAGGTGTTGTAGATGCGTTCACAAACGCTGGTTTAATGATTTTTGGCCCCACTCAAGCTGCCGCGCAGCTTGAGGGCTCTAAAGCTTTTACCAAAGACTTTTTGGCTCGCCACAACATTCCAACGGCCGAGTATCAAAACTTCACAGAAATTGACCCAGCTATTGCCTATGTGCGAGAGAAAGGCGCGCCGATTGTAGTAAAGGCTGACGGTCTTGCTGCGGGTAAAGGTGTTATTGTTGCGATGACCCTTGAAGAAGCGGAAGACGCTATCCGCGACATGCTGGCAGGTAACGCGTTTGGCGAAGCCGGCAGCCGCGTAGTTATTGAAGAATTCCTAGACGGTGAAGAAGCGTCGTTCATTGTCATGGTAGACGGCAAAAACGTACTACCTTTTGCCACCAGCCAAGACCACAAGCGTGCTGCTGACGGTGACAAAGGGCCGAACACAGGCGGAATGGGTGCATATTCTCCGGCTCCGGTTGTAACGCAGGACATTCACGACCGTATTATGCAGGAAGTGATTATGCCAACAGTTAACGGCATGGCTGCTGAAGGCAACGACTACGTTGGCTTTTTATATGCTGGCCTTATGATTATGGCTGATGGCACTCCAAAAGTAATCGAATACAACTGTCGCTTTGGCGATCCGGAAACCCAGCCAATCATGCTGCGCTTAAAGTCTGACTTGGTTCCACTTTGCCAAGCAGCGTGCAAAGGCGAACTTGCTGGTAAAACGATTGAGTTTGATGAGCGCGCGTCGGTAGGTGTTGTGCTTGCCGCTGGCGGCTATCCAGGCAGCTATGATAAAGGCGACGTGATTACTGGTTTCGAAGAAGCCGCTAAGTTAGACGGAAAGGTTTTCCATGCAGGCACCGCCCTGCAAGATGGCGAAGTGGTAACCGCAGGTGGCCGCGTACTTTGCGCTACAGCTTTGGGTAACAACGTTACCGAAGCGCAGCAAAAAGCCTACGAGCTACTAAAAGCCATTCAGTTTAAAGATGTGTACTACCGCACTGATATTGCGCACCGTGCGATTGCGCGTGAAGCTGAAGCCAAGTAGCCGAAAGCCTCATAGAAAGTGCTAAATGAACGCAGCTTAACGCTGCGTTCTTACATAATTACTAAAAGCCAGGGTGTGAATTCTACGCCCCCCACTTATACTCTTACCTACTCTTACCACTTACTCACCATGCTAACGTGCAGCAAATGCAGAAATCGTAGTTTCCCAGCTACATATCACTGCTTAACCTGATACTAACGCTCAATACAAAAGAAAACTCGCGCTCAGTACATAAGTAATAAGGTATTGAATTTCACATTGAGTCTGATTTGGTACTTGCCGATAGTACTGTATACATTATAAATCTTTAATTTACTGACCCTCTCTATATGTTGCAGCGCATACTAGAACCTGTATGTTAATAATAACGATCCGCATAGATGATTAACCACTTAGCGAGATTTAATAAGCTCAGGTAGTCCGCTTAAAAAGCGTATTGTTTCATTCTAATAAAAGAGGTATCACCTGATGTCGAACACTAAACTTATTGCTGTGTTGCTTGTAGCAGTAGTGGCGAGTACCGCAGCGTGGTTCGCCTTTTTTGCCAAAGAATCTGCTCCAGACTTTACTGCTTATGCCGCAGGCCCTGACCGAAAAGCGGCATTTTTTGAGTATTTCACTCCTATTGTAGTCGAGGTGAACAAAGAGCTAGCCACCGACAGGGAGCAAATTCAAAGTTCTTGCGACGCGGATGAAGCAGATAATCTAGACCAGTTCCTGACAAAGTTTCGTGTTGACGATGCTGACCTTGAACAGGAGTCAGCCTGCGAGGTGTTGTTAAGGCGTGCCGACATTGTTCCTGCGTCGTTAGCTATTGCACAAGCAGCGAATGAAAGTGCATGGGGTACCTCTCGTTTTGCAAAATTAGGGAACAACTTTTTTGGTCAGTGGTGTTTCTCTAAGGGCTGCGGTATCGTTCCAAAATCGCGTGACACTAACAAAAATCATGAAGTTGCTGATTTCCGTTCGCCTGCCGACTCAGTAGAAAGCTACATGCTAAATTTAAACACCCACGATGCTTACAAACCATTGCGTAACATTCGCCAATCCTTACGTGAAGACGACAAGGCTGTCACCGGGGTTGCGCTTAGCTATGGCTTAGGGAAGTATTCTGAGCGTGGCGATGAATATGGAAAAGAAATACGTGAGATGATCAGTGTTAATAAACTTGCAGTGCTGGACAAGTTAGATCTGAGTAAGCAGGAAGGCGAAGCCAATTAACTCAACCAGCTAGATCGTGACGAGCTCTGTTGCGCATTTTTTATCGCCAAATGGCATGGCTTTTAGTCAAGGTGAGTGATTGCAGGTTAAAAGGAGTGGCATTTCTGCGACTCCTTCCAATTACGCGCAGCAAGTCAATCAAGTAAAGTAGCGACAAATTATGGTTCACTACTTTGTCAGCTTCACCTTTCCAAACACCGACGCATCTTTATACCCCAAGTTTTTATCGCCGTTTACTGGGGTGATCTCATGAGAGCCTAAAAAGTGCTCTCTGTCGCCACCATCCGCATCGCAATAGGCAAGCATAAAGCCCAGTGTCATACCTTCTTTTAAGGTAACAGGCGAATTATCTTTTCCGTGTTGATAGCTATCATCAAATACACGTACCGCTGCTTCCCAATGAATCTTATGCGGCGCCGATATATCTCGCTGCCATTTGTTCTCTACGTGATCATTGTAGAGTTGTGGTACAGCCTCTCCTGCTTCATTTGGACCTATATCAACAACCTGATTATCTAACGCTAAGTGATAGGCAAACGCATTGTAGTTATTAAGGTGATCGCCACCAGAGGCATCAGCATCAATGAAAATTTCTAAACAATCATCATCCCAATAACGTTCAAGGGGATTGGCATAGGTATCTGAGAGGTGATCGTCTTGTATTTCTGCCAACAGATACAGCGCATCCTTGTTCCATCGCAGTTTATATCGACCAGAAAAATCACCGGACTCAGGAGCCGAGCCCCACATAAGCGACGTCATTTCATGCCAATCGCCCCCTTTCCATGCAGCGTCATTGGCTACACCATCTATAACAGGTGGCGTTGATGAAAAAAGTACGCTGTCAGACTTAGCTTGTGCCGTGGGCACAGACATAGCCACAAGCAGTGCCGAGGTTAGTACTGCCCCTAAATGTTTTGCACTTTTCAATTGGATACGCTCTTTGTTTGCTTATTTGTATTTTAAACTACCATGTTTTGACCCCATCCGCGCTTGAAAATAGCGCCGAACACCTCCTTCTTTTTAGAAGCATTACCAATTTGCAACGGTAATTGGTATAAAAAGGACATTCGTTCCCTCACTACCATGGCTATGTCATTTCAAAACGCGTGCTATCACATCCTTGCGCCTGCCAGCGAGGCTCACGAGTACAAAAAGCTCAGCAAAATATTTGATGTATTTCTTATCGCGTTAATTATCGTAAATGTTGTCGCTATGATGCTGGAAACAGTGCCGGATATCCCTGCCATTTGGCAGTACGAACTTCATATAATCGAAGTGGTTTCAGTACTGATATTTACCGTTGAGTACTTTCTTCGTTTATACGGCAGCGCATCGGCCCCAAACCGCCCTAATCACGAACGTACAACGACATGGCAAAAGCGCTGGACCTATTTGAAAAGTCCCATGGCGCTCGTCGACCTAATGGCAATTCTACCTTTTTACTTAAGCGTTTTCGTGGCGTTCGATTTACGTATTTTGCGAATATTTCGGGTAATGCGAATTCTAAAAATCGGCCGCTATTCGCGCTCTATGCAAACTCTCGTTACCGTATTGCGCAACGAGTCTCACAGCCTTATTGCGGCGTTAAGCGTACTTTTGTTGTTTACGATTATCGCCGCCACCTGTATTTACTACATCGAACATGCTGCTCAGCCCGATGTTTTTAGCAGTATTCCCGCTTCATTGTGGTGGGCACTCGTCACGCTGACCACGGTGGGCTATGGTGACGCCGTTCCTATAACTGCATTGGGTAAAATATTTGGCGGCCTCATAACTATTATGGGTATCTGTTTTTACGCCCTACCAGCAGGTATTTTATCTTCTAGCTACACGTCGCAGATGCAGCTAAAACGCGATAGGTTTAAAGACACAGTAAGAAGCGTTTTGGACGACGGAAAGTTGAGTGAGCACGATGTGCACCACCTAGAACATGTTCGCGCACTTCTGGATTTAGATGAAGAAGAGGCAAAGCTAATTGTGCGCCTATTGCAGCACCATCACAAACGGCTAGATGAGTGATTATACGCAGGCTGGAGCGAAAGCAACTCCCAAGAATCGAGTGGTAAGCGCTTATACCTCCCCTTGATTCTTAGCTCACATCAGCTTATAACTAGTACCCGTCATTTCCAAAAAGAATTCCTATGTCTGTCAAACACCCTATTATTGCTATAACAGGTTCTTCTGGCGCGGGTACTACTACCACGACCAACGCTATACGTCATATTTTCAGGAACTTAAGTGTTAATGCTGCGGTTGTAGGAGGCGATAGTTTTCACCGTTTTACCCGCCCGGAAATGGAAGTGGAAATTCGCAAAGCCCAAGAACAAGGCAGACATATCAGCTACTTTGGCCCTAAAGCCAACGACTTTGAGCTACTGGAATCCCTGTTTAGGGAATACGGCAGCTCGGGTACAGGACAGTTTAGACAATACCTTCACACGTTCGATGAAGCCGTGCCTTTTAACCAAATGCCCGGCACCTTTACACCTTGGCAAGATTTACCCAAAAACACTGATTTGCTGTTCTATGAAGGTTTACATGGCGGTGTAAAAACGGAAGAAAATGACGTAGCAAAACATGTAGATTTACTGGTCGGCATGGTGCCGATTGTAAACTTAGAGTGGATCCAAAAGATTGTACGCGACACCACTGACCGAGGACATTCTCGTGAAGCGGTAATGAGCAGCATAGTGCGAGGACTGGACGACTATTTCCACTACATCACGCCACAATTTTCACGCACCCACGTTAACTTCCAGCGCGTACCAACCGTTGATACCTCCAACCCCTTCAGTGCACGGGAAATTCCAACCCAAGATGAAAGCTTTGTGGTTGTGCGCTTTAGACGGGAAATGAAGACTGTGGACTACCCCTACCTCCTTCAAATGATCGACGGCGCGTTTATGTCTCGCATCAACACCTTGGTTGTACCCGGCGGAAAGATGGGCTTAGCCATGGAGCTCATTTTAACTCCGCTCCTTGAAGACATCTTAAATAAAAAGCGTAGAGCTGGTCATCAGATGGATTGGTTGAGCAGCGACGAGTAACCCCAATATACATCGCTTCTATAGGCATATATTTAAAACAGTAAGTCGTAATGGCTCATGCCCTGCGTCAATCTAGGTTCTATTCGGAAACTTTCTTGGTTTAGCTTCTTGATTTAGTTTCTTGATTTAGTTTCTCGACCTAGTTTTTGACACAGCAGGCTCCTATTATGACCACAATTAAAAGCCAACAAATTTGGGTAGACCAGCAAAACCTTGCCAACACTAACGTTGTTTCCCGCGATATAAACATCAACGACTTACAGCAAGACGAAGTATTGCTTGAGACAGACAGCTTTGGCTTTTCTGCCAACAACATCACCTATGCTGCACTGGGTTTTAAAATGGGCTATTGGGGCTTTTTCCCTGCAAAGAGTGATAATGACGTTGATGAAGCACATGGCTTCGGTATTGTGCCCGTTTGGGGCTTTGCTACCGTTAAGGCGTCTTGTCATAGCGATATCAAAGTAGGTGAAAAGGTGTTCGGCTACCCGCCTATGGCTAGCCATTGGGTGATAAAAGCTGGAAAAGTTGCCCCTCACGGTTTTTCAGACATCCACGAAAAACGGAAGAGCATTAGCCCTGTTTACGATCAATATCTTCGCTGTGCCGCCGACCCCGGCTACGACAAAAACCGCGAAGCATGGCAGCTTAATTTTAGACCCCTTTATATGACTTCGTTTGTGCTCGATGACTATGTGGCAGAGAAAGCAAACAATGAAACCTTACTGTTGTCGAGCGCTTCGAGTAAAACCGCACTGGGTACAGCGCAACTACTTAAAGACCAAAAAGTCTCTCGAAACGCAAGCTACAAGGTGGTTGGGCTAACCTCGAAACAAAACGTGGATTTGGTAAAAGCGACCGGCTGCTACGATGAAGTGTATAGTTATGACGAACTCTCAGCCCTAAGTAGCGAAGGCAATAGCAGTAAAAGCAGCGATGCGCGCTACTGGCTGCTTGATTTCGCTGCCAACGGTACGTTGATTAATGACCTTACCAAGCAGCTTGGCGACAGCCTGAGCGACGTTACACTCATTGGTGCGACAGATTGGAAAGCCCGAGAGAAGCCCAACCCCAAATTGCTCAATGCAGAGATATTTTTCGCGCCAGCTCGCGTGAAACTGCGCCAACATGAATGGGGGCACGAGGCCTTTTTGGCAAAATACGCCAGTGCATGGAAACGCTTCGCAGAGAAAGTGAGCGATCAGTTTTATGAGCAATCGCACCGCGGAGCTGATGCTATAACGCAGTTATATTTAGAAACGCTTAATGGCTCGGCGCAAACAAAAGCCCTTAACGTCATCACTTTTGATTAGCGCCTCTTAAGGATTACAACTTGAACTGCTGGTGTGTTGTTGCAGCGCCTACGTTATAAAGCTTCTCACCAATACGTAGTTCACTATAAGCTCAGTGGGGAGAAAAGCGTAATGGCTTCCTCCTCGTTGGAGTCTGCTGGGCTTTTACTGGGCTTTTACTGGGCCTTTGCTGGCTCTTTCTTTACATCTAAGTTCGACAGACCTAGACACTATTTGTAACAAACATCCCCTGCCTTTTACGCTTTTCTCGCTTTTGTATTTCACATCTTGTGGTTATAGTGAAACAAAAGTAAAACGAAAGGTATGAGTATGGGTCAGGAAACCTCTAAAATTCTCGTTGTTGATGATGACATGCGTCTGCGCAGCCTATTAGAGCGCTATTTGCTTGAGCAGGGCTATCAAGTTCGCAGTGCGGCTAACGCAGAACAAATGGACAGACTGCTTGAGCGCGAGAATTTTCACTTAATGGTTTTGGACCTTATGCTACCTGGCGAAGACGGCTTGTCTATTTGCCGCCGATTGCGCCAGCAAGAAAACGACATGCCCATTATTATGCTTACTGCAAAAGGCGATGAAGTTGACCGTATTATCGGCCTTGAAATGGGCGCAGACGATTATTTGCCTAAGCCATTTAACCCGCGCGAGTTACTTGCACGTGCTAAAGCGGTATTGCGTAGACGCAGCAGCGAAGCGCCGGGCGCGCCGTCTAAAGATGTGCAAATTGTGGAATTTGGCAATTACAAGCTGAACCTCGCCACCCGTGAGATGACAGCTGGCGATACACCTTTAACCCTGACAAGCGGTGAGTTTGCGGTATTGAAATCTTTGGTTACTCATCCACGTGAGCCTTTGTCACGAGACAAACTGATGAACCTAGCGCGTGGTCGTGACTACAGCGCGTTAGAGCGCAGTATTGACGTTCAGGTTTCACGCTTACGAAGAATGCTTGAAGAAGACCCTGCCAACCCTCGTTATATACAGACTGTATGGGGATTGGGCTACGTATTCGTGCCTGATGGCGAACAAGTTTAGCACCTATGGCTGATACGGCGGGCTCTACCGTCTTGGCCAGTGCGCAAGTGAAGTATGTTTACTCATGACCCCTAATTATGCGTTTACCTACTGCCATTCCAAACACTGGCTTATGATTCAAAGCGACGGCATGTTATGCGTTTAATTCCCAAAAGTGCATTTGGCCAAACCGTCATGCTTATTGGCGTGCTGTTGCTTATTAATCAGATTGTGTCCTACATCTCTGTTACCTATTACTTTATTCAGCCCAGCTACCAACAAATTAACAGCTTATTGGCCACCCAAGTTAAATCTGTGCTCGCCAACGATTTGCTAGTGACTAACCAAGAGACCCGAGACCGCTATTTTCAAAAAACCCAGGTGCAGGTCTTTGACGAAAGTGTTGCCAAACAGAACGGATTAGAAAGCGCCGTATACTATAGCTATATTTCTTCTCAAGTTAGCGAGCAGCTCAGGCAACTTGCTGATGTACGTATTAGCACTACCACGCAGGCCAGTGATGAAAATGCACCTTACATTGTGTGGATATCCCTGAACCGCTACCCAGACACGTGGATCTCTATTCCTATTTCAGGACTTAACGAAGCGAATATATCCCCTCTTACTATGTACTTGATGGTAATTGGTATATTAAGTGTGGCCGGAGGCTGGTTGTTTGTAAGACGCATGACCCGTCCATTGTCAGCCCTGCAAAAAGCAGCGATAGCGGTAGGTAAAGGTGAGCACCCGGCGCCGCTTCGCGAACAAGGCAGCACCGAAATGATTCAGGTTACTCGGGCGTTTAACCGCATGAATCAGGGTATTAAGCAGCTTGAGAATGACCGAAATATTATGACAGCGGGCATTTCTCACGACTTGCGCACACCGCTTACCCGTATTCGCCTAGCCTCAGAAATGCTGCCGGAAGACCAAGATTGGATAAAAGACGGCATTGTAAATGACATAGAAGACATGAACGCCATCATCGATCAGTTCATTGACTATGCACGCTACGACACCGAAGAAGTCACTCAAGAAACTGATTTAAACGCGATTATTGCAGAGCTGGTACAAGCCAGACATTTAGACGACAAGCACCACATCGAACTCAAACTCAACGCCATTCCTCCGCTGTCACTTCGGCGAATTGCAATGAAACGCGTGATCGACAACCTCATCGAAAATGCTTTCAAGTACGGCTCGGACGATATTGCAATTAGCAGCTTTTACAATCGCCACGAAAAGCGCGTGTATTGCAAAGTACGCGACTTTGGCCCGGGAATACCGGAAGCGGAGCTCGACGGTGTATTCATGCCGTTTGCACAAGGCGACAAAGCCCGCAATTCGTCAGGTTCAGGCCTTGGCCTTGCCATAATAAGGCGAATTGTAGAAGCTCACGATGGTGAGGTGACGTTGCGAAATCATCCTCAGCAGGGCTTGGTCGCAGAGTTTTATTTACCCTATCAAACCCATTAAGCCCAAAAACACTACACGGATTGGTATTAGCTTCTGTGGTACTTAATTTTTCGGCTGTATCCATAAGATGCCAACCACAGCACGCAGCCGCCAAGTGGGATCACCCAAAACGCTGTAGTAAGTGGCGCGAAGTTCGCCCATAGTCCAGTAGAAAACGATGCCACTTGAACGCCTGTAGAGTTACCGATAATTGAAATACCAGAAAGTACTGGGCCGTTGTCACTGTCGATATTCATTGCCGCAGAAAGTGCTAACGGGAAGAGCCCACCTAGCCCTAAGCCAAGCAGTAAGTTACCAGCGCCAATCCCATAAAATGAAGGCATTAGTTTCAGTGCAAATACGCCCGCTAGCGAGGCTGTTGCCATGATTACAATCATGCGGTGTACCGATACAAATCGCAGTAAAAACGGGAAGGTAAGGCGACTGATCACCATGCCAGCGGTAAAAAATGCCAGTAAGTTTCTCGACTGTTCGCCGGTAAAGCCTAAGCCGTTTTGCGCATAGCTCACAAACCAGTTCGCGTTACCAAATTCTACAGCACCATAGCCAAAGGTAAGCAAAGTTAGAAATATGAAAACAGGCTGCTTAATAATGACCCCAAATGCCAAGGTCTTTTTAGGCGCTTTAGGCTGACCTTTAAGCACTTTTGCCTGAGAGCGCGCCGCAATAAATGCGTAGCACGAAAGCAAAATCATAACGCCTGCCAACACCTGAATAGGTAAACGCCAGTTGTGCTCAACAAGGTATAACAGCGTTACAAAGAACGACGCCGCAAACGTACCTAAACTGAACATAAAGTCCATTAAGCCCATCATAGTAAAGCGCTTTTCTGCGTACATTCGTGCAATAAGCGTGTGGCCAATAGTAAATATTGTTGAGCTCACCACACCGATTAATACCGCTAACACCAAAAACCACTGCCAAGCGGTAAGTACTGACACAAGCAGCAACAGCGCCGTATTCATACTAAATAACGTGGCTAATAGCGGCATATACTCAAAGCGACTGGCATACTTGCCACCAATCACCGCGCCTAACATCATGCCTACAGAGAAGAGCGAAAAAAGTGCGCCACTGACTACTTCAGACATTTGCAAATCGGCTGCAATATCTGGCAGTAATATTCCCCACAAGAGAAACAATTTACCAATTAGAAAAAAACCAGCGAAAATAACGATGGTGGCAGGAAGTCGGCTCATTTAGGCTCCATGGCTGATATCAGTAGAAAGACATCCGATTTAGGCGTGAGGGCACAGCGTAGTTATGCCCTTGAACACAAAGTGAACCTTTTGAGGGCGCTGACCTTTACTGTGCAAGAAAGAACAGCAGCCCTTAATTATCACATAATCACTACCTTTACAGATTGCTGATAATCGCAAGAAATTGCAAGTGAAAGCGTTTTCCCTTTTTCATCCCACATTACAGGCACGCTCCTGCCATCAATTGAAACGCTCTGTGGTTTTTCGCTTAAACCGTGCACGATGTAAGTGATGTCTCGCTGCTTAGGCATACCTATATAGCTGCCTTCGCTATCAAGGGCCAGGGTTAATGCGGCCTTTTCGTCTACTGACGCACTGAGCTGTAGTTTGGTGTACAAGCCTTTTTTGACAGACGCTGGATTTTTGCCGTCATCCTCGTAGTAAGTATATGAAGATGAATTCACTGAATTGTCATGCCAGTAATGCATTTCTATTTTACGTGCATCAAACTGCTCTGTGCGGCTAAGCCCTTTAGTCATTGGCATAAAGCTTCCCGCTTTTACCCACACTGGGAAATTATCTTGGCTTAGCGGGTAGTTAACGGTTTGACCACCTTGGTATTTCGTATCAGAGAAAAAATCAAACCATACGCCTTCGGGAAGCAAAGTCGGCCACTCCGCTTGGTTAGCGCTCGTCACAGGCGAAACTAACAGACCATCGCCCCACAGATAACTGTCTGCATTTTCAAACCAATCGCTTTCACCGTACGCCATAGCTAACGGACGCATTAATGGCGTACCGTAAAGCGCATTTTCAAAGGCCAATGAATAGTTATAAGGCAGCATGTCATAGCGAAGTTGGATAAACTTGCGCGCAATAGACTTTACGGGGTCGGCGTGGAAAATTGGCTCCGGCGCAATATTGTCTTGAGCGTGAGGCCTAAATACCGGTGAAAAGGTACCGAACTGAAGCCATCTTGTATAAAGCTCGGGATCAAAGGTTTCGCCTCCAGCAAACCCACCTAAGTCGGAATGGGTATACGCCATTCCAAAAACACTCATTTGAAGTGCCAACTCTACCTGAGGTTTAAGTCCGCCCCAGCTTCGACTCACATCGCCTGTCCACGGCACCATTCCGTACCGTTGACTGCCCAAAAAGCCTGAACGCATCAGCACAAAGGGGCGCGTATCAGGCTGAAGCTCTGTTAGGTTGTTATATACGGTTTTAGCCCACTGGTGACCATAGGCATTGTGCACTTCTGCGCCGCTTACTTTTGTAGACTGCCACATGTGCTGAATATCATCAGGATGCACTTCTGGCTCACCCAGGTCGCCCCACCAGCCGGCAACACCCTGTGCAGCAAGCTTTTCATAATATTGCCAAAACCAATTTTGACCCGCTTCACTGAACACATCAACAAGGCCGGTATTGCCAAAATAGAAATCGAAAGTATACGGCGCACCATCATCGTTTTGAGCAAGGGCATTACTGGCAACGGCACTATCCCATTGCTTTGACGTCGTAAGAATAAAAGGCTCGGTTATCAGCACGGTTTTCACGTCTTGAGCGCGTAGCTCACTAATCATTTTCTCGGGCTCAGGGAAAGTGGCGGCGTCCCAACTTAAGTTCCCCATGTGCCCCTTAATGTCTTTACCAAACCAATATAAATCAAGCACTACGGCATCAACGGGAATATCTTGCGTGTTAAAGGCATCGACGACATCCATCACTTCATTTTGTGATTTATAGCCAAATCGAGACGCAAAGTTACCGAGTAGCCAGCGTGGAGGAAGCGGCTGTTTTCCCGTTACTGCAACGGTATTCGTCACCGTATCTTTTAGGTTTTCACCCAACACCATGATGTAGCTAGCACGGCCGCCTTGTGCCTTAAATAGCAACTCGTTGCCGTTCGTTTTGCCAATATCTAGCTCACCAGAAGCGGTGTTATCGAACAATACGCTGTAATTTTTTGACGACATCACAGCCGACAAGCCAAAGTACATCTGATTTGAGGACGTGGTGTAACCATAGTGTGCTTTGTTATAAAGCGGCATGCTATGACCACGACGATTCATACCTAAAACGCGCTGGCCGCCACCATAGAGTTTTTCGTTTTCATCTAACGCAAACGACAGGCTGACGCCTTTACTGGAAATACTTAGTCCGCCTTGCTCTTTCGCGACAATTTTGCCGTTAACAGAATAACTGATAGCGTGCGTCGCCTTATCAACATGCGCTGCAATATTATTGAGTTTTAAGATTAGGGTTGTCGCAGTTTCAACTAGCTCTACATCATTAGCTTTTTTGTCTGTAACATCAGTCAACGCGGGCTCGGGAAGCGCCATAGACGGTAGATTTGCGTAAGGCGTGCCATTATCATCAGTAAGATACGTTACTTGAAAGCCACTATCGTGCAACGCGCTTATCGTGAAGTCATTGGTATCCGTATCAATATTTAGCGTTGCTTTTTCGAGTGTCGCTGTTTGAACTTCGGCTACCGTATTTACCGAGAAAAATGCCAAACCAGCACATGCAAGTGCTATACGCTGTTTCCTGTCTATCATGCTCAAAACCTTCTTTATGCTTCAAAGCGAAGCGCACCTAATTAGCGAAGCGCACCTAATTAGCGAACCGCACTTAATTAACGAAGCGCGCTTAATTAAAGCCTTCTTGTGTACGGTGAATGATAGCTAGTGCCTTGCTCAACTTAAATAAACATACGTATTCATAATGTTAAATTTGTTAACAACAACACAAAAAAAGCCCGCAACACGGTGCGGGCAAAACATCAATCACGTTGAGTGTGATGAACGTTGGGAAGGGGCGAACCGAGTGTTAGTTACCCGGTCCGGCTTTAACGATAGCGTCGCTAACGTCGTATTTTTCAAAGTTCTGTTTAAAGTCGTTAACTAAGTTAGCGGCGTATTCGTTGTACTTCTCTTTGTCTGCCCACGTGTTTTGTGGCACAAGCAAATTGCTATCTACACCGTCTATTGCCACTGGCACATCTAGGTTTAACGCGTCAATGTGCTGAGTTTCAACATCAGCTAAGTTACCCGATACAATCGCATCGATGATGGCGCGCGTAGTAGGGATATCAAAACGGCTACCTGTGCCGTAAGGGCCGCCTGTCCAACCGGTATTAACCAAGTAAACCTTAGCGCCAAACGCTTTAACACGCTTAATCAGAAGCTCTGCATACACGCCTGCTGGACGTGGGAAGAAAGGCGCACCAAAACACGTTGAGAAGGTTGATTCAATATCGCTAGTAGAGCCAATTTCAGTAGAGCCTACTTTCGCTGTGTAACCGCTTAAGAAGTGATACGCCGCAGCTTCTTCACTTAACACTGAAACAGGAGGCAATACGCCACTTACGTCACAGGTCAAAAATACAACTGAGCGAGGTTCGCCGCCTCGGTTTTCAGCAACGCGCTTTTCAATGTGTGAAAGCGGATAGGCCGCACGTGAGTTTTGGGTTAACGATGTGTCGGTATAGTCCGGCGTGCGTGTTTCATCAAGCACTACGTTTTCTAGGATGGTACCAAACTTGATAGCATTCCAAATTACTGGCTCGTTCTTTTGAGATAGGTCGATACATTTAGCGTAGCAACCGCCTTCAATATTAAATACGCTACCTGGTGCCCAGCCGTGCTCGTCGTCACCAATCAAGAAGCGTTTAGGATCGGCTGAAAGCGTGGTTTTACCTGTGCCTGAAAGACCGAAAAACAGAGTCACATCGCCTTCTTCACCCACGTTGGCAGAACAGTGCATAGGTAGCACGTCTTTTGCCGGAAGCAGGAAGTTTTGCACGGAGAACATGGCTTTTTTCATTTCGCCCGCGTAACGCATGCCAGCAAGCAACACACGCTTTTTAGCGAAGTTGATGATAACTGTGCCATCACTGTTTGTGCCGTCACGCTCTGGCTCACAAGTGAAACCAGGTACGTTTAAGATTTGCCAAGGCTGGTCGCCTTTAACATTCCATTGTTCAGGAATAATAAAAAGGTTACGGGCAAAAACGTGCTGCCACGCGGTTTGCGTTCTTACTTCAAGCGACAAAGCATGTTCAGGGTCGGAGCCCACTTGAAGGTGTGAAAGAAAGTGTTCTTGGGTAGACAGGTAGGCTTCAACGCGGTCCCACAGCGCATCAAATTTGTCAGCGTCAAAAGGCTTGTTCACCTTGCCCCAATCGATGTCATGTTCGGTTGTTGACTCTTTAACGATAAATCTATCATTTGGAGAGCGACCGGTTCGTTTTCCGGTCTCAACGACAAGCGCCCCGTTTTTGTCAAGGACACCTTCGCCGCGCTTTACGGCGCGTTCGATAAGTTCTGCATTTGGCAGATCGGTGAGTGGCGTTACTTTCAGTTCCGTTTGAATTGAGGCTGCTGCGGTCATGGCTGTTACCCTATATGTAATTTTTCAAAAGCACTTTCAAAAAAGTATCACCTCTTCGAGTGTAATGTAAACAAGGCCTAGCGCGCATTTATAAAACACATACTCACTATTTCTCATATGTTAATTTCATAAATATTGTAAATTAATTACAAGGAAAGCCTTTTCCTTGGATATAAATGCAAAAATAGGGCGTAGAAAACCTATATTGATCGATGAATTTCAAAATAAAAAATGACAATTTTTTTTAGAAAGTGAGGGTGAAAATTTTCACCACGACAGGAAGAAAAGGAAAATAGGATGATGTAGGAAAGTTAAACACTTACTACTGGGCATTTTTTAACCACAAGTGAAGTGTTGGGAAAATGAACCTATCTAGACGGTGAGAGATTCAGAAACAAAAAAGCACCTTCGAAAGAAGGTGCTTTAACACAGCAGTAAACAAGTAGTTACTGATTTGAAGACGGTGCGTCGAAGTTGCCGCTGTGAATAGCCTCTACGTCGATACTATCGAAGCGATATTCAGTATGACAATACTGGCAGTTCATTTTGATCGCCCCTTCTTCAGCAATAATTGCGTGAAGCTCAGACTTCTCAACGTGACGAAGTGCTTCAGCGCTGCGCTCCTTTGAGCATGAGCAGGCAAAGGTTACGTCCTTCGCTGGATACACTTCCACGTCTTCTTGGTGGTAAAGACGATATAAAATGTCTTCAACCGACAACGTAAACATCTCTTCTTTGGTCAACGTTTGAGTAAGTTTAGAGATATGAGCAAACTCATTGGCTTGCGACACATCAGTAGCGCTAGCATCAGTTGGTAAGACCTGAAGTAACACTCCCGACGCTTTCGCGTTTTTAGGGTCGCTCATGTCAGTCATTAGGTGCACGCTGGTCGCTAGCTGCTCTGACTGAGCAAAGTAGCCTTCAATACATTCAGCTAGAGAAGGCTTATCTAATGCAACAACGCCTTGATAACGCTCGCCTTCATCAGGTGTGATAGTAATGACCAATACCGCTTGAGACAATAACTCTGAAAACGTTTCTGGCAATGTTTCTAATGTCTCGTCCCAGCGCGCCACACCGCGAAGCGTTTGTTCGTGAGTGGCGTTTAACACCGCGTAACTTACTGGGCCTTTGCTTTGAATTTGAAGAGAAATTTCACCTTTAAACTTAAGCGTTGCCGTTAACAATGACGTCGCTGCCGCCATTTCACTTAGCAATGTTTGAATTTGCACAGGGTATTCATAGCTGTGCACAATTTGATTTAAGCTCTCATCAAGGCGAACCAATTCGCCACGAACGTTAGCTTGGGTAAATAAGAAGCGGTGTAATTTATCGAAATCGCTCATAACTAATCCTGTTGAGCAGCTCATTATTGCTGCTTAAATTTAATAATCTGTCGTCGCTGCTTTTTGTCAGGTCTATGATCTGGTTTAGGGCTGTGAAAGGCGTTCATTTTGCGCGCCGTTTGGTTTTCTTCACGTTTTGTTACACTTTCAATCGTCTCTTCAAAAAGCGCCTGCGCCAAAGGAGCGCTCAAACGCTTGTCACTTAAGCCTAGCACCTTAATTTCACGATTATCCCATCCTGAGGGAACTTTAATCATGGCGCCAAGCTCTACATGCTTACCAGGTTTGGCTCTTTGCCCGTTGTACTGGACTTTTCCCGACTGCACCATGTCTCTTGCTATTGCGCGGGTCTTAAAGAACCTTGCAGCCCATAGCCACTTGTCCAGCCTGACATTTTGTGTTGTATTGTTGCTATCCGATTGGCTCATGTAATATTTTCGTAATGGTGTGGCTTTAGTGTTGTGACCCTCACCTTTACTAGGCTATTATGGGTTTGCTAAAGCGCGGTTAACCAAAAATTCACTATATTATAATAAAGCAGTACCATCAGTGGCAGCATGACATTCAATAAACCCAACCCACAATCTCTGGTTGTTTATCTGAACCAGCATCAAAAACAGCTACATACCATCGTAGTGGTTCTGCTCAGCCTGTATTTAATTGCATTTGCTGCCAAACTCGTGTGGCGAATTATACCCGAACCTCAACTATCTGCGACACCCACAGTAAGCCGTGCTCCGGTTATTTCTTCGTCGTCAGGCCAAAATGGGGTCAACATCGCAAAAATACAACAGCTGAATTTATTTGGTAATGCTGCGGCCAAACCTGCTGAACCGGTCGCCGAGGTTACCGACGCACCAGAAACGCGCTTAAACCTAACCCTGACGGGCGTTGTGGCCAGTTCAGAGCTGGAGGCGGGTACCGCTATTATTGAAAATCGCGGCAGCCAAGCGGTTTATGGCCTAGGTGAGAAGATTGAAGGCACCAATGCCACGTTGCAAAAAGTGTACAACGATCGCGTTATTATTAAGAACGGGGTGAGAAACGAAACCCTGATGCTTGACGGAATTGACTACGACGAAGCTAATCGTCGCCGTGAAATGCAGGCAAGAAACCGACCTGAGCCAGAAGAATTAGAAGAAGACACCGTTGAGCTTAGCGACGAAGCATTAGAGGCAACTGCAGCTCTGCGAGAGCGTCCAGCCAACTTCACAGACTTTATTTCAATATCGCCAAAAACTGAAGAAGGCCAGCTTATCGGCTACCAAGTGAGCCCAGGCAAAGAGCCTGAATTATTTAAATCGGCAGGGCTTCAGGCTGGTGATGTCATTACACAGATTAACGGGCTAGACCTTACCGACTTGCAGCAATCGCAAGAGGCGCTGTCTGAGCTACGCAATGCACAAACTATAGAATTAACGATTATTCGAGATGGCAGTTTAACTACGCTATACCTAGATTTACCCGAGTCTTAATACCACTAACGGTAGCAGCGCTATATTGTCGCTAGGTAAGCAAAATAACAAATAAAGCAATTCGGTCATCGACAAGTTAGGAAATGAAGGAAGTTAGAATGAAAAGGCGCACTAGCCAAAAACTATTATCTCGCTTGAGCACAGCCATGTGTACAGCGCTTCTGTGTTTCTCGGTGACGGCCGCTGAGTACATGCCTAATTTCAAAGATACTGACATCAACGAGTTTATTAATATTGTTGGTAAAAATCTTGAGCGCACCATTATTGTCGACCCTAACGTACGTGGAAAAATAAGCGTACGCAGCTATGACATGCTCGATGAAGATCAGTACTACCAGTTTTTCCTAAACGTACTTCAAGTGTATGACTTTGCCGTTGTAGAAATGCCTAGCGGTATTTTAAAAGTGGTTCGCTCGAAAGACGCTAAAACATCCAATATTCCTGTTGTTGAAGGCGCTAATCGCGACGGCGATGAAATGATCACTCGCGTTGTGCCTGTTTATAACGTGCCGGTGCGCGAACTTGCACCTATTTTACGTCAGCTAAATGACCAGGCGGGCGGCGGTAACGTAGTTAGCCACGACCCATCGAACGTAATGATGCTAACCGGCCGTGCTGCGGTAGTTAACCGACTAGTAGAAATTATCGAGCGCGTGGACCGTGCCGGTGACGAAGAAGTAGAAATCGTTAAACTTCGCTATGCGTCAGCATCAGAAATGGTGCGCATTATTGACAGTATTAATAAGTCGCAAGGAAAAGCTAATACAGGAACTAAGTCTGAGCCTCGCGTTGTGGCAGACGACAGAACTAACTCGGTTATTGTGAGCGGCGATATTAAAGCACGCCAGCGTCTTATCAACCTTATTCAGCGCATGGATCAAGAGCTTGAATCAAACGGCAACACCCGCGTGCTGTTTCTTAACTACGCTAAAGCGGAAGATTTAGTAAAAGTATTGCAGGGCGTATCTGCTAGCATTCAAGCAGAAGAACAAGGCGGTGGCACTACATCGCGCCGAGCGGGTTCAAACCGTGAAATCAGCATTGATGCACATGAAGATTCTAACGCCATTGTTATTACCGCAGAGCCAGACATGATGCGCTCGTTAGAAGAGGTAGTACGTCAGCTTGATATTCGCCGTGCGCAGGTACAAGTTGAAGCCATTATCGTTGAAGTCTTTGAAGGCGACGGCACTACATTGGGTGTGCAGTGGGCTTCTGAAGCCGGCGGCGGTACACAGTTCAGCAACGGTGTTGTACCGGTTGGATCATTGGCGGTAGCCCTTAAGCAAGCAGAAGACGATACCGATACCGAAGCCTATGTAACAGATGATGGCGAAGTGGTCACAGTTAACACCACCGATGAAGGCGATTACACCGCACTAGCGAGCCTTTTAGGCGGCGCTAACGGCCTTATTGCCGGCGTTATCGAAAATGGCTGGGGCGCGGTAGTACAAGCAGTAAGCACCGACACCAATTCAAATATTCTTGCCACACCTCACCTAACTACTATGGATAACGAAGAAGCGTTTTTCATTGTAGGTCAGGAAGTGCCTATTATCACAGGCACAACTACAGGGGCGAACAACTCTAACCCTTTCCAAACCGTTGACCGCCAAGAAGTGGGTATCAAACTTAAGGTTACGCCACAAATCAACGAAGGCGACGCGGTACAGCTGCTTATCGAACAAGAAGTATCTAGCGTAAGTGGCGCTACATCGGTAGATATTTCAATTAACAAGCGTGAAATTAAAACCACGGTGATTGTAGATGATGGCGGCACTATTGTTCTTGGCGGTTTGATTGACGAAGACGTGCAAGAAAGCGAATCAAAAGTGCCGTTATTAGGTGACATTCCAATACTCGGTCACTTATTCAAATCGACATCAACCAGCAAGCGTAAGCGTAACTTGATGGTATTCTTAAAGCCGACTATCGTCCGCGACGGCGCAACAATGAACGCAATCAGCCATCGCAAATACAACTACATTCGCGCACTTCAGCTTAAACGCCAGCAAGAAGGTGTTTCGCTAATGCCTTATGAAGAGACGCCAAGCATTCCTCAATGGGATGATGCACTCGCTTTACCTCCTTCATTTGAAGAATACCTCTCGGAGAAAGAGAAGCAGAAACAAGAAGAAGGTAACGACTAACATGGCAGGGCAGGACGAACAGATTACTCAGGCATTAGAGGCACAAGAAGAAGCCTTAGAAGCCATGGGTGAAGAAGCCGGTTTGCCTGAAGAAGAGGCCGGTCCAAGACAGCTTTCTTTTAGCTTTGCAAAGCGTAATCAGGTGTTGCTGGAAACCAATGAAACACCTGCGGTCTTATATTTTACAGAGAATACGCCGTTTGATGTATTTGCCGAAGTGCGACGCTTCTACGGCGAACCTTTTGTTCCTAAAACTATTCCTGCCAATGAGTTTGAAAGCCTGCTTACCAGCGCCTTTCAGCGCGATAGTTCTGCGGCTAAACAACTTATGGAAGACCTTGGTAACGAAAGTGATTTGTTCGCTCTTGCTGAAGACTTGCCTGACACTGAAGACCTGTTAGACAGTGAAGACGATGCGCCTATCATCAAGCTTATCAACGCCATGTTGGGCGAGGCGATCAAAGAAGGTGCATCAGATATTCACATTGAAACCTTTGAAAACCAGCTTGTGGTTCGTTTCAGGGTAGACGGCGTATTACGCGAAATTTTACGCCCTAACCGCAAGCTGTCTTCCATGTTGGTGTCACGTATAAAAGTTATGGCGAAGTTAGACATTGCCGAGAAACGTGTGCCTCAGGATGGTCGTATAACGTTGCGTATTGCAGGGCGAGCGGTGGATGTGCGTGTTTCTACTATGCCTTCAAGTCACGGCGAGCGCGTGGTGCTGCGTCTATTGGATAAGAACAATGCGCGCTTAAATCTAGAAGATTTAGGCATGACGCTGCAAAACCGTAACCACTTTTCATCTCTTATGCGCAAGCCTCACGGCATTATTTTGGTTACCGGTCCAACGGGCTCAGGTAAAAGTACTACCTTGTACGCAGGGTTAACCGAAATAAACTCGCGAGACAGAAACATTTTAACGGTTGAAGATCCTATTGAGTTCGATCTTCCGGGCATCGGACAAACACAGGTTAATCCCCGTGTAGATATGACTTTTGCCAGAGGCCTTCGCGCTATTTTGCGTCAAGACCCCGATGTAGTGATGGTGGGTGAGATTCGTGATATCGAAACGGCGCAAATTGCTGTTCAAGCCAGTTTAACCGGTCACTTAGTACTCTCTACTCTGCATACCAATACGGCAGCGGGCGCGATCACCCGTTTAGAAGACATGGGTATTGAGCCATTTCTGTTGTCTTCGAGCTTATTGGCCGTCTTGTCACAGCGACTCGTTCGTACCCTGTGCCCAGATTGCAAAAAGCCACATACGCCTGACGCTTCTGAGCTTGAAGTATTAGGGCAAAACGCCACAAGCGAGACCACTATCTACAAGCCTCATGGCTGCGCCGCGTGTAATCAAACCGGATATCGCGGTCGTACCGGTATTCACGAGCTATTGTTGGTAGATGAAAAAGTGCGCGAGATGATGCACGAAGGTGTAGGTGAGCAAGCCATTGAACGCTACATCAGAAAGACGACACCAAGCATTCGTGAAGACGGCTGTAGTAAAGTGCTGGCGGGCGCTACCTCACTTGAAGAAGTGCTTCGAGTTACGAGGGAAGACTAAATGGCGGCATTCGCTTTTAAGGCGGTTAATGCCCGCGGTAAAAATACAAATGGCGTACTTGAAGGTGATAATGCACGCCAGGTTCGCCAACAGCTGCGCGAAAAAGGTTTAATTCCCTTAGAAGTAGAGCAGGTCGCAGAGCGCGCACAAAGCGAAGGCAAAGGCCTGTCGTTTTCTTTATTTAAACCCCGTATTTCAGCATCAGATTTAGCGCTACTCACGCGTCAGCTCGCCACTCTTGTCGAATCGGCCCTTCCCGTTGAAGAAGCACTGCTTGCCGTAGCCGAGCAGTGTGAAAAGCCTCGTCAGAAAAACATGATGATGGCAGTACGCAGTAAAGTCGTGGAAGGACATGGACTTGCCGATGCATTGGGTCAATTTCCAAGTGTGTTCGACGAGCTATACCGTGCGATGGTCGCAGCAGGGGAAAAATCCGGTCACCTTGATACCGTGCTTAACCGCCTTGCTGACTACACAGAACGCAGACAACAAACCCGCAGCCAAATTACTCAGGCGATGATTTATCCATCGCTAATGCTGTTTTTTGCAATGGGTATCGTGTTGCTATTGTTAACGGTGGTAGTGCCCAAAATTGTAGGGCAGTTCGACCATATGGGTCAAGACCTCCCGGCCATTACCCAGTTTCTAATTTCTGTCAGTACCTGGCTGCAAAATTACGGCTTATTTATGCTTATTGGTATTGCCGTGCTTGTTGTCATTATTCAACGCGTGCTGCAGCAAAAGCACATGAAGCTACGCTACCACCGAGCGCTGTTAACCTTGCCGTTAATTGGCCGGGTGTCTCGCGGGCTCAATACCGCGCGTTTTGCACGTACCTTAAGTATTTTAAGTGCCAGTGCGGTTCCACTACTAGAAGCTATGCGTATTTCAGGTGATGTGCTGGAAAATCAGCATATTAAAAACCAAGTGGCAGATGCAGCCATTAACGTTAAAGAAGGCAGCAGCCTTCGGGCTGCGCTGGATAACACAAAAATGTTTCCACCAATGATGATGCATATGATTGCGTCTGGTGAAAAATCGGGTGAGCTACAGCAAATGCTAGCTCGCGCCGCAGATAATCAAGATAGGGAATTTGAAGCGCTTATTGGTGTCTCACTTAAGGTATTTGAACCCTTACTTATTGTATCGATGGCAGGCATTGTTCTGTTTATCGTTATGGCAATATTGCAACCAATTTTAGCATTGAACAACATGGTGAATATTTAATGAAAACACTTAATCGCAGTTCTGGTTTCAGTTTGATTGAAGTCATGGTCGTACTTCTAATCATCGGTATTATGGCGTCTATGGTGGCACCGCAAATCTTGGGTAACCAAGAAGAAGCGCAGCTTAAAAAGGCGGCGGTAGACATCCAGCAAATGGAAAGTGCGCTTGAGATGTACAAGCTGCGTAACAACCGCTTTCCAACCACAGAACAGGGACTAGAAGCGCTAGTTACCGCGCCGACTATCGACCCGATTCCTCGTAATTACCCTGAAGGTGGTTTCATTAAACGCCTGCCTGAAGATCCGTGGGGCAATCCATATGCACTAATTAGCCCGGGAGAACTTGGCGTAGTTGATATTTTTTCTAATGGTCCAGACGGTGAACCGGGTACTGATGATGACATTGGTAACTGGAACATTAACGAATACCTGAACTAACCTTTATGCGCAACCGCGGCAGTACATCTTTGAAAAAAGCAGGCTTTACCCTATTAGAAGTCATGCTGGTACTGCTGCTTATGGGATTGGCGGCGGGTTACGTTATGTTTAACGCATTCGGTGCGAGTAAATCTGACCTGCTAAAAACCCAAGCGCAACGCCTGCAGGTGATTGTTGATATGGCCAGCGATTTTGCGGTGTTAAATCAACAACAGCTTGGTGTGCGGTTTGAAGCCGATAAAAATGAATACTACTTTGTCTACTTAGACGACGATGATGAGTGGCAGCGTATCGAAGGCGAAAAAACCTACGAGCCTTATACGTTACCTGAGCCTTTCACCTTCACTTTAAATTTAGACGACTTACCATGGGATGTTGAAGACAGGCTCTTTGACAGGGAACTATTCGACGAGAATTTAAGTGTTTCTGATGAAGGGGTTGATATAGGTAACGAAGAAGAGAAAAAGCTGCCTCCGCCTCAAGTGCTTATAATGTCGAGTGGCGAAATTACGCCTTTTACCTTGTCGTTTAATTACGAAGGTGATGACGGCGACAACCCCGTCTATTACAGCCTGCAAAACCAAGATCTTCCGCCTTTAGTGCTTGAAGGGCCTCTGGAGAGACCACTATGAGTGCGTTCAACGTTGATGCATCGACAAAGAACGTTGCACCTGCCACACCACGCCAGCAAAGTGGCTTGACGCTACTGGAGGTTATGGTTGCCCTGCTTATTTTTGCGCTAACCGGTACAGCAGTACTTAAAGCTGCAGGCGAGCATTTATCAAGCGTTGGGCAAATAGAATCTGTCACCTTTGCCAACTGGGTGGCAAGCAATCGCTTAAACCAGCTTCAATTAGATACCACGTGGCCGCCCAAGAACAATTTAAAAGGCACGATGGAGATGGCCGATCGCACGTGGTACTGGCAGCAAACGGTGACAAAAACCAACGACAACGACTTGCGATCGGTAACCGTTTCGGTGGGTGAAGACGAAAGCTACGGCAGTTCAGTTACATCAGTAACCACTTTCGTTGCTAAACCGACGGCGGGAAATTAGCATGCAGCGCGGATTTACGCTTATCGAAATACTGATTGCTATGGCCATATTCACCCTAATTGGACTTGCATCCACAGGTCTACTTACCACAGTTATCGACAGCAATGATATTTCAGAAGAGCGTTTTGCAAAACTTCAATTATTGCAGCGTGCCATGATCACGATTGAGCGAGACCTTCAGCAAGCCGTGCCTCGTGCAGCAAGGGTTAACGGCGAAAAGCAAGACGTGGTCATGTCTGGCGGTGAAACCGACGACAGCGACGATGACGGCATTGGTTTTGTACGTGGAGGGTGGCACAACCCTCAGTTAATGTTGCCACGAAGTACCTTACAGTTTGTCGCCTATAGACTTAGAGAAAACAAACTGGAGCGCCTTTACAGCAACTATGTGGATAACGTCATAGGCTACGAGCCCAAAGTCCGTGTTCTGTTAGAGGATGTAGAAAGCTTAAAAATTGAATTTCTTGCCACCGCTAACAGTAGTTCCTTAGATGAAGACGAAGACCTGTCGTGGAGCGAAAGTTATAAAGGAGCTGCACTGCCGCGCGCGGTGGCCATTGAGTTTGTCAGCAAAGACTTCGGAAAAATACGCAGAGAATTTACCTTAACTACGGGTGAATCGTCATGACAATCAAGAGTACTCAGCGTAAGTCGATTACTCCACCCGCTAAGCAGCAAGGCGTGGCATTAATGATTGTGCTCATGATAGTAGCCTTGGTTGCGGTACTAGCCACAGAAATGGGTACACGCTTGCAGCTTCAGGTGCAGCGTACGATGAACTTAAAAGACAACAATCAAGCCTACTGGTACGCCATGGGAGCCGAGGCTTTTGCGCGTAAGTCTATCCAGTCTTTGATAGAAGAAAGCCCGAATGTGATTTCTATAGATCAGCCTTGGGCACAAGAATTCAGCTATCCTTTAGAAAACGGTGGTTTAACCGCTAACTTAGACGATTTGCAAGCGTGTTTTAATTTAAACGCGATTACGTCGGGCAGTGCAGGGGGCACTGGCAATAACAGCGGTACCGGCAGCAGTGGGGCGAGTAATACCACAGAAGCCATGGACGCTTTTCACACCATGTTGCTATCGCTTAGCGTTGACGGACTAGACAACTACACCGCAGACACCTTACGGGACAGTCTAGCCGACTGGGTAGACGAAGATGACAGAATGCGCCCTTACGGTGCAGAAGACAGCGAATACGAGTCCAGAGAGTTTCCTTACCTAGCAGCTAACGGACCACTGGCATCAAAAAGTGAATTGCGTATTATTAACGGTGTATCACCACAATGGCTAGACGCATTACTGCCATTAGTTTGCGTGATCCCGGATTACAATGAGTTGAAAATTAACGTCAACACATTAGAAGAAGAAGATGCACCATTACTTGCAGGCCTAACGGGATTAGACATTCAGCAGGCCGCAAGTTTGATTAGCAGTCGCCCGCAAAACGGCTGGGACGATACCAATGCATTTTTAAGCGAGCCCTCTATTCAAGCGCTTAATTTAACAAGCACTCGACAAGATTGGTTTTCGGTTAAAACTGAATATTTTATGTTGCATACAAAAACACAATACAACAAAGCAACCTTTAAGCTTTCCACCGTGTTTCACGTTAGTGCCGATACCGGCGTTAGTATTGTGAATCGCGAGTTTGGGGGAACCTATTGATGGAACAACTCTTGGTGCGTTTAGGCGCCAACCATACAGACCCAATTAGCTGGCTCGTTTATTCGCGAACCGAAGATGAAATTATTGCATCGGGCGAGCTGCCTAATGCAGAAGCCTTATCTTCGCTGACCGAACGCGCGGGGCAACGAAGTGTTATTGCCTTAGCTCCTAGCAGCGAAATTTTACTCAAATGGGTTGAGCTGCCGCCTAAAGCTGGCCGCAAGATCATTTCTGCCATCCCGTTTATGCTAGAAGACGAGCTTGCCACTGACATTAGCCAGCAGTTTTTTGCGATCGGCCCTAAGCGAGGCGATGAGCAGGCCGTTGCAGTAGTTAGCCATGAAAAGATGGAGCTGTGGCAGTCCTGGCTTAGCGAAGCAGGGTTATTCTGCGACACCATTATTCCTGATGTACTCGCAGTGCCAGTCACCGAAAACGGTTGGTCAGTGCTTACGTTAGGTGAACAGCTTCTCGTTCGACAAGACACATTCAAAGGCGTGCAGGGCGAGGCAACATGGTTACTGCCAACTCTTGTGCATTTTACTGCACAACAAGAAAGCCCGATAACCATTACCAATTATGCGGGTATCGATTTAAGCACTTTGCCAAATATTGAAGAAGCGCAGGCCCCCTTAGAGCTGCCTATGCAAGTATTGGCAAAAGAGGCGATGCAAAGCAGCTTTAACCTATGCCAAGGCGATTACAAGGTAAAGCGCAAGCGCAGCGGTGTTCTGAATCAGTGGCGTGTTGCTGCAGTATTAGCAGTGTTAGCGCTATGCACCAGCCTTATCGACAAAGGATTTTCTCTTTACCAGCTTAAAGCCCAAAATCAGGCGTTAAGCAGTGAGATTAATACCGCTGTTAAGGCGGGTTTCCCCAATATTGGTACCTATCGCAACGTGCGACTGAAGCTACAAAGCGAGCTTGCCAAGTTAGAACAAGGCGGTGGCAGTGCCTCTATGCTTATTATGCTAGACCAGCTCGCTCCGGCTTTTTCAGCCACTGATGTAAAACCGCAAACACTGCGCTTCGATGCAACCCGCACTGAGATTCGCATTCAGGCGCAAGGTAAAAACTTTGAAGCGCTAGAGCAGTTTAAACGTACAGCAGAAAGCGCAGGCTTTGTGGTTGAACAAGGGGCCATAAATAATCGTGACAATGGCGTTGTAGGTACAGTATCAGTAAGGAGTACCTCATGAATGCACTCTTAGAAAAGTACAAAGCGCTGACCGAGCGCGAACAAAAGTTAGTACTGGTTTCAGCTGTGCTATTAATAATTGCGCTATTTTATTTTGCGGTATGGTCGCCGCTTAATGCTGCTTTAGATAAACAGAAACAGCTTCTCGACAATCAGCAATCCTTGTTGGTTTGGGTAAAAGACAGTGCAGCAAGAGCACAGCAATTGCGCCGCAGCAGCGGGGGTAAACGAACATTCTCTGGCTCGTTACCGCAAGCGGTAAACCGCACTACTGCTCAGCACGACATTGCTATATCTCGTATGCAGCCACAAGGCGACGAGCTTCAGGTGTGGGTTGATCAGGCGCCGTTTAACAGTGTTTTAGAATGGCTCAAAGCCATGGAAAATATGGGCGTGATTATTCTTCAAGCGGATATTGCCGAGGCCGATGCGCCAGGCTATATCAAAATTCGCCGATTACAATTAGGTAAAGCATGAAGTCGAAAGTTAGTTGGATTATAGGCGGCATTATTGCCTTCTTATTGTTTGCCATTGCTTACATGCCTGCTGTTCACGTTATTGGCCGTATTGCGTTACCTAGCAATGTTGCCGTTAGTGGTGTTAGCGGCACCTTGTTTTCAGGCAAGGCGCAAACTGTAGTAGTTAATGGCCTACCCATCAACAATGTAAAATGGGAGCTTAGCCCCTTACATATGTTGATAGGTAAAATTAAATTAAACCTTAAAGCAGGTAATATTCGCGATAAAAATGACATTGCATTTGAAGGGCCTATTACCACGGGACTTTTCAGCCAAAACAGCGTAAATACCGAAAACTTCACGCTGTATTTACCGGTAGACCGAGTGCTTGCACAAGTTCGCCTTCCGCTGCCAGTAAATGCCGGCGGGCGCTTCAAAGTGTCGCTCAGTGACTTAACGTTTGGGCCTGCGTGTCAATCGCTAAACGGCACCGGAGATTGGCTAAACGCGACGGTTGCCGGTACACAGGGCCCTATTGATTTTGGCACTTATTCCGCAAAGCTGCGTTGTGAAGGCGATGACATTGGAATACTAGTAAGCGAGCCTAACTTACTAAGCTTGTCGATGGATGCGGTTATCCCTACTACGATGAAAAATATTCGAGTAAGTGGTAAATTTAAGCCTGACGACAGCTTACCGCAAGAAGTCCATCAGGCCGCACGCTTGTTTGGTGCGCCGGATAGTAACGGCTATATTGCGATTAAGCTGTGATGCATAGCACAACCTATGCGTAGAATTTCTAGGCCACCAACGTACTTCACGTTTGTGGCCAGAGGAACTGGGAACACTTTTTAACAAAGGATTGTAATCATGAACAAACCTCTTCTAGCTGGCGCGGGCGTAACTTTGGTTGCACTTGGCGTTGCCCCTTATTTTATTGGCACTAGCGTTCACGAAAATGTTAACGCCGCCGTAAACGAAATTAACCAACAAGCCGTTTATTCTGCCGAGGTACTTTCGTATGACAAAGGCTGGTTTTCGACAACAGCAGAAATCAAGCTTGCTGTCGATTTTCAAGCGCTAATCAATGCACAGAATGTTGACTCCACTGATATACCAATGGAAGAAAACCCTAGCATTACCGCTACGCTAGTAGCTCATCACGGACCGGTGTACTTTGGCGATGGCTTAGGATTAGGCCGCGTTCACTATACGGTGTCTATTGATGGAGATGAGTTAAGAGAATACGTTCAGTGGGATGGCCAACAGCCAATTTATCGCAACGAAGGCGTGGTTGGTTTGTTTGGTGGACTAAGCTACGCAGACGTTATTCCAGCGCTTAGCGCGACGGCCGAAGAAGAGGGGTTCACGCTACTTTTCTCTGGTTATGCGGGTGAAGCTGAGCCTGATGGTGACAAAACTTTGTATACGTCGTCGGGTGAATCGCTAAGCATAAGTGCAGATGAATTTTCCCTAGAGATGAAAAATCTGTCTATGGATATGAGCTATGATGGCGATATGGTAGCGGCGTTCAAAGGTGACTTATTTGAATCTACTGGCAAGGCGCGTATTGAAAGCATAGAAATTTCTAACATTGAGCCAGGTGCGACAGTTAAGATTGAGAACCTAGCTTTTGCTACTGACGTCAAGATTGACGAAGACAATAACACCGCCAATGTCTACGTAGAATACGCTGTCGACAAAGCCGTGGGCCCTGAACTTGATGCTACAGACATGGTATTAGGCGTTGCCATCAATAACTTAGATATCGACTTCATTAAGGCCTATCAAGAATTTAGCAACAATTCATTATTAGTGCCTTCTGAAGAAGTGCCAGCCAAAATGATGGAGTTTATTGAAGCTAACTTGCTAACACAGCTTAAAGCTGAGCCAGAGATTAATATAACGAAGCTGAAAGCAACGTTGCCTGAAGGGGCGTTTAACGCTTACGCAAACACGAAATTAGTGGGTATAGATGCACTTCCTGGTACGTTGGAAGACGCCGCTTATTGGGTCACGCATTTGCTGGCTGATGCACAAATCACCGCCGATAAAGCGCTTGCACAGAGTATGGCATCTGGCTATATGATGGGCCAACTAATGGCGACGCCACAAGCACAAAATATGACGGCTGAAGAGCTTCAAGCCGCTGTAGAACAACAGACACCTATGATGCTAAGTACCTTCGCTCAACAAGGCTTAATAAAAGAAACCGAGAAAGGTTACGAGACAAAGCTAACACTTAAAGATGGCGAAGCCAGTGTAAACGGTACGCCTATTCCGCTGCCTTTTGCCCCTCAATAATAGTTAGAGAACCTCTATAAAAGCGTAAACCGTGTATCGCAGACGGTTTACGCTTATTTTACTCCTGTTCAGACAGGGTAATGTTCATTAAGTCTTCAGCGGCATATACTCGACCTTCAGCTACAACAGTAATCGCCTCAGTAAGTGCATCAAGACCCGGTTCGCTACGTTTCATAATATGAGACAACACTATTTGCTTAGCGTTTGACTGCGCGGCAATGTCGATAATCTGAGTCGGCGTCATATGCAAGTTCTTAGCAACCTGACCCGCGTCATCACCAATCGCGTTGTGTAGCACCAAAAGGTCTGCGTTTTTAGCAAAACGAGCAAGGTTTCCTTGTTTATCATTGGTATCGCCTGAAAATACCGCTTCGCAGCCGTTGGCCTTGACCTTCCACGCTAATGCTGGAATAGGCCCGTGGTTCACCGTCATTGCCTCAACACTGACGCTATCGTTTACATTGCGTTTAAACGGTTGTTCAAAGGTTGTGGCCCCGATGCTTTTTGTGGATATCGCATAGTCATCTTGGCCTTCTATAGTGTAAGAAGACAGATACTTAAACGCGCCGTTTTTCCCTATTAACGACGACACATAGGCGTTTGTGGACGGCATAATGTCGTTGCCCTCTGGCCCCATTATTATTAAATCCTTCTCGCGATCGGTGAAATACCCACCTTTTACAAAGCTTGGCAAATCGGCGGAGTGATCGGTGTGTAAGTGGGAAAGCAAGATAACTTCTAACGATTCAAACGTTGCCCCCGCAGCGCCAAACTGAACGCTGCTTCCGCTTCCAGCGTCTACCAACACGCGGGCGCTGTCATTTATCCAAACCACATAGGCACTAGATGTTCTGCCGTCATCCAATTCAGGTCCACCCGACCCTAATATTTGCACCGAAACGTTATGGCAACCCATAGGACTGGTGCTTAGGCCGGCATCGTCTGATGTAATTGAAGGTTGAGACAACGGCTGCGCTAAAGCCGAGAACGATAGAATAGCAGTGGTTGTCATAGCGCAAAAAAACGCAGTTTGTTTTCTACCGCGCTGTTTGTCCTGCCTTTTAAGCCCAATGCCTGATCTTGCATTACTTAACCGTTCATTTATAACCGTCATAACCATCGCCTTATGTTATTCCCTACTCATTAATACACAGATATTTGATTAAAAGACCGTTTGCCCGGACGAAACTATTCAGCCTAGTTGACTGTGCACTGTTTTTTCGCCTGACTGTTTTCGATTACATGGGCTTGACTGTGCGACTACCTTAATGAATAGGGAGTACGGCAAAACAAAAAAGGCGAACCCTGAAGTTCGCCTTTCTTCTCATTGCTTCTTACCGAAGTGCACTACTCGGCCGATTTCTCAGCGACCATGATAGTTTTGATATTGACGAATTCACGCATACCGTAACCACCGTGCTCACGACCGTAACCGCTGTCTTTCACACCACCAAAAGGTAAGTTTGGTTGTGCCAAAGAGTACCCATTGATATTAACCATACCGGTATCAAATTCATCTTTCGCCAATGCTATTGCTTTGTCGGTATCTGTACTGAAGATACCGCCGCCCAAGCCATAACGTGAATCATTTGCTACTTCCATGGCTTGCTTGTCGTCGCGCACGCGAATGAGCGAAGCAACTGGTCCAAATAGCTCATCATCATAAGCGGGCATACCTGGCGATACATCTTCCAGCACCGTAATTGGGTAGAAATAACCATCAGAGTCTGGAATTTCTCCACCCAGTGATAGCGTAGCGCCGTTTTCTAGCGACTTTTTCACTTGCTCATGAAGTTCATCGCGCAAGTCTTCTCTCGCCATTGGGCCCAAATCCGTGTTTTCGTTTGTGGGGTCGCCAACTTTTAGCTTTTTACACTGCGCCACAAATTTGTCTCGGAATTCTTCATAGACGCTATCCACAATAACAAAGCGTTTAGCCGCCACACAGGTTTCACCGTTATTAATAACCCGTCCTTGGATACACATTTCTACAGCATGGTCGATGTCAGCATCCTCTAACACCAAAAAGGCGTCGTTACTACCAAGCTCCATTACGGTTTTCTTAGACAAGCTTGCAGCTTCCTTAGCGACTTCTTTACCTACTTCGTCACTCCCGGTAAAAGTAACGCCGCGAACGTATTTGTGCTTGATTAAGTCACTTGCCGTGCTGCCATCAATTAGCAGCGACTGGTAAACATTTTTAGGAAAGCCAGCATCTTCGTACATTTGCTGAATGGCTTGCGCCATACCAAACACGTTTTTAGCATGTTTCAGTACCGTGGTGTTACCCGCCATTATGTTTGAGGCGCTATAACGAATAACTTGGTACAACGGAAAATTCCACGGCTGGATGCCAAGAATAACGCCAATTGGCTGATACGTAATGATTGCTCGACCGCCTTCGAAAATGCGATGTTCGTCTTCCAAAATTGAAGCGCCGTGCTCGGCCGTATAGCGGCATATTTCAGCGCATAGCTGCACTTCTTGCTTTCCTTGCGCGGTAACCTTACCCATTTCCCGTGTCATCAGGCTGGCGAGATCGTCAATTCGCTCTTCCATCAGGTTTGCAAGGTTATTAAATAAATCTGCGCGGGTCTCAAATGACGTACGGCGCCAGTTCAAATAGGCTTCTTGTGAACGGGTAACAGCTTGTTCGGCGTCCTCGGCTGACATCAAATGATAATGATCGATCTTTTCACCTGTAGCAGGGTTGTAGGTATTGATTGTCTCACTCATTGTCACTCTCCTTATTCCGTTTGGTCTGAAGGAAGTGCAACTAAAAAGCCAAGGTGTCAAAAAATATTTTTTAACCTATTTTCAATAACATAGAAGCAACTTAAAGCCTAAGTAATGGATAGTGTCAGAAAGGATCCAGAAAAGATTACCTATCGAAGTAAAGATTTCAGGGCGACCGTTGCGATCGCCTTATCATTTTTCCTAAGTAAGGATACCCTTGCGGCACTCTGTTTGATTAACGGTGTAATGCGCCTTGTTGCACAGCACAAGAGGTTCAACACTAGTCAGTGTATAAGTCGGGGAAATGGAACTTTGCCATAGCAAGCGTTAACGCTACTTCATAAACACTTTGTCGCGAGGCGTGATTAAGAGTAAGCAAACCAATAGCCCCCCCTTTTTGCTTTATGTTTACCGTATCAAAGAGTTTGTCCATAACCGGCCCTAGCTCTTCGCCACGCTGCAGTGCCTGATATACGCTTACAGGAAGAGGCAAGCTTGCACTTCGCGATATCGACCAGTGACCTTCATGGTATATCGCCACATAGGCAAAGGTAGCAGGACCATCTTCAAATACATCCACACCACCTTCAATTGCCACATACCACGCATCTGTGAGACCACCTTGATGATGAGCAAGCATGGCCTTCACGCGATTAATGGCGCCCAAGCGCGTTTCATCTTCATTCATTGGCTGGTCAGGCACGCCGCTTGGTACAGCCATACCCTGAGCGTCGAAATCGTGCTCTAGTGTGTCAGAGAGTGTATTGAGCGCAGCATTAATTTTTACCGGATTCAGCGACCCTACATAAATTGTGTCAGAAACCATGTGCTTTCGTCCTTTAAAAACGTCCTTTCGAAACAGTCCCAACAGGGTTCTGCTTAATATCTTCTAGCATTAAACGGTAATCGCGCACCGCTGGAAACTCACTAATATTGCGATTTGGCAAGGTACTATCAGGGTTATCGACAGCAAGTAAATGTTTAATACCGTATGTCTTTGCCGCATTTAGAATTGGCAGTGAGTCATCGACAAATAAAGTGCGATGGGCATCGAACTTTACCCGTGCCTGTAATCTTTCCCATAGCAGCTGAGACTCTTTGGTTACGCCGAACTCATGGGTAGAGATGAGGTTGTCGATATGTGCGTCGAGCTGGGTATGCTCTATCTTTAGCGCCAAACTGTTTGGGTGCGCATTGGTCACTAATACCACCTGCCTGCCTGAGTCATGAAGCGCATCAAGGAACGGAATTGTATCGTCACGAAGGGCGAGCAAATGTGCCAGCTCACGCTTCAGCGGCATAAACTCATTTTCTAAGTCCATTTCAAGAGATTCAGCCCAGTAATCTAAGCAATACCATTGAATTTGCCCGAATACTGACTCATATCGCGCAGTCATTTCACGTTGACTCTGCGCCTCTGAAATTCCTCTTATTTGTGCTAATCGTTTAGGCAAATGATGTAGCCAGAACTGGTTGTCGTAATGAAGGTCCAGCAAAGTGCCGTCCATGTCTAACAGTACAGTTTCTATTTCATTCCAGGGCAGAAAGGGCAAGCGATTTTCCTTATAATGAAGTAAGCTAAGAAATTGTATACAAGTATGATAACAAAGTTGTAGCGATAGACATGCCAAAAATTGATCCGAACAAACCGTTACCACAAATTCATTCTCGTGAAATCGTTGCGCAAAGCAAACTCTTTAGGGTAGAACGCTTAGACCTTGAGTTTTCGAACGGCGCCACCCGTGAATTCGAGCGGATGGCTGGCGGAAACAGGGGCGCGGTAATGATAGTGCCTATGCTTGATGAAAACACCATGGTGTTAATTCGCGAATATGCAGCCGGCACACATTCGTATCAACTAGGCTTCCCAAAAGGTTTAATAGACCCTGGCGAAACTGCCATTGAAGCTGCTAATCGCGAACTACAAGAAGAGGCAGGCTTCGCGGCCAATGATCTTGTGGAGCTTCATAAGGTCAGCATGGCGCCCACTTTCTTTAACGCCAATATGACCATTGTTTTGGCTCGAGACTTGTATCCAAAGCAACTTGAAGGCGACGAACCTGAGCCTCTTGAGGTGATTCACTGGCCTTTAGATGAAGCAGATGCTTTACTTGCACGAGAAGACTTTGTAGAAGCACGCTGTATAGCCGCGCTGTTTTTAGCTCAAAAGTGGTTTAAGGAACAATAAACAATGCCCGATGACGCCCATGCCGACCTACTAGAACTTGCGAAAGAAATTGCCATCGAAGCCGGTGAAGCCGTATTAGAAGTATACGATAAAGGGGAGTTTGACGCTTATCAAAAAGACGATGAGTCTCCCGTTACTAGCGCAGATTATTTGGCAAATGATATCATCAACAAGCGCTTACAAGCCGCAACGCCTGATATCCCAATCCTCTCAGAGGAAAACAAACATGCAAGTCTAGAAGAGCGAAAGCATTGGCCTCGATACTGGTTAATCGATCCCATCGACGGAACCCAAGAATTCATTGCTAGAAGCGGTGATTTCGCAGTAAACATTGCGCTAATAGAGAACAATGAGCCGACAATAGGCGTTATCTTTTGGCCTCCAGGGCAGTCGTTATATTACGCCCAGAAAGGCAAAGGCGCGTTTAAGTCATCACCTGATGGCGATCACCCAATAAGCGTACGCAAGCTAGACGACCCTAAAAATAGTGTGGTGATGATTGCAATAAGCCGTCGTCAGTCGAGAGAAAAAGTGCTCAGCAGAATGTGCGCTAAGCGCGTATACCAAACGCTTCCATTGGGAAGCTGCTCCCTGAAGGCCTGTTTTATTGCCGAAGGAAAAGCTGATGTATTTATGCGTATCGGTATTACCGGTGAATGGGACACTGGCGCATCGCAATGCATTGTCTCTGAAGCGGGTGGGAGTATTGCCGCCGCTAACTTCGAACCTCTTACCTACAATCAGCGTCATTCGCTAGAGAACCCAGATTTTGTGGTAATGGGCGATCAAAGGGTGCCATGGCAAGATGTAGTCCAGTATGATGACTTCGTAAACCCACATCAGCACTAGCGCGTAATAATTTACGTAGCGCAGCGTGTTAACCTACGTATAATAGCGTAGTAATGTTGCTGGGCCACATTACTCTGGTAGTGGTTAAATCAAGCCAGATGGAACCAAAAAGTAAAAGGAGTAACCTATGATGACTACACGTATTCGCACGTTGTCTGCAGCATTGCTCGCATGTGGGCTAGCATTTCCCGCCGCAGCCGATTGGTCAATAGACGGCGAAACAAGTGCACTACACTTCTTATCGACGAAGAATGCACAAGTCACCGAAGTACATAAGTTTGATAGCTTTGATGGTACGCTGTCTGACGGTGGCAAACTTAACGTGGCGGTTGACTTATCGTCAGTGAATACAGCCATTGATATTCGCAACAAGCGAATGCAAGAGATGCTGTTCAACGTGACCAAGTTTGCACAAGCGACATTTGAGGCCAACTTGCCTGAGTCGATGATGAACCTGAAATCGGGCCAAGTTGTTAACGGGAAGGTAGACGGTATTTTGATGTTGCACGGTAAAGCCGTTCCTACGTCATTTGCTGTTAAAGCAAGTAAAGTAAACGACGATACGCTTACCGTATCAACCACGTCACCAACGTTAATTAAAGCAGAGTCTTTTGGACTTGCTGAAGGCGTAGCTGCACTTCAAAAAATTGCAGGGCTTAAGAGCATAACAACAACAGTACCCGTAACGTTTTCAGTTACGTTTACTCAATAAAACATTGTTATTGCCGCCGTCTATCGATAAAAAGCTAGTTGGCACGTGACTAAACGCAATAAAAAACCGCACACATGAAGTGACCCCATTAAGTTGGACTCATTTCTAAGCGGCAACCAAGGCCTGATTTCGATATTGTATCGGACTCAGGCCTTTTAGTTTTAGCTTAA